>NZ_JBIWAJ010000005.1:6139-482984 GCF_044759975.1 Streptomyces sp. NPDC098789
CTCGTCAACCGCATCCGCGCCACCCTCGGACTCGACCTCGGCATCCGCGACCTCTTCCTCGCCCCCACCCCCACCACCCTCCACCAACGCCTCACCGACGCCCACACCCGGACCGGCGCCACGCCCCGCCCCGCTCTCACCCCCGTACCACCCCACCAACGCCCCGACCGCATCCCGCTGTCGGCGGCCCAGCGGGCCCTGTGGCTGGTCGGGCAGGTCGAGGGCCCGTCGGCGACGTACAACGCGCCGGTGGTGCTGCGCCTGGACGGCGTGCCCGACGCGGGGGCGCTCCAGGCCGCGCTGGGCGACGTGGTGGAGCGGCACGAGATCCTGCGGACCCGCTACGCGGCCGAGGGCGGCGAGCCGTACGCGTACCTGCCCGACGGCCCCGGTCCGCGGATCGACCTGACCTCCTGCACGCCCGGGACCCTCGACGAGCTGGTCACCGCCGCCGGTCGGGAGAGCTTCGACCTGACCGAACAACCGCCTCTGCGGGCACGGATGTTCCTGCCGGGCGACGGGACCTCGGTGCTGGTCCTGCTGGTCCACCACATCGCCACCGACGGCTGGTCCCTGACCCCGCTGCTGCGCGATCTGGCCGAGGCGTACGGGGCCCGGTCGGCCGGGAGCGCCCCCGGATGGCAGCCGCTGCCGGTCCAGTACGCCGACTACGCGCTCTGGCAGCGCGAGCTGCTGGGGGACCCCGCCGACCCGACCGCGCTGTCCCACCGGCAGCTGGCCGAGTGGCGCACGGCCCTCGACGGGCTGCCGGCCGCGGCCGACCTGCCCGCCGACCGGCCGCGCCCCGCCGAGCCCTCCGGCAAGGGGGCCCTGCTCACGGCCCGGCTCGACGCCGATGCGCACCGCGCGCTGGCGGCGCTGGCCCGCGGCAGCCGGGCCAGCCTCTTCATGGTGGCCCGCTCGGCGCTCGCCGCCGCGCTGGCCGCGACGGGCGCGGGCGCCGACCTGGCCATCGGCACCCCGGTGGCGGGCCGCCCGGACCAGGCCCTGCACGATCTGGTGGGCTTCTTCGTCAACTCCCTCGCCCTGCGCACCGACCTGTCCGACGATCCCGCGGTCGGCGAGCTGGTCGAGCGGGTGCGGGACGCGGACCTCGCCGCCTACGACCGCCAGGACCTGCCCTTCGACCTGCTCGTCGAGCACCTCGCCCCCGAACGGGCCCTGGGGCGGCACCCGTTCTTCCAGGTGATGCTGACCGTGGCGGACGCCGAGAACGACCGCGTCGCCCTCGGTCCGGTGACCGGCCGGGCCACCAGCACCGACCTGGGGGCCGCCAAGTTCGACCTGTCCTTCCACTGCGCGCAGACGCGCACGGCCGAGGGCGATCCGGCGGGCCTGGACCTGATGGTGCAGTACGCCGAGGACCTCTTCGACGCGTCCACCGCGCGCCTCCTGCTCGACGTCTTCGCCCGCACCCTCACCGCCTTCGCCACCGATCCGACCGCACGCCTGGGTCGACTCGACCTGCTCACCACCGAGGAGGGCGCCGCACTCGACGCCCGCCGCTCCCACCTCGCGGCGCTCACCGCACGGTCCGCCCGGGCCGCGGCGCAGGCCGAGGCCGAGCGGGCCCGGAGCGCCGCTCCCCGCACCCTCTCGCCCCGCGAGGAGATCCTCTGCGGACTCTTCGCCGAAACCCTCGGCCGCACCCACCACGACGGCGACGACAACTTCTTCCGCAACGGCGGCCACTCCCTCCTCGCCAGCAAACTCGTCAACCGCATCCGCGCCACCCTCGGACTCGACCTCGGCATCCGCGACCTCTTCCTCGCCCCCACCCCCACCACCCTCCACCAACGCCTCACCCACACCCAGAACCAGACCGGCGCCGACGCAACACCCCGGCCCACCCTCACGCCCGTACCACCCCACCAACGCCCCGACCGCATCCCGCTGTCCTACGCGCAGCGCCGGCTGTGGTTCGTCGACCAGCTCGAAGGACCCTCCGCGACCTACAACATCGCGCTGGTGCGGCGCCTGGACCGGGAGCTGGATCCGGCCGCACTGGCCGGGGCCCTGGCCGACGTGGCCGAGCGGCACGAGGTCCTGCGGACCGTCTACGGGGCCGAGGGCGGGGAGCCGTACCAGCGGGTCCTGTCCGGGGCCCGGCCCCAGCTGGAGCTGGGCCGCCCGGCGGACGTGTCCGCCGCGGTCGACGAGGCGGCCGGGCACGTCTTCGACCTGGCGCGCGACCTGCCGCTGCGGGCCTGGCTGTTCCTGCCCGACGAGCCGACCGGGCAGCAGACCCTGGTGGTCCTGCTGCACCACATCGCGGCGGACGGCTGGTCCACCGACTGCCTGCTCGCCGACCTCGCCGAGGCCTACGGGGCCCGGCTGGCCGGGGCCGCACCCGACTGGGAGCCGCTGCCGGTCCAGTACGCCGACTACACCCTGTGGCAGCGCGAACTGCTGGGCGGGGCCGAGCACGAACTGGCCTACTGGCAAGAGGCGTTGGCCGGGCTGGCGCCGCTGATCGACTTGCCGACCGACCGGCCCCGGCCCGCCGAGCCCTCGGGCCGGGGCGCGGTGACCGGCTTCGCGGTGGGCGCGGACACCCACGCGCGCCTGACCCGGCTCGCGCACGAACAGGGGGCCACCCTCTTCATGGTGGTCCAGGCCGCGCTGGCGGCCGTACTCGACCGCTGCGGGGCGGGCACGGACCTGGCGCTCGGCACCACGGTGGCGGGGCGCGGCGACGACGCGCTGCACCCGCTGGTCGGCTTCTTCGTGAACACGCTGGTGCTGCGGACGGACACGGCCGGGGACCCGACGTTCACCGAGCTGGTGGGGCGGGTGCGGGAGGCGGACCTCGCCGCCTACGACCACCAGGACGTGCCCTTCGACCGGCTGGTCGAGCACCTCAACCCGCACCGGTCCGCCGCCCACCACCCGCTGGTGCAGGTGATGATGCAGCTGCACACCACGGACCCCGCGGCGCGGGACGCGGCGGCCGGTGGTCCCCTGTCCGGCGCGGAGCCGGCCTTCGGGACCCGCACCGCCAAAGCGGACCTCACCTTCGCGCTCACGCAGGAGCCGGTGGCGGGGGCGGGCGGGCCGCGGGGCATGACGGGCGTGCTGGAGTACGCCACCGATCTGTACGAGGAGACCGGCGCGCGGCGGCTCGCGGAGCTGCTGGTGGCCGCGCTGGACGCGTTCGCGGCGGATCCGGCGCTGCGCGTGGGGCGGTTGGCCGCGCCGGCCGACCTGCGCGGCGAACGGCCGTGGGCCGGCGGCTACCGGATCGACCTGGCCCGGGTCACCGAGGTGCTCGCCGCGCACCCGCGGGTGCTGCGGGCCGAGGTGCGGGTGGCGGACGGACGGGTGGTCGCCGAGGTGACCGGCGCCGCCTCGGAGGCCGAGCTCCAGGAGTGGGCGGCGCAGCGACTGCCGGAGTACGCGGTCCCGGCGACGGTCCGCGTCCCCCGGGCGGGCGCGCCGCAGCCCCCCTCGCCGCCCGGTCCCGGGACCCCCGACCCGCTGCTCGCCACCCTGCTGACGCTCTTCAGCGAGGTGCTGGACGGGCGGGCGGCCGGTCCGGACGACAACTTCTTCAAGTTGGGCGGGCATTCGCTGCTCGCGGTCCGGCTGGTGAACCGGGTACGGGCCGAGCTGGGCCTGGAGCTCACCCTGCGGGAGGTGTTCCGGCACCCGACCCCGGCCGGGCTGGCCGCCCTGCTGGCGCGGGCCGCCGCCACGCCGCCGCCGCTCGTCCCGGTGCCGGTCCCGCCGCCGCTGCGCCGGCGCACCCAGGCGGGCGCCCGGACCCGGCGGGCCTAGGCGGGACGTCGGGGGGGGGCCGGAAGGCGGGGCGTACGGCAGTTGGGGCGGCAGGCCGGTGGGACCGGAGCTGCCGGGGGGACTGCCGTCCGGAGGGACGGCGCGTACCTAGCGTGGGGGCACGGAGTCGAGAGGATCCTTCTCGCGGTCTCCTCTCCTCACCTTCCCCCTCGCCTGGAGGCTTCCGCGATGCCCTCGACCGCCCCTACCGCCGCCGCCGTCCCGGACGACGGCGGCCCGGCGATCACCCCGGCCCCCCGACCCGGCGCGCTGGACGGCTTCGACGCCGCCGTCGCCGCGCGTCCCGAGCGCACGGCCCTGGTGCACGGCGACCGGCGGGTCAGCTACGGGCAGCTCGCCCTGGCCGTAGCGCTCCACGCCGAGGAGCCGACCGGATCCGACGCGGCCGACGGGTCCGGCTCCGCCGCCGGGTCCGCCCGGCCGCTCGGCGTCGACGCGGTCGTCGCCCTGCTGGCCGCCCTGCGCGCCGGCGGCGAACCGGTCGCCCGGCAGCGGGAGTACGGGCCGATCGGACCCGAGGACCGCGTCCTGCGGTCCGGCCCCGCGCCGCACGGCGTCGAAGGGGTCCTCCCGGCGCTGACCGCGGGCGCCACGCTCGTCCTGCGCGACGAGGAGACGCCGGACGCCGCGGGCCTGTTGGCGGGCGCCGCCGCGCACGGGGCGACCGTACTGGACCTGCCCACCGCCCACTTCCGCGAGCTGACCCGCGCGCTGGCCGCCGGTGAGGGCGAACTCCCGCCCGCGCTGCGCACGGTGGTCATCGACGGCGCCCCCGCCGAGCCCGATGCCGTGGCGCGGTGGCAGCGGGCGGTGGACCCCGCCCGGGTGCGGCTGCTGGACGCCCACCGGGCCACCGCGCAGGCGCCGGCCCCGGCCGAGGAGGGCGTCTTCGACGGGGTGGTCCTCGACGCCGAGGACCGGGTGCCGCTGTCGTACGCGCAGCGCCGGCTGTGGTTCCTGGGCGGCCTGGAGGGCCCTTCGGCCACCTACAACCTGCCGCTGGTGCTCCGCCTGGACGGGGTACCGGACCGGGCGGCGCTGGCGGCCGCCCTCGTGGACGTGATCGAGCGGCACGAGGTGCTGCGGACCGTGTACCCGGCCGTGGACTCCGAGCCCTACCAGCACGTGCTGGAGGCCCCGCCGCTGCCGCTCGCGGAGCGGGCCTGCGCGCCGACGGAGGTCGCGGCGCTGGTGGCCCGCTTCACCGCGGGCACCTTCGACCTCGCCACCCAACTCCCGCTGCGGGCCGCACTCTTCCTGCCGGGCGACGACACCGCCGTGCTCGCCCTGCTGACCCACCACATCGCCACCGACGGCTGGTCCGTGACCCCGCTGCTGCGCGACCTCGCCACGGCCTACGGGGCCCGGCTGGCCGGGGCCGCACCCGACTGGGAGCCGCTGCCGGTCCAGTACGCCGACTACACCCTGTGGCAGCGCGAACTGCTGGAGGACCCGGAGCGGCTGCTGGAGCACTGGCGCGGCGCCCTGGACGGGATGCCGACCGTGCTGGAGCTGGCGGCCGACCGGCCGCGGCCCGCCGAGCCCTCGGGCGAGGGCGCCACCCTCGTGGCCCGGCTGGACGCCGATGCGCACCGGCGCCTGGCCGAGCTGGGCGCGGAGCACGGCGCGAGCATGCTCATGGTCCTGCAGAGCGCCCTCGCGCTGGCCCTGTCGGCCGCGGGCGCCGGATCCGACGTCGCGATCGGCACCCCGGTCGCGGGGCGCGGCGACGAGGCCCTCGACGACCTGGTCGGCTTCTTCGTGAACACCCTGGTGCTGCGCACGGACACCGCCGGTGAGGTGAGCTTCGCCGAGTTGGTCGAGCGGACGCGGGACGCGGACCTCGCCGCCTACGCCCACCAGGAGCTGCCCTTCGACCTGCTGGTGGAGCACCTGAACCCGGTGCGCTCGCTCGCCGCGAACCCCTTCTTCCAGGTGATGTTGACCGCGCAGGCGCAGGGCGCCGCGGACGCGGGCGTCCCGCTGGGCGGCGGGCTGACCGGCCGCTTCGCCGAACCGGGCCTGGAGGCGGCCAAGTTCGACCTGAGCGCCTCCTGCGTGGAGCTGCGCGACGCCGAGGGCGCCCCGGCCGGTCTGGAGGTGTGGTGGCAGTACGCCACGGACCTCTTCGACGCCTCCACCGCGCAGTCGCTGCTCGACCTGTACGTGCGCACGCTCGCCCGGGCGGCCGCCGATCCGGCGTCCCCCGCGGCCGGGCTCGCGCAGCTCACCGAGGCGGAGGGCGCGGACCTGGCCCGGCGCCGGGAGCGCCTCGCGGCGGCCGCGGAACCGGCGGCGCGGGAGGACGCGCCGGCGGCCGGGGAGCCCGTTCCCGAGGAGCTGGTGACGACCCTGTGCGCGCTGTTCGCGGAGGTCATCGGGCGCGAGCGGGTGGCCCCGAAGGACAACTTCTTCGTGGTCGGCGGGCATTCGATGACGGGCGTGCGGCTGGTCAACCGGATCCGGGCGGTCCTCGGGGTGGAGGTGCGCATCCGCGACCTGTTCCTCGCGCCGACCCCCGCCGGGCTGGCCCGCCGCCTCACCCGTGCGGCCGCGCCCGCCCCCGGCACCGCCCTGGCCCGCACCGGGGTCCGGGAGCGGCCGGAGCGGATGCCGCTGTCCTACGCGCAGCGCCGGCTGTGGTTCGTGGACCAGTTGGAGGGCCCGAGCCGGTCCTACAACCTGCCCTTCGCGCTGCGTCTGGAACGCCCGCTGGACCCCGCGGTGCTGGTGGCGGCCCTGGCGGACGTGGCCGGGCGCCACGAGGTGCTGCGCACCGTGTACCCGGCGGTGGACGGGCAGCCGTACCAGCGGGTGACGGAGCCCGGGCGGCCGGTGCTGGAGCGGGTGACGGCGTCGGCCGGGGAGCTGGAGGCGGCCATCGACGCCGCCGCCGGGCACGTCTTCGACCTGGCGGCGGAGATCCCCTTCCGGGCCTCGCTGATCGACGTACCGGCCGACGGGGCCGCCGGACCGGCGCAGGTGCTGGTGCTGCTGGTGCACCACATCGCGGCCGACGGCTGGTCCAGCGGACCGCTGCTCACCGACCTCGCCGCCGCCTACGGGGCCCGCGCCTCCGGGGCCGCGCCCCGCTGGGAGCCGCTGCCGGTGCAGTACGCCGACTACACGCTGTGGGAGCGCGAGCGGCTCGCGGGGCCGGCGGCCGAGGCGCACGTGGCGTTCTGGCAGGAGCGGCTGGCGGACGCGCCCCCGGTACTGGAGCTCGCCGCGGCCCGGACCCGTCCGGCCGAGGCCTCGCACCGGGGAGCCGCGACCGCGCTCCGGCTGGACGCGGACACGCACGCCCGGCTGGAGGGGCTGGCCCGGGACCACGGGGCGACGCTGTTCATGGTGGTCCAGGCGGCCTTCGCGGCGGCGCTGACCCGGCACGGCGCCGGGACCGACCTGCCGCTGGGCACGGTGGTGGCCGGGCGCGACGACGAGGCGCTCGACGACCTCGTCGGGTTCTTCGTGAACACCCTCACGCTGCGCTGCGACACCTCGGGCGACCCGCGGTTCACGGAGCTGCTGGAGCGGGTCCGGGAGGGCGACCTCGCCGCCTTCGCCCACCAGGAGCTGCCGTTCGACCTGGTGGTGGAGCGGCTCAACCCGGTCCGCTCCACGGCCCACCACCCGCTGGTGCAGGCCCTGGTGCAGGTGCACCCGGCGGAGTCCGGCATCCCGGCCGGGTCGGCGCTGGCCGGCTCCCCGGTGGGCTCGGACTCCGGTTTCACCAAGTTCGACCTGACGGTCGCGCTGCGGGAGCTGCGGGACGCGGACGGGACGCCGGGCGGGCTGGAGGGCGTACTGGAGTACGCGACGGACCTGTACGACGCGGGGACGGCGGGGATGCTCGCCGGGCACCTGGCACGGATCCTGGAGGCGGTGGCCCGGGACCCGCGGCTGCGGCTGGCGGACCTGCCGCTGCTGTCCGCCGAGGAGGAGCATCGGCTGGTCACGCGGTACAACGACACCGCGACGCCGCGCGCGGCGTGCGGGGTGGTGCACGAGGTGTTCGCGGCGCGGGCCCGGCGCACCCCGGACCGGATCGCCGTGTCCTTCGAGGACGAGAGCCTGACCTACGCCGAGCTGGACGCGCGGGCCAACTCCCTGGCCCGCGACCTGATCGCGGCGGGGGTCGCCCGGGACGGCGCGGTCGGCGTGCTGATGGACCGTACGCCGTTGCTGCTGGTGTCCGCCCTCGCCATCCTCAAGTGCGGCGCCGCCTATGTGCCGTTGGACCCGCGACTGCCCGACACCCGAGTGCGGATGATCATGGAGGACGTGGCGGCGGGGGTGCTGCTGACGCAGCGGGCGCACACCGGATCGGCTCCGGTGCGCCAGGAGGCCGCCGCCGGTGTCACGGTGCTCGCCGTGGACGAGCTGGCCGTGGACCGGGACGCCACCGACCCGGGGACCGTGGTCGGCGAGGACGCCCTGATGTACGTGATGTTCACCTCCGGCTCCACCGGCCGCCCCAAGGGCGTCGGGGTCACCCACCGCAACGTGGTCGAGCTGGTCACGGACCGCTGCTGGGACCTGGCCAACCACCGGCGGATGCTGGTGCACTCGGCGATCGGCTTCGACGCCTCGACCTACGAGCTGTGGGTCCCGCTGCTGGGCGGCGCACAGCTCGTGATCGCCCCCGGCGACGGCACCGACGTCGCCGAACTCGACCACACCATCCGCACCTACGGGGTCACCGCCGCCTACTTCACGATGGGGCTCTTCCACATCATGGCGGACGAGGGCCTGGACACCCTCAAGCTCCTCGACGAGGTGTGGACCGGCGGCGACGTCGCCTCCCCCAGCGCCCTCCAACGGGTCCTGGACCACTGCCCCGAGACGGTCCTGGTCCACTCCTACGGCCCCACCGAGACCACCTTCGCCTCCCACCACCAGCGCATCGGGCTGACCGAGCGCACGCTGCCCGGGGTGTTCCTGGGCGCGCCGCTCGACAACACCCGCATCCACGTCCTGGACGAGCGGATGCGGCCGGTCCCGATCGGCGTCTCCGGGGAGATGTACATCGCGGGCAGCCAGGTGGCCCGGGGATACATCGGCCGGGCCGCACTGACCGCCGAGCGCTTCGTCGCCGACCCGTTCGGCGCGGACGGCGGGCGGATGTACCGCACCGGCGACCTCGTGCAGTGGACCCCGGAGGGGGAACTGCGCTTCATCGGGCGGGCCGACGGCCAGATCAAGCTGCGCGGCTTCCGGATCGAGCCGGGCGAGATCGAGGAGACCCTGGCCCGGCACCCGGGCGTCGGCCAGGTCGCGGTGGTGGTCCTCGACGACGGCCCCGGCGGCAAGCGCCTGGTCGCCTACGCGGTGCCGCGCGCCGAACACACCCTGACGGAACCGGCGTTGCTGCGCTGGGCCGCCGGGGAACTGCCCGAGCACATGGTCCCCTCCGCCGTCGTCCTGCTCGACGCGATCCCGCTGACCGTCAACGGCAAGCCGGACCGCCGGGCGCTGCCCGCGCCGCCGCGCGCGGCGCGCCCCACCGGCCGCCCGCCGCGCACCCCGCGCGAGGAGGTCCTGTGCGGCCTGTTCACCGAGGTGCTGGAGGTGGAGGGGGTCGGGATCGACGACAACTTCTTCACCCTGGGCGGGCATTCCCTGCTCGCGGTGCGCCTGGTCAGCCGGATGCGGACCGTCCTGGGGCTGGAGCTGGGCGTGCGGGACCTGTTCCGCACGCCGACCGTGGCCGGGCTGCTCGGTGACGAGCCGAGCGGCTTCGACCCGATGGGGGTCCTGCTGCCGCTGCACACCGGCGGCACCCGCCGCCCGCTGTTCTGCCTCCACCCCGGTACGGGCGTGGGCTGGTCGTACGCCGGTCTCACCCAGCACCTGGGCCCCGACCAGCCGCTGTACGCGATCCAGGCCCGGGCGCTGAGCGAGCTGGGGCACAGTCCGCAGAGCGTCGAGGAGATGGTCGCCGACTACCTGCCGCGGATCCGCGAGGTCCAGCCGCACGGCCCGTACCGCTTCCTGGGCTGGTCCTTCGGCGGCACGATCGCCCACGCGCTCGCCGTCCGGCTGGCCGAGCTGGGCGAACGCACCGAGCTGCTGGCCATGATGGACGTCCACCTGATGCCGACCGAGGCCGAGCGGCGCCGGATGACCCCGGCGCAGAAGCGGGACATGCTGGTCGGCGACGACGCGGACGTCCCCGAGGACGCCCCCTTCGACGTGGACGCCCTGATCGGTCTGGTCCGCTTGCAGGACCCGGTCCTGGGCGCCTTCTCCGACGGGGAGATCCGGTCCGTGATCGGCGCCTCCATCGACCACGCAGAAATCATGAACCTTTATTCTCCGCGCCCGGTCGCCACCGACATGCTGTTCCTCGGGGCACTGGAGGACGGGAAGACGGAAAACACTCTCGCACAGCACTGGATTCCCTATGTCGAGGGCAGTGTGGAGAACCATGTCATCGGAGTTCCGCACACCAGAATGGGCGAACCCGAACCGCTGGCCCTGATCGGCCGTATCCTTTCCGAGAAATTGAGGAGTCTGTCATGACCAATCCTTTCGACAATGCCGAGGGCACCTTCCACGTGGTGGTCAATGCCGAGGGCCAGCACGCCCTGTGGCCCACCTTCGCCACCGTTCCCGCAGGTTGGGACGTGGTCTGGGCGGACGGTTCGCGGGCCGACGCGCTCGCCTACGTGGAGCTGAACTGGACGGACATCCGGCCGAAGAGCCTGGTCGCCCAGTACGCCTGACCCCCGTACGCATTCCACCTGCCGCCAGGCCGTGTCCCGCACTCCGGGGCGCGGCCCGGCGGCTTTTTGCGCCGCGATATCGGCTGCGGGACGAGCGACCGGACAGGCCGGGTAATACCGCAATACTGCCGCCGGAACTTCCCCTCGGGCCCTGCTCCGCTTTCTATATTCACCGTATGCGACGACGGACTTTGAACATCCTGCTGACGGGTACGGCATCGGATTCCCACACATGGAATCTGGTCTATCTCCAGTTGCTGCTGGAGGAGGAGGGGCACCGGGTGCACAATCTCGGCCCCTGCGTCCCGGACCGGCTGCTCGCCGAGACCTGCGCCGAGCGGGAACCGGACCTCGTGGTGATCAGCAGCGTGAACGGGCACGGATACCGGGACGGGCTGAGCGCGGTGCGCACGCTGCGCCGCGCGGACCACGCCTTCCCCGTCGTCATCGGCGGCAAGCTCGGGGTCGCGGGGACCGCCGACCCCGTGCAGCGCGGTCGGCTGCTCGACGCGGGATGCGACGCCGTCTTCGACGACGGCGACGTGGCGGCCCTGCGGGAGTACCTCGGTTCGCTCACCGGCATCCGGGTCTTCGCGTGAGCGGCGCCACCTCCTTCGGCTCCTTCGTCGCCGACGCGGCGGCCGCCGGAGCGCTGGTCGTCCAGCCCCGGATGGGGTTCAGCGACCCCGCCCGGATGCGGGACGGCCTGGAGCGCACGAAGTCCGCCGTCGCCACCACCGTCGGCACCCTGACCATCGACAGCTACACCCGGGTCGGCGATCAGGAAGCCGCCCGGGCCGCGCTGGCCGAGGGCACCCCGCTCAACGGCTACCCGATCGCGACCCACCCGACCGCCCTGACCCGGTCGCTGCTGGACGGCGTGCTGGACCCGGGCTTCCCCGTCCAGGTGCGGCACGGCTCCTCGCGGCCCGAGTCGATCATCCGGGCGCTGACCGCGGCCGGGCTGGACGCCACCGAGGGCGGGCCGGTCTCGTACTGCCTGCCCTACGGCCGGACCCCGCTCGCGGAGTCCGTCGACAACTGGGCCCGCTGCTGCGAGCTGTTGGCCGCCCTGGTGCCCGCCCCGCGGGTACCGCACCTGGAGAGCTTCGGCGGCTGCATGCTCGGCCAGCTCTGCCCGCCGGGGTTGCTGGTGGCGATCAGCCTGCTGGAGGGTCTGTTCTTCACCCGGCACGGCATCAGCAGCGTCTCCCTCAGCTACGCGCAGCAGACCGATCCGGTGCAGGACACCGAAGCGGTACGGGCGCTGCGCCGCCTGGCCGGGGAGTTCCTGCCGGCCGGGGTGGACCACCACGTGGTGCTCTACACCTACATGGGGGTCTTCCCCGGCACCGAGGACGGGGCGACCCGGCTGCTGGAGGCCTCGGCGCAGCTCGCGGTGCGGGCCGGGGCGCACCGCCTCATCGTCAAGACCGCCGCCGAGGCGTACCGGATCCCGACCGTGTCGGAGAACGTACGGGCGCTGGAGACGGCGGCGGCGACCGCGGCCCTGGCCGAGGGGCCCGCGGAGCCGGGCGACGTCGACGCCGCGGGCGACAGCGAGGTCTACCGGGAGGCGCGCGCCTTCGTGGAGGCCGTGCTGGAGCTGGGCGAGGACCTCGACCGCAGCCTCAAACTGGCCTTCGCCCGCGGCCTGCTGGACGTCCCCTTCTGCCTGCACCCGGACAACGCGGGCCGCTCCCGCAGCGTGATCGACCCGGGCGGGCGGCTGCGCTGGTCCGAGGTCGGCGCGATGCCGGTGCGGGCCTACCGCCCGCCGGGCGGCGCCGCCCCGATGACCGCGGACGGCCTGCTGGCCGCCGTCCACGACGTGGCGCGCCGCTTCGACGCCGTACCGGTCCCCGCGTGACCGCCCCCGCCCCGCCATTGACCGACCGACGCACCCGCACACTCACAGGAGTCGACATGGAGCCCTACGGCGCCACCCCGCCCACCACCGCGATGTCCACCGACGCACCGCACACCCCGCCCCCGCTCGGGGAGCACCTGCGCTCGCCGCAGTTGCGGGCCGCGATGCTCGTCCAGCAGGAAGTCCTGTACGCCGCCCGGGAGTTCCTGCGCGGCGAGGGATTCGTGGAGCTGCTGCCGCCGCTGGTGGGCCCGGTCACCGATCCGGGCGGGCGCGGCGCGAAGGCCCTGGACGTCGACTACTACGGCGAGCCGTACAAGCTGATGACCAGCGCGATCCTCTACAAGCAGGCCTCGCTGCGCGGTTTCCCGAAGCTCTTCTACATCGCCCCGAACGTCCGGGTGGAGCCGCCGGAGACCGCCACCACCGGCCGCCACCTGGTCGAGTTCCACCAGATCGACGTGGAGATCGCCGGCGGCTCGCGCCACGACGCGCAGGAGATCGCGGCCGGGCTGCTGACCCGGGTGGCCGAGCACGTGTGGACGGCCGTCCCCGACGTGCTGCGCGAACTCGGGCGCGAGGAGATGGACTTCGCCGAGCTGCGGTCGGGCAAGTACGACGCCTGCACGCACGAGGAGGCGGTGGCGCGGCTGATCGGCCGGGGCCACCCGCAGAGCCCGGACGCCGAGATCGACTGGGCGGGCGAGAAGGTGCTCTCCCTGGAGGCCGAGCGGCCGTTCTTCATCAACGACTACCCGAAGGGCTCGCGCGGCTTCTACGACCGCGAGGACCCCGACCACCCGGGCCTGCTGCGCAACTTCGACCTGATCGCCCCCGGCGGCTACGGGGAGCTGGTCAGCGGCAGCGAGCGCGAATCGCACTACGCGACGCTCGTGACCCGGATGCGGGAGAGCGGCGAGAACCCGGCGAAGTACGCCTGGTACCTCGAACTGGCCCGCGAGGGGATCCAGTCGAGCGCGGGCTTCGGCATGGGGCTCCAGCGCCTGGTCCGCTTCCTGACCGGGCTCGACGCCCTGTGGCAGGTCAGCGCCTACCCGAAGCTGCCGGGGGTGATCGCACCGTGAGCGCGCTGACGGCGGCCGGCTTCCCGGAGCGCGCGGTGCGCGCCCGGGCCCGCGCGGGGACGGCCGAGGTGTTCCCGCCCGCGGACACCTACGGGACGCGGCTGTACGGGGCCCGGGAAGCGGATCCGATCGACGGGCCGTACCCGGCGGACGCACTGGACGCGCTGCGGCCGACGCCGCCCGTGTTCATGCCGCGGCGGCTGGAGAAACTGATCGACCTGGGCCGGGAGCCCTCCTTCGAGGACGTGGACCTGCGCACCAAGGTCGGCGGGTTCGCCGCCGAACTCCCGCTGTACCTCTCGGCGTTCGGCTCCACCCGGGCGGGCAGCGGGGACCTCGGCGTGGCCGCGGGCGCGCAGGCGGCCCGGCTCGGCATCCCGATGGTGATCGGCGAGAACATGGTGCCGGTGCACGGCTACCGGCGCGGCGGCGACGGGATGCGCTCGGCGCTGCTGGCGCGGGTGGCCGCGTACGCCGAGAACCTCGCCGACGGGGTCGGCGGGGTGGTGGTGCAGCAGTCCACCGAGGACGCCGACTCCGAGGTGTGGAACCTGCTCTACAGCGATCCGGGCACCCGGCCGCTGCGCGATTCGGGCCGGCTGGGCTTCGAGCTGAAGGTCGGACAGGGCGCGAAGCCGGGGCTCGGCGGGATGACCGTGGTCGACGCCGCGCAGGCGGAGCGGCTCGCCGGGAAGTTCACCGTGCGGGAGCTGCTGGGCGCGGGCGGGCACCTGCGGTGCGCGAGCCCGGGCACCTTCACGGAGGAGATCGTCCGCCAGCAACTGCGCTTCATGCGGAACAACTTCCCGCTGGCCCGGACCTGGGTGAAGTTCCATCCCGGGCGGGACATCGCGGCCGCGGCCGCCACCGCCTGGGCCGCGGGCGCCGACGCGGTGACCGTGGACGGCGCCGAGGGCGGCACCGGCTGGGCGCCGCGGGTCTTCCTCGACCAGGTCGGCCTGCCGCTCGCCGAGTGCCTGCGCCGGATCGGCAGGCCGCGCGGGGCGCTGCTGGCCACGGGCCGGATCTGGGAGGGCGGCCGCGCGGTGCGGGCGCTGGCCCTGGGCGCGAGCGCCGTGGGGCTGGGCCGGGCGGCCCTGCTCGCGGTGGACGAGGACCCCGAGGAGGGGCTGGTCCGGCTGGTGGCCGCGCTGGCCCTGGAGGTCCGGCTGCTGACCAGCGCGCTGGGCAAGTACCACACGGCCGACCTGTCCCCCGAGGACCTGTGGGACCCGCGGGAACCGCGGCTCCCCGCGGACGCCCCCGCCGGGTCCCGGTCATGAGCGCCCCGCGCGGCTCCGCGTCCCGCCCCGGGGACCGCGCGCGCGAACGCCGGCGCGGCGGGCCCGGGCGGCGGGCGGGCCGGGTGCGCGCCGTGTTCCGGCCGGGCGAGCTGCCCGGGGTGGCCGTGGCCGGGCCGCCGCGGGTCGTCCGGGTGGCCGGGAGCGCCGCCGCCCGGGCCCTCGCCGAAGCGGGCCTCGGCCATCTCGGCGGCCGCCTGGAGGTCCGTACGTACGACCGCGCACCCCGGCCCGGAGCCCTCGCGCACGCCGCCCGGCGGGCCGTGGCGCTCGCCCTGCGCGGCGCCCGGAGCACCCCGGCCGCCGCCTCCTCGTCCTTCCCCTCCACCCCTCACAGAAGCGGTGCCTGATGGATACGAACACCACACCCACGCCTGCCCCCGCGCCCGCCGCCGCCCCCGTGCAGTGGGGCCGGGTCGGCTCCTTGGTCGGCGGCCAGGCCGCCGTCCAGCTGGGCAGCTTCGCCCTGCTGATCGCGATGAACTGGACCGCCGTGCAGCTCGGCGGCACCCGGGCGGTGACCCTCCTGATGCTCGCGGCCACCGTGCCCCGGGCCCTCATGCTGATCTTCGGCGGGGCGGTCGCCGACACCCTCGGCCCGCGCTTCGTCCTGCTGCGCACCACCAGCGCCCGGGTCGTCCTGCTCGCCACCGGGGCCGTGGTCACCGCCACCGCGCAGCAGCTGTGGCCGCTGGTGACGATGGCGCTGATCGAGGGCGTCCTGCTCGGTCTGGCCGGTCCCGCCTCCGGGGTGCTGCTGCCGATGTTCGCCCGCGGGGACCAGCTGGCCCGCGCCAACTCCCTCTACGCCATGGTCCTGCGCGTCGCACCCATCCTGGGCGCGCCGGCCGGCGCCTGGTTGATCACGGTCGGCGAGCTGTGGGTCGCGATGGTGGTCGGGGCGGTCACCGGGGCGATCTGGCTCGGCTGCCTGCTGCACGTCACGCACGGGTTCACCCGTCCCGCCCGCGAGCCCGGCGTCTCGCTGATGAGGCGTTCCGGTGACGGATTCCGCCTGCTGGCCCGGCACCCGCGACTGCGTTGGATGTTCATCGCCTCGCTCTGCCTGGACATGGCCTTCAGCTGGCCCGCCGAGGTGGCCCTGCCGCTGCTGGTGCACCAGCGCGGCTGGGGCGTGGGCGCGGTGGGCGTGGTGCTGGCCGCCTTCAGCGTGGGCGCGCTGGGCTCCAGCGCCGCGGGCGCCGTACTGGCCCACCGCATCTCGATGTTCGTACGCCTCGTCGTGACCGGCGTGGGTCTGGCGGCCGGGATCCTGGTGATGGCGCTGATGCCCTCGGTGCTCTCGCTCACCGTCGTGGCCGCCGCGGTCGGTCTGCTCTCCGGGCTCAACGGCCCCGCGATCGTGACCCTTTACCAGCAGTCCGCGCCGGAGGACCGGATGGGCGCGGCGATGTCCACGCTGTCGCTGGCGGGCATCGGTACCGCGCCGATCTCGATCGCCGTCTTCAGCAGTCTGTCGCTCTTCCTCGGGGTGCAGACCACCTGGTTGGTGTGCGGGACGATCGCCTTCGTCTCGCCGGTCGCCGCGGTGATGGCGCTGCGGACCCCGGTGAAGACCGGGGAGCCGGACGAGAGCGCCGCCCTCTCCGCCGCCGCCCCCGCTCCCGTCCCCGCGTCCGTGTGAGGCGCGACGATGACGATCCTCACGACGCGCGCAGCGCGTCCCCCCACCGCCGACCTGCTGGTCCCGTCGCGACTGTCGGACCCCGGCCCGGCACGGGCCGCGCTGCTGCCCGCGGGACCCGACCTGTGGTTGGTGGACACCACCGGCTACCGGGCGCACGCCGCCCGGCACGCGCCCGGCACGCTGGACGCCCAGGAGCTGGCCCGGGCCGCCGAGTTCGTCCGGGCGGCGGACCGTGACGCGTACGTCTGCGCCCACGTGGCGCTGCGCCGCCTGCTGGGCGCCTACCTCGGCATCGCCCCGCGGGCGGTGACGGTGGACCGGGCACCCTGCGCGCACTGCCAGGAGCCGCACGGTCGGCCCGTACTGCCCGGTGGGGCACTGCACTTCTCGCTCTCGCACTGCCACGGGCTGAGCCTGCTGGCCTTCGCGAGCGTCCCGGTCGGGGTGGACGTGGAGGAGGTGCCTTCGGCGCGCACGATCGCCGAGACCGCGGACGTGCTGCACCCGCGGGAGGCGGCCGAGCTGGCGGTGCTGCCCGCCGCGGAGCGGCCCCTGGCCTTCACCCGGGTCTGGACGCGCAAGGAGGCGTACCTCAAGGGGCTGGGGGTGGGCCTCTCGGAGGATCCGGCGGCCGACTACGTGGGCTCGGGGCCCGTTCCGGCCCGGCTCGCGGACTGGGCGCTGACGGACGTCCTGGTGCCGGAGGGGCACTGCGCGGCGGTGGCACTGCGCAACCCCTATGCGTGACCTGTGACATGTGAAATATTACCTGCGCCCCGGCCGAACTCCCAGAAAGGTCAGCCACGTTGCGCAGACTCGTCGCGGCGGGAGCGGCGATAGCCCTCGCCCTCCTCGCCACCCCCGCGCTCTCCCCCACCGCGCTCGCCGCGGTCCCACCCGCCCCCCAGCTCGTGCAGAGCGAACAGGCGGCGGCCCCGCCGCCGTCGCCCCTGGAACTCCAGCGCCAGGCCCTGCGCCGCCAGGCCCTCGAAGCGATCGCGGCGGGGCCCGGCGCCGGGGCCGGAGCCCTGCGGGCCGAGCCGGACGGCACCCTCCCGCGCACCGCCAAGGTCGGCAAGCGCTACGTGGAGCTGGCCCAGGAGCGCAAGGACAAGGTGTTCGTGATCCTGGCCGAGTTCGGCGACCAGGTGGACACCACCACGCAGTACGAAGGCAAGCCGCGCTTCGGCGGCACGCCGGGCCCCCGGCACAACACCATCCCCGAGCCCGGCGCCTCCGACAACCACACCCTGTGGCGCAAGGACTTCAGCCGGGCCTCCTACCAGCAGCAGTTCTTCTCCGACGCCCCCGGCGCGGTCAGCCTGCGCTCCTACTACGACCTCCAGTCCTCCGGTCGCTACGCCATGGACGGCCAGGTCAGCGGTTGGGTCAAGCTCCCCTGGAACGAGGCCCGTTACGGCACGGACAACTGCGCCGAACCCGGCCAGTGCCGCACCAACTGGGACCTGGTCCGCGACGCCACCGACGCCTGGTACCGGGGTGAGGTCGCCAAGGGGCGCACGGCGGCCCAGATCAAGGCCCAGCTGGCCGAGTACGACGTGTGGGACCGCTACGACGCGGACCACGACGGCGACTTCAACGAGCCGGACGGCTACCTCGACCACCTCGTCATCGTGCACGCCGGCAAGGACCAGACCTGGGGCGGCGGCGCCCAGGGCAAGGACGCCGTCTGGGCGCACCGCTGGTTCGCGTACTACGACCAGGCCGGCACGGCGGGTCCCGCGGGCAACAAGGCGGGCGGCACGCCGGTGGGCGACACCGGGATCTGGGCGGGCGACTACCTGACCGGCGGCGAGAACAGTGGGGTCGGGCTCTTCGCCCACGAGTTCGGCCACGACCTGGGCCTGCCCGACCTCTACAGCTCGGACGGGGACAACAGCGTCAACTTCTGGTCGCTGATGTCCTCGGCCTCCTACCTCGGCAAGGGCCGGGGCACCACCGGCGCCTTCCCCGGCGACCTGGACGCCTGGAGCAAGCTCCAGTTGGGCTGGCTCGAATACACCGAAGCCGACGCGGGCCGCAGGACCAAGGCCGTGCTCGGCGTCTCCGGCTACAACACCGACGATCCACAAGCCCTGTTGGTGCACCTGCCGCCCTCGGTGACCCGTACCGAGCTGGCCGATCCCTACGAGGGCGCGGCCCAGTGGTGGAGCGGCACCGGCGACTTCATGGACAACACGCTCACGCGCTCCGTCGACCTCACCGGGCTCGCGGCCGGCGCCCCGGCCCGGCTCGACGCCCGGGTCTGGTACGACGTGGAGCAGGACTTCGACTTCCTGACCGTGGAGGCCTCCACCGACGGCGGGACCACCTGGGCGGCGTTGCCCGGCACGGTCGGCGGCGCCGCGATCCCCGCCAAGGGGATCTCCGGCGCCTCGGGCGGCTGGACCGAACTCGGCGTGCCGCTGGGCGCGTACGCGGGCGGACACGTCTCGCTGCGACTGCGGGTGACCTCGGACAGCAACACCCACGGCAAGGGCGTCGCCTTCGACGACCTGCGGATCACCGCGGACGGCCGCGAGCTGCTGCGCGACGGCGCGGAGCAGGGGGCGAACGGCTGGACGGCAATCAAGTGGTCGCGCACCGAAGGCCGTTACGGAACCGAGCAGCACCCGCGTGCCTACGTGGTGGAGAACCGGCGCTACACCGGCTTCGGCGAGTACCTCAGAACGGGACCGTACAACTTCGGGCAGGGCGACGACTCGGTGGAGTTCTACCCCTACCAGCAGGGCGTGTTGATCTGGCTGTGGGACACCGCGTACAGCGACAACACCACCAAGGCGCACCCCGGCGGCGGCCTGCTGCTGCCGGTCGACGCCCGGCCCGGGGCGCTGCGGTTCACGGACGGGTCGCTCGTCAACGCGCGGGCGCAGACCTTCGACGCGACGTTCTCGCTGCGGCCGAGCGACCGGATCGTGCTGCACAAGGCGGGAGCGCCGCTGGTGGTGCCCGCCCGGCCGGGCGTGCCCGTCTTCGACGACCGGCACGGCGGCTACTGGAACGCCGATCTGCCGCAGGTCGGGGTGAAGGTGCCGGACACCGGGACCCGGATCGCGGTGGTCAAGGAGGCGTCGGGCGGGGCGCTGACCACCGTGCAGGTGAGCCCCTCGCCCTGACCCGACGTGCCCCTATGATGACCGTGCACGGCCGATCGGGCCCGGGTGACCGGATCCCGGCGGCCGTACGATCCACAACTTCATGCGTGCGTGACCAGGGGAAGCCGGTGCGAATCCGGCGCTGACCTGCAACCGTGTGCGGCCCGTTGCCCCTCGGGGCGGCGGGCCGCGAGTCGGAGCACCTGCCACGGCACGCCGAACGCTTCCACTGTCACGGACTACAGCGCGAAGAAAGGCACCCCGCCATGCGCAGCATGCTCATACGCCGTACCGCCGTCACCGCCGCCGCCCTCGGGCTGGCACTGACGGCCGCCGCTCCGGCCGTCGCCCACACGACCGCCGCCCGCACCAACGCCCCGGTCCTGGTGCGCCTCACCGTGCAGGGCCCCGACGGCAACCTCTTCAAGGGCCTGGTGCTGACCAAGGGGCACGAGGTGACGACCGCGACCGGCGGCACCCACAAGTGCGACGGCACCAACGGCGCGCAGAACCCGAGCCCGGTCCCCACGCCCACCGCCGCCCTCGACGACGCGGCCCGCCAGCGCCACTTCGGCTGGGACGGCACCTGGTACGCGTCGTTCGACGACTTCTCGGTGGACACCGTCAAGAACGTCTCCGGCGGGGGCACGGCGTACTGGAACATCTCGGTGAACGGCGCCTCCACCCCGGTCGGCGGCTGCCAGTTCAAGATCAAGACGGGTGACGAGGTCGCCTTCACCTGGACCTCCTTCTAGCGGGCGGCCACGGGGATTCCTTCGGCGCGGGACGCGTGTGCTTCGGCGGGTACTCCCCGTCAAGGGTGTCGGTTACCATCCGAGCTACCTCAACCGACCTCTGTAGCCCCAGAGTTGGTCCGCACCGCCAAGGAATCCCCGTGATCAGCTTCGAGAACGTCAGTGTGAAGTACGACGACGCGCCCCGATCCGTGCTGCGGGACGTGAATCTGACCGTCGAGGAAGGCGAGTTGTGCCTGGTCGTCGGGCGCACCGGCGTCGGCAAGTCGACGCTGCTGGGTACGGTCAACGGACTCGTCCCGCACTTCACCGGCGGCACCCTGTACGGCCGGGTGACCGTCGGCGGCCGGGACACGGCCGAGCATCCACCGCGTGAACTCGTGGACCTGGTCGGTGTGGTGGGCCAGGATCCGCTCGACGGCTTCGTCACCGACACCGTCGAGGAGGAGCTGGCCTACGCGATGGGACAGCTCTCCGTGGAAGCGGCCGTGCGGCGCGCGCGGATCGAGGAGACCCTCGCCCTGCTGGACCTGACCGGGCTGCGCCACCGACCGCTGCACGAGCTGTCCGGCGGCCAGCAGCAGCGCGTGGCCATCGGTTCCGTGCTGACCGCGCACCCCCGGGTGCTGGTGCTGGACGAGCCGACCTCGGCCCTCGACCCGGCGGCGGCCGAGGAGGTGCTGGCGGTCGTCACCCGACTGGTGCGCGAACTGCGGATGACGGTGCTGCTCTCCGAGCACCGGCTGGAGCGGGTCGCGCAGTACGCGGACCGGGTGATCCACCTCCCCGGGGACGGGACCGTGGTGTCCGGGCGGCCCGCCGAGGTCTTCCGTACGTCGACGGTCGCGCCGCCCGTGGTGGAGCTGGGGCGGCTCGCGGGCTGGACCCCCCTGCCACTGTCGGACCAGGAGGCGCGCCCGGCCGCGGCCCGGCTGCGGACCCGACTGGCCGGGCGGACACCGGCTCCGGTGCGCCCCGCCGCACCGGCGGGCGGGGGCGAGGCGCTGCGGGCCGGCGGGCTGACCGTGACGCACATGGGGCTGCCCGCGGTGCACAAGGTGGACCTGGTGCTGCGCGCCGGGGAGGTCACCGCCCTGATGGGACCGGGCGGCTGCGGCAAATCCTCGCTGCTCCACGCCCTGCACGGGTCGGGGCCGCGGCGTTCGGGCACGGTGACGGTCGGGGGCGAGGGGGGTCGGGACCCCGGGACGCTCCCGGCCGCCGAGGTCCGGCACCTGGTCGCGATGGTCACCCAGACGCCCACCGACCTGCTGAGCCGGGTGACCGTACGGCAGGAACTCGCCCAGGTGGACGTGGAGTCGGCCGCCTCCGGCGTGCGCTCCGCGCGGGAGCTGCTGGACCTGCTGGCGCCCGGGGTCGACGACGCCATGCACCCGCGGGACCTCTCCGAGGGCCAGAAGCTGGCGCTCGTCCTCGCCGTCCGGCTCTCCGCGACGCCGGGGGTGCTGTTGCTGGACGAGCCGACGCGCGGCCTGGACCACCGCGCCAAGGCGGCGCTGATCCGGATCGTCGACGAGCTGGCGGCGCGGGGCACGGCGGTGCTGATCGCCACGCACGACGTCGAGTTCGCCGTGCGGGCGGCCGACCGGGTGGTGCTGATGGCGCAGGGCGAGACCCTCGCGGACGGCCCGGCCGCCGAGGTGCTGGCGACCTCGGAGACCTTCGCCCCCCAGGTCGCCCGGATCCTGGCTCCGCTGCCCTGCCTGACCGTGGAGCAGGTGGCGGGGATGCTGGAGGGCCCGTGACCCGGGGGGCCGGACCCGGCCGTCGTCGCGGGCGGCCGGCCGGCGGCCGTCCGACGGGTGGTCAGCCGCGCGGCACCACGCTCGCCAGCACGGCGGGCAGCGGATACCAGTCGGCCGAGACCACGGAGGCGTGGTACTGCCCGGCGAGCAGGGCGACCCGGTCGCGGGCCTGCGCCTCGGTGGGCCGGGTGCCGTCGATGGCGGGCGCGACGCCCTGCGCGTCGGTGGCGATCAGCAGGTAGTGGTTGCGGTCGTACCAGCCGGTGTCGATGGCGGGCGCGGTGTAGGCGCTCGCGTCCCCGTCGAAGACCACGAACCAGGGGCGCAGCGTGGCGTCGGCGTAGCGCGTGCGGGGATCGCCGGCCTCCGCCCGGTGCACCGCGGGGAAGGCGGCTGCCTGACCGAGCCGTCCGGCGGCGGCGAGAGTGCGCAGGTGGGTGGCGTACTCGCGGTCGGTCCAGAGGGTGTCGGCGCTGTTGCCCTCCTCCACGGTGCCCGGGATCAGCTCGATCAGGAACTTCCCGGCGAGGTCGGAGCGGCTCGGCCAGGCTCCGGCGCGCGCGGCGCTGTCCAGGTCGGGATGGCCCGCGGCCAGGTCGCCGGGCCGGTAGAGGGCGTCGCCCAGACGGGCGCCGAGCAGCGCGTCGAGGTCGGCCGGGCCGCGGCCCAGGTTGGCGGCGAAGCCGTCCTTGAGTTCCATCTTGAGGATGACCGGGCGGTGGCCGGGGTGCGCGTCGTGCCAGCTGCGCAGGTCGGCGAGGCAGCCCGCGAGGTTCTGGTTGCGGGACTTGGTGCGCAGTTGGGCGGGGGTGGTGGCGTTCTCGCAGTTGTTGTCGTTGCCGATCGGGTTGCTGTGGGAGACCCGCCAGGAGCTGCCGAAGAAGTTGGTCCACACGTCGAGTTCGAGCATCGCGGCGCCCGAGTCCAACGCGTCGGCGAAGTAGGGGTACTTGGCCTTCTCGTAGGCGTTGTGCACGCCGACGCCGGTGGACCCGGCCAAGGGCAGGCCCGCGCCGGGGACCGCGGCCGGCGCGGGGGCGGCGCCGGCCGCGGCCGGGGTGAGCGCGAGGACGACGGCCAGGGCGGCGGTGACCACCGCGGCCGTCCGGTTGCGGGAACTCATGGGCTTCTCCCCTACGGGTCCAGCCGACGCCGGTGCGGCGGCAAGTCGGCTGGAGCGTAAGGGAGTTGGGTGAAGAACGGGAGGACCACGGGTGGCCCGCGGGTGGCCCGGTCTAGGGCGTGTCTCGAAAGTGGCGCCGGGCGCCCGAAGGGCGCGGCTCGCGGCGTCTGGTGCCGTGCATCGCAAGGCGGAGGAATGCCCGCCTACTGGACGTAATCGGGCGTTCCGACAACGCCGCGAGGTGCGGTACCAGGCGTCGCGAGCCAGGCGGGACTTTCGAAACACGCCCTAGGGACAGGTGACCGTCCAGGTCACCTTGACGTGCCCGTCGTCGTCCCCGTAGAAGTCGCTGGTCCGGGTGCCGGGACGGTCGGTGTAGGGGTCCCAGGCGACGGTGCCCCGGGCGACCAGGTCGTCGGCCGAGGAGGCGTCGTGGTCCCAGAGGTACACCCCGATCTCCAGCGGGGCCGGGCCGCCGTACGTCGCTCCCGTGCCGACCTGTTGGTAGAAGTACGGGTCGGGATCGCTGCGGGCGCCCTTGTTGGGGAAGGTGGACGGATCGGATCCGGACCGCGACCAGGGCGCGGCGCGGACGCCGTCGGCGGCGCGGACGGTGAGGGAGCCGTAGAGCGCGGGACGGGTCGTGCCGTCGTCGAAGTACGTCAGCTCGGCGGCGTCCACCCGTACCCGGCACTGCGGCACCCCGGCGGCGGGGGTGACCGTATAGGTGACGGTGGCCTCGCCGCCGTCCACGCCGAGGAACCGGGCGGTGCGGCGGCCGAAGCCGAGCGAGGGGTCCCAGTGGATCCGACCCGCGGCCATCACGTCGTCGTTGTTGCCCGCGGTGTAGTCGGCGTCCGTGAGGTAGGCGGTGACGGTGGCCCCGCCGGTGAACACCTGGCTCCGGGCCGTGTCGTCGAGGCCGAACCAGGGGTCGTGGGCGGGGAAGGCGGTGGCGCCGGACCGGTCGCGGTGCCACAGGGAGCGGCCGGCGCCGTCCGTGGTGAGGGTCAGCCCGTCGTACAGCTCCGGGCCGCTCTCGCCGGAGGAGGTGAAGCGCGCCTCGTCGACGGTGATCCTGAACGGGCCGGTCCGCAGCTCCACCGTGCGCACCGGATCGATCGAGAACTCCTCGACGATGTGCCGGCGCACCCAGTCGTTGCCGAGCAGGCCGAAGTGCGAGGGGCAGCCGCTGTCGCCCTCCGGGAGGACGTGGTTGACGGCGCCCGCGAGCTCGGTGGAACGCGGGGCCCGGCTGTCGCCCGGCGGGATCTGCTGGTCGCAGGCGGAGCTGAAGGTGGTGTAGCGGGTGGCGCCGGGGGTCTCGTCGCCCGCGTTGAGGGAGTCGAGCAGGTCGCTGCCCGGGGCCATCTCGGCGAGCGAGGCGGCGTGGACGTCGCAGAACGTACCGAAGGGGCCGCACGGCGAGGCGTCGCCCGCGCCGTGGTTGGGGCCACCGAGGGAGACCCAGGAACGCACCCGCGAACTCCCGCCGTCCTTCAGGAACCTGCGGGTGAGCAGGCTGCCCATGCTGTGCGCGACGATGTCGACCGGACGGTCGCCGAAGCGCTCGGTGAGGAAGGCGCCGAAGCGTCCGGCGTTGGAGGCGTTGGTGGCGGCCCAGTCGTAGCCGAACTCGGCCAGGTCGGCGGAGAGCCAGCCCTGCGCGTGGAGGTAGTCCTCCAGCCCGTCGAGGGAGGCCGCAGTGTCCCCGTAGCCGTGCACGAGGACCACGGGGGTGCGTTGCTGCGCGGTGGCCGCGGGCGCTGCCGCGGGCGCGGGCGCCGCGCGGGCGAAGGGGGCCGCCAGCAGCGTGACGATCAGCGCCAGAACGACGGCGAGCGGGGTGAACAGGGCCACGGGCGGGGGGCCGGTGGGGAGGACGGACGGAGCAGGGGGCAGCGTCCGGGCGGCACGGCGCATGGCTCTCCTAGGGCTGCGTCACCGTAATGTGACTGGCGGGTAGCAAGGTAGCCCCGAGGCGATCAGTTTGCGAGGGGTGCGCACGACGGCCTTGGCTCCCGCGGGCTCGCGCAGTCGACTTCCACGCCCGGGCAGTCGAATTCCGCGCCCGGGCGTGGAAGTCCGCGCCCGGGCAGTCGACTTCCGAGGCCGTCGTCCCCCGAGCTACGGCGCACGGAGCGGATCAGGCGGCGGGCCGGCGCCGGTCGGGGGTGAGGAGGTAGGCGATCGCCATGTCGCTGAGCTCGTCGGCGTACCGGCGCCTGGCCGCTTCACCCGTGGCGGGGTCGGGGCGCACGGAGTTGTGGAAGCAGGCGCCGAGGACGGCGCGGGCCGCGGTGTCCAGGGCCGCCTGCGGCGAGGAGCGCCGGATCTGGTCGGCGTACGGGGCCGCCGCTTCGAGCAGGAGGCGGTGGATCTCGGCGATGGTGCTGGCCCCGCGCTCCAAGGAACGGGCCTCCCGCGCGCGCAGCAGCTCGGGGAAGAGGCCGCTGCTGTCGGCGAAGGACTGGAGCAGGGCGTGCGCGTAGGCGTCCATGACGCCGGAGAGCGAGGGCTCGGCCGTGCGCAGTCGCTCCGCCACGTACTCCTCGCGCCGCTCCAGCATCCGCTCGGACAGGGCGGCGATCAGCTGCTCCTTGTCCTCGAAGCGGCGATAGATCGTGCCGACCGCGACGCCCGCGCGGTCCGCGACGGCGGCGATCGTCATCTCCTCCAGGCCGACCGAGGAGGCGATCTCCTCGGCCGCCCGCAGTACGCGGGCCAAGGTCGCGGCGCTGCGTGCCTGCCGGGGTTCTCGGTAGGACGCTGGGCGGTCCGTCTCCTCGGTCATGTGCCGCATGGTAGCCGCGGCGCTCCCAGCAGGCCCTTTTGACAACCGGTGCGCCCTTCGGCGTACCCTCACCATGTGAACGTGAATTCACATTCACATCTCAGTGGAGGTGCGACCATGACAGACGACCAGACGCCCCCGACCCCCCGGACGCTCCCGCCCGTCTCCGTGACGCTGGAGACCGGGCCCGCGGATGCAGGCAGCATCGACGACCTCGAACTCTTCTACGCCCGCCGCGCCCTGGACCGCTTCCGGACGCTGCTGGGCCGCCAAGGGCTCCTCGACCTCCTGGCCCCGGACATCGAGGAGGGCAATGCGTTCCTGCGCGAGTGCGCTCGCACCTCCGGCGGCAGCTTCAAGGCGGGCACCACCGTGCTCGCGGCGAGGGGCCTCGGCTCGGGCGCCTTCCTCGCCTGGATGGACCGGGCGTTCGCCGGCGACGAGCGCGCGCTCCTCGCGGCGCACCCCGAGCACTACGTGATGGGCACCGACTCCATCGGGGCGCGCGTGGTGGAGAACATCGGTCCCCACGTCGCCGACTTCTACATGGGCGGCTGGGGAACGGACCAGCTGGCCTGGGCGGCGGACGCGGACGAGCTCCTCCCCGAGTCGGACTTTCCGCGCAAGATGTCCTCGAACCTCTTCCTGGCCGACGGCACCGTCGGCGGGCGGGCGCTGATCCAGTTCGGCGACACCGCCGACGGCTTCACCGCGAACCTGACGGTCTACTTCCCCCGCACCTGCCCGGACGAGGTCCTGGACCACCACCTCCGGCACTACGCCGTCGAGTTCAGGAACTGGATCGTCGCCGCCGCAGCCGCCCGCGCCTGAGCTCCGCCCACCGGCCGGGCTACCGCTGCGCCCCGAGGCCGTACGAGACGGACGTCAGCTGCTCGGAGGCGGACCACAGGGCCGCGGCGGAGGCGTCGTCCAGGGTCCACTTGGCCCGCCACGAAGGGACGGGCGCGCCCCGCCAGCCGAGCTTGGGACCGATGAAGGCGTCCGGACGCACCCCCGGCGCGGTCGCCGCGTACAGGGTGGGGAGCGCGCCCGACGCGGCGGGCTGCGCGATGACGACGTTCGCGAACCCCATCACCCGCTCGGTCACCCGGCGCCCCTCCTGCTTCGCGGCGGCCGTCTGCAGGTTGGTGTCGGCGTAGCCGGGGTGGGCGGCGGCCGCCACCAGGTCGGAGCCGGCGGCGGCGAGGCGGCGGGACAGCTCGTGCACGAAGAGCAGGTTGGCGGTCTTGGAGCGGCCGTAGGCGATCCAACGGCGGTAGCCGCGCTCGCCGTGCAGATCGGTGAGGTCGACGTCGCCCAGGGCGTGGAAGCCGCTGGAGAGCGAGACGATCCGGGCGCCGGGTGCGCGCAGCAGGTGTGGCAGGAGCAGTCCGGTGAGGGCGAAGTGCCCGAGGTGGTTGACCCCGATCTGGGTCTCGAAGCCGTCGACGGTCCGCCCGTACGGCAGGGCCATCACCCCGGCGTTGTTGACGAGGAGGTCGAGGGCGCCGTGTCCGGCGTCGAAGCCCGCGGCGAACTCCCGCACGGATGCCAGGTCGGCGAGGTCGAGCGGGGCGAACTCGACCTGCGCACCCGGCACTTCCCGCCGGAGCAGCTCCTCGGCGGCCCGGCCCCGGGCCTCGCTGCGGCAGGCGAGCAGGACCCGCGCCCCGCGCCGGGCCAGCTCGCGGGCGGTGACGTAGCCGATCCCGCTGTTGGCCCCGGTGACCACGGCCGTGCGGCCGCTCTGGTCGGGGATGTCGCTCGCTGTCCAGCCCGGCATGCCGGCTCCTTCTCCCGAACTCCCGAAAACATCGGAGTTACCTTCGGTAACAACCTCGTCCCGCACCCTACCCCCCACCGGCGCCGCGGCGGCCGGTGGGCCGGGCATCCGCCGTGGTCACCCCCGGTCCGGGGGGTCCGGCAGGGGCCAGTAGAGTGCGGTTCCACCCCCCTTCCCCCGAGGTACCGCACCATGAGCCCCCTGCCACTCCCCATCGCGACGACCGGGCCGCCCGTCACGGTCGTCGGCATCGGCGCGGACGGCTGGGCCGGGCTCACCGGTACCGCCCGGGCCGCCCTGACCGCCGCCGAGGTGCTGATCGGCGGGCCGCGCCAGCTGGAGCTGCTGCCCGACGCCGAGTGCGGGGGCGAGCGGGTGCCGTGGCCGAGCCCGCTGCGCCCGGCCGTCCCCCGACTGCTGGAGAAGTACGCGGGGCAGCGGATCGCGGTGCTGGCGAGCGGGGACCCCATGTTCTACGGGATCGGCCGCGCCCTGTCCGAGGAGCTGGGCGCGGACGCCCTGCGGGTGCTCCCGCACCCCTCGTCCGTGTCCTACGCGTGCGCCCGCGCGGGCTGGCCGGTGGAGGACACCGAGGTGGTCACCGTCGTGGGCCGCCCGGTCGCCCGGCTCGCCGCGGCCCTGCACCAGGGCCGCCGGGTCCTGGTGCTCAGCGCCGGCGCGGGCAGCCCGGGCGAGATCGCCGCCCTGCTGCGGGAGCGCGGCTTCGGCCCGAGCCGGATGCGGGTCATGGAACGGCTCGGATCCGCTGACGAGCGTACGTACGAGGGCGCCGCCGACGGTTGGGAACACGCCCCCGGCGACCCGCTGAACGTGGTGGCCGTCGACTGCCGCCGGGCCGCGGGCGCGCAGCGCCTGGGCGCCGGCCCGGGCCTGCCCGACGCCGCCTACGAACACGACGGCCAGCTCACCAAGCGCCACGTCCGGGCCGCGACCCTCGCGGCCCTGGCGCCCGCGCCCGGGGAGCTGCTCTGGGACATCGGCGGCGGGTCCGGATCCATCGGCATCGAGTGGATGCGCACCCACCCGTCCTGCCGGGCGGTGTCGGTCGAGCGCGATCCGGAGCGGGCGGCGCGGATCAGCCGCAACGCCGACGCCCTGGGCGTACCGGCCCTGCGCGTCGTCCTCGGCGCCGCACCGACGGCCCTCGACGCACTGCCCGCGCCCGACGCGGTGTTCATCGGCGGCGGGCTGACCGCGCCGGGGCTGCTCGACGCGGTGTGGTCGGCCCTGCCGGTGGGCGGCCGCCTCGTGGCGAACACGGTCACGCTGGAGTCGGAGGCGCTGCTCGCGCGGTGGTACCGGCGCCACGGCGGCGACCTGGTCAAACTCGCCGTCGCGCACGCGGTGGCGGTCGGCGGCTTCACGGGCTGGCGCCAGGCCATGGCGGTCACCCAGTGGTCGGTGACGAAGGCGGCGCAGGACCCGACGGAAGAGCTGTCGGCACAGGAAGCAGGAGAGGACCGCACATGACCGTGTACTTCATCGGAGCGGGCCCCGGGGCCGCCGACCTGATCACGGTGCGCGGCGCGCGTCGACTCGCGGCCAGTCCGGTCTGCCTGTACGCGGGCAGCCTGGTCCCGCGCGAACTGCTGGCCGAATGCCCGGCGGACGCCCGGCTCGTCGACACCTCGCAGCTCAACCTGGACGAGATCCTGGCCGAGTTGACCGCCGCGCACGCGGCCGGGCTGGACGTGGCACGCCTGCACTCCGGCGACCCGTCCGTCTTCAGCGCGGTCGCGGAACAGATGCGGCGGCTGGACGCGGCCGGGATCCCGTACGAAGTCGTCCCAGGCGTACCGGCGTTCGCCGCGGCGGCCGCGGCGCTGAAGCGGGAGCTGACGGTGCCGACGGTGGGCCAGACGGTCATCCTGACCCGGATCGCCCAGCAGGCCACCCCGATGCCGGCGGGCGAGGACCTGGCGACCCTGGGCCGCAGCGGGGCGCTCCTGGTGCTGCACCTGGCCACGCGCTACGTCGACCGCGTGGTCGACGAACTGACCCCGCACTACGGGGCCGAGTGCCCGGTGGCGGTGGTGGCGATGGCCAGCCGCCCGGACGAACTGATCCTGCGCGGCACGCTCGCGGACATCGCGGACGCGGTGAAGTCGGCGGGCCTGGTCCGCACGGCGGTCATCATCGTGGGCCGCACTCTGGCCGCCGACCAGTTCCCGGACAGCCACCTCTACTCCCCCGCCCGCAACCGCCATGTCTGCTAGCAACCCCCCACCGAATCCATCCCCGGCCGAGCCACATCCCACCCCGGCCGAGCCACATCCAGCCCGTCCGGCGTTTGAGGACCCGCCGGAGGCCACACCGGCCCGCACGAGCGGCCCCACGGCCCCGGCCGAGCCGAACCCAGCCCACCCGCCGGAGGCACCGGCACCCCGCCACGTCCTGATCCTCGGCGGCACCACCGAGGCCCGCCACCTCGCCGAAACCCTCGCGGCGCACGCCCCCGACCTCCAGGTCACCAACTCCCTGGCCGGCCGCGTCACCCGCCCCACCCACCCCCCGGGAACCACCCGCATCGGCGGCTTCGGTGGCCCCGACGGCCTCGCCGCCTGGCTGCGCGCGCACGCCGTCGACGCCGTGGTCGACGCCACGCACCCCTTCGCGGAGCGGATGAGCTTCAACGCGGCCAGCGCCTGCGCCGCGACCGGCACCCCCCTGCTGGCCCTGCGCCGCCCCGCCTGGGAACCCTCCGACGGCGACGACTGGCACCACGTCCCCACCCTGGCCGCGGCCGCCGCCGCGCTGCCCGCGCTGGGCAGCCGCGCGTTCCTGACCACCGGACGGACGGGGCTCGCCGCCTTCGCCCACCTCGACGCGACCTGGTTCCTGGTCCGCTCGGTCGACGCCCCCACGGCCCCCGCCCCCCGGCAGAGTCACGTCCTGCTGGACCGGGGCCCGTTCACCCTCGACGGCGAGCGCGCCCTGATCCGCGAGCACCGGATCGACGTCCTGGTGACCAAGGCCAGCGGCGGCTCCGCGACCGCTCCGAAACTGGCCGCCGCCCGCGAGGCCGGCATCCCGGTGCTCGTGGTCGACCGGCCACCGGTCCCGCAGGGGGTACCGGTGGCCACGTCCGTCGACGCCGCCGCGTCCTGGCTGCGCGAAGGCGCAAGCGCAGGCACAGACGCCCGCACCGCCTACTCGGGGTAGCGCCGCGGCGTCCAGACGATCTGCCGCCCGTCACCGCGCCGGACCACCCGCGTCTGGGACGAGCCGATCAGCAACAGCGTCCGCATGTCCACCTGTTCGGGATCCAGGTCCGCGAGCCGCACGATCCGGACGGACTGCTCGGGCCCGCCCACGTCCCGCGCCAGCACCACCGGGGTGTCCGGGCCGCGGTGCTCCAGCAGCAGCTCCCGGGCCTTGCCCACCTGCCACGTGCGGCTGCGCGAGCCGGGGTTGTACAGGGCGATGACCAGGTCGGCCCCGGCCGCCGCGTGCAGCCGCTCCGCGATCACCTCCCACGGCTTGAGCCGGTCGGAGAGGGAGATCGTGGCGTAGTCGTGGCCGAGCGGCGCACCCGCCGCGGCGGCCGCCGCGTTGGCCGCGGTGACCCCGGGCAGCACCCGCACCGGGACGTCCCGGTGCTCCTCCTGCGAGGCCACCTCCAGGACCGCCGTGGCCATGGCGAAGACACCCGGGTCGCCCCCGGAGACCACCGCGACGCGCTGCCCGCGCCGGGCCAGGTCCAGGGCGAACTCGGCCCGTTCGGACTCGACCTTGTTGTCGGAGCCGTGCCGGACCTGACCCGGTCGTACGGGCACCCGGTCCAGGTAGGTCGTGTAGCCGACCAGCACGTCCGCGTCGGCCAGCGCCCGCCGCGTCTCGGGGGTCAGCCACAGCGGACCGGCCGGTCCGGTGCCCACCACCACGACCTCGCCGACCGCGTCGGGCGCGACCGCGGGCCGGGAGCCGGGGTTGCCGATCCGGCTCGGCAGCACGGCGACCGCGAAGTACGGGACCGTCTCGGGGTCGGTGTCGGCGAGCATGCCGGTGCGCTCACCGGCCATCGTCGCGCGTTCGACGTAGCGCGCCTCGGGCAGCCGCCCGGACTTCTCCATCGCCCGCCGCACGGCGGGGAAGGTGCGGCCGAGCTTCATCACCACGGCCGAGTCGGTGGCCGCCAGACGGGCCGTCAGTTCCTCCTCGGGCAGCGTGCCCGGCAGGATCGTCAGCACTTCCTCGCCCTCGACGAGGGGGGTCTGCAGGCGGGCCGCGGCGGCGCTGACGGAGGTGACCCCGGGGATCACCTCGGTCGCGTAGCGGTCGGCGAGCCGCTTGTGCATGTGCATGTACGAGCCGTAGAAGAGCGGGTCGCCCTCGGCGAGCACGGCCACGGTCCGGCCCGCGTCGAGGTGCACGGCCAGGCGGGCCGCGGACTCCTCGTAGAACTCCTCCATCGCCCCCTGGTAGCCGCCGGGGTGATCGGTGCTCTCGGTGGTGAGCGGGTAGACCAGCGGCTCCTCCACGTGGTCCGCGCGCAGGTGGGCGGCCGCGATGGAGCGGGCGATGGAGCGCCCGTGGCGCGCGCTGTGGTAGGCGACGACGTCCGCCTCCGCGATCACCTGGACCGCGCGCAGGGTCATCAGCGAGGGGTCGCCGGGGCCGAGGCCCACGCCGTAGAGCCGTCCGGCCCCGGTCTGCGTGCCGGTGGTGCTCATTCTTCCTCGCTCGCGATCGCGTTGATGGCTGCGGCGGCGATGGCGCTGCCGCCGCGCCGCCCCCGGACGATCAGGTGGTCCAGCCCCGAGGGGTGGGCGGCGAGCGCGTCCTTGGACTCGGCGGCGCCGATGAAGCCGACGGGCACTCCGATGACGGCGGCCGGGCGGGGAGCGCCCTCCTCGATCATCTCCAGCAGCCGGAAGAGGGCGGTGGGCGCGTTGCCGACCGCGATCACCGAGCCCTCCAACAGGCCCCGGTCGCGCCACAGTTCGAGGGCGGCGGCGCTGCGCGTGGTCCCCATCTTCGCGGCGAGGTCCGGTACGGCCGGATCCGACAGGGTGCAGATCACCTCGTTGTCGACGGGCAGCCGCTTACGGGTGACCCCGCTGGCGACCATGCGCACGTCGCACAGGATGGGCGCGCCGGCGTTCAGCGCGGCGCGGGCGCGCAGCACGACGTCCGGCGTGTATCCGAGATCCTTCGTGAGGTCGGTCATCCCGCACGCGTGGATCATGCGTACGGCGACCTGCGACACCGAGGCCGGCAGCCCGGCGAGATCCGCCTCGGCGCGGATCGTGGCAAAGGACTGGCGGTAGATCGCGGCGCCGTCCTTCTCGTACTCGAACACTGTGTACTCGCTCATCTCTTCACTACGTCTGCTGCTGAATCTGCTGGAACTGCTGGAACTGCTGATCTGCTGGAACTGCTGTGTTCGCTGGGGCTGTTACCGCTGCCGCGGCTTCCGCGAGGGCGGCGGTCAGGTCCGGGGTTCCGGCCGGTACCTCGACGCGCGCCGGCCGTCCCCCGGGGCCCGACCGGCCGACCACGGCGAGGTCGTACCCCCGCGGCCCGGCGACCAGGTCCACCCACGCGGCGGCGCGCGGATGTCCGCACCGCCGCTCGCAGCCGGACCAGTGCACGGGCGCCGCCCCGGCCGCGGCGCCGGACCGTGCCAGCACGGCCCGCGCGTCGGCCCGTACGTCCGCCAGCGCCTTCGCGCAGCCCGGCCGGCCGGTGCAGGCGCTCACGTTCTCCCACGGGTCGCCCGGCGCGGTGACCAGCCCGGCGGCGGCGAGTCGGGCGAGGGCCGCCGGCGCCGTGGCGGCGGCGACCCCGGGGACGACGATCCCGCGCCAGGGGGTGAGCCGCAGGGACCCGGCCGCGGCGGCGGCCGTGGCGGCCAGCAGGCGCCACTGGTCGCCGGTCAGCCGTCCCAGCGGGGCCAGAACCGAGAGCGCTGCGCGCTCCGCGTCGGGGCCCGCCACCACTCCGGGTACGGGGCCGGGGCCGGTCCGTGCCGCGAATCCTTCGGCGCGCTCGGCCGCGATCCCCCGCGCGCGCAGGCGGGCCAGCAACTCAGCCGATTCCAGTCGGTGTTCGGCGGGGAGTTCGCTCACCCGCCACGCCTTGGTCCCGGCCGCGCGCACCGCGTCGAGGAAGTGTTCGGCGACCGTCAGCGCGGCGCGGGGCGCGTCCTGGTGGTCGACGCGGACCGCGTCGCCGTCGTCGTGCGTCCACAGCACGGCCTCGCCCGTGCGCAGCGCGAGGACGTGCACGTCGGGGGCGAGCGAGGTCACGTCGCCGCGACCGTCGTCGAGGGCGAAGAGGAAGCGTCCGGACAGCGCGGCGGCCGCCGCGCTCGCGCACAGCAGCCGGTCCAGCTCGCCGACCCAGGGCGTGACGTCGGTGCGCCGCTGCCGGTCGAGCCCGGACAGCGGCGACGCCACGATGTTGCGGACGCGTTCGTGGCTGGCGGCCGCGGCGGGCAGCAGTGCGGCGGCGGTCAGCAGGGCGGCGAGTTCGCCGCCGCAGCCCGCGCCGAGACCGCGCAACTGCGCGTTGCCGCGCGAGGTGAGGTCGAGGTGCCCGTCGCCGAGCCGGTCCGCCGCGTCCGCCAGGGCCAGCGCCGCGTCGGCCGTGAGCAGACCGCCGGGGATCCGGATCCGGGCGAGGTGCCCGTCGTCCGCCGCGTGCAGGCGCAGCGCACCGGGGCAGGCGTCGCCGCGGTCCCGTATGACGGGTTCGTCCCGGGACGCGGCGGAGGAGGGCGGGGGCATGGCGGCGAGCATACCCACGATCCGCGCCGCCCGACCTGTGTCCGTCACCACGCCGCCCGCGGCCCCGCTCCCGCCCGCCGCCGCCCCCGTCACGCCCCTCCCCCGCGCCCCGGGCGCCCCCGGCGCGGCGTCCCCTCTCGCACCCGACCCCGGCCCCCACCTGCCATTCGTCCGCGCGGGCACCTAGGATGACCCCTCGACGGGCCATTCGGCCCGTCATCGCCGAGGACGGCGACATGGGAGGAAGCCCGGTGCGATTCCGGCGCGGTCCCGCCACTGTGAACCCGGCAGCTGCCCACGGCGCCTCCGGGTGAGTCAGGAACTCCCGTCGTCCTCACTGCCCGGGGCGCGGAAACCCCGAGGAAGGCCCGCCGCCGCATGATCCTGCTGCTGTCGACGTCCGACACCGATCTGCTCAGTGCCCGCGCCTCGGACGCCGGCCCGGTCCCGTACCGGTTCGCGAATCCTTCCCGGCTCCCCCTCGACGACCTCCCCGCGCTGCTCGACGGCGTGGACCTGGTCGTCGTACGCCTCCTCGGCGGCCTGCGCGCCTGGCAGGAGGGGCTCGACCTGCTCCTCGCCGCCGACCAGAGCCGGCCGGTCGTCGTGCTGACCGGTGAACAGGCCCCGGACGCCCAGCTGATGGAGGCGTCCACCGTCCCCATCGGCATCGCGGCGGAGGCGCACGCCTACCTCGCGCACGGCGGCCCCGCCAACCTGGAGCAGCTGGCCCGCTTCCTGTCCGACACCGTGCTGCTCACCGGCCACGGCTTCGAACCGCCCGCGGCCGCCCCCACCTGGGGCCGGCTGGAGCGCGCGGCCTCGCCCGCGCCCGCCGCGGGGCCGGGGTCGCCCCGGGTGGCGGTGCTCTACTACCGCGCCCACCACATGAGCGGCAACACCGCCTTCGTGCACGCCCTCTCGGACGCCGTCGGGCAGGCGGGCGGCGTGCCCGTGCCGCTGTACGTCTCCTCGCTGCGCTCCCCCGAGCCCGAGCTGCTGGCCGAGCTGGCGACGGTGGACGTCATCGTGACCACGGTCCTCGCCGCGGGCGGCACCCGCCCCGCCGAGGCCTCGGCGGGCGGCGACGACGAGTCGTGGGACGCGGGCGCGCTCGCCGCCCTCGACGTCCCGATCCTCCAGGCGCTGTGCCTGACCGGTTCGCGCAGCGCGTGGGAGGAGAGCGACGAGGGCCTGTCCCCGCTCGACTCGGCCAGCCAGGTCGCGGTGCCGGAGTTCGACGGCCGCCTGATCACGGTCCCCTTCTCCTTCAAGGAGATCGACGAGGACGGCCTGCCGGCGTACGTCGCCGATCCCGAGCGCGCCGCCCGCGTCGCCGGGATCGCCGTGCGCCACGCCCGCCTGCGGCACACCCCGAACGCCGAGAAGCGGATCGCCCTGGTCCTCTCCGCGTACCCCACCAAGCACTCCCGCATCGGCAACGCGGTCGGCCTCGACACCCCCGCCAGCGCCGTCGCGCTGCTGCGCCGGCTGATCGCGGAGGGCTACGACTTCGGTCCCGTCGAGGAGATCCCCGGCCTGGTCTCCGGCGACGGCGACGAGCTGATCCGCGCGCTGATCGAGGCGGGCGGCCACGACCAGGACTGGCTCACCGAGGAGCAGTTGGCCCGCAACCCCGTCCGGATCCCGGCGGCCGACTACCGGCGCTGGTACGGCGCCCTGCCGGCCGAGCTGCGCGAGGGCGTCGAGGAGCACTGGGGGCAGGCGCCCGGCTCGATGTTCCTGGACCGCTCGCGCACCACGACCGGCGGCGACCCCGACGGCGACATCGTGCTGGCCGCGCTGCGCCGCGGGAACCTCCTCATCGTGATCCAGCCGCCGCGCGGTTTCGGCGAGAACCCGATCGCGATCTACCACGACCCCGACCTGCCGCCCTCGCACCACTACCTCGCGGCCTACCGCTGGATCCAGGCCGCGGCCGAGGACGGCGGCTTCGGCGCCGACGCCATGATCCACCTGGGCAAGCACGGCAACCTGGAGTGGCTGCCCGGCAAGAACGCCGGCCTGTCGGCCTCCTGCGCGCCGGACGCCGCGCTCGGCGACCTGCCGCTCGTCTACCCGTTCCTGGTCAACGACCCGGGCGAGGGCACGCAGGCCAAGCGCCGCGTGCACGCCACCCTGGTCGACCACCTGGTGCCGCCGATGGCCCGCGCGGAGTCGTACGGCGACATCGCGCGCCTGGAGCAGCACCTGGACGAGTACGCGCAGATCTCCTCCATGGACCCGGCCAAGCTGCCGGCCATCCGGGCCCAGATCTGGACCCTGATCCAGGCCGCGAAGCTCGACCACGACCTGGGCCTCGCGGCCCGGCCCGACGACGACGGCTTCGACGACTTCCTGCTGCACGTCGACGGCTGGCTGTGCGAGGTCAAGGACGCCCAGATCCGCGACGGCCTGCACGTGCTGGGCGGCGCCCCGGCGGGCACCGACCGGATCAACCTGGTCCTGTCCATCCTGCGCGCCCGCCAGATCTGGGGCGGTACGACGGCGCTCCTGGGCCTGCGCGAGGCGCTCGGCCTGGACGAGGCCGCGCCGACCCGCACCTCGGCCGACGAGGTGGAGGCCACGGCCCGCGCCCTGGTCGAGGCCATGGAGGCCGCCGACTGGGCCCCCTCCGCCGTCGCCGCGGTCGCCGCGGGACACCCGGCCGGGGTCGCGGACATCCTCGCCTTCGCGGCGACCGAGGTGGTCCCGCGCCTGGCGGCCACCACGGACGAGCTGACGCACGCGGTGCACGCCCTGGCGGGCGGCTTCGTCCCGGCGGGCCCGTCCGGTTCGCCGCTGCGCGGGCTGGTGAACGTGCTCCCCACCGGCCGCAACTTCTACTCGGTCGACCCCAAGGCCGTGCCCTCCCGCCTCGCGTGGGAGACCGGCCAGGCCCTCGCGGACTCGCTGCTGACCCGCTACCGCACCGACAACGGCGAATGGCCCGCCTCCGTCGGCCTGTCCCTGTGGGGCACGAGCGCCATGCGCACGGCGGGCGACGACGTGGCCGAGGCGCTCGCGCTGCTCGGTGTCCGCCCGGTGTGGGACGAGGCCTCGCGGCGCGTCACGGGCGTCGAGGCCATCCCGCTGGCGGAGCTGGGCCGTCCGCGCATCGACGTCACGCTGCGCATCTCGGGCTTCTTCCGCGACGCGTTCCCGCACGTCATCGGCCTGTTGGACGACGCGGTGCGGCTGGCGGCGGGGCTGGAGGAGCCCGCCGAGGACAACTTCATCCGGGCGCACGCCCAGGCGGACCTGGCCGAGCACGGCGACGAACGGCGCGCGACGACCCGTATCTTCGGCTCGCGCCCGGGCACCTACGGCGCGGGCATCCTCCAGCTGATCGACTCGCGCGACTGGCGCACCGACGCCGACCTGGCGGAGGTCTACACGGTGTGGGGCGGCTACGCCTACGGCCGCGGCCTGGGCGGCCGCTCCGCGCGCACCGAGATGGAGACGGCGTACAAGCGCATCACGGTGGCCGCGAAGAACACGGACACCCGCGAGCACGACATCGCCGACTCCGACGACTACTTCCAGTACCACGGCGGCATGGTGGCCACCGTCCGCGCGCTGCGCGGCACGGCCCCCGAGGCGTACATCGGCGACTCGACCCGACCGGAGACGATCCGCACCCGCACCCTGGTGGAGGAGACCTCCCGGGTCTTCCGCGCCCGCGTGGTGAACCCGAAGTGGATCGAGGCGATGCGTCGCCACGGCTACAAGGGCGCCTTCGAGCTGGCGGCCACCGTGGACTACCTCTTCGGGTACGACGCCACGACCGGCGTGATCGCCGACTGGATGTACGACAAGCTGACGCAGACGTACGTGCTGGACCCGGAGAACCGCGCCTTCCTGGAGGAGGCCAACCCCTGGGCGCTGCACGGGATCGCCGAGCGCCTGCTGGAAGCGGAATCCCGCGGCATGTGGGAGAAGCCGGACGCCGAGACGCTGGAGGCCCTGCGCCAGGTGTACCTGGACACGGAGGGCAACTTGGAAGCGGAAGCGGAGTAGCGGCTCGCGGCTGGCGCATCCTGGGACGCATGTGCCATTACTGCGGCTGCCGCGAGATCCCGTTGATCAAGGAGTTCATCGCCGAGCACGAGGCGGTGACGAACGCGGCGGGCGACGCCCTGCGCGCCCTGGACGCGGGGGACCTCCCCCGCGTCCGCGCCCTGGTCACCTCGATGACCGACGTCCTCCTCGCCCACTGGAAGGGTGAGGAGGACGGCTTGTTCGCGGTCATGTCGCAGGACCCCGAGTACGCGGCCTACATCGCCGCCCTGACCGGCGAACACCGGGAACTGGCGGCCTTCCTGGCCGACCTGGACCTCGCCTCGCCGGAGCAGGTGGCCCTGTTGCGCACCGCGGTCGCGGACCTCCACCAGCACATCGCGAAGGAGGAGGACGGCCTCTTCCCCGCCTCCCTCACCGCCCTGACGGGCGACGAGTGGGACCTCTCCATCGCGGCCTGGCGCACGGCCCACCCGGGCGCCGAGCTGAGCCCGGCGGGCTGACGGGCGCATGCCCGCGCCCCCGTCGTACCCGTGGGCACGGCGGGGGCGCGGGTACGAGGAGCGCGGGGCCCGTACTACTTCGGGGTGACCAGGGTTCGTTCGGCGCCGAAGGCGGCGCCGGTGTGCGCGTACATGGTGGTCTCGCCGTCCGACCAGCGGATGAGCAGGTCGTCGGCCCAGCCGTTGGAGTCGTAGCTGCCCGCCGTCATCACGACGTCGTGGGTCCAGATGCTCTGCGGCGGAGCCATCTGGATCTCGTTGCCGATGCCGCCGGGTCCGGTCTCCTGGAACTGCGAGACCCGACCGTCCGACCAGCGCACCAGGGTGTCCCAGTTCGCGCCGCCGGTGAAGTCGCCCGCGGTGACCAGGGTGGCCTGCTTCCAGTTGTCGTTCGCGGCCAGCAGCTGGTGCTCGACGCCGAAGCCCCGGTCACCGACGGCGGTGTAGTCGGTGAGTTCGCCGTCGCTCCAGCGCACCAGCAGGTCGCTGACGTTGTTCGCGGTGCCGAAGTTGCCCGCCGCGATCTGGTCGGCGTGGCTCCACACGGAGCCGGAGTCGGCCAGCTTGATGCCGCCGCCCACGCCGTTCGCGCCGATGTCGGGCAGGATCCGCACCTCGCCGTTGCTCCAGACGGCCAGCAGGTCGTAGCCGCTGCCGCCGGAGAAGTCGCCGCCCGTCAGGGACTTGACGCCCTGCCAGGTCGGCCCGGGAGCGGCCAGGCGGCGTTCGCCCGCGAAGCCGCCCGTGCCGTCACCCGTGTAGAGCGTCACCTCTCCGTCGGTCCACACCACGACGAGGTCGCCCTTGCCGTCCCCGGTGTACTCGCCGGAGGCCAGCAGCCGGGCGTGCGACCAGGTCTCGCCGTTGCCCATGGAGTAGGGCAGCGCGGGCTGCTGGTAGCCACCGGCGCGGTTGATGTGCTGGCCCTTCTTGGCCTCGTCGTAGAGGCGGAAGAACCAGTCGCCGTGCACGGGGCTGTAGGAGTTCTCGTTGTAGGCCGGGTCGGCCTTGTCGACCTTGGGGCCGCCGCCGTTGAAGCCGCCGACGTTGCCGATGATCTCGCCGACGCCCGAGGTCCAGTCGATCTTGGAGAACCAGGGTCCGCCCGAGACCCCGTCCCACATCCCGGCACACTTGGCCTGGATCTGGTAGAAGCCCGGCAGCCACTCCGTACGGACCGGGCAACGCACCGCGTGGTCCTCGGGGTTGTGGCTGGAGGGGTACCCGACGATGGTGACGTCGTTGATGTATCCGGGAGTGCGGACGAGCGTGTTGCCGCCCACCACGTCCTGGGCGTTCTTGCCCGCCGAGGACGGCTGCAGCCGGGCGAAGGCGAAGTCCAGGTCCGAATCCGCCGCCAGGCTGTTCTTGACGTAGCGGTTGTCCCGGAAGAACTCCGCGACCCGGTAGAAGCCGTAGGTCTGCTTGTCCAGGGCGTACTCGCTGCGGTACCAGGGGACGAAGACCACCGCGCCGCCGAAGGCGCAGTGCCCCGCGGTGAGGATCAGGTTGCGGCCCGGGCCGTCCACGACGCTGGCCGAGCAGCCGTGCGCGCGCATCTCGCCGGTGTCCGGATCGGCGTCGTAACTGAACAGGATGCCCACGGACTTGGGTCCGAGGATGTGTTCCGCGGTCGGCATCGAGGCGGCCGCGGACAAGGAGCCCGGTTTGGGCAGCTTGGGCGCCGTGGAGGGTGCGGGTGCGGTACGCGCGCCCAGCGGCACGGCGGGCCGGGCCGGGTCGACGGCCGACGCCATCCGCTCACGCGTCCAGAACCTGACGGCGTCCGCGTCCGTCCAGGTCACGGAGGCCGAGGTCGGGGATCCACTCGGCGAGGGACTGGACGACGGGCTGGACGACGGGCTGGACGAGGCGCTGTTCGAGGCGCTCGGCGCGGGGGAAGCGGACGTCCGGGGCGCGGGCGCCTGCGTGCGCGCGGGCGTGCGCGTCGGGGAGGCGGAGGCCGCCGCCGAGGGCGTCGGGGCCGGGGTGGCCGCGGGCTCCGCCCGGGCGACGAAGCCGCCGCTCGCCAGGATCAGCGCGGCGCCGACCACCGAGACGCCGAAGCGGCGTATGCGATCGGATGAGGGGTGCAAGGGGTGCAAGGTTCACTTTCCGGACTCACGAAGCAGGACACGGTACGAAGGGGATACGAGGAAATCTGGTCAGGTGCATGACAGGCATGACCGCGGCGGAAGCGGTCGGCTGGAGCGGGGCGGCGTCACTCCTGGTGCACTCCTCGGCGGCGGCGCCGCACGATCACCGTCCGGACCACCGCGGCGAGGACGAGCAGCCCGGCGGCGGCCCCACCCCCGATCAACCAGGGCTTCGGGTCCGTCACCGGCTCACCGGCGATGGTCACCCGCCGGGTGGTGGTCTCCTTGCCGTGGTGGCTGACCACGGTCATGTCGTAGGTGCCCGGTCGCACGCCGTGGCGGACGCGGGCGTGCCCCGAGAAGACGGTGCCGCCGTCGTCGCACTTGCAGCCCGGATCGTCCGGACCACCCCGCACGATCTTCAACGGCCGCTCGAACACGGGGGACTTGACCAGCAGGGAGTTCTCGCCGTCCGCGGCCCGGTCGTCGGTCAGGACCACCACGGCCTCGGCCCCCGGACGGACGGCGACCGACGCGTCGCCGCCCAGGAACTCCTCCCGCGGGCCGAGGACGAAGCGCCTGATGTCCGCCGAGCCCGGCGCGACGACCGTCAGCGGGGCGGTCGCGACCGGACGGCCCCCACTGGTCAGGGTGACGGTGTAGGTCCCCGGGGCGATGTCCGCGCGGACGCGGTAGGTGTGCTCCTGGTCGGCCGGGCGGCCGTTCCCCGGCTCGCCGCCGGGCAGCCCGGGCGGCTCGGGGGCGAGGGGTACCGGCTCGACCAGCGCGGGCGAGGAGGCGACCGCCTCCGTCCAGCCCTCGGGCATGCCGGCGACGCCGATCCAGATCGGGCCGCCCGTCTCGACGAGTTGGAAGGGTCCGGAGAAGCCCAGTCGGGGCCCGGCGGGCGCCGTAGTGGCCGGGGAGGACGAGGGTGAGGAGGAGGACGACGTCGAGGGCGCCGGAGCGGGCGATGCCGCCCGGGCGGACCCCGCGAGGCCCACCGCACCCACCGGGCCCACGGGGCCCAGCGCGCCGAACAGGACGAGCCCGGTCAGGCACACCGCCCCGGCGGCCCCGCGAAACGGCTGTCGCATCCGGTCTTCCTTCCCCCTGGACCCGCGGCGCCCGGAGCCGACCGGCCCCGAACCGCCATCGTCGGATCATGGGTGCACTCTGCCAAGTCCGCGCGCCGATCTCCATCACATTCCCGCCCCGGCGCGCTCCCGAACGACCCTCCCGTCACCTGATGAAGTGAACTCCCCCTCGTCTCCCCCGCACCCCGGGCGGGGCCGTGCTGATCTCGTGCGGGGGCGCGCGGTGGACCTGCCCCCGCGCCCCCCGACGAAAGGCCGACCCTCCCGTGACGCAGCCGTTCCAACTGCCCGACTTCTACGTGCCGTACCCGGCGCGCCTGAACCCGCACCTCGAATCGGCCCGCGCCCACACCAAGCGGTGGGCGCGGGACCTGGAGATGCTGGAGGGGTCCGGGGTCTGGGAGGAACACGACCTCGACTCGCACGATTACGCGCTGCTCTGCTCCTACACCCACCCCGACTGCGACAGCGAGGCCCTCTCCCTCGTCACCGACTGGTACGTCTGGGTCTTCTTCTTCGACGACCACTTCCTCGAAATGTTCAAGCGCTCCCAGGACCGCGACGGCGCCAAGCAGTACCTGGACCGGCTCGCCGCCTTCATGCCCATGGACCTGGCCGACGGCTTCCCGCGGGCCACGAACCCGGTGGAGGCCGGCCTCGCCGACCTCTGGGCGCGGACGGTCCCGCACATGTCGATGGACTGGCGGGAACGGTTCTCCTTGAGCACGAAGAACCTGCTCAACGAGTCGATGTGGGAGCTCGCCAACATCAACATCGGGCGAATCGCGAACCCGCTGGAGTACATCGAGATGCGCCGCAAGGTCGGCGGCGCCCCCTGGTCCGCGGGCCTGATCGAGTACGTGTCCGCCGAGGTGCCCGCCCGGGTCGCGCACGCGCGCCCGCTCGGGGTGCTGCGCGACGCCTTCTCCGACGCGGTGCACATCAGGAACGACATCTTCAGCTATCAGCGCGAGGTGGCCGACGAGGGCGAACTCTCCAACGCCGTGCTCGTCCTGGAGACCTTCCTGGAGTGCGGCACCCAGGAGGCGGCCGAGGCCTCCAACGACCTGCTCACCTCCCGGCTCCAGCAGTTCGAGCACACCGCGCTCGCCGAACTCCCCCAGCTCTTCGCCGACCACGCCATGGACCCCGCCGAGATCGCGGCGGTCCTCGCCTACACCAAGGGCCTCCAGGACTGGCAGTCCGGCGGCCACGCCTGGCACCTGGTCTCCAGTCGCTACATGAACGAGGGGGCGCGGCCGGCCGCCCCCCTCACCCTGCCCTTCCTCCCCTCCGGCTTCGCCGCCGCCGCCGTCGACGTCCGCTCGGTGTTCGCCCCGCGCGCCCAGGACCTGCGCCGCCGCTCCTTCACCCACGTCCCCCACGAGCGCACCGGCCCGTCCGTGATCCCGGACCTCCACATGCCGTTCGCCCTCGCGCTCAGCCCGCACCACCAGCACGCGCTGGAGGAGTCGGTGGACTGGTGCCGCCGGATGGGCCTGCTCGACCCGCAGCCCGGCGACCCCGCCTCCGTGATCTGGAACGAGGCCACGTTCCGGGGCTACGACCTCGCGCTCTGCTCCGCCGGGATCGACCCCGACGCCACGCCCGAGGCCCTCGCCCTCAACGCGTGCTGGCTGAGCTGGGGGACGTACGGGGACGACTACTACCCCGTCGCCTTCGCGCGGCCGAAGAACCTGGCCGCCGCCAAGGCGGCCACCGCCCGACTGATCGGCATCATCACGGTGGACCCCGCCGAGGCACTGGCCCCGGTGACGGCGCTGGAGCGCGGGCTCGCCGACCTGTGGCAGCGCACCGCCGCCGACATGGACCACGTCGTGCGCGGTGAATTCCGGGCCACGCTGGTGGACATGTTGCAGAGCTGGCTGTGGGAGGTGGAGAACCAGGTCCTGAACCGGATCCCGGACCCCGTCGACTACGCCGAGATGCGGCGCGCCACCTTCGGCAGCAACCTCACGATGTACCTGTGCCGGCTCGGGCGGGCCGGCCGCGGCATCCCCGAGGAGATCTACCGGTCGGGGACCATCCGCTCCCTGGAGAACGCGGCGGCCGACGCGGCCTGCCTGATCAACGACATCTTCTCCTACCAGAAGGAGATCGAGGTCGAGGGCGAGGTGCACAACTACGTGCTCGTCACCCGGAACTTCTTCGACATCGACTACCCCCGGGCCCTGCGCATCTGCCACGCCCTCCATACCCGGCGCACCGAGGAGTTCGAGCACATCGCACGGACCCAGCTGCCGCTCCTCTACGACGATTGGAAGCTCGACCGGGAGGCCCGGGCCGGGCTCGACGGCTACGTCCACGAGCTGGAGGACTGGCTCGCGGGCATCTTGAACTGGCACCAGAAGGCCCGGCGTTACCGCGAGGAGGACCTGCTCCGGCCCCCGGCGGTCCAGGAGGGGCCGGGATCCGGCGCCGGACTCCCTCTGTGGGGCCCGGACTTCGGGATGTCGGCGGTCCGGGCGATCGACTCGCTCAGGACCGCACCGACTCCCTGATCCGCCGGCCCGCCGGCCCCCCGGGGACTAGAACTCGTCGGCGGTGTGCGGCGACAAGCGGGTGCGCAGGGCGTCGTCCAGGGCCGCCGCCGCGCCCGCCGTCCGCTCCTCGGCGAGCCCGGCGCAGACCAGTTCCACGATCCGGGTCCCGCCGAGGTAGCAGGCCGCCAGGTCGCGGACGTCGAGCGCCAGGTCCGCGGGCACACCGGTGGCCTCGTACGTCGCCCCGGCCGGCCCGGCCGCCAGCCGGAACCGACCCGCGTTGGCGGGCAGGCGTACGTCGGCCACCTCCAGCACCAGATCGACGGGCGCCGCCCAGCTACGGGCGGTCAGCGCCGCCCGTACGTCGACGAGCCGCAGCCACAGCGCCGGGAACTCGCCGGTCACCCGCACCTGGTCGCGGTCGGCGGCGAAGTGCAGCAGCGGGTCGTCGGCCGGGCGGCCCCAGGCGACCACCCTGCCGGTGAGGTCCAGGGCGGCCAGGCAGCTCCACAGGGCGGCGGCCACGGCCGGGGTGTCCGCTTCCAGTTCGTAGACCTGGACCAGTCCGGGGACCTTGAGGGGGCCGCCGTCGTCCTCCGGCTTCGTGCGGTAGAGGACGTACCCGGCGAGGGGGTGCCCCGCCTCCCCCACCGCGATGATCCGCGGCGGGCTCAGCTCCTCGTCCTCCTCGTCCTCCTCCCGCAGCCATTCCTCGCGCCAGCGGTAGGCGTCGCGGGTCGGGCGTCCGGCCCGCGCGACCCGGGAGGCCTCGTGGTAGGGGCCGAGGACGGCCGGGGCGTCGGCCGGGTCGATCAGGCGCAGCGGGCGCCCGTCGGGGGTGATGCGCAGGGCGAGCGGGCGGGTGGAGTCGATCTCGATGGTGGCGCCGCGGGTCGCCGAGCCGTAGCCGAAGCGGCCGTAGATGAGGGATTCGGAGGCCCACAGCGCGGCGAGGGGCCGCCCCGCGGCGGCCGTGCGGCGCAGCATCTCCTGCATCAGCGCGGTCAGGACGCCGCGGCGCCGGTGGGTGGGGGCGACGGAGACGAAGGTGAGTCCGGGGCAGGGCAGGTCCGCCCCGGGCACCGAGAGCCGGAAGTCGTGCGCGGCCATGAAGCCGACCAGCACGTCCCCGTCGTAGGCGGCGAGCCGCTCGCACCCGAGCAGCATCGTGTGATGGTGCTCGCGCACCTCCTTCTCGGGGCGGTCGTGGAAGACCATGTACGCGAGTTCCAGGGCGCGGTCGATATCCGCCTCGGGCACCTCACGAATCTCCACCGACTTGTCTCCGCTCCGCTCCGCACGCATGTCCACCATGATCGGGAGACTAATCGCTCATTGCGGACTGGTCACCTCAAAATGGCCGGATTCGCCTGCCTGACGAGTTCGAGCGCCTGGTCCGGGAACCAGTCCCCCGCCTTGGGGTCCACGACCGCGCGTTCGGGGTCGAGCGGACCCGCGGTGCCGCGCAGGCAGTTCCCGTCGGACGCGCCGGGTGTCTTGATCCAGAGCCGGGCGTCCTCCAGCGGGTCGCCGGTGTCCGTGGTCGGGCGGGCGCCGAGGCCCCGGCCGGGCGGGTTGCACCACTCCTGCGGTTCCCGGTACTTGCCCGCGGGGGCGGTCCAGGCGCCCCGGCCGTTGCGGCTGGTGTCGCTGACGTAGTGCTTCATCCGGGCCCGGGCGGTGGCGTCGAGGTGCGCGGCGAGCCAGGCCCGGGCCTCGGCGCGCGGGCGCCACTGGTCGGGGCAGTCGGCGACCCGGCCGCCGGCCTCGACGTGGACCAGGCAGGCCGAGACGAGGGTGGCGAACCAGCTACCGGCCTCGTCGGAGTGGTAGTTGGAGACGTTGACGGCGAAGCCGGTGGCGTCGGCGACGCCCGCCTGACGGAGCCGGGGCACGATGGTGTTGACGGTGTGCCAGGCGGCGTGTCCCGTATCGAGGTACACGTCGGTGGCGGGCCCGGCCGCCAACGCCCGGACCGCGTACCCGATCTCGGCGTAGCGGGCGGCGGTGCGGGTACGGGCCGACTCGCCGGCCGGCCCCGCGCCCGCACCGCCCGCTCCCGGTGCGCACTCGCGGGGCAGCAGGGCGAGGGAATCGGGCTCCAGGACCACGCTCACCGGACGGTCCGCGATCCCGCGGACGACCGCGTCGATCCAGGCCCGGTAGGCCTTGCCGTCGGCGGCGCCGCCCGCGGAGTACTGAGAGCAGTCCCGGCCCGGCACGTTGTAGAGCGCCAGCACGGGCAGCGCCCCCTGCCGGGCGGCTTGCGTGGTCAGGGCCCGCGCCTCGGCCTCCGCGCGGGCGGGGCTCTGGTCGCCGAGCCAGACGGCGTGCGGGGTGGCGGCCATCGCGGTGATCCCGGCGGCCTCCCGCGGGTGCCCGGCGGCGATCAGCTCCCGGGCCTGACGGGCGGCCCCGGGGTCGGCGGCGGGGGCGAAGAGCGGCCGGCCCGGACCGGAGGCGGGGAGGGAGGCGGGGCCGTACGACGTGGCCGCGGACGCCGGTGCGGTGAGCGCGGCGAGGACGGCGACGAGCAGGCCCGTACGGGCGAGGTGTCGGTGGCGCATGCGCCACGACGCTCGCGCAGCCGCGGCGCCCGGGTCAAGCGCCGTTACCCGGGCGGCCGAACGGAGCAACCCGTGTGGGTCCGCGCCGTTCTCACCGGTCCGCACCCGTCAGTGCCCGTCAGTGCCCGTCAGGGCCCGTCAGTGCGCGGCCGGGCCGGTCCAGAGCGCCGGGACGTGACCGAGCCGGACGCGCTGCGGGTGGTCACCGACCGGGACGGAGACCCGCTTGGCCCCGGTGGCGAAGTCGATGGCCGTGATCCGGTCGGCGCCGCTCTCGGAGATCACGCAGCCCGTCCCGTCCCCGTCGACCGTGGCCCAGTACGGCTTGTCGGCGGGCACCAGGGGCCCCTCGGCGAGGGTGGCCCGGTCGACGATCGTCGCGTAGTCGTCCATGGTTCCGGCGATGCAGAGCTTGGCGCCGTCGGGGCTCATCGACATGCCGTGGTGGCGGGAGTCGTTGACCCAGGTCGTGCGGTCGCTGTCGGTGGCCGGGTTCACCGGGAGGGTCTTGATCCGGGTGATCCGGTCGGTGGCCACGTCGTACTCCAGGAAGCCGTTGAAGAAGGACACCTGGAAGTAGAGCTTCGACTCGTCGGGGCTGAAGGACATGGGGCGGACCGCGTCGGAGAGGTCCGAGCGGCCGAAGGCGTCGAGCCGTGCGCGCATGTCGATCACGCGGACGGTGCGGAAGGTCTGCGCGTCGACGACCGTGATCTTCCGGTCGCCCTTCGTCCAGTCCAGCCAGGGCGCGTCCAGCGCGGAGGTCACGTCACCGATGGAGCTGTTCCACAGGTACCGGCCGTCGTGGGTGAAGGTGTTCTCGTGCGGCTTGTCGCCGGTGCCGAAGGAGCCGAGCCGGCGTCCCGTGGCGATGTCCAGGACGTGCACGGTGTTGGCGGTGGAGGCGGAGACCGCGACCCGGGACCCGTCCGGCGACACCGCCATGTGGTCGGCCCGGTAGCCCGCGACCGGGAAGCGCCAGTTGATCCGGCCCGTCCGCACGTCGACGGAGACGACGTCGGCGAAGCTGGGGCGGGAGACGACGACGGCGCTGCCGTCCGGGGTGGTGTACATGTCGTCCACGAACTGGTCGTGGCCCTCGCCCGCGGTGTTGCGGATCCCCAGGAAGAAGCCGAGCTTGACCGGGTCGAGGTAGATCTCCCGGAGCCGCTCCTCCTTGTCCGGGATCACGTTGATCCGGCCCACCTTGCCGAGCTCCCCGGTGGAGGCGAGTACGTCGGCGGTCCCCTCCCAGTTGTTCCCGACGAAGAGGACCTCCCGCAGGGCGGCGGGGTCGGCCGTGGCGGTGGCGGTGACCGTGGCGGTGGCGGTGGTGGCCGCGGGCGCCGGGCCCGCCGCGAGCAGGGCCGCGGCCAGGGCACAGACGGCCGACAGGACGCGTACCGAGGAGGTCCGGGACATTCGCTCAACTCCGTTGCGGGGAGGCGCTGTTACCGGCGGGTAAAATAGGGGGAACGGCAAAAGGACGCAACCCCCGTGGGGTCACGTCCTGTGCTCAGTACGTGGATCCTTCGCGGATCCGTGGTCACCGCTTCAAGCGACGACGCCTATCCGGCCGACGACGGCGGCCGAGCCGTCGTGGTGGATCGGGGTGTGCGCGCCGGTGAGGGCGCGTCCGCTGCCGCCGCGCCGGCTGGCGACGATCTCGGCGGCGATGGACAGGGCCGTCTCCTCCGGGGAACGGGCGCCCAGGTCGAGGCCGATGGGCGAGCGCAGCCGCGCCAGCTCCAGCTCGGTGACGCCGACCTCGCGCAGCCGCGCGTTGCGGTCCTCGTGCGTGCGCCGCGATCCCATCGCGCCGACGTAGGCCACCGGGAGCTTCAGGGCCAGTTCGAGCAGCGGCACGTCGAACTTGGCGTCGTGCGTCAGCACGCACAGGACCGTACGGGCATCCACCGAGGTGGCCGCCAAGTACCGGTGCGGCCAGTCGACCACGATCTCGTCCGCATCGGGGAAACGGTTCTTCGTCGCGAACACGGGCCGCGCGTCGCAGACCGTGACGTGGTAGCCGAGGAACTTGCCCACCCGCACGAGCGCGGAGGCGAAGTCGATGGCACCGAAGACGATCATCCGCGGCGGCGGCACGCTCGACTCGACCAGGACGGTGATGGGGCGGCCGCAGAGCCGCCCGTCGGCGCCCATTTCCAGGGTCGCGGTCCGACCCGCGTCCAGCATCGCGCGGGCCTCTTCGGCCACCGTGCGGTCCAGCTCGGGGTGGCCGCCGAGGCCGCCTTCGTACGGGCCCTCGGAGCGAACCAGGATCGCCCGGCCCATCAGCTCGGCGGGACCGTCGGTGATCCGGGCGATCGCGGCCGCCTCGCCCTTGGCGGCGGCGGCCAGCGCGGCCTCGAAGACGGCGCGGGCCGGGGAGTTCACGGGGAGCGGGGTGACCAGGATGTCGATGATTCCGCCGCAGGTCAGACCTACGGCGAAGGCATCGTCGTCGCTGTACCCGAAGCGCTCCTGGACGGTTTCGCCGTCTTCGAGCGCCTGCTGGCACAGCTCGTACACCGCACCCTCCACGCACCCGCCGGAGACCGAACCGATCGCGGTGCCCTCGCTGTCGACGGCGAGGGCCGCTCCGGGCTGCCGGGGCGCGCTGCCGCCGACCGCCACGACCGTGGCGACGGCGAAGTCGCGTCCCTGCTCGACCCACCGGTTGAGTTCTTCGGCGATGTCCAGCATTGCGGCCTCCTCGGAGGTTCGGTTTCCGGTGACGGGATTGCGTGGAGGGTTCAGGAGTGGTGCATCAGGCCGGGACGGCTCAGCTGACGCCGAGCCAACCCTCGATCGGGTGGAGAGCGTAGAAGACCACGAAGATCACGGTCAGCGCCCACATGAAGCCACCGATCTCCCGCGCCTTGCCCTGCGCCACCTTGATGGCGACGTACGAGATGACACCGGCGGCGACACCAGCGGTGATCGAGTACGTGAAGGGCATGAGCACGACGGTCAGGAAGACCGGGATGGCGGTGGCCGTGTCGGACCAGTCCACGTGGCGGGCGTTCTGCATCATCATCGCGCCGATGACGACCAGGGCGGCCGAGGCGACCTCACCCGGGACGATCTGGGTGATCGGGGTGAAGAAGAGGCAGGCCGCGAAGAGCAGGCCCGAGATGACGGAGGCGAAGCCCGTACGGGCACCCTCGCCGACGCCGGTCGCGGACTCGACGAACACGGTCTGGCCGGAGCCGCCCGCGATGCCGCCGATGGCGCCGCCGGCACCGTCGATGAAGAGCGCCTTGGACAGGCCCGGCATGCGGCCCTTGTCGTCGGCGAGCTTGGCCTCGGTACCGACGCCGATGATGGTGGCCATCGCGTCGAAGAAGCCGGCCAGCACCAGGGTGAAGACGATCATGCCGACCGTCATCACGCCGACGTCGCCCCAGCCGCCGAACTCGACCTTGCCGAAGAGCGAGAAGTCGGGCATGGAGACCGCGGAGCCGGTGAGCTCCGGGGCGCCGCTGCGCCAGGCCTTGGGGTCGATGTCCGCCACGGCGTTGAGGATGACCGCGAGGACGGTTCCGGAGACGATGCCGATCAGGATCGCACCGGGAACCTTGCGTGCCTGCAGCATGAAGATGGTGAGCAGGGTCACGGCGAAGATCAGGACGGGCCAACCGGCGAGCTCGCCGGTCGCGCCCAGGCTCACGGGGGGACCGAATTCGGAGCCGTGGCCCACGAAGCCGGCCTTCACGAGGCCGATGAGGGCGACGAACATGCCGATGCCCATGGTGATGGCGTGCTTGAGCGCGAGGGGGATCGCGTTCATGATCATCTCGCGGAGGCCGGTGACGACCAGGAGACAGATCACCACGCCGTACATGACGCACATGCCCATGGCCTGCGGCCAGGTCATGTGGGGCACGACCTGCGAGGAGAGCACGCCCGAGACGGAAAGGCCGGCGGCGAGGGCCAGCGGCACCTTGCCGATGAAGCCCATCAGGAGGGTGGTCAGGGCGGCGGCGAAGGCCGTGGCCGTGATCAGGGCCTTCTGGCTCAGGGTGTCGCCAGCGACGTCCTTGCCCGAAAGGATCAGGGGGTTGAGCAGGAGGATGTACGCCATCGCCATGAAGGTGGTGACGCCGCCGCGCACTTCTCGCGAGACGGTGGATCCGCGGTGCGTTATGTGAAAGTACCGGTCGAGCCAAGAACGCCCGGCGGGTGTGAGAGAGCCGTCGCCGGCCTCTTCCGCGGTGGTCTTGGGCTCCACAGACGACTGGGTCATGGTGCCTAACTCCCAAGGTTCAAAGGGGCACCCGCAGAAAAGATTGGAGACGCGGGATTTGGGATGGTGCGTTTGGCTGCACGACCCGGGGGACGGCCCGAGACGAAGCAAGTGAGCTGCTCTTGTACTGCTGCTACTTCGTTACCACTGGTACTGCCTGTAACTGCTGGTACTGCGGTTACTGCGGTTACTGCTGGTGTTGCGGTACTTCCGGTACTGCGGGTGAAGCGGACCGCGAGCGGTGCGGTACTTCGTACTCCGGGCGGTGCGACCGGCAAGTGTGACGTTCCCGCGTCACACCGCCCGGAGAGTCTTGGTCCCGGCGGGACCGGATTCCCTAGAGGGTTCCGGTGAGCATCTCGGGACGGATCGGGGTCTTGGTGATGTCCAGACCCGTCGCCTGCCGGATCGCCGCGATGACGGCCGGGGTGGACGAGAGGGTCGGGGCCTCGCCCATGCCGCGGAGGCCGTAGGGGGCCTTCGGGTCGGCGAGCTCCAGGACGTCGACCGGGATGGTCGGGGTGTCGAGGATCGTCGGGATCAGGTAGTCCGTGAAGGAGGGGTTGCGCACCTTCGCGGTCTTCGGGTCCACGATGATCTCTTCCATGATCGCCACGCCGAGGCCCTGGGTGGTGCCACCCTGGATCTGGCCGACCACCGAGAGCATGTTCAGCGCCTTGCCGACGTCCTGCGCGGTCGCGAGTTCGACGACCTTGACCAGACCCAGCTCGGTGTCCACCTCGACCACCGCGCGGTGCGCGGCGAAGGTGTACTGGACGTGCCCGTTACCCTGACCGGTGACCAGGTCGAAGGGGACGGTCGGGTGGTGGCGGTACTCGAGTTCGAGGTCGATGGCCTCGTCCTCGAGGATCTCGGCGATGTCCGCGAGGACCTCGCCGCCGTCGGTGACGATCTTGCCGCCTTCGAGCAGCAGCTCGGCGGTGGCCCACGCGGGGTGGTAGGAGCCGTTCTTGCGACGGCCGATCTCCAGGAGCGCCTCGCGGACGGCCTCGCAGGTGTTCTTCACGGCGCCACCGGTCATGTACGTCTGCCGCGAGGCGGACGTGGAACCGGCGGAGCCGACCTGCGTGTCGGCCGGGTGGATGGTCACCTGCGTGACGCCCAGCTCGGTACGGGCGATCTGCGCGTGGACGGTGATGCCGCCCTGGCCGACCTCCGCCATGGCCGTGTGGACCATCGCGACGGCCTCGCCGTTGATGACCTCCAGGCGCACGCGGGCGGTGGAGTAGTCGTCGAAGCCCTCGGAGAAGCCGACGTTCTTGATGCCGACCGCGTAGCCGACGCCGCGGACGACGCTCTCGCCGTGCGTGGTGTTGGAGAGGCCGCCGGGCAGCGCCCGGACGTCCGCACCCTCGCCCGCGGTCTCCCACTGGCGCTCGGGCGGCAGCGGGCGGGCCTTGACCCGGCGCAGCAGCTCGGCGACCGGCGCCGGCGCGTCCACGACCTGGCCGGTCGGCATGACCGTGCCCATCTCCATGGCGTTCAGCTGGCGGAACTCGACCGGGTCCATGCCCAGCTTCGCCGCGAGCTTGTCCATCTGGGCCTCGTAGGCGAAGCAGGCCTGGACGGCGCCGAAGCCGCGCATCGCGCCACAGGGCGGGTTGTTCGTGTAGAGCGCGATCGCCTCGATGTCCACGTCCTCCAGGACGTACGGACCCACCGAGAGGGAGGACGCGTTGCCCACGACCGCCGGGGAAGCCGACGCGTACGCGCCGCCGTCCAGGACGATCTTGCACTTCATGTGCGTGAGCTTGCCGTCCTTGGTCGCGCCGTGCTCGTAGTAGAGCTTCGCCGGGTGGCGGTGCACGTGACCGAAGAAGGACTCGAACCGGTTGTAGACGATCTTGACCGGCTTGTTCGTGGCCAGGGCCAGCAGGCAGGCGTGGATCTGCATCGAGATGTCCTCGCGGCCACCGAAGGCACCGCCGACGCCCGAGAGCGTCATGCGGACCTTCTCCGGCGGCAGGCCGAGGACGGGCGCGATCTGCTGGAGGTCCGAGTGCAGCCACTGGGTGGCGACGTACAGCTCGACACCGCCGTCCTCGGACGGCACGGCCAGGCCGGACTCCGGGCCGAGGAAGGCCTGGTCCTGCATGCCGAAGGTGTACTCGCCCTCGACGATGACGTCGGCGCGCTTGCGGGCCTCTTCCACGTTGCCGCGGAGGATCGGCTGGCGGTGCACGATGTTCGGGTGCGGGACGTGACCGATGTGGTGGTCGTCGCGACCCTCGTGGATCAGCGGCGCGCCGGGGGCGAGGGCGGAGGCCTCGTCCGTGACGAGCGGCAGCTCCTTGTAGTCGATCTTGATCTTGGCGGCCGCGCGGCGGGCGGTCTCCGGGTGGTCGGCGGCCACGAGGGCGACCGGCTCACCGTGGTGGCGTACCCGGCCGTTGGCGAGAACCGGCGTGTCCTGGATCTCCAGGCCGTAGTTCTTCATCTCGGCGGGCAGGTCGTCGTACGTCAGCACCGAGTAGACGCCCGGCATCGCCAGGGCCTCGGAGATGTCGATCGAGACGATCTCGGCGTGGGCGACGGTGCTGCGGAGCGTCTGGCCCCACAGCATGTCCTCGTGCCACATGTCCGAGGAGTACGCGAACTCACCGGTCACCTTGAGGGTGCCGTCGGGGCGCAGCGTGGACTCGCCGATGCCGCCCTTGGTGTGCTTCTGCGTGACGTTGGTCGGCGTACCCGCCGGGACCGTGCGCGTGTTCTGGGCCATGGTCAGACCACCTCTCCCTGACGGGCGGCCGCGAGGCGGACCGCGTCGAGGATCTTCTCGTAGCCCGTGCAGCGGCAGAGGTTGCCGGACAGGGACTCACGGATGTCCTGGTCGGACGGGGAGGGGTTCTCCTCCAGCAGCGCGTCGGCCTGGACCAGGAGGCCCGGGGTGCAGAAACCGCACTGCACGGCGCCGGCGTCGATGAACGCCTGCTGGATGTTGGAGAGCTGCACGCCCTCGCCGGTCTGCGAGTCGGCGGGCTTGGCCTGCCACTGCTTGGCCGCGTCCAGGGAGACGCCGCCCTTGCTGCCGCAGCCGCCGCCGGTGCCACAGGCACCGCCGTGGCCGTGCTCGTCGCGCTGCTTGGCGAACTCCGCCAGGCCCTCGACGGTCACGACGTCGCGGCCCTCGACCTGACCGGCCGCGACCAGACAGGAACAGACCGGCACGCCGTCGAGGCGGACGGTGCAGGAACCGCACTCGCCCTGCTCACAGGCGTTCTTCGAACCCGGCAGGCCCATGCGCTCGCGCAGGACGTAGAGGAGGGACTCGCCCTCCCAGACGTCGTCGGCTTCCTGCGGACGGCCGTTGACAGTGAAATTGACGCGCATGATTACGCAGCCCCTTCAAGCGAGCGGCCGTTTCCGGTACCGCGGTACTGCTCCCAGGTCCAGACGAGCTGGCGGCGAGCCATGATGCCGACCGCGTGACGGCGGTACTTCGCCGTGCCGCGGACGTCGTCGATCGGGTTGGCCGCGCCGGAGGCGAGGTCACCGAACTGCTTGGCGATCGACGGGGTGATGACCTTGCCGGACTCCCAGAAGCCGCCCTCTTCGAGCGCGGCGTTCAGGAACTCCTCGGCGGCCTTCGCACGGATCGGGGTCGGCGCGGCCGAGCCGATGCCGGTGCGGACCGTGCGGGTCTCCGGGTGCAGTGCCAGACCGAACGCGCACACCGCGATGACCATCGCGTTGCGGGAGCCGACCTTGGAGTACTGCTGGGGGCCGTCCGCCTTGTCGATGTGGACGGACTTGATGAGCTCGTCGGCGGCGAGCGCGTTGCGCTTCACACCGGTGTAGAACTCGTCGATCGGGATCAGGCGGGAACCGCGTACGGACTCCACCTCGACCTGCGCGCCCGCCGCGAGCAACGCGGGGTGGGAGTCGCCGGCCGGGGAGGCGCAGCCGAGGTTGCCACCGACGCCGCCGCGGTTACGGATCTGCGGCGAGGCGACCGTGTGCGAGGCCAGGGCGAGACCGGGGAGCTCCGTGCGGAGGTTCTCCATGATCTGCGTGTACGGGACGGAAGCGCCGAGCCGGACCACATCCTCGCCGACCTCCCACTCCCGCAGGAGGCCGATGCGGTTCAGGTCCAGAAGGTACTCCGGCCGACGGTGGTCGAAGTTGATCTCGACCATCACATCGGTGCCACCCGCAATCGGCACAGCTGAGGGGTACTCGGCCTTAGCGGCGAGCGCCTCCTCCCAGCTGGCGGGGCGAAGGAAGTCCATGTGCGGCTCTCTTCTTCTTCATCGTGTCGATCACTTCAAGCCAGCGGGCCCAAAGACCCTCGACTGGTCGTTCACGTGCTGTTAATGCGGTGTGGAGCCAGTACACAAGCCGCGCGTCCCCCGGGTGCAGTCACTGAAACCATGAAGGAGTTGGCTGACGGCCTCCCTCGTCTTGTAGATTCGTATGAAAGGCAGGATGCACTGACCTGCCCGATTTCCAACGGCAACATCGAGACAGATCGGCGGCGACATCATGCGGCTGCGCGCACTGCTGGAAACCGAGGCGCTGGGGCTGCGGCTGCTGGGCGGCCAGGAGGAGCTGGACCGCACGGTCCGGGGCGTCATGACGACGGACCTGAGGGATCCCAGCCGATACCTCTCCGGCGGGGAACTCGTGCTGACCGGCCTGGCCTGGCGGCGAAATTCGGACGACTCCGAGCCGTTCGCACGACTGCTCGCGAGCGCCGGGGTGGCGGGCCTGGCCGCCGGCGAGGCCGAGCTGGGAGACATCCCGGACGATCTGGTCTCAGCCTGTCGGCGCAATCGGCTGCCGCTGTTCGCCGTGAACGAAGACGTTGCATTCGCCACGATCACCGAGTACGTCGTGCGGCAGGTCTCCGGGGAGCGCGCGGGGGACCTCGCGGCCGTCGTGGACCGCCACCGGCGCCTGATGACGTCCGGTCCCGCCGGCGGTGGCCCCGATGTGGTCCTCGATCTGCTCACCACGGACCTCGATCTGCGCGCCTGGGTGCTGTCCCCTACGGGACGGCAGATCGCCGGGGCGGGCGAACCGCTGGCGCCCGGCATCTGCGCGGCGCTGGCCAGCGAACACCTGGCGGCGGTCCGGACCGGCCGCAGGGGCCCGCACCGGATCTCCATCCAGGGTATTACCTACTCGCTCTTCCCGATCAGGGGACACGGGCGGGGCACCGGCCCGGCGGCCCGTGACGTGCGCGAGAGCGTGCTGTCGGACTGGCTGCTGGCCGTCGAGGCCGACGCGAGCGACTGGCCCGCAGAGCGCCTGGACCTGCTCCAGGGCGTCACCCAGCTGATCGCCGTCGAGCGGGACCGGCGCGACGCCGCCCGCACCGTCCGCAGGCGCCTCGCCCAGGAGGTGCTGGAGCTCGTCCAGACGGGCGCTCCGCCCGCCGAGATCGCGGCCCGCCTGCGGGTCGCGGCCCCCGTGCTGCTGCCCGGGCTGGGCGCCGCCCCGCACTGGCAGGTCGTGGTGGCCCGGGTCGACTGGGACGGCGGGGACATCCCCGGCGGTCCCGTGGCCCAGTCGCTGCTGGAGGAGATCCTGGTCGACCCGTCCCTGTCGGGTCCGGAGCCCTCCGACCGGATCGCCGTCGCCCACGCGGGCGACGAGGCGATCGCCCTCGTACCGCTGCCCGCGCTGTCCGCGGACTCCGGGGAGCCCACGCACGAGAAGGGCCCCGACACCGCCCTGCACGCCGACGTGCTCCTGACGACCGTACGGGAGCCCCTGGCGGCCGGTCTGGCCGAGGACGGGCGGCTCACGCTGGGCGTCAGCGCCGCGGTGTACTCCGCCGAGGGGCTGCGCGGGGCGCTGGAGGAGGCCCGGCACGCCCGCCGGGTCGCGGCCGCCCGACCGGGCCGGGTCTGCGCGGCGGGCCACCACGAGCTCGCCTCGCACGTCCTGCTGCTGCCCTTCGTCCCGGACGACGTGCGCCGCGCCTTCACCGCGCGGCTGCTCGACCCGCTGCGGGACTACGACCGGCGCCACCGGGCGGAGCTGATCCCAACCCTGGAGGCGTTCCTGGACTGCGACGGGTCCTGGACCCGCTGTGCGACCCGGCTGCACCTGCACGTCAACACGCTGCGGTACCGCGTCGGACGAATCGAGCAGTTGACGGGCCGCGATCTTTCGCGGCTGGAGGACAAGCTGGACTTCTTCCTGGCACTGCGGATGAGCTGATCAGCGGCCCGGCCGGGGGGTCGGCCGGGCGGCCGGGGGCGACTGACGAGGTATCCGGACTTTGTGAAAAGGTTCACCCGACCCCTTGGCCGATCAAGTGGATCCGTGCTCTCATTTCGCCCCAGGGCGCGGGCGGCGCGCTGGCTTGGCTGCTTCGGGGAGGGCAATGTGGCGGACACCGCCATGTCGGGTGCCGGAATGACCGGAGGGGACGACCCCCTCCAGCGGGCGATATGGCGGCTTCGTTCGCGGGGCTGCTGGACGGACGCGGCGGCCCTGTTGGACCCGCACGTGGGCCGCGCCGGACCGGCCGTGCAGCGCACCGCGCTGCTGGTCGAACGGTGCCTGTTCACCGGGCAGGGCTGGGCCGAGGCGGAGGACGCGCTGCGGATCGCCGAGGCGGTGGCCCAGGACGACGACGAGCGCGGCGCGGCCGCCTGCGAGCGCGGCCAACTGGCTTACGCGGCGACGGTGTTGGGCGTCCGGGACCGGTCCGACGAGGCGCGCTCCGCGCTGGGGCGGGCGGCGGCGCTGCTGGCCCCGGGATCGCCCACGCGGCCGCTGCTGGACTTCCGGCGGGGGCTGGTGGCGGAGCACCTGGCCGACGCCCCGCAATCGGCGAGGCCCGCGTACCGGCGCGCGCACGCGGGGGCCACGGCGCACGGGGACACCCTGCTGCTGTCCTTCACCTGGCGCCACCTGGCCGGGCTCGCGCTGCGGGACGGGGAGCTGGCGGAGGCGCGGCACGGCTTCGCGGAATCCCTGCGCATCCGGGAGGAGCTGGGCTTCCTGGTGGGCACCGCGCCCGCCCTGGCCGCGCTCGCGGAGGCCGAACCGGAGCCGGAGGCCGCCCGCCTGCGCGCCGAGGCCCTGCGCCTCTTCCGCCTCCTGGGCGGCATCCCCACCTGGCTGGCCGCCCACCTGACCCCGGCGGCCTGACGCCTAGCCGGCGGGGCCGGAACGGGGCCGGGCCCGGCCACATCCGGCCCACCCGGCGGGGCTGAACGGGCCGGCCCCGGCCCAATCCAGCCCGCCCGGCGTTTGAGGGCCCGCCGGAGGCCAAGCCGACCGGCACCCGACAACGCGGCTCCGCCCCGCACCGGGCTCCGCCCGGACCCGCGCCTCAAACGCCGGCGAGGCTGGAATGGGCCAGCCCAGCCCGCCCGGCAGCACTAAGGCGGGACGGCCCCAGCCAAATCAAGCCCGCCCGGCGATTGAGGGCCCGCCGGAGGCCCCACCCAGCGGCACCAGCGAACGGGGCTGCGCCCCGCCCGGGCTCCGCCCGGACCCGCGCCTCAAACGCCGGCGAGGCTGGAATGGCCCAGCGGGTCCGGAGTGAGCCGGGCGCCAGCCCAATCCAGCCCGCCCAACGGGGCTGGGGTGAGCCGGCGCCGGCCACATCGAGCCCGCCCGGCGTTTGAGGGCCCGCCGGAGGCCCCACCCGGCGGCACCCGGTCAGGCACACGCATCGGCGTAGGCCGCATCCGGCACCCGCTCGGCCCACTCCGCCCGGGTGAACGACCGCCCGACCGCACGGCAGGCCACGGCGGCCGGGTCGGCCGTGATCGGGTTGATCCATGCTCCGTCCAGGACCAGGACCTGGTCGGCGCTGGCGGAGAGCACCCGCCCACTGGCCAGGAACCGGGAGTGCGGCGCCGCGGTGTGGATCGTCCGTCCGAGCTTGACCGGCGTCAGCCCGTCCGCGAGGTACCAGACCGTGATGTCGTAGTGCTCCCGACTGGTCGCCCACACCCCGTGGGGACCATAGGCGAGCACGTCGACCCGGCGCAGACCGTCCGGAAGCGGGAGGTCGGCGGCGGCCCGGGGACGCCCCGGATCGCTGACCGTCCACCGCCTCGTGCCCGCCAGCAGCGTGCCGCCGTCCCCGCTGAACAGGAGGCGCCCAGCCCTCGCCGCCGGATCACCGGCCGCGATCAGGGCAGTCCTGCGGGGTGCCCGGGGATCGGAGACGTCCCACAGTGCGATCTCCCCGGACGCCCTTGCGACGGCCAGGATCCGGCCCTTCGGCGCGAAGGCGATCCGCAGGCTCCCGGAGTCCTCGTCGACCGGGTTCGGGCCGGGGCTCGCGGAGCCCTGCCGTGCCGTGGGCGTGGGCGTGGCCACCCCGCCCATCGGAGCGGGACCGGAGTTGAGCGTCAGCTCATCGTCCCCGGCGCCGTCCTCGCGCACGTCGTCGGGGCCGAGGGAGCCCGGGTCGTCGTCCATCGGCTCGATCGTCGAAGGATCCGGGGACGCGCCGGAGCCCGTCGGCTTCGCGGACGGCCCGGAGCCGAAGGCGTCGAGGGCCAGCGTGCGGACGGGTACGTCACCGGAGGAGTCCCAGAGCCTGAGCTCGGTGCCGCTGCTCGTGGCGAGGACCTTGCCGTCGGCGCTCAGGGCACCGCCGTTGACGGGGGCCATGGTGGCGGGGAGGTCGGCGAGGGCCTTCGGGGCCCGCGGCTGCGAGACGTCCAGCCGCCCGACCGTGCCGTCCCCACGGTCGAACATCAGGGTCCGCCCGTCCGGGCCGAAGGCCATGCTCCAGATGCTCCCGGCACTGGTGGGCCAGCGTGCCAACGTGCCGTAGGACGCTCCCTCGGCCGCGTCGGTCAGCACGATGGTCTTGGTACTGGTGCCAGGACCGGATCCCTCGACCGTGGCGAGGACGCCGTGGCGGGGGTCGTAGGCCTCGCTCTCGCTCCTGGTGGCCGAGGACATCTCCTGGAAGCCGATCATGTCCGAGGTGTCCCAGAACCGGACCACCGCGCCGGCGCCCACCGTGGCCACGGTCCGGCCGTCCGGGCCCATCGCCACGGCCGTGGGGGCCGCGGCCTCGCCGGTCACCGGGGCCCGCGAGCCGGCCTTGGCGCCGTCGGGCCGCAGCCGCTGGTCCCCGACGATCACCGAGCCGTCGTCGCCGATGGTGGCGACCAGACCCGTGGGGGCCACGTGGATCAGGCCCTGGCCCTCGAACGCGTCCTTCGGCTCGCCTTGTGGCGGGGAGCTGATGTCCCAGCCCTCCACGAACTTGTTGCCCGCGCCGATGCCGGCCGCCAGGGGGCGCGTCGTCGCGGTGTAGACGAAGTCGTCGTGCTGCGCGGCGAAGGCGACGTCGGTGAGCGGGTTGACCCCGCCGGTCGAGATACGGGTGATGTTCACGGGGTGGTCCGGCGCCGAGAGGTTCAGGACCTCGACCGCCACCCCCGCCACGGCGAGCCGGTCGCCCTTGGTGTTCAGCGCCACCGCTTCGCCGTTGGTGACCGGGACGGTGGTCAGGCGCGTCGGACGGGCCCGGTCGGTGACGTCCCACACCGTCACCTCGCCCGGGTCCTCGAACTCCTCGCCGCTCAGGACGGCCATGCGCCGCCCGTCGCCGCTGAGGCGCACGGCCCGGGGCTCCTTCTTGACGGGGGCCTTCGCGACCCGCACCGGTGCCTCGGGGCGGCGTACGTCCCACAGCTCGACCTCGCTGCCCCCGGCCTGGCCGACGGCCAGCAGGGAGCCGTCGACCGATGCCGCGAAGGCCGTCGGGGTCGCCGTGCGGGCCGGGATGTGGCCGACCGCCCGGCGGCCGGCGAGGTCCCAGAGGGTGACCTGCGCGTCGTCCAGCGCCGCCAGCACCTTTCCCCCGCTGGTGTAGGCGAGCGCGATCGGCACCTTCGCCGTCTTGGGCAGCTCACCTCGGTAACGGGTGGTCAGCAAGCCTTCGGCGATGGTGTTCCGGGTCTTGTCGCTCGGGCTGATCCGGTCGGCGGCGAGGGCCAGGCGCAGTGCCAGGGCCGGATCGTCCGGCCGCTGGTCCGCGGACTGCTTGAGCAGCGTCTGGACCTGCCCGTCGATGCGGGCCCGCCGGGCGTCCGCGTCGGCGAGCGCCGTGAGCCACAGCCCGATGACGAGACCCCCGACGGACAGGGCCGCCACCAGTCGGAGCCAGACCCGCGGTTTGTACCGGCGGGCCTTGCGCGCCGCCGCGCTCCAGGTGAGGACGGGCACGATGTCCGCCCGCGGGTGCCCGGCCTCCAGGCCCCTGTCGGCGAGCGCGGCGGCCTCCCGGTCGTACGAGGGGACGATCACCCGGTGCCGTTTTCCGGGCGCCCGGAGCTTGCGTTCGTACCCGGCGACCGACTGCAGGACCCCTTGGTCGTCGAGCCGCCCCGTCACCGCGTTGGTCGAGCGCAGCCGCCGGAGCAGCAGGAACAGCCACAGCAGCCAGTGCCCGAGCCAGGCGGGCGCCCCGGTCCAGCTCGGCAGCGGCCGCTGTACCCGGCGCACCTCGTCGAGCACGACCGCGAACGCCGCGCCCAGGGAGGCGTCTTCGATGCGGAGCACCGGATCGTCGGTGTCCTCGACGCACCACAGGACGGTTCCGTCGATCCGGTCGCCGCCCGCCAGCCGCCACGCCAGGTCCATGGAGGCGCCGAAGTCCTCGTCGGCGGTGAACAGCACCGCCCGGTCCGGGTGCGGCACCAGGGCGGACGGCAGACCGGGCAGGTAGGTCGCCTTGAGCCGGCCGCTCTCGCCGGTCGTTCCGCGGTCGAACAGCACGCCCACGGCGACCGTCTCCCGCGCGAGCCGGCCGGCCCTGCCCCGCGCCAGCCAGGTGAGCGTCACCGCGGTGGTGTAGACGGCCGGGGCGGACGCGGCGGATCCGGTCGCGGCCTCGTGCAGCGCTTCCAGGGTCCGCAGCAACCGGCCGTCCCCGGCCGCGAGGTCCGCGGGCGACCAGGGGACCGCGCCCGTGATGGGCGACGAGCAGGCCTCCTCGAACCAGACGAGGGCGGCGGCCAGCGGTCCTTGCGGCGGGCGTTCGCTCACCAGGGCCAGACCGAGCCCGGCCAGCACGCGCAGGGCGTGCAAGGTGGCGGGCTGACCGTCACCGAAGGCCTCGTCGAGGCCGGAGGCGGACCGCAGCCGCGCGGCGACCGCTCTCGACGTGGTCGCCCCGCGCAGTTCCTCGAAGGCCTCGTGCAGGTCGCCCGTGTCCTCGTACAGCCGCCGCAGCGACGCCCCGTCGGCTCTGGCGACCAGCTCGATCACCCACCGGGCGGCCGGGCGGGAGGGGCCGACGAGGTCCGAGCGCAACGTCGCCAGGTCCCCGAGCTCCACGTCCGGGGAATCGGCGAGCGCCGCGACGACAGCGGCGAGGGAACCGGCGGCTTCGGCAGGGGACTCGTGGTCGGGACCGGTCATCGGGCCCCCTCCTCGGCCGCCGTCCGTACGGGGTGTCCGACGGGCAGGCCGTTCGCCAGCGCGGCCCAGGCATCCCGCGCGCTGCGGAGTTCGGCCGCCCGGACCGAGGCCCGTACGTCGGCCGGATCGACCAGCGGCAGATCGGCGGACCCGAGGGGCGGACCGTCCTGGTCCACCCGAACGCGCACATCCGGATCGAGGGGGGCGGTGACCCTGCCGAGCAGCCGACGGTACTGGGGATAGAGGACCACCAGGAGCCGGGATCCGGACCGTAGGCCCGTCACCCGCAGGGGCAGCAGGAGCGTGCCGTACGGCTCGGTCGCCCGCTCGATCTCGTCCGCCGGGAGCACGGCCTCCACGTCGATCTCGACGGTGCCCGTGGACGTGACCTGGATCTTGAGGGCGAACGGCTCCCGGTCGAGTGCGGCGCGGACCCGGCGGACCTCCTGGGTGGCTCCGGCGGTGAGCTCGAAGACCGAGCTGAGTTCGGCCGGGGTCCACCTGTCCGCGGCGGCGGCCAGGTGGGCGTCCGCGCGCTGGGCGCTGGCCCGCAGGAAGGGGTCGAAGCGGTGCAGGACCGCCAGCAGTTCCCGCAGCCGGTCCCGGGTGGCCGCGGGCAGCCGGTCGGGGTCGAGCAGGAGCAGCCGGGCGCAGAGGGCGCCCGCGCCGGTCCGGGCCGCCGCGCGGTCCGCGGCCCGCAGGCCGTGGTCGAGCTGTTCGAGCGCGGCGGTGAACCGCGAGCCCGCGGGGGCGAAGACGTATCCCAGCCGGACCTCCGGACCGCTCGCCGCGCTCTCGATCAGCGAGGTCACGGCCCGGGCGAGGGCGTCCACCCGGTGCCACGGAAGGATGTGGAACACCTCGGAGACGGGTTCGGCGCCCGCGGCGGACTCGGCCACCAGCCGGGCGAGCAGGAGGTGGCGCAGGTCCTCGTGCTCGCCCGCCAGGGCGGCGGTCGTCGGCGGATCGAAGGCGCGCGGCGGCCAGTGGTCCTCGATCGAGGCCAGGACGCGGGCCCCGGGCGCGGAAACGGGGACGGGGACGGCGGTTCCGCTGAGTTCGACGACCGCCTCGGTGTGCTCGGTACGGTCGTCCGCGCCGAGGTGGTCGGAGCGGACGAGGCCCAGGGCGGTTCCCCCGCCCGGCAACGGGAGGGCCGCGCGGCGCCAGCCCGTGGCGAACTCCGCGAGGTGACGCGCGTCGGCGCGCTCGTCGCCCCCGTTGACGAGCGCGCCGGGGACCCGGTCGTAGCCGTCGCCGTCGCCGTCCCGGTGGACGGCGATCACCCAGTTGCTGAGGGGTTTGTGCGCCATCATCGGCTCCGTTCGTGGAGGGCCAGGGCGACCCGGCCGGCGCCCGGTCCGAGGTCCGCCGTCGCCAGCTCGACGGCGCGCGCCGAGAGGTCCCCGGGCAGGCAGCGCCGCCAGAATCCGGTCAAGGCGGGCCAGTTCTCCTCGGGTACCCGGTCCGCCAGGTCCGGGGGCAGGGCGCGGGCCCAGGCCACGAACGGGGACCGGTCGGCCTCGGGCATGCGGAACACGAACTTCAGGAAGCGGACGACGACCGCCACCCGCCGTGCCGGATCGTCGCCGTCGTAGGGGGTGCGCAGCCGCCGGGGATCGGCCAGCAGGTCGGCCAGGCCCGTACCGCTGGGATCGAGGACGATTTTCCGCCGGTGGTCGTAGTACAGGCTGTTCATGGTGAGGTCGCGGCAGGTGACGTCGTCGACCAGGTCGCCGCCGTACACCGGGAACGCGAAGCCCTTGACCTCCAGGGGCTTGTACTCGATGATCCGGGGCTCCCCGAGCGCGGGAGCCACCGAGCACACCATGCTGATGTAGCTGGCCATCGGGTAGTAGTCCCCCAGGCCGGCGCCGCGCAGTCCGGCGACCATCGCGTCGGACATCTGGTGGGGCGGCATCGTGCCCGCGAAGTCGAGGTCGTTGGGCCGTGCCTGCGCCCCGTCGCCCACGAGGTCGCGGACGGTGCCCCCGACCAGCCAGGCGTGGTGCCGGGCGGCGTCGACCGTGTCCAGGAGCGAACGGATGAACCGGCCCTCGACCCCCATCACGGAGAGCGCCAGGTCGACCGCCTCGGTCAGCCCGGGTGCCAGCTCCGCGACTGCGCGGATCGCGTCGGGTGCGATCCGGTCGGCGGGTCCGGGGCCCGAGCGTTCGATCACCTCGTCGCCGGTGCCGTCCGGGACCGCACGGACCGCTGGCGCGGACAGGGACTCCTCGCCCTCCGACAACAACCAGTGGCGGGGTTCCTCGGGGGTGAAGACCATCCCGAGGACCAGCGGGCCGTCGACCCGGTCGCCGCGCACCAGCGGTGCGTCGGGCGGGCGTTCGTACAGCGGGCTCTGCTCGCCGGGGAAGATCGACGTCCGGAGCATCTCGTCCTCTCGACAGGATCCGTAGGCGGCGGGCCGCCTGGGAGGGGACCACGACAATCCACGCGTGTCGCGGTTGCGTCGCACCGCCGCCGGGTCACCCGCGGGTCACCTCCGGGCGACGGACCGGGCGACCGCCGCCGCGATCACGGAGGCGAGCATCCAACCGGTCCCGATCAGCGCGAACGCCAGCCACCGCGTCGCCCCGGCCGGTACGAACGCCTGCTCCTGGCCGAGGTCCACCCACGGCAGTACGAGGTCGAGCGCGTACGCGAAGGCGTTGAACCCCGGCCCCTTCCCCGGCTCCAGGGGAGCGGGCGGGTCGGCGGCGAAGACCGTGCCGCAGCCGACGACCACCAGCACCAGCCAGCACAGCGCGCGCCAGGGCCGATAGCCGTAGCCCACCAGGACGTCCTGCACCGCTCCCCAGATCCGGGCGGGACCCGGGCGGCGCGCCCGGTCCGACCGGCGCTGCTTCGCGTACTGGACGGCGCGCGCCTCGTCCGGGAGGCCCGACCGGGCGTACACCGCGGCCAGTTGCTCGTACGGGTGCGGGCGGACCCCGTCGCGGTCGAGGGCCAGCCAGGCGAGCCGCCGCGGCGCCGGGAGCACCGGGCTCAGGGCTTCGTAGACGAGGCCGTCCAGGACCAGCTCCACGGGCCAGGCGGCCGGGTCGTCGTGGAGGTGTCCGATCCGGGCGTGGTCCAGGGCGACGGCGCAGCGGGCCGGCGCCCGCGGGCACAGGACCACCTCGCCCGCCTGGAGCATGCGCAGGTCCAGCGGGGTGATCGGGTCGCGCGGGGCGGTCGCGCTCCCGGTCCCGGACATCGTGGACCCGGACCCGGACCCGGACCCGGACCCGGCCGGGGAGAAGCGGGCTCCGGTCAGGTCGAGCCGGTGACGGATCACCGCACCGCGCAGCGACACGCCGCCCCGGTGCACCACCAGCGCGCGGGCGTCCACGTCGCCCACCGCGGCGTTGCCGAGGTCCAGGGCGGTCCCGCCGGGATGGTCGAGGCTCGCCCCGACCAGCGAGAGGTTGGCCCGCAGCTCGGCCCCGACCAGGCGGACCTCGCCCCGGGCGGTGAAGGACTCCCCGCACCAGAACCCGCCGCGCACCGTGACCCCGGCCGCGCCGAGGGCGATCCCGCCGGGGTTGCGCAGCCGCGCCCCCGAGAGGTGGACGCTGCCCGACACCGTGGCGTCGTAGAGCCGCAGCCGTCCCTCGACGCGCAGGCGCTGGGCCAGCAGCCGCTCGCCGAGCACCGCCCGGTCCAGGACCAGCGCGTCCGCGCCCGCCCGCTCGACGTGGGCGCCGATCAGGTCGACCACCCCGCCGAGCCGCGCCCCACCGAGCAGTACCCCGCCGGTGGCACGCATCCCGGCGGCCTCCAGCGGGCCGACCAGTTCGAGTCCCGCCCCGGCCCACGCGGTCCCGTCCCGACCGGCGTCGCCGAGGGTGGCTCCGGCCAACCGCAACCCGCCGGAGACGCGCGCGCCGTTCAGCCCGATCCCCGCAGGGCACTGGATCCGCTCCAGGTCGAGGAGTCCGTCCACCACCGCGCGGTCGCCCTCCAGGCGGGGCATCCGGCAGCCGGACAGCCGGACCCCGCGCAGCCTGGCGTCCGTCAGCAGCACCGGAGCCTCGAACCAGCAGTCCTCGATGACGATAGGGAGGTCGACGCTCAGGGCGGTGAGGTCGAAGGAGCCGGTGACGCGCGCTCCGCGCAGGACGAGCCCGGCCCGACCGCCGGCCGGTCCAGCGGGTACGTCCGTCAACTCGCCGATCCGCTCCAGCAGTTCCTCGGCCCGCACCCGCCGTCCGTCGGGCATCGCCGCGGTGGCCATCCGACCGTCGGACATGGCTCCCCCCGTCATCATCCGGCCTTCGTACGGCGGCACCGATCCTGACGAACGCCTCGCTGGCCGACCGGGGCGCCGGTACGCTTCGAAGCGGTGGGACCGGGGGTTCCGAGGTTCCGGTCCGGTGCCATTGCAGAGGGTGGCTGTCGCACTCGTGTCGCACGGCGACCAGTGGTGGACGACGTCGCAGGGCGACCAGGGGTGAACGACGATGAGCGATGACCGTCCCGCCCGTTCGCGTCCCGGCGACTCCTTGCCCGCCCATGCCCGTGCCACGGCCGCCGTACTGCGGCAACTGCTCCTCCAGCGGGTGGAGTACCGGGACCGCTGGACCCCACTGGCCCGCCGGAGCGGGCCGACGGCCGGGGTGAGCCAGGCGGCCGTCGCCGAGGTGATCGCGCTCCACCTGTGGGAGACCGGCGAACGGCCCGACACCGACACCGCACTGCCGCGCATGCTGAAGGACCGGGTGCAACGCGCCCTGAACGGCGGGATGTTGAGCCCACAGACGCTGGACTGGTTCATCGGAGCCTTCCGGATGACCCCGGCGGACAGCGCCACGCTCCGCGGCGAGCGGTTCCAGGGCCCGGACCGCCGGGACGCGCCGCTGATCAACACCCTGCGCGACGAGCAGCGGCTCCCCCTGCGGCAGCGGCACCGTACGGTCTCGGTCTTCGAGCGGCGGTCCATAGGCCTCGGCGGATATCCCGTCCGGCACCGGACCACCCAGGCGATCATCGCCTGCGAGGACGGCGTGGACAGCTTCCCGCACCGCCTCTGCCCGGGCGCCCGCGAGGTGGCGGTCCATCGCGGCGGCCGGGTCACCGCCCGGCACGAGCGCGACTGGAGCACGCCCGTGCTGGAGATCACCCTCCCGCGGCCGCTGCGCCAGGGGCAGGTCGCCTCGCTGGAGTACGACGTGCGGTTCGACCCGGTGCAGGATCCCGCGGTGGAGTACCGCCGGGTCGCCCACGCCCGGGCGGAGAACGTGGACATCGTCGTCGAGTTCCATCCCGGCCGGCCGCCGCGCAAGCTCTGGTGGGCGGTGTGGGACGACCACAGCGGCGGCCGGGTGCTGTTCGAGGAGCCGGTCGACTTCGAGGACACGACCGCCGTGCACCGCTTCCTGCCCTCCCTGGAGAACGCCGCCGCCGGCTTCCGCTGGACCTGGTAACCGCCTCAAACGCCGGCGGGGCTGGAAATCAAGCCCGCCCGGTGGGGCTGAAACGGGCCGAATCAAGCCCGCCCGGCGATTGAGGGCCCGCCGGAGGCCACACCCGGCGGCACCCGACAACGCGGCTCCGCCCCGCCCCGGGCTCCGCCCGGACCCGCGCCTCAAACGCCGGCGAGGCTGAAGTGGACCGGCCCCAGCCAGCCAGGCAAGGCTGAAGTGGGCCACGTAAAGCCCGCCAGGCAAGGTCGAGGCGGGCCACATCCAGCCCGCCCGGCGATTGAGGGCACGGCGGAGGCGACGAAAAGGGTCGGCTAGTGCGGCGGCCAGGCGAAGTGGGCGTGGATCAGGGTGTCGGCCGTGTTCGCGTCGGCATCGATCAGCGCTTCCAGCAACGCCACGTGCTGCGCCGCATCGGTGCACAGCAGCGAGCGCCGGCTCCGGGCCCACTGCACCCGCCGGTGCACCTCGTCCGCGACCCGCAGCAACTGCCCGTTGCCCGCCAGCCCCAGCACCCCCCGGTGAAAGGCCCGGTCCGCCTCCGCGTACCCCGGCAGGTCACCCGCCTCCGCCGCCACCACGGTCGCCGCCGCGAGCGGCCGCAGCGCGACCCAGGACGCCCGTTCGGCCGTACGGACCAGCCCCAGCATCACGGGGACCTCCAGCAGCGCCCGCACCTCGGCCAGCTCGGCCAGCTCGCCCGGCGTCGGGGCGACCACCCGGAAGCCCCGGTTCGGGAGGCATTCCACCGCCCCCTCCATCGCCAGCTGCTGCATCGCCTCGCGCACCGGCGTGGCCGAGACCCCGAAGCGTTCCCCCAGGGCGGGGCCGGAGTAGATCTCGCCGGGCACGAGCGTGCCGTCGACCAGCGCGGCGCGCAGCGCGTCGAGGACCTGGCCGCGGACGGAATGGCGCAGCACCGGACGGCGCGCGGAGGACCCCTCGGCGCCGGCCTCCGCACGGGCCTGCTCGGGCACCCCGGCACGGTCCGTGTCCTGCACTCGATCCTCCTCCGCTCCGCCCCCGCCTGCGGGTTCCTCCCGAGAATAGGTGACGGGCGGCGGTCACCGGCGATACAGGCCGCACGAGATCAGGTAAGGTAAGGCTAACCTGTTAACGATCGCGCGATTCGGTGGACCACCCATGGCCCGCATGACCGTCACGGCACTTCCCTCCCCCCTCGCGGACGCCTACGCCCGCCTCTCCACGGTCTATCCGGGACTACGGGTCACCGCGCGCCCCGCACACGAACCCCCTCCCCGCGGCGACGGCTGGGTCGGCGCGGACGAACTGGCCCTGGGCGGACCGGCCTTGGACTCCTACCTCGCGTGGGACGAGGCCCGGGTACTGCGGGACTACGGCCGCCAGGCCCGCCCCGACGTGATCGCCAGCTTCGGCCTGCACCGCTACGCGTGGCCCGCCTGCCTGCTGATCACGGCGCCCTGGCTGTTCGCGCGGCGCGTGCCGTACCTCCCCCCGGACCGGGTCGCCTTCCACCGGACCAGCGGTCGGATGAGCGTCGACGTCGAACGGTTCGCGTGCCTGCCGGACGATCCGGCCGCCGCCCACCCCGGGGCCCTGGTCGTGCCCGACGAGGAGGCCCTGCGCGCGCAGGTGCGGGTCGCGGTGGCCGAGCACCTCGGGCCGCTGCTGGAGGGCTTCGGCCCCCGGATGCGACGCGGCCGCCGGGCGCTGTGGGGCATGGTGACCGACGAGGTCGTCGAGGGCCTCTGGTACGTCGGGAACCTGCTCGGCGAAGAACGCCGCACGATGGCCGAGCTGGAGCTGCTCATGCCGGGCGCGAGCGCCCCGTACACGGGCGGCAGCGGCTTCCGCACGCTGACGGGGCCCGCGGGCGAGGAGCTGCCCACCCGGGACCGCGCCAGCTGCTGCTTCTTCTACACGATCCAGCCCGATGACCCCGAGGCGGCCTGCGTGACCTGCCCCCGGACCTGCGACGCGGACCGGGTCGCCCGGCTGACGGCGGCCGTCGCGGCGTGATGCCACCGGTGAAGCCACCCGTTCGGGTGGGGTTATTCGAACTCAATCGGCTCTGAACGAGAGCCAGTTCGACCCACAACACCCTATCCGGCGGGCCCCGCCCCCCGTTGGCGTCCTCTTGCCCCGAAACCCGCGTGCGGCCCTCGCGCGATCCGCCACTATGGCGCCCGGAAAGCCGCATACGCGAGGCAAGGGACACCGCATGAGACTGACCGACATATCGCTTGACTGGCTGCTGCCCGGCAGCCTGTTGATCCTGGGCGTACTTGCGGCAGTGGCGGTGCTGGCGAAGAGCAAGCGCGAGGGCGAGAAGGCCGCGTCGGACGACAGCTGGGAACGCAGCGAGGACCGCCGCCGCCGCAAGGAGGCCATCTACGGAACCGCCTCCTACGTCCTGCTCTTCTGCTGCGCCGCCGTCGCCGCGGCGCTCTCCTTCCACGGGCTGGTCGGCTTCGGGCGGCAGAACCTCAACCTCTCCGGAGGTTGGGAGTACTTGGTCCCCTTCGGCCTCGACGGCGCCGCCATGTTCTGCTCGGTGCTCGCCGTCCGCGAGGCCAGCCACGGTGACGCGGCCCTCGGGTCGCGGATACTGGTGTGGCTCTTCGCCGGGGCCGCGGCCTGGTTCAACTGGGTGCACGCACCGAGGGGCTTCGGCCACGACGGCGCACCGCAGTTCTTCTCCGGGATGTCGCTGTCCGCGGCGGTGCTCTTCGACCGGGCGCTGAAGCAGACCCGACGGGCGGCGCTGCGCGAACAGGGCCTGGTGCCGCGGCCGTTGCCGCAGATCCGGATCGTGCGTTGGCTGCGGGCTCCGCGGGAGACCTTCGGCGCCTGGTCGTTGATGCTGCTGGAGGGCGTGCGCACGCTCGACGAGGCGGTCGACGAAGTCCGGGAGGACAAGCGGGAGAAGGCGCAGGACCGGCACCGCAGGCGGGACCAGAACCGGCTGGACCGGGCCCGCATCAAGGCGCTGGGACGGCAGAGCCGGGCCTTCGGCCGCTCGCGGGGCCGCCAACTGCAAGAGGTCGTCCTGGAGGAACACGAACTCGCGACCGCACCGGGTATGGCCGCGGGCTCCGCACCCGCCATCGGCGGGGATCCGGCGCCGACCGACGCGGGTCAACTCCCGCTACGGCGGCGGCCGTCGCTCCAGGCCGTCAACGGGACCGATCCGTCCGAGACGGCGTCCCGGACGGTGGACCTCACCGCCGAGGACGACACCCAGACCATCCCCCGACTCGACTCGTTGGAGCGCAAGCTGAAGGACCTGGAGCAGCAGTTCGGCTGACCGGCCACCGTGGCGGCGGTACCGGTCCGGGCGCTCGGCGCTCAGGCCGGTTCCGCCGCCCACGTCGCGTCGGCGCCCCCGTCGATCTCGAACCACACCACCTTGCCGGTGGAGCCGCCCAGGGAGTCCACCCCCCAGGTGTCGGCGAGGGCCTGGATCAGCACCAGCCCCCGGCCGTGCGTACCGTCGTCGGCGGTCGGTACGAACGGTCTGGGATGGCGCGCGGCGTAGTCCCGTACCTCCACCCGCAGCCGGGTGGCGGTGAGGCCCGCGAAGACCTCGGCCCCCTGGTCGGTGTGGACGAGGGCGTTGGTCACGAGTTCGGTCGTGAGCAGTTCGGCCACATCGGCCGCGTCGCCCCGGCAGCGGTGCCGGAGCAGTTCCCGTAACGCCTTGCGTACTTCGCCCACCGCCTTCAGGTCCGCCCGGCGCACGCGGCGGGTGATCCACAGCGTGTCGCCCGCGCTCCCGTCGCCCGTGGTCGACGGTTCCCGAGGTTCGGGCCGTCCTCTTCTCGACAGCTTTCCGGTGTTCGCCCCCACCCGCACGGCGACAGCCCTCCGTATCCCGAAGTTCCTCTCGAACAGGCCTACGGAAGGGCTTCTTCCCACCGGGAGAATCCGCACTCCTTCGAGCTCAACTCCAGGGCGTCTTAAGGAGGTTGAATCGAGCCATCCGGATCACCCGGCCGACCCCGCCGGTGCGCGCGATCTTGCCGGCGGAACGTGCGAAAGCGGTGACCATTTCGGTACTGGTCCTCGGCGGAATCCACAGGGCGTCGGAGGCGGTCGCCCCGCCCATCGGATCCGGCCCCTCGTGCCGGAACGCGCCCCCGAGAGCCCCGGTGAGCTGCTCGGGCCCCGCTACCCGCCGCCTTCGCACACCGGTGCGCCCGCGCCGCGCGGGCGGTCGCGGCGACGTACGGACGGTGATGCGCCGTTCCGTCCGGAGGCGGCCGGAAATCAACATCTCCCGCTCGACCATGCCCAAGGACGAGTTGTCGAACAGGACCACTTCGACGGGGAGGTCGTACTGCACCAGGGTGAGGAAATCTCCCCTCGGCATCGAGAAACCGCCGTTGTCCGACACCGGGACCCCTTGACGCCGTCAGCGCCGTTCGAGGAAAGATAGCGCGCGACCCACGGATTGCACATGCCCGTATCCACGGTGAACATCCGTCCTCCTATCCCCCCGTCCCGTGGATCTCGAAGGCGAATCCTTTAGGGGCCCTGGCAAGATTTCCGTGAAGCCGGGGTGTGCGACCGTGCACCGGTGACGCTCCGTCATGGGTAGTGGCGTCGGAGTAGGGCCATGAGGATGACGCGGTGGCGGAGGAGTGGGACTCCCGCGTGTCCGGCCATGATTCGCTTCTGGAGCTTCAGATCGGTGATGCGGCCTTCGTTGACGCCGGAGTTGAACGGGGTGGTGTTGCCCTGCTCGACTGCGGGTTGGTCTTCGCGGATGGCTTTGGCCAGGCTGGCCAGGGGCGGGAGGTAGGCGGTCGTGAGTTGCTCGAGCCAGTCCGGCAGCAGGGTGGCGTCGCGGTCGTTGAGCATGGCGGTGAACTGACGCACCAGGTCGTGGGTGCGGTCCAGTTCCGGGCAGTGCTCGAACAGCCGACGCAGTCCCTCGGCAGCGTGCAGGCTACGTCGGGCTGGCGTGGTGGTGATCCAGCGGGCGACTTCCCGGGGCGAGGGCGGCCGCTCGCGTGGCGTGTCGATCGGCAGGCCCCGACGTAGGGGTGCGACGGCCATCTTGATCCGCTGGTAGTGGCCGCGGTAGCCCTTGGCGACGAGTTCTTGGTGCAGCACCGTTGCGGTGTGCTCGCCTTCCTCCCAGCGTTGCCGCAGGTACTCCAGATAGGGGTCGAGACTGGTGGGCCGACGGGGCCGGACGGTTCGGACGCATTCCTGCCAGGTAGCTGCTCGGGCGTACTTGCGCACGGTGCGCCGGTTCAAACCCAGCTCGCGAGCTGCGGCGTTGAGTGAGCGGCCACTATCGGTCACCGCGTGAACCGCCTCGAACAGCAGCTTCGCGTGGCGTCGGGCACGGGTATCGGCCTGATCGGACGCTTCCACGGGAGTTACTGGTGACGGTGCAGGCTCGGGCACCGCGGCGGGAAGACAGCCGCGATGGGCGGCGGCGATGTCCCCGATCCTCTTCGATAGCCCCTGCCACAAATGAAAGCGGTCGCTGACCTGGACCGCGTCCGGGGCGCCGTCGGTGATGCCTTGGCGGTAGACCAGAGAACCGTCCCGGCACACCACCTCAACCCCAGGATGGGCCCGCAGCCAGGCGGCCAGTTGCTCAGCGTTGCGGCCGGCCCACAGGTCGATCGGCAACCGGGTCTCGGCGTCCACCAGCAGGGTTCCGTAGACGTCTGCGTACAGCGCGAAGTCGTCCACGCCCAGCACCCTCGGGATCGCGGCTGGCGGGAGTGGAGAGCGCATCAAGTGGAACAGCACGCTGGTCCGCGATAGCGGCGCCTTCAGGATCCGCAGGAGTCGGGCGCCGCCGCGGCCGGCGAGGAGCACCCCAGCCGTCTCCACCAGGTGCTGCAGCAGCGGGCTGCGGCGCTGGTAGCGCACCGTCAGTCCCTCGACCTGCTCGGCAAACGTCCGCCGACCGCAGCCAGGGCTGTCACAGAACAACCGTCGCACAGACAGCCCGATCAGCACCGGGCGCCCACCCACGGCGACATCGGCCAGCGTGCGGCAATAGCGACTGTGCACCCGCGCAGAGCGGCGACCGCAGTCCGGACACGCCACCGTCAGCTCGCGCGTGCAGGCCGCTATGCGGACCACGCCGCCCGTCACCCACACCCGCTCCACCCGCACCGCAGCGAGGTGCGGTGACACGATCCGTACGAGGTCATCCCACTTGACGACAATCCTGCTGCCTGTGACGGAGCGTCACCGGCGCACGGTCGCACACCCCGGCTTCACGGAAATCTTGCCAGGGCCCCTTTAGGCGGTACGACTGTTCCACCCGTGCGGGTGGAACCGCCTTCCCCGTCCGCCTCGCCCGTGCCGCGTACACCTATAAAGGGGCCCGTCACGTTGATCGACTGATGGGTCTCCACCATGTTGCAGTCCGCTCTGCTCTCCGGTACTTCGCCGCCTTCTCCTTCGTCTCCGTCGTCGCCATCACCCCGGCCGTCGCCGCCCCCGCCGCCCCGGTCGCACCCGTCGCTCCCGCCGCCGCGCTCGCCGACGACCTGACCACGCCCTGCGGGCCCACCGTCGACTACCGCCCCTGGGACTGGTACCGCACGACGACCGACAGCTCGATCGGCCGCGACGTCGCGGGGCGTGCGGACGGCGAGCGCTGGCAGTGGCGCAGCGACGTCAACGTCCTGTGGCGCGGCGACACGAGGGAGGGCGTCGAGGAGATCTTCCGCACCGGTTTCACCCCGCGGGGAAGCCAGTTGACCCCCCTCGCCGAGTACATCGTCCAGGGCGGCGGGCAGAACAGCGCGCACCTGAGCACCAGTTGCGAGAAGTGGGTGGCGCAGAAGTTCGCCACCTACGGTGCGGAGAAGACCGGTTGGGTCTACGAGATCTACGCGCCCGGCGGCATCGACGTGAACGCCACGGCTCGGCTGAACAACTACAACTCGCCGTACCTGTGGAACAAGGAGGTCGACTTCCCCGGCGGGGTGAAGGGCCAGTACATCAAGGGCGCCTGCAAGTTCCACCTGACCCGCACCGACCCGGTCACCAAGGTCAGCACCTGGGAGGAGCTGACCTGCAAGAACAACGCCGCCTTCGCCCCGTACAAGGTGGACGTCTCGGCCCTCGCCGCCGCCCACTGAGGCGCGACCGCCCCCGCCGACCCGGGCGGGGGCACCGCTAGGCGTCCGGCCGCTCCGGTACGGGCACGGGGTCGCCGGAGTGCCCCAGCCAGGCCCGTTGCCCCCGCGCGTCGACGGTCAGGCCGAATTCCGTGATCGGGGGCCGGTCCCGTTCCTGGTACCAGGTGTAGGCAGAGGTGACCTCCGCCCAGAGGTCGCGCGGCCCCCAGGCGCGGACCGCGTCCGGCGCCCACCAGTTCCCGTACCGGACGCTCGTCACCGACGTGCCCGCCAGGTCGACGAACTGGACCTCCCGCTCCTCCCCCGCTCCACGGTGCGCGTGCGTGACGTCCGGGACCTGGAGCCCCACGGCGAAGTCCTGTTCCCATCCCCTCCCCAGCACTTCGGCGGGACAGACGGGAGAGGCCCTGCGGCGCGATCCTCCGTCCACGTGCGGGGTGTTCGTGGGTCGGTGGTCCCGGATCCACATGTACGACGAGCCGCCCACGAAGTGGCCCGTCGCGCGGCGGCCGTGCGAGGTCAGCCGGAGCAACCCCGCGTTGCTGTAGGCGGTGCCGAAGGGCGTGAGGATCATGCCGCCCTCCCGCGTCTGCTCGACCCACGCCCACGGCACCCGCCGGACCGAGGCCGTGTTGACGACCCGGTCGAAGGGCCCTCGGTCCGGGACCCCTTCGAGTCCGTCGCCACAGGTCAGGTGCGGTGTGTAGCCAGCGCCCTTGAGGTTCTCGGCGCCCCGCGCGGCGAGCGCCGCGTCCAGCTCGACGGCCGTGACCCGCTCGGCGCCGACCCGCTCGCACAGCAGGGCCGTGTGATAGCCGGAGGCGTAGCCGATCTCCAAGACCCGGTCCGTCGAACCCAGTTCGAGGTACCGCAGCTTGCGCATCACGATGTCCAGGGCGGACACGGAGGACGTGAAGTCGCCCGCGGCCGCCGCGGCCGGTGCGGTGCGCCCGTCGTCGAGCTGCGTGACGACCGACCGGTGCGGGTCCCACACCGCGCGGCTCCAGGCCGCCGGATCCGCCTCCCGGTCCAGGAACCGCCAGAGCCCGTCCTCGTCCGCCACCGGCAGCCACGCGGCTCCGGGTACGAACGCCTCGCGGTCCACGGCGTCGAACGCCGCCGCCATCCACGGCTCACGGAGCAGGGCCATGGTCTCCAGGGCCGTACGACAGACGGCCCGGTCACGCGCGCTCACTGCGGCTCGGGCCGGTCGCCATCGGGGCTCGGCGGGGTCGGCGGCGGCGTCCAGGGCTTGTCCGACGGCTCCCCGCCGTGCTTGCCCGCGTCAGCTTCGAACATGGTGATTCCCCTTCGGTGGGAGTGGTCACTCCTGCCGTCCACGATCCCGGACGGAGGTCTCTCGTCACGTCGTCTTTCACGAACGGGAGCGGGCAGGGGCACCTCCCGACCTCACCGGGGTCACCCCTGCCGCCCCTCCGCACGCCGACCGCCTAGGCCGCCGGCTGCGGGTCCACGGGAGGACCCGAGGGGCGCCGCTCACGGGCCGCCGCCAGGTCCCTGCGGTACTCCTCCGCCGCCACGAGGAGCACCGACGTCGCGTCAGCTCGGAGCTGCGCGGCCACGGCCGCCTCCAACTCCCGCTGCCACTGAGCCGAGAAGCGGTATCCCCCGGCGCTCATGCCGACCCCGGGTGGTTCGGGCACCTGCGGATCTCCACGGCCCGGTCCGAGGCGGCGGACGGGTCGTACTCCGGGGAACGCGGCCCTCTCAGCCGGTGCCACTGGTCCAGCAGGGCGGCGCAGACGTCACAGCCGGGGGTGGCCCGCGGAGGGGCGGCGAAGAGTTGATCCAGGCTCGCCACAACCGGCGCATTCATCTCGTAGGACATACGTCGCCCCTCAGCGTGATCGTTCCGCTACGCTCTGTGCTCGCAGACTCAGCGTGGCAGTTGACTGCACTCATTGCAACCACTGCATTGAAATTTACGAAGTTGCATCTGCACGCTGAGAAGCCTGCGGGTGTGGAACCATGCGCGCCAGGGCAGGCACTGAGGCACGCGGGGAAGGGGAGGTCATGGGGGCTCCATCAGTTCGTCAGCGACGACTTGGCGCAGAACTACGGGCGCTGCGCGACGCGAAGGGCGCCACCCTGGAGGAGGCCGCACGCGCGGCCGGATCCGGGTGGGACAAGACGCGGCTCTCCCGCGTCGAGCGGGCGCAGCTGGGCATCAAGCCTGCTGTTATGGAGTTGCTGCTCGACGCCTACGACGTCACGGACGCGGACAAGCGGGAGGTTCTGATTTCCCTTGCCCGCCACGGCGCCCGCCGCGGATGGTGGCAGACGTACAGCGACATCCTCTCGCCGGCCTACGCAGAGTTGATCGCCTTGGAGGCAGACGCGAAGAGCCTGCGGTCCTACCAGACGCTCCTGATTCCGGGACTTCTCCAGACGGCCGCTTACGCGCGCACGGCGATCGCGGCCATCAACTTGGGCAGCACTCCCGAGCAAGTGAATGCCCTGGTCGAGGTGCGTCAGGCTCGACAGGCCGTGCTGTCGCGGCCGAAACCGCTGGAAGTGTGGGCGATCATCCACGAAGCCGCACTTCGACCGAAGGCCGCAGACCCGGTGATCATGCGTGACCAGTGCCAGCGCCTGCTCGACCTGATGGCACTCCCACACGTCTCGATTCAAGTACTCCCGTTTGACGCCCCGTTGCATCCGGGGATCGCCGGTGCCTTCACCCTGCTCGGATTCCCCGAGTCCGCCGATCTCGACGTCGTGCACGTGGAGCACCTTGCCAACGCGCTGTACGTTGAAGATGCCGCCGATGTGTCGGTCTACGGGAGTGCGTTCGATGCCTTGAGGGCTCACGCGCTGTCGTTCGACAAGTCGGCCGACCTCACCGCGAGAATCAAGCAGGAGCACTCATGACCAGCCTTCGTAACTCCTCTGCCCACGGACTCGCCTGGACGAAGTCCACCTACAGCAGTGACGGCGGGAACTGCCTCGAAGTGGCCTCCGGCCAGCTCATCGGCGCCGTGCCCGTCCGTGACTCGAAGAACCCCACCGGGCCCGCGCTCGTCGTGACCGGCGCCCAGTGGACGGCCTTCGTCAACGCCGTCAAGGGCGGGCAGCTCTAAGCACCTCGCGCACCTCCGCAACGTGCCCCGGCTCAAGGTCGGGGCACGTTGCGGAGGTTGGAGCGGGCCATCTGGAGCATCCGGCCGACGCCGCCGTCGAGCACGATCTTGCTGGCGGACAGGGCGAAGCCGGTCACCATCTCGGCGCTGATCTTCGGCGGGATCGACAGGGCGTTGGGGTCGGTCACCACGTCCACCAGGGCCGGTCCCTTGTGCCGGAACGCGTCCTTGAGGGCCCCCGCGAGCTGCTTGGGCTTCTCCACCCGGACCCCGTAGGCCCCCGCCGCGCGGGCGATCGCGGCGAAGTCCGGGTTGTGGTTCGTCGTTCCGTACGAAGGCAGGCCCGACACCAGCATCTCCAACTCGACCATGCCGAGCGAGGAGTTGTTGAAGAGGACGATCTTCACGGGGAGGTCGTACTGCACCAGGGTGAGGAAGTCCCCCATCAGCATCGAGAAGCCGCCGTCGCCCGACATCGAGATGACCTGACGGCTCCGGTCGATGAACTGCGCGCCGATGGCCTGCGGGAGGGCGTTGGCCATCGAGCCGTGGCTGAAGGAGCCGATGATGCGCCGCTTCCCGTTCGGGGAGAGGTAGCGCGCGGCCCACACGTTGCACATGCCGGTGTCCACGGTGAACACCGCGTCCTCGTCGGCGAGTTCGTCCAGGACCGCGGCCACGTACTCGGGATGGATCGGGGTGTGCTTCTCCACCTTCCGCGTGTACGCCTTGACCACGCCCTCCAGGGCGTCCGCGTGCTTCTTCAGCATCCGGTCCAGGAAGCGGCGGTCCGTCTTGGCCTTGACCCGGGAGTTCAGGCAGCGCAGCGTCTCGCGCACGTCGCCCCAGACCGCGAGGTCCAACTTGGAGCGGCGGCCGAGGTGTTCGGGGCGCACGTCCACCTGCACGATCTTGACGTCGTCGGGCAGGAAGGCGTTGTAGGGGAAGTCGGTGCCGAGCAGGATCAGCAGGTCGCACTCGTGGGTGGCCTCGTAGGCCGCGCCGTAGCCGAGCAGCCCGCTCATGCCGACGTCGTAGGGATTGTCGTACTGGATCCATTCCTTGCCGCGCAGGGCGTGGCCGACCGGTGACTTGATCCGGCCCGCGAACTCCATCACCTCGGCGTGCGCCCCGGCCGTGCCGCTGCCGCAGAAGAGGGTGACCTTGTCGGCTCCGTCGATCATCCGGACCAGCGCGTCGATCTCGCCGTCACCGGGCCGGACGGTCGGCCGGGTGGTCACCAGCGCGTGCTCGACCGACTTCTCCGGGGCGGGCAGCGAGGCGATGTCCCCGGGCAGGGCGACCACGCTGACCCCGCCGCGGCCGATGGCGTGCTGGACGGCGCTCTGCAGGAGCCGGGGCATCTGCTTCGGGTTGGAGATCAGCTCGCTGTAGTGGCTGCACTCGCGGAAGAGCTGGTCGGGGTGGGTCTCCTGGAAGTAGCCGAGGCCGATCTCGCTGGAGGGGATGTGGGAGGCCAGGGCCAGCACCGGAGCCATCGAGCGGTGGGCGTCGTAGAGCCCGTTGATCAGGTGGAGGTTGCCCGGGCCGCAGGAGCCCGCGCAGGCGGCGAGCCGCCCGGTGATCTGGGCCTCGGCGCCGGCCGCGAAGGCGGCCGTCTCCTCGTGGCGGACCTGGATCCACTCGATGTCACCGGTCCGGCGGATGGCGTCGACGACGGGGTTGAGGCTGTCCCCGACGACCCCGTACATCCGGCGCACCCCGGCGCGCACGAGGATGTCGACGAACTGCTCCGCCACGTTCTGCTTGGCCATGGAGGCGCGCCCCTTCCGGTCCGGCGATCCGGCGATGCCGGTGTGCGCCTCCCATCCACGCACGGCCGGGCCGGTTACGCCTCCCAGACCGCGGCGGCGGTCCGGTCGTCCGCGTACCCCTTGAGCCGGAGCTGGGTGTCCGCGAGGAAGGCGGCGAGGCCCGGCGGATCCTGTCCGGCCCAGCGGGCGGCCAGCTCGGCGGGCAGGGCCGCCTCCTCGCGCATCGGTTCGGCGAGCCCGCCGGAACACAGCAGCAGGGTGTCGCCCGGTCGGGCCACGGTGGCGCGGAAGCGGAAGCCGCCCGGGACGCCCTGACCCGCGGGCGCGGCCGGAGCGGGCAGCGCCGCGACCGCCGGGAGGGTGGTCCCCACCGGTTCCAGGTCCTGCCACTCCCCTTCCCGCAGCCGGAACAGCCCGCCCGTCCCGGCGCCGAAGCAGACCCTGGTCCGGCACGCGGTGTCCACGGGGAGGAGCAGCGCGCGCAGCCCGGCCGTGTACTCCTCGTCGGGCAGCCCGAGCTCGGCGGCGCGGGCCCGCAGCCGCCCGTACCCCCGGTCGGTGAGCCGTTGCAGGCCCGAGCGCAGCGCGTCGCGCCGGCCCGCCCGGATGTCGTCGCCGAGGCGGCCCTGGCTGCGGCCGACGGCCGCCGCGACCCAGTGGCACACCTCGGCGGCGGCGTCCTGGGCGCCGGGCGCCGCGCGGTCCCCGCCCGCGAGGGCGATCAGCACCAGCGCGTCGTCCCCGCCGCCGAAGCGGGCCGTGAGCAGGACGTCGCGGCGGCTCTCGCCGCGGAAGCGGGCGGAGTCCCCGCGCACGGAGGCGGCCCGCAGGGTGTAGGTCCCGTGCCGGGCGCCCTCCAGGACGGTGTCGGGCACGAGGGCGTGCAGGGCCGCCGGGTCCGCCACGGGCAGGGGGCCCGGCTCGGCCGCGTACGTCGGCGCCCGGTCCCCCAGATGGCGTACCTCGGGGCGCTGCGCGGGCCCCGCGGCCGGCGGTGCGAAGGCGCCCGGCGTCCCCACGGCGGGTCCGGCGGGGCGGCGCGGATCCGCGTGCCGCGGTTCGGCCCGGCGCGGCTCCGGCAGCACGGGCGGCGCCGGCGCCACGGGCAACGGGGGCGGAGGCTCAGGGGGCGCGGGCGGCACCGCCACGTCCCCGAGCGCGTACCCGGTGGGGGCCGCGCGCTCCTCCACGGGCGCCGCCTCCTCCACGGGCGCCGTCGCCTGCGCCGGCAGCGCCGCGAGGGGTGCCGCCACCGCCTCCGGTTCCGGCTCCACCTCCCGCACCAGCACCGATGCCGAGCTGAACCGGCTGTCGAGCGTGTCGGCGGGATCGGCCGGTACCGGGCCGGAGCCGGGGCCGCCGGGTCCCGGCTCCGGCCCGGCCGGGTCCTCGTACAGCTTCTGCCACCAGTCGTCCGCGTCCCCCTGCTGACTCATGCCCCTAGTGTCGGCCGCCCGGGGCGGGGGAAAACGCGGAACGCGCCGAAAGGGGCCCGCCGGGCTACTGCCCGGCGGGCCCCCGGCCCCGTGGTGACGAACGGACTAGCGGACGTCGTATGCGCGTCCGACCATCTGGGTGACGGTGGCGCCCTTCGCGTCGGTCAGCTCGATCTTCAGCGAGACCGGCTTGCCGCTCGCTCCGGTGTGGTCCACGACGGCGCTCCAGCGGCCGCCCTGCTCGGCGACCGCGGCCGCGGTCCAGTGCTCGTTGTCGTACGAGTACGACAACGTGACGCCCTTGAGGGCGCCGGGCGCGTAGCCCGCGTGCCCGGTGACGGCGATCCCGATGCGCTGTCCGCCCCGTGCGGCGACGGTCTTCAGGCCGTCCTCGGGGAGGGTCAGCGCCGGGAACAGGATCGGCAGCGGGGTCGAGTACGCCGACGCGTCGAGCGCGGAGCGGAAGGACCAGCTGGTCCGCACGCCCTGCGAGCGCTGCCAGTCCCGGGCCGGGCCGCCGATCTTCTCCAGGGTCTGGGTCAGCTCGTAGGCGCCCTGCTCGGCCGGTACCTCGAAGACGCCGGCGTTCGGGTACCAGCTGGAGCCGACCTCCACCCCGTCCCGCTTGAGGGTCAGGCCGCCGATGTCACCGAAGGAGCCCGGCAGCGCGTAGTGCCCGCTGTCGCCCCACATCGCGGAGGAGAAGCCGATCAGGTTGCCCTGCCGCTCGGCGGCCAGCACCGGCTTGCCGCTCGCGTCGCGCACGCCGACCGGGCCGATGACCCCGTCGTACCAGCTCTCGGAGCGCTGGGCGCCCTTGGTGTAGGTCCGCTGCCGGTCGGTCATCAGCTCGCCCCAGGGGAAGCTGCTGGAGACCATGTGGTCCCAGGCCGTGTCCCCGGCGCTGTAGTACTCGGTGCGCTCCCCCGGGACCGCGACGGTGTCCAGGGAACCGAAGTAGACGGCGGTGCCGCCCGGCCGGTAGGCACCGGCCAGGTCCATGTAGGCGGAGGCGGCGCCCATCGCGCGGTAGGTGGAGCGGACGGTGGCGAGGTCGCGGTCGCGCACCCGGTAGTTCCGCTCGCCCCGCAGGGAACCCTGCTCGATCTGGGCGAGGTTGTAGACGTACGGGCTCTTCGCCGTGCCCGTCCAGTTCAGCGTGACCTTGCCCCGCGCGAGCCGTGCCCGCAGGTCCTTCGCCTCGGCGCTCTCGATGGACAGCGCGGGCAGCGAGCCGCCGGTGTAGCCGTTGAAGCCGACCCAGCGGCCGGGGGCGTCGCGGTGGGCGAGGACGGCCTTGGCGCCGGCCGCCTTCGCGTTGTTCGCGAGGTCGTAGAGCGAGCCGTCCGTGGTCTTCACCAGGACGATCGCGCCCTTGGCGCCGGCCGCGGCCAACTCCTCGGGGGTGCCGTTACCGGCGTCGACCAGCGGGGCGCTGCCCCGGCCGTCGAGGTTGTCGCTGCCGGTGGAGGCGGTGATGGGGTGCAGGGCAGGGCCGCCGGCGACCTTCAGTTCGGCGAGCAGGGGCGCGGCCTGGCGCCAGTAGCTGCCGAACTCGAAGCCGCCCTCGGAGGCGCGGCCTTCGACGGAGGCGTAGTACCCGCGGATGGTGCGGCCGCCCATGGCGGTGCCGGCGTGCAGCCAGTTCGGGTCCCAGCTGCGGGCGAAGGCGAGGGTGGCGGCGCGGGTCTCGGTGGGCCGGTCGGCCTCGATCGCCAGGCGCCCGGCGGTACGGGCGTCCAGGACGACGGTGGTGTCCTTCTTCACCTCGACCTGCGGGCGGCCGAGGTAGGTGAGGGAGTCGACCATCGGGTTGTCGCCGGTGCTCCCGGCGTCGGGGGTGGCGACGAAGGAGGAGAGGAAGTACGAGCCCGGGCGCAGCCGGTAGATCTGGTCGGCGGAGCCGTCGTTGAAGCGGCGCTCGCCGGTGGCGTCGTCGGTGCCGATGACGTCGAGGGAGGACGGCCCGGCGGCGGGCTTGCCCGAGCGGTCGAGGAGCTTGACGCGCAGGGTGACGGTCTCCGGCTCCACGTACAGCGAGAAGGGGGTCGAGACCCGCAGGCCGCCGGGGCCGGTGGCGACCACCCGGCCGGTGACGTCGCCGTACTGGCCGCGCTCCAGGCGCGCCGCGGGGTCGAGGGCGAGGGGCACCTTGACGGTGGCTCCGGCGGGCACGGTCACCGTGCGCCGGTCCAGGCGGGCGACCTGGCCGCGGACGGCCGAGCCGTCGTTGCCGGCGAGGTGCTCGACGGCGAGCTGGAGGGTGACCGGCGCCTTGCCCGCGTTGGTGTACGGGACCTCGACGGTGCTCCGGTCGCTGCGGTCCTGCGGCCAGTTGTACGCGCCGCCCTGGACGGCGGGGGCGGAGGTGACGGTGGTGTCGATGGCCCGCTTCACGTCGAGCCGGCCGCCGCCGGTCTCCCGGACGTCGCCCGGGATCGCGGTCTCGGCGGAGCCGACGAGCGCGGCCTTGATCTGCTGGGAGGTCCAGTCGGGGTGGCGCTGCTTGACGATGGCCGCGGCGCCCGCGACGTGCGGGGTGGCCATCGAGGTGCCGGACATGGACTGGTAGGCGTACACCCCGCGGCCGCCCATGTTGGCGGCGGAGATGCCGACGCCGGGGGCGGCGATCTCCGGCTTGAGGGTGTGCAGGAGGCCGGCCGGTCCGCGGCTGGAGAAGGAGGCGGTGCTGTCGTCGCGGTCGACGGCGCCCACCGTCAGCACGCTGGGCGCGCAACCGGGCGAGGAGACGGTGTTGTCACCGGGGCCGCTGTTGCCCGCGGCGATGACGAAGAGGGTGCCGCTGTTCTGGGCGAGCTTCTCGGCCGCGGCGCTCATCGGGTCGTCGCAGGCGGTCTGGGAGGGGTCGCCCAGGCTCATGGAGACGACGTCGGCCTTGCTCTCGACGGCCCATTCCATGCCCGCGATGATCCAGGAGTCCTGGCCGTACCCGGAGTCGTTGAGGACCTTGCCGCTGAGCAGCCCGGCGCCGGGCGCGACGCCCTTCTTGGCGCCGCCGCTGGCGGCTCCGGAGCCGCCGACGGTGGAGGTGGTGTGGGTGCCGTGGCCCTGGCGGTCGGCGTCGGTGTCGGAGTCGGTGAAGTTCTTCGACTCGACGATCCGGCCCTTGAGGTCGGGGTGGTCGAGGTCCACGCCGGTGTCGAGGACGGCGACCTTGGTGCCCGTGCCGTCGTAGCCGGCGGCCCAGGCGGCGGTGGCGTTGACCTGCTTGGTCGAACGCTCCAGGTTCGTCCGGACCTTGCCGTCCAGCCACAGCTTCTTCAGGCCGCCCGCGCCGCGCGAGCGGGCGGCGGCCTTGGCGGTGACGTCCGACCAGAAGGTGGCCGCCTGCGCCTTGTCGGCCGAGAGCGCGACCGCGCCGATCGAGCCGAGGACGAGGGAGCGCTCGGCGCCGCGCGGGGCGACCGGGGCGCTGCGGGCGGTGTCGAGGCCTTCGTAGACCGCGATCAGCGGCAGCTTCTTGGCGTGCGCGTCGTCGTAGCCCTGCCGGATCAGGCCGGTGACGTTGAAGAGTTCCGCGTCGACCGTGCCCGCCGCGAGCGCCTTGACCGCGCTCTCGGGGTAGACGTAGACGTCCTTGCCGGACTGCCGCGTCTGCACGAGCGGCTGGGAGCCGTCCTCGCGCGGCAGCGCGGTGGCCGCGGTGCGGCCGGTGGCGTCCGTGGACACCAGGATCCTGTCGCCGGTGACCAGCGTGACGGTCGCCGCTCCGGCGCTCTGTCCGGCCGCCGCCGCGCTCCCGGTCAGTGGTCTCTTCGCCGGCCCGCCGTCGCTCGGCTGCGCCGCCGAGGTTCCGACGGCAGTGACGGCCAGGACGGCCGCGGTGGCCGCTCCCAGCGCCGTGCGCGATATCGGGCGCATCGCTCTCCCCAGGTGAATTCCGGCCAACGGTTGCATTGCACGGCAAAGCTGCCGCGTAAATGGCTTCTGGCCAGCGGATGTTGGTGCTGCGGTGGCGTCACCTTGGCAGAGCGGCGGGAGGTGCGGTGATGATGTCCACGGCGGGTTTGTGCCGTGGCCGCTTCCCGCCATAAGCGGGTGGCCGCGGACCGGGTGGAGAGTGGGTGGACGGGTTGCTGGGTGCGATAGGTCTGGACGAGGGCCAGGAGTCGGCGTACCGCGCGCTGGTGGCGCTGGGAGCGGCGGAGGTCCCCGACCTCGCGCACCGGCTGACCCTGCCGGTGCCGCAGACCGAGCGGGCGCTGCGGCACCTGGAGCGCCAGGGGCTGGCCGCGCAGTCCTCGGCCCGGCCCGGTCGCTGGGTGGCCGCGCCACCGGGGGTGGCGCTGGGAGCGCTGCTGACCCAGCAACGGCACGAGCTGGAACAAGCCGAACTGGCGGCGGCGCTGCTGGCCGAGGAGTACCGGGTGGAGGCGGCGGAACCGGCCGTCCACGACCTGGTCGAGGTGGTCACCGGGGCGAGCGCGGTGGCGCACCGCTTCGTCCAGCTCCAGCTGGGCGCGACGCAGGAGGTGTGCGCCCTGGTGACCGGGCGGCCGCAGGTGATGACGGGCACGGAGAACGAGGCGGAGGAGCACGCCAGCGTGCGCGGGGTGGACTACCGCGTGGTGATCGAGCGCGAGGTGCTGACCCTGCCGAGGGGGCTGCGGGAGGCCTCGACGGCGCTGGGCCGCGGCGAGCGGGTCCGGGCGACGGACGAGGTGCCGACGAAGCTGGTGATCGCGGACCGGAGCCTGGCGATGGTGCCGCTGACGGCCCGGACCGCGGAGCCCGCGGCGCTGGTCGTGCACGCGTCGGGGCTGCTGGAATCCCTGATGGGGCTCTTCGAGGCGGTGTGGCGGGAGGCGCTGCCGCTGCGGCTGGGGGCGGGCGGCACGGTCGACGAGTCGGACGGCGGCCCCGACGCCACGGACCTGGAGATCCTCTCGCTGCTGCTGGTGGGGATGACCGACGCGAGCGTGGCCAAGCACCTGGAACTGGGGCTGCGGACGGTCCAGCGGCGGGTGAAGGGGCTGATGGAGACCGCCGGGGTCACGACCCGGATGCAGCTCGGCTGGCACGCGTACGAACGGGGCTGGGTGGCCCGATAGCCCCGGGTCGGTCACGCTGATCAGATGGATCTGCCTCAGCTGCTCCTGGTGGGCCTGGTGATGCTGCTCGGGGTGCTCGGGGTGCTGGTGCCGGGTGTCCCCGGGACGCTGCTGGTCTGGGCCGGCCTGCTGTGGTGGGCCATGCACGAGCGGACGGCGCCCGCGTGGTCGCTGCTGGTCTCGGCGACGGCGCTGCTGCTGGTGGTGCAGGTGGTGAAGTGGCAGCTGCCGCCACGACGGCTGCGGGGCGTGGGCGTCACCCGCCGGATGGCGGTGTACGCCGGTGCGGGCGCCCTCCTCGGCTTCGTCCTGGTCCCCGTGCTGGGCGCGGTGCCGGGCTTCATGGGCGGCATCTACCTGTGCGAGCGCCGCCGCCTGGGCAGCCACGGCGAGGCGGTGACCTCGCTGCGGTCGGTGATGCGGGCGGTGGGCACGAGCGTGCTGGTGGAGCTGTTCGCGTGCCTGCTGGTGACGGGGGCGTGGCTGGCCGTGGTGGCGACGGGCGGCTGAGGACCCCCGCGCGGGGACCGGGTCCCCAGCCCTAGGGCTGGAGCCCGATGTGGTCGGCGGCGGGGGCTGTGAGCCTGGTGCCATGACGCAATTCACGGGGTTCAGCGAGGCGGAGAACGCCTACTTGCGGTCGCAGCACCTGGGGCGGTTGGCGACGGTGGACGCGGCCGGGCAGCCGCAGGCCAATCCGGTGGGGTTCTTCCCCCAGGAGGACGGCACGGTGCTGGTCGGGGGGCTGGCCATGGGCACGACGAAGAAGTGGCGCAACCTCCAGGGCAACCCGCGGCTGTCGCTGGTGGTGGACGACCTGGTGAGCACGCGGCCGTGGCGGGTGCGGGGGATCGAGATCCGGGGCACCGCCGTGCTGGAGGTGGGGCCGCACGCGCTGGGCCCCCACTTCAGCCCGGAGGTGATCCGCATCCGGCCGACCCGCGTCCTGTCCTGGGGCCTGGAGCCGTAGCCGGCTCGGGGCTGGATTTGCCTCCGGCGGCGCCTCAAACGCCGGCGGGGCTGGGTGTGGCTCCGGTCGGGCTGGATCGGCTTCCGGCCGGGAGCCGGGAGCCGGCGTTCAAGGCGCCGCCGGAGCCAAATCCAGCCCCGCCGGCGTTTGAGGCGCCGCCGGAGGCACCGGCAGCCGCGCTGCCCCCTCCCACCGGCACTCCGTCCGCAGGACCCGTCCGACCGATCCCTCCGGGGGTGCCCCACGCGCAGACGCGTGTGCGGCACCCCCGGAGGGCGGACCGGGCTCAGGCCCGGCCGCCGCGCTTGGCGGCGTAGTTGGCGCGGCCCACCGCGGACTTCATCCGCCAGTCGCGCGCGATCTCCGAGCGGAGCCGGGCGTCGGTCTTGGCCACGATCCGCTGGTTCTCCCGCAGGAGCTTGCGGTAGCTCTCCAGCCGCCGCTCGGGGAGCGCACCCTCCTCCACCGCCCGCAGCACCGCGCAGCCCGGCTCCGCCTCGTGGGCGCAGTCGTGGAAGCGGCACTGGGCGGCGAACTCCTCGATCTCGGAGAACACCTGGCCGACGCCCGCCTCCGCGTCGAAGAGGCCGACGCCGCGCAGCCCCGGGGTGTCGATCAGGACCCCGCCGCCCGGCAGGGCGAGCAGGTTGCGGGTGGTGGTGGTGTGCCGGCCCTTGCCGTCGACCTCACGGGCGGCCTGGACCGCCATGACCTCGTCGCCGAGCAGCGCGTTGGCCAGGGTGGACTTGCCGGCGCCCGAGATGCCCAGCAGCACGCTGGTGCCGGAGCCGACGACCGCGGTGAGGATGTCCGTGCCCTCCCCGGTGAGGGAGGAGACGGTGAGCACCTCGACGCCCGGGGCCGTGGTCTCCACGTCCTGGACGAGGTGGCCCAGGGTGACCGGGTCGGGCACCAGGTCCGCCTTGGTCAGGACGACCAGCGGCTGCGCGCCGGACTCCCACGCGAGGGCGAGGAAGCGTTCGATGCGGCCGAGGTCGAGCTCGATCGCGAGCGAGACCGCGATGATCGCGTGGTCGACGTTGGCCGCGAGGATCTGCCCCTCGGAGCGCTGGGACGAGGTGGACCGTACGAAGGCGGTCCGGCGCGGCAGGTACGCCTTGACGTAACGGGGGGAGCCGACCGCCTCGACGGCGGCCCAGTCACCGGTGCAGATGACCCGCAGCGGGTCGTGCGGGGTGACGAAGGCGGTGTCGGCGCGGACGATCCCGTCCGCGGTCATGACGTCGCACTGGCCGCGGTCGACCCGGACGACCCGGCCGGGCACGAGGCCCTGCTCGGCGTACGGCGCGAACGCGGCGGCCCAGGCGTCGTCCCAACCGAACGGGTTGAGGGCGTGCTGGAGCGGAAGCTGGAGCGAAGCGATCTGCGGGAAGGCAGAGGAGGTCAAGGGGAACCCTTCACAGGGTGGCCCCGGCAGAACGCGCGCGCCGCGCGCGGAAGATGAGCTGAAGGTCAGCCGGAGACCACAGGAATGAGATTGATGAGCTGCTGGGTGCGGGCAGTGCCCTGCGCAACGACCGTCATCAATGGACTCACCTCCTGTGAAATACGGATCCGCACACGGCGGTTCCGGTCCACTCGGCGTGAACGAGCTCACGGTATCGCGCGCCCGCGCCACCGCGCCAACTGTTTTTCCGGGCTGTTCTCCGGGCAGTTCCCGGGGCTGTTCTCCGGGCCGTTCTCCGAGCTCGCCTCCCCGCCCGATCTCGGGCTCTTCGACCCCCTCCGAGGGGACCTTTCGCAGCATTTCCAGCGATCCGCGCCGTTTAAATTCGGAGCATGACCGCAGCCGAGCACGCCTTGGCCGCCCCCTCGCGGCGCCGATTGCTGGCGCTGCTGCGCGAGGCCGACGGCACGCTGGCGAGCGTCCCCGAACTCACCGCCGCCACCGGCCTCTCCACCGCCACCGTGCGCCACCACCTGGCGGTGCTCGGCAAGGCGGGGCTGGTCACCTCCGCCCCTTCCCAGGGCCCGGGACGGCGGCGGGGCCGGCCGCGCCTGCGGTACGCCGCCACGGAATCCGGCGGCGAGGACCGGTGCGAGGTCTACCGCGACCTCGCGGACGCCCTGGCCGAGGCGGTCGCGAAGACGGCCGCCGGGGACCGCGCCGGCGCCCGGTCCGCCGGACGGGAGTGGGGACGGCGGCTCGCCGCGGGCGGGGCCCCGACGCCCGCCGCGGAGCGGGTCTTCGCACTGACGGCGCGCCTGGGCTTCCGGCCCCACCGGGAGCCGGGCGACACCCGGCTGCTGCTGCTCCACTGCCCGTACGGCTGGTTGGTGCACACCCACCCCGACGTGGTGTGCGCGGTCCACGAGGGGGTGCTGGAGGGGCTGTTGGAGTCCACCGACACTACGGCGGAACTCCGGCCCTCCATCGGCCCCGGCCCGTGCGCCGCGCTGCTGCGTCCCCGCACCACGGCACCACCGACCACATCCCCGACCACACGAGCGACAGAAGGAACCCCATGTTCGGAATGACCATCGACACCGCCCTCGACACCACCCCCGGCAGCGGCCCCGCGCTGCGGCTCGACCCGGCGGGCGGCCCCTTCCGCGCGCTGGCCGCCGTACGGATCCAGGTGCCCGCGGGCGGGACCGTACCGGCGCACGCGCACGGCGCCTCCGAGCTGCTGCTGACCGGGGTCAGCGGCGCCGTCGTGGCCTCCTGCGGCTGCGGTGCGCGGACCGTGGCGCCGGGCGACTTCGCCATGCTGCCCGCCGGCAAGGAGATCACCCTGGTCAACGAGGGGGCCGAGGACGCCACCGTGCTCGCGGTCTTCTCGCAGAGCGAGTTCACCGACGGGCTGCCGCGCGCCGCCGCCCGGGGCTGCGGCTGCCGGGGCGGCGGCGCCGGGCACTGATCCCGCGGCCCGGCGGGACCGCGGCCTAGGGTGGTCGGCATGACGCCACGACTCGACATGATCGGCCTGGTCGTTTCCGACATGGCCGCCTCGCTCGCCTTCTACCGCCGGCTCGGGCTGGACGTCCCGGCCGCGGCGGACCGGGAACCGCACGTCGAGGCCGCCCTCCCCGGGGGCCTGCGGATCGGCTGGGACACGGTGGAGGTCATCCGCTCCTTCGACCCGGAGTGGAAGCGCCCCGAACCGGGCGCGGACCGGGTCGGGCTGGCCTTCCTGTGCGACTCCCCCGCCGAGGTCGACGCGCTGTACGCCGAGCTGTCCACGACCGGCGGCGGTACGGCGCACCGGGAGCCCTGGGACGCCTTCTGGGGGCAGCGCTACGCCATCGTGCTGGACCCGGACGGCGGCGCGGTCTCCCTCTTCGCCCCGAACGCGTAGCGCCGTACGCGCAGCGCCGTACGGTCCGCACCGACCCCGACGGGTGCGCGGTCGGGCCGGGGACGGGCAGGAGTGTCCCCGCAAGGACGAGCGGTCCCCACCGCCCCCCCTCCTCCGACCACCCCGCAGCCGCGAGCCGAGGAGACACTCGTGCCCGTCCCCGGCCCGACCGCCCGCCCCGACCGCCCGCCCCGACGGGTGCGCGGGGTCGGCGGGGTTCAGTGCTTGCGCAGCCGGGAGGAGTAGTCCTCGGGCGGGAGGAACTTGGACCAGCGCTCGGGGAACTCGGAGGGCATTCCCGCGTCCTCGTCGTCCTCCGACTCGCCCTCGGCCAGGGCCCGCCAGGCGGCCGCCCGGGCGACCAGCTGGGCCGCCTCGGCCTCCCGCACCCGCTCGTTGGCCTCGCGGGCCGCCGCGGTCGCCACCGACGGCCAGACGCGGTCGATGGCCGCGTTGACCGCGGCGCCCACCAGCACGGCGAAGGCCGAGATCCCGATCCAGAGCAGGACGGCGACGGGCGCGGCCAGGGAGCCGTAGATGGTCGGCCCCTCCACCGTGTTCGTCAGGTAGATCCGCAGCAGGAACGAGCCCAACACCCACATGGCCAGCGCGATCAGCGCGCCCGGCACGTCCTCGATCCACGGCGAGCGCACCGGCACCGAGACGTGGTAGAGCGTGGTCAGGAAGACGATGGACAGCAGGGTGACGGTCGGCCAGTACAGCACCGCCACCACTTCCGTGCCCCACGGCACCCACCGCACCACCGCGTCCGGACCCACCACCAGGAGCGGCAGCACGACCGAGCCGACGAGCAGGGCGACGACGTACAGCAGGAAGGCCAGCAGCCGGGTCTTGACGATGCCGCGCTGGCCGTCGAGCCCGTACATGACCGTGATGGTGTCGACGAAGACGTTGACGGCGCGCGAGCCCGACCACAGGGCGAAGGCGAAGCCGAGCGAGATGAGGTCGGGGCGGGCCTGCCGGGTCACGTCGTCCAGCATCGGTTTCGCGATGTCGTTGACGCCCCGGTCGGAGAGCACGGTGCCGACCGCCCGCAGGATGTTCTCCTCGATGCTCTGCACCGAGGTGGTGCCGCTCCAGCCGTCCACGTAGCCGACGAGCCCGAGCAGGCCGAGGAACAGCGGCGGCAGCGAGAGCAGCGTGAAGAAGGCCGCTTCGGCCGCGAGTCCCAGGATCCGGTACTCGATGCACGAGTTGACCGTGTCCTTGAGCAGCAGCCAGGACATCTTGCGCTTGGACACGTTGCGGTAAAGGGCCCGGGCCCGGTGGAGCCGACCCGGAGGCCGCTCGGGTGTTTCTTTTGCTGGCTGCACCTCCTTACCGTATCGGCATGGCAGCCACCACCCACACAGTCAGCAACCAGGCACCGCCCCTGGTCGGGCACGACGTCTACGGCGGCGACCGCGCCCTCACCGAGGGGGTGGAACGGCACCTCGACCCCGAACTCCTCCCGGGCGTAAGGGAGGAACTCACCGAACTCGGGCGCGCCGCGGGCTCCGCACAGGCCCAGGAATGGGGCGCCCAGGCCAACGAGAACCCGCCGAAGCTCCGCACACATGACCGGTACGGCAACCGGATCGACGAGGTGGACTTCCACCCCTCCTGGCACCGGCTGCTCGGGCACGCGGTGACGAGCGGGCTGACCGACGCCTGGGGGCGCGAGGCGGGGCACCTGCGGCGCGCCGCCGGCTTCTTCGTCTGGTCCCAGGCCGAGGCGGGCCACGGCTGTCCGGTCTCCATGACCCACGCGGCGGTGCCGGCGCTGCGCACGGACCCGGAGCTGGCGGCCGAGTGGGAGCCGCGGCTCACCTCGCACGTCTACGACCAGGGACTGCGCCCGGCCGGGCAGAAGTCGGGCGTCCTCTTCGGGATGGGGATGACCGAGAAGCAGGGCGGCAGCGACGTGCGCGCGAACACCACGCGGGCGGTGGCGCTGGACGCTTCGGGCGAGTACCTGCTGACCGGGCACAAGTGGTTCTGCTCGGCCCCGATGTGCGACGGCTTCCTCGTCCTGGCCCAGGCCCCGGGCGGGCTGACCTGCTTCCTGGTGCCGCGGGTACTGGCGGACGGCACCCGCAACGTCTTCGCGATCCAGCGGCTGAAGGACAAGCTCGGCAACAGGTCGAACGCGTCGAGCGAGGTGGAGTTCGACGGGACCTGGGCCCGGCGGGTGGGCGAGGAGGGCCGCGGGGTGCGCACCATCATCGAGATGGTCGCCGCGACCCGGCTCGACTGCGTGATCGGGTCGGCCTCGCTGATCCGGCAGGCGTTGACGCAGGCCGTGCACCACACCGAGCACCGCTCCGCCTTCGGCGCGAAGCTGATCGACCAGCCGCTGATGCGCAACGTGCTGGCGGACCTGGCCGTCGAGTCGGAGGCGGCCACCGTGCTGACGCTGCGGCTGGCGGCCGCCTACGACGCGGGCACCGCGCAGGAGCGGGCCTTCCTGCGCATCGCCGTGCCCACGGCGAAGTACTGGGTGACCAAGCGCTGCACCCCTGCCGTCGCGGAGGCGCTGGAGTGCCTGGGCGGCAACGGGTACGTCGAGGAGTCCGGGCTGCCCCGGCTGCTGCGGGAATCCCCGCTGAACTCGATCTGGGAGGGCTCGGGCAACGTACAGGCGCTGGACGTGCTGCGGGCGCTCCAGCGCGAGCCGCAGGCCCTGAACGCCTTCCTCCAGGAGGTCGGCCTCGCGCGCGGGGCGGATCACCGGCTGGACGGGGCCGTGAAGGACCTGCTGACGGAGCTGGCCGACCTGGAGGGGATCGAGGCACGGGCCCGGCGCGTGGTGGAGCGGATGGCGCTGGTGCTCCAGGGTTCGCTGCTGGTGCGCTGGGCCCCGCCCGCGGTCGCCGACGCCTTCTGCGCCTCGCGGCTCGGCCGGGACTGGGGGACGGCCTTCGGGACGCTGCCGCACAGCCTGGACCTGGGCGCGGTGGTCGAACGGGCGCGGATCGCGGGTTAGGAGAGGTCCCCAAACCGCTCCGAGCCCGGACCCGGGCCCGTCTGCCGGCAGCAGGGTGGCGCCGCGCCGACTCGGCACCACACCTGCTCCGGTTCAGCCCCGAGGAGGAGCCTTCACGCCGCCTGTCGGCGTGACGCACAGTTTCGATCGGACGACCGGGGCTTGGCGAGAGTTGCAGACCGTTGCAACCTGTGAGTCCGATGGGGAATCCGTAACGCACGGTCCGGTTCATTCAGGAGGATCCGGTGGCAACCACTGCAGGTGGCGCGGGTATCGCGGGGACCGCGGTCGACGTGGCGCGGCTCGCCGCGATGGACGCGCGCGACGCGGCCCGACTGCTCAGAGGCGTACGGGCGGCCGCGCTCGCGGGGGACCGGCCGCCGGCGGCGCCGCGCCCCGAGATCGCCGAGTCCTGGCGGCGGATGATGGCCGGCGGGATGCACCCGGACCGGGACACCCGCTCCCGGATGCTGTCGGCGGCCGAGACGGAGGAACGGCGCCAGGTGTCGCCGCTGCGGGCGCTGCTGCCGGTGCTGCGCGAGGGGCTGCTCCCCAACCTGGACGAGGTGCTGCACATCATGGTGATCGCCGACGCGGACGGGCGGCTGCTGTGGCGCGAGGGCGCCTCCTCGATCCTGCGCCGGGCGGACCGGCTCGGCTTCGGCGTGGGCGCGGACTGGGACGAGGCGGTGGTCGGGACCAACGGGGTCGGCACCGCCCTGGTCACGCGGCGGCCGGTGCAGGTGTTCTCGGCGGAGCACTTCGTCTCCACCCACCACGACTGGACCTGCGCGGGGGCGCCCGTGCACGATCCGCGCGACGGGCAGCTGCTGGGCGTGGTGGACGTCAGCGGGCCGCTGGCCACGATGCATCCGGCCACCTTGACCTGGGTGGCCTCGGTGGCCCGGCTCGCCGAGCGGGAGCTGCGGATCCGCCACCTGGAGTCCCTGGAGCGGCTGCGGTCGGTGGCGGCCCCGCTGCTGGCGCGGCTGCCGGGGCGGGCGCTGGCCGTGGACCCGCACGGCTGGACGGCGGCGGTGACCGGGCTGGCCCCGGTCGACCGGGTGCCGCTGCCCAAGGCCTTCGGGCCGGGCCGGCACTGGGTCCCGCAGCTGGGCCACTGCGCGGTGGAGCCGCTGCCGGGCGGCTGGCTGCTGCGGATCGAGGAGGTCCGTACGGGCGCGGCGGCGGGCCGGGTGGTGCTGGACCTGAGCCGGGCGCGGACCTGGTCGGCGACCGTGTTCGGGGCGGCGGGCAGCTGGACCCAGGAGCTGAGCCCGCGCCACGCGGAGCTGCTGTTCCTGCTGGCGGAGAGCCCGCGGGGGCGCACGGCGGCGGAGCTGGCGCTGGAGCTGTTCGGGGACGCGACGCGGACGGTGACGGTGCGGGCCGAGCTCTCGCGGGTACGGCGCCACCTGGCCGGGGTGCTGACGCACCGGCCGTACCGGTTCGCGGAGGACGTGGAGGTGGAGGTGGTCCGGCCGGAGCGGCCCGCGGACCTCCTGCCGCATTCGAGCGCGCCGGCGGTGCTCAGGGCGCGGTCGGAGCGGGCGGCGGGGCCCGGGGCGGTCCGCGGGGGTGGGGCCGCCGGGTGGGGGCTGTGATTGCGGGATGTGATTGCGGGATGTGATTCCCTGACCTGCATGAGCACCCTCACCCTCACCACCTGGTCCCTGGAGATGACCTCGCCGGACGACCTCGTTCCGGCGGTCGTTCCAGGCTCCGAGATCACGATCTCGCGCGCGGAGGTCCCTTCGCCCGAGTTCAGCCGCTTCCTGTACGCCTCGGTCGGCGGTGACATCCACTGGACGGACCGGCTGTCGCTGACCCGGGAGGAGTGGGTGCGCCAGCTGGGGCGCCCGGGGGTGGAGACCTGGGTGGCCTACGACCGGGGGACGCCGGCGGGGTACGTGGAGTTCGACCCGCAGGACGACGGCGCGGTGGAGATCATGTACTTCGGGCTGCTGCCGGACTTCCGGGGGCGGCGGATCGGTGGGCACCTGCTGTCGGTGGGCGTCGCCCGGGCCTGGGACCTCGCGTCGCGGTGGCCGGAGCGGGAGGCGACGAAGCGGGTCTGGCTGCACACCTGTAGCCAGGACGGGCCGACGGCGATGGACAACTACCGGCGGCGCGGCTTCCGGCTCTTCCACACCGAGACGGAGTCCAAGGCCGACACCCCGACCCCGGGCCCCTGGCCCGGAGCCTGACCCCTGGCGGGGAGCACCCGCCCCACGCCCCCTCCGGGGGGCGCGCCTCAAACGCCGGCGAGGCTGAATCAGCCCCCTCCTGCCGGCACCCCGCCCGCGGGCCCATCTCCCCTCCGGGGGGCGCCTCAAACGCCGGCGAGGCTGGGTTGGCCTCGACCCCGGCCAATTCCAGCCCCGCCGGCGTTTGAGGCGCCGCCGGAGGCGACGGCAGCCACGTCCTGCCGGCACCCCGTCCGCGGGCCCGCCTCCCCTCCGGGGGCACCTCAAACGCCGGCGGGGCTGGATCGGCGGCCCCCACCAGCGTGCTGAATCGACCGCCCCCCGGGAAGCGAGTCGCGGCTGAAAACGGGGGGTAGTGGGTGGTCACGGGAGGCTCAGGAGGTGACTCGGGCCACACGGTCCCAGGATGCGGGACGCTTTCGTCCGAATGGTGGACAGTAGTGGACTCCTCCAATCGGCCCATGACACGCTTCCGCCATGAATGGAGCTGGAATTGCCTTGGTGAGTCGGCGGCACGTCGACCTCGGCCGCATGTCCAGCGCCATCTGTCCGGCGCGCTGACGGAACCAGCCACCGCCGCACCTCGTCGCCGCCGCCCCGCGGACGCGTCGATTCCGCAAGCCCCCGCAGGCCGAAGAACGCCCCCCGCCCACCGGCGAAGGGGGCGCGATCCGCCACACCTGTCAGCGCACTGCCGCGCATCTCCGCAGGTCGAAGCCGTGGGCACCGTCGCTCCGCCTGCCCTAGCTTCGAGCCGCCACAGAAGGACGTACCGCCATGGCCGCCACCCCAGAAACGCCCGCAGCCGCCCCCGCAGCCGCGCGCCGCAAGCCCGGCCGCCACCGCGGTGAGGGCCAGTGGGCCGTCGGTCACCACACGCCCCTCAACGGCAACGAGCAGTTCAAGAAGGACGACGACGGTCTCAACGTGCGGACACGCATCGAGACGATCTACTCCAAGCGGGGCTTCGACTCGATCGACCCCAACGACCTGCGCGGCCGGATGCGCTGGTGGGGCCTCTACACCCAGCGCAAGCCCGGGATCGACGGCGGCAAGACCGCGATCCTGGAGCCGGAGGAGCTGGACGACGAGTACTTCATGCTGCGCGTCCGCATCGACGGCGGCCGCCTGACCACCGAGCAGCTGCGCGTGATCGGCGAGATCTCGCAGGAGTTCGCCCGGGGCACCGCCGACCTCACCGACCGGCAGAACGTGCAGTACCACTGGATCCGCATCGAGGACGTCCCGGAGATCTGGCGGCGCCTGGAGGCGGTCGGCCTCTCCACCACCGAGGCCTGCGGCGACTGCCCCCGCGTCATCCTCGGCTCGCCGGTCGCCGGCATCGCCAAGGACGAGATCGTCGACGGCACCCCCGCCATCGACGAGATCTACCGCCGGATCGTGGGCAACAAGGACTTCTCCAACCTGCCCCGCAAGTTCAAGTCGGCCGTCTCCGGCTCGCCGCTGCTCGACGTGGCGCACGAGATCAACGACATCGCCTTCGTCGGCGTGAACCACCCGGAGCACGGCCCCGGCTTCGACGTCTGGGTCGGCGGCGGGCTCTCCACCAACCCCAAGCTCGGCGTCCGCCTGGGCACCTGGGTCTCGCTGGACGAGGTCCCGGACGTCTACGAGGGCGTCATCTCGATCTTCCGCGACTACGGCTACCGCCGGCTGCGCAACCGCGCCCGCCTGAAGTTCCTCGTCGCCGACTGGGGCCCGGTCAAGTTCCGCCAGGTCCTGGAGGACGAGTACCTGAAGCGCGAGCTGACGGACGGTCCCGCCCCCGCGCAGCCCACCGGCCAGTGGCGCGACCACGTCGGCGTGCACCAGCAGCAGGACGGCCGCTTCTACGTCGGCTTCGCCCCCCGGGTCGGCCGCGTGGACGGCGCCACCCTCACCAAAATCGCGGACGTGGCCGAGCGGCACGGTTCGGGCCGGCTGCGCACCACCGCCGAGCAGAAGATGGTCGTCCTCGACATCGAGGCGGACCAGGTGGACTCCCTCGTCGCCGCCCTGGAGGCGCTGGACCTGCGGGTCAAGCCGTCCCCCTTCCGCCGCGGCACGATGGCCTGCACCGGCATCGAGTTCTGCAAGCTGGCCATCGTCGAGACGAAGGCGCGCGGCGCCTCGCTGATCGACGAACTGGAGCGCCGCCTGCCGGACTTCGCCGAGCCGCTCACCATCAACATCAACGGCTGCCCCAACGCCTGCGCCCGCATCCAGGTGGCGGACATCGGTCTCAAGGGCCAGCTGGTCCTGGACGACGACGGCAACCAGGTCGAGGGCTACCAGGTGCACCTCGGCGGCGCCCTGGGCCTGGAGGCCGGCTTCGGCCGCAAGGTCCGCGGCCTCAAGGTCACCGCGGACGGTCTGCCCGACTACGTCGAGCGGGTCGTCACGCGCTTCGAGGAGCAGCGCGAGGACGGCGAGCGCTTCGCCGCCTGGGTCGCGCGCGCCGACGAGAAGAGCCTGGCATGAGCGAGCGCGCCGCGCCCTTCCACTGCCCGTACTGCGGCGACGAGGACCTGTTCCCGAACGAACAGGGTCACGGCGCCTGGGAATGCAGGTCCTGCAATCGAGCCTTCCAGTTGAAGTACCTCGGGCTGCTGGCCCGCGGACTTCGGTCCGACACCACTGGAGGGGAAGAGATATGACGGCAGTTCAGGAGAGCCGGACCGGCGATCTCAAGGAGCTGGCCGAGCAGGCGGGCCGCGACCTGGAGGACGCCTCCGCGCTGGACATCATGCGTTGGGCGGCCGACACCTTCGGCCCGAAGTTCGCCGTGACCTCCTCGATGGAGGACGCTGTGGTCGCCCACCTCGCCTCCCGGGTGCGCCCCGGCGTGGACGTGGTCTTCCTCGACACCGGCTACCACTTCGAGGAGACCATCGGCACCCGCGACGCGGTCGAGGCCGTGATGGACGTCAAGGTCATCACGCTCACCCCGCGCCGCAGCGTCGCCGAACAGGACGCCGAGTACGGCCCCAAGCTGCACGACCGGGACCCGGACCTGTGCTGCGCGCTGCGCAAGGTCAAGCCGCTGGAAGAGGGCCTGACGGCGTACGACGCGTGGGCGACCGGCCTGCGCCGCGACGAGTCCCCGACCCGGGCGAACACCCCGGTGGTCGGCTGGGACGAGAAGCGGCAGAAGGTCAAGGTCTCCCCCATAGCCCGCTGGACCCAGGAGGACGTGGAGGCGTACGTCGCCGAACACGGGGTCCTGACCAATCCGCTGCTGATGGACGGCTACGCCTCCGTGGGCTGCGCGCCGTGCACCCGACGGGTGGCGGAGGGCGAGGACGCCCGGTCCGGCCGCTGGGCCGGGCTCGGCAAGACCGAATGCGGGCTGCACGGCTGATGACCGAGTCCACGAACCGTACGGAACCGACGGAGAACGAACAGATGAGCGTGAGCGACCAGGGCGCCACCGTGTGGCTGACCGGGCTGCCGAGCGCGGGCAAGACGACCATCGCGTACGCGCTGGCCGAGCGGCTGCGCGGCGAGGGCCACCGGGTGGAGGTGCTCGACGGGGACGAGATCCGCGAGTTCCTCTCCGCCGGGCTGGGCTTCACCCGCGAGGACCGGCACACCAACGTGCAGCGGATCGGCTTCGTCGCCGAACTGCTCGCGAGCAACGGCGTGAAGGCCCTGGTCCCGGTCATCGCCCCGTTCGAGGACAGCCGCGAGGCCGTCCGCAAGCGGCACGCCGCCGAGGGGACGACCTACCTAGAGGTCCACGTGGCCACTCCGGTCGAGGTCTGCTCGGAGCGCGACGTGAAGGGCCTGTACGCCAAGCAGGCGGCGGGCGAGATCTCCGGCCTGACCGGTGTGGACGACCCGTACGAGGCCCCCGCGGCCCCGGACCTGCGGATCGAGTCGCACACCCAGTCGGTGCAGGAGTCCGCGGCGGCACTGTTCGCGCTGCTCAACGAGAGGGGTCTGGCATGACCACCAAGGTCGCCCACGTCCACACCGAGGCCGACGCGCCCTACGCGCTGTCCCACCTGGACGCCCTCGAATCCGAGGCGGTGCACATCTTCCGCGAGGTGGCGGGCGAGTTCGAGAAGCCGGTGGTGCTGTTCTCCGGCGGCAAGGACTCCATCGTCATGCTGCACCTGGCGCTCAAGGCGTTCGCGCCCGCGCCGGTGCCCTTCACCCTGCTGCACGTCGACACGGGTCACAACTTCCCCGAGGTGCTGGAGTACCGCGACCGTACGGTGGCCGAGCACGGACTGCGCCTGCACGTGGCGTCCGTACAGGACTACATCGACGCGGGGAAGCTGCGCGAGCGCCCCGACGGCACCCGCAACCCGCTCCAGACCCTCCCGCTCACCGAGGCGATCCAGCGGCTGCGCTTCGACGCGGTCTTCGGCGGCGGTCGTCGCGACGAGGAGAAGGCCCGCGCCAAGGAGCGGGTGTTCAGCCTCCGCGACGAGTTCTCCCAGTGGGACCCGCGCCGCCAGCGCCCCGAGCTGTGGAACCTCTACAACGGTCGCCACGCGCCCGGCGAGCACGTGCGCGTCTTCCCGCTCTCCAACTGGACCGAGCTGGACGTGTGGCAGTACATCGCCCGCGAGGGCATCGAGCTGCCGGGCATCTACTTCGCCCACGAGCGCGAGGTGTTCCAGCGGCACGGCATGTGGCTGACCGCCGGCGAGTGGGGCGGCCCGAAGGAGGGCGAGGTGCCCGAGACGCGGCTGATCCGCTACCGCACCGTCGGTGACATGTCCTGCACCGGCGCCGTCGACTCCGACGCCACCACGCTGGACGCCGTGATCACCGAGATCGCCGCCTCCCGGCTCACCGAGCGGGGCGCCACCCGCGCCGACGACAAGATGTCCGAGGCCGCGATGGAAGACCGCAAGCGCGAAGGGTACTTCTAGAGATGACCGCCACCACCGAACCGCTGGCCGACCTGTCGACCACCACCCTGCTGCGCTTCGCGACCGCCGGATCCGTCGACGACGGCAAGTCCACCCTGGTCGGGCGCCTGCTGCACGACTCCAAGTCGATCCTGACCGACCAGCTGGAGGCCGTCGAAGCGGTCTCCGCGCAGCGCGGCCAGGACACCCCCGACCTCGCGCTGCTCACCGACGGCCTGCGGGCCGAGCGCGAGCAGGGCATCACCATCGACGTCGCGTACCGGTACTTCGCCACCGCGCGCCGCCGGTTCATCCTCGCCGACACCCCCGGGCACGTGCAGTACACCCGGAACATGGTCACCGGCGCCTCCACGGCCGACCTGGCCGTGGTGCTGGTCGACGCCCGCAACGGCGTGATCGAGCAGACCCGCCGGCACGCGGCCGTCGCCGCCCTGCTGCGGGTGCCGCACGTGGTCCTGGCCGTCAACAAGATGGACCTGGTGGGCTACGAGGAGAAGGTCTTCGCGGCGATCGCCGAGGAGTTCACCGCCTACGCCTCGGACCTGGGCGTCCCGGAGATCACCGCGATCCCGATCTCCGCGCTGGCCGGGGACAACGTCGTGGAGCCCTCCGCGAACATGGACTGGTACGGCGGCCCGACGGTGCTGGAGCACCTGGAGACGGTCCCGGTCAGCCACGACCTCACGGCCTGCCCGGCCCGCTTCCCGGTGCAGTACGTGATCCGCCCGCAGAGCGCCGAGCACCCCGACTACCGCGGCTACGCGGGCCAGATCGCCTCCGGCGTGCTGCGCGTCGGCGAGGCCGTCACCGTCCTGCCGTCGGGCCGTACGAGCACCATCGAGGGGATCGACGCGCTCGGCGAGAGCGTCGACATCGCGTGGGCCCCGCAGTCGGTGACCCTGCGGCTCGCGGACGACATCGACATCTCGCGCGGCGACCTGATCGCGCCGAGCGCGAGCGCCCCGGCCCCGACGCAGGACGTCGAGGCGACGGTCTGCCACGTGGCCGACCAGCCGCTGGCCGTGGGCGCCCGGGTGCTGCTCAAGCACACCACGCGCACGGTGAAGGCGATCGTCAAGGAGATTCCCTCGCGGCTGACCCTGGACGACCTGTCCCAGCACCCGGAGCCCGGGCAGCTGGTGACCAACGACATCGGTCGCGTGGTCGTGCGCACCGCCGAGCCGCTCGCGCTCGACGCCTACGCCGACTCGCGCCGTACCGGGTCCTTCCTGCTGATCGACCCGGCCGACGGAACCACCCTGGCGGCGGGCATGGCGGGGGCGGCCTTCGCCTCCCGGCCCGAGACCGCCGACCAGGCTCCCGTGGATGAAGAAGGGTGGGACTTCTGAGCATGACGAAGACCGACATCTACTCGACCTTCGCGAAGGAGGGCGGCCGCGTGGGCAGCGGCGCCCTCGGCAGCGGCCAGGGAGGGGTGGCGCGATGTGCGCGATGACGTACGCGCACCGCATGCGCGCCCACACCCTCCACGAGCTGTACCCGCCCTTGCTCCGCAAACGAAGACGCGCGTCGTGAGACCACGACGCGACGAGAGGAACACCTCCCGTGCCTGCCACCGGTACCACCCGTAAGACCGTCCGCCGCGGCGTCGTCGCCGCCGCCGCCCTGCCCCTGCTGATCGGGGCGCTCGCCTCGTGCGGCTACGGCTCCGAGGCCGCGAAGGACGAGCCCGCAGACACCAAGGCGAGCGCGGCCCCGGCCGACGCCAAGAAGCTCTCGGCCTCCGAGGTCCGCATCGGCTACTTCCCGAACCTGACGCACGCCACGGCGCTCGTCGGCATCCAGGAAGGGCTGATCGCCAAGGAGCTCGGCTCCACCACCATCAAGCCGCAGACCTTCAACGCCGGCCCGTCCGAGATCGAAGCCCTCAACGGTGGCTCTCTCGACATCGGCTTCATCGGCCCCTCCCCGGCCATCAACGGCTACGTGAAGTCCAAGGGCTCGAACCTGCGGATCATCTCCGGCTCCGCCTCCGGCGGCGTCAAGCTGGTCGTGAACCCGGACAAGATCAAGACCCTGGACGACCTCAAGGGCAAGAAGATCGCCACCCCGCAGAAGGGGAACACGCAGGACGTCGCCTTCCTCAACTGGATCGCCGAGAAGGGCTGGAAGGTCGACCCGGAGTCCGGCAAGGGTGACGTCTCCGTCGTCCGCACGGACAACAAGGTCACCCCGGACGCCTTCAAGCAGGGCTCGATCGACGGCGCCTGGGTGCCGGAGCCGACGGCCTCCAAGCTCGTCTCCGACGGCGGCTCCGTCCTCCTGGACGAGACCAGCCTGTGGCCCGACAAGAAGTTCGTGATCACGAACGTCATCGTGTCGCAGAAGTTCCTCAAGGAGCACGCGGACGTCGTCGAGGCCGTGCTGCGCGGCACCGTCAAGACGAACGAGTGGATCAACGCCAACCAGGACAAGGCGAAGGCGTCCGCGAACGCCGCGCTGAAGACCCTGAGCGGCAAGGAACTGGACGCCAAGGTCATCGACCCCGCGTGGCCGAGCATCCTGGTCACCGACGACCCGCTGGCCAGCACGCTGAAGACGGAGTCCGACTGGGCGGTCAAGGCCAAGCTCATCGAGCAGCCCGACCTCGCCGGCATCTACGACCTGTCGCTCCTGAACAAGGTGCTCAAGGCCGCGGGCAAGCCCGAGGTCGCCGACGCCGGTCTCGGCGCCAAGTAATCCGTCAGTAATCCGTCAGCGCAGTTGATCCCCAGGAGGTGACGACCATGGCCACCACGCTCGCCAAGGCTGCCGAGGGCACCGCAGCGACGGCGTCGACGACGCACGCCGCGCGGATCGAGCACGTCTCGAAGTCCTTCTCCGGCCCGGCCGGTTCGCAGCTCGTGCTGGACGACATCAACCTCGATGTCGCACCCGGCGAGTTCGTCACCATCCTGGGGGCGTCGGGGTGCGGCAAGTCCACCCTGCTCAACCTGGTCGCGGGGCTGGACGCGCCGTCCGCGGGGTCGATCGAGACCCCCGGCGGGCGGCCCGCCCTGATGTTCCAGGAGCACGCCCTCTTCCCGTGGCTCACCGCGGGCAAGAACATCGAACTCGCCCTGCGGCTGCGCGGGGTGCCCAAGGCCGAGCGCCGTCCGGAAGCGGAGCGGCTGCTGGAGCTGGTCCGCCTCGGCGGTGCCTACGGCAAGCGCGTCCACGAGCTGTCGGGCGGCATGCGCCAGCGCGTGGCGCTCGCCCGGGCGCTCGCCCAGGACAGCCGCCTGCTGCTGATGGACGAGCCGTTCGCGGCGCTGGACGCCATCACCCGCGACGTGCTGCACAACGAACTGACCCGTATCTGGGCCGAGACCAACCTCTCCGTCCTCTTCGTGACGCACAACGTCCGCGAGGCGGTCCGGCTCGCGCAGCGCGTGGTCCTGCTCTCCTCGCGGCCCGGCCGGGTCGCCAAGGAATGGACCGTCGGCATTCCGCAGCCGCGCCGCATCGAGGACCCGGACGTGGCGGAACTGTCCGTCGAGATCACTGAACACCTGCGTGGGGAGATCCGCCGCCATGGCCAGCACTGACATCACCGAACCGGCCCCGGCCAAGGCGACCAGCGACGACCTGGCCGGCCTGGAGGCCGGCCTGGACGCGCTCGACGCGGTCCAGACCCACCGCACCCCGGTCCGCGAGGTGCTCGTCAAGAAGGTCCTGCCGCCGGTCATCGCCGTCGGTCTGGTCCTCGCCGTGTGGCAGGTGCTGGTCTCCACGCACGTCACGGACGCGACCAAGCTGCCCTCGCCGTCCGCGGTGTGGGACGGCTTGACCGCCATGTGGCTCAAGGGGACCCTGCTGGAGGTCATCTGGACCAGCGTCTCCCGCGGTCTGCTCGGCTTCCTGCTGGCCCTGGCCATCGGCACCCCGCTCGGCCTGCTGGTCGCCCGGGTGAAGTTCGTGCGCGCCGCGATCGGCCCGATCCTCCAGGGGCTGCAGTCCCTGCCGTCGGTGGCCTGGGTGCCGCCCGCGGTCATCTGGCTCGGCCTGAACGACTCGATGATGTTCGCGGTGATCCTGCTCGGCGCGGTCCCCTCGATCGCCAACGGCCTCGTCGCGGGCCACGACCAGATCCCGCCGCTGTTCCTGCGGGCCGGGCGCACGCTGGGTGCGACGGGCCTCAAGGGCACCTGGCACGTGGTCATGCCGGCCGCGCTGCCCGGCTACCTCGCCGGTCTCAAGCAGGGTTGGGCCTTCTCCTGGCGCTCGCTGATGGCCGCCGAGATCATCGCCTCCTCGCCCGACCTGGGCCTGGGCCTGGGCCAGTTGCTGGAGAACGGCCGCAACAACATCGACATGCCCGGGGTGTTCCTCGCGATCATCCTGATCCTGCTGGTGGGCATCGCGATCGACCTGATCATCTTCAGCCCGCTGGAGCGCTGGGTGCTGCGCACCCGCGGTCTGCTGGTCAAGAGCTGACAGCGCCGTGCGCCCCGTTCTGCTGGTCATCGCCCACGGCAGCCGCGATCCGCGGCACGCGGCGACCGTGCACGCCCTCACCGGGCGGGTGCGGGCGCTGCGGCCGGGGCTGCGGGTGGAGACGGCGTTCCTCGACTTCAACGCCCCGTCCGTACCCCAGGTCCTCTCGGCCCTGTACGCGGACGGCGTGCGGGACGTCGTCGCCCTCCCGCTGCTGCTGACCCGCGCCTTCCACGCGAAGGCGGACGTCCCGGCGGTGCTGGAGCGCTCCCGGGCCGCGCTGCCCGGACTGTCCCTGCGGGTGGCCGACGTGCTCGGCCCCTCGCCCCTGCTGATCGGCGCCCTGGAGCGCCGGCTGGCGGAGGCCGGCCTGCGTCCGGCCGACCGTTCGACCACCGGCGTGGTGCTCGCGTCCGCCGGTTCCTCAGACCCGGAGGCGATCGCGGTGATCGCTGAAATCGCGCGGGAGTGGCGGCACACCGGTTGGTGCGCCGTGCGGCCCGCGTTCGCCTCCGCGGCATTGCCCCGCACCGAGGACGCCGTACGGGCGCTGCGCGCCGACGGTGCCCGTCGGGTGGTGGTGGCGCCGTACGTGCTGGCCCCCGGGCGGCTCCCGGACCGGATCGCGGCGGGCGCCGCGGCCGCCGGGGCCGACCTGGTGGCCGAGGTGCTCGGCGCCGCCCCCGAGGTGGCCCGGCTGCTGCTGCGCCGCTACGACGCGGTGGCGCCCGCCGCGACCCTGCTGCCCGCGCTGTCGGCCTGAGCCGCGCCGCGCACGAAGGCGAGGACCTCCGGGGCCGCGTCCGCGAGGCGGGCGAAGTGCCGGTGCACGCCCGCCACCGCGACCGGCGCGTTGACCCCCCAGACGGTCATCCCGGCGGCCAGGCCCGCGCGCACGCCCGTGGGGGCGTCCTCGATGACCAGGCAGTCCCGGGGGTCCGCCCCCAGGAGCTCCGCGGCCCGCAGGTAGGGGACCGGCGAGGGCTTGCCCTCGGCCACCGCGGCGGCGTCCACCAGGACCTCGGGCACGGGGAGTCCGGTGCGCTCGAAGCGGCCGCGCACCCGGTGCGCGTAGTTCGAGGTGACCAGCGCCCAGGAGCCCGGCGCCAGCGCGCCCAACAGCCGCGCCGCGCCCTCGAAGGCGCCGTACGTCCCGGTCCGTACGTCCTCGTCCTCCAGCGCGTGCAGCAGCGCCAGGCAGGCCGCCGGGTCCCGGTCCGGCGCGAGCTCCGCGAAGGTCTCCGTCGGGCGGGTGCGCAGCGCGACCCGGTAGGTCTCGGCCGGGTCCAGTCCGTACCGCTCGGCCCAGGTTTCCCAGACGCGCCGCTGGTTGTCGATCGCGTCGATCAGCGTGCCGTCGACGTCGAAGAGGACGTACCGGCTCATCCGCGGGCCTCGGCCTCGTCGGCCAGCGCGGTGAGGTCCCCGATGGTCATGGAACCCGGGGGCAGGCCCTCGCGGGCGAAGATGTTGGCCGCGCGCCGCAGCACGTCGTTGACGGGGGTCGGGACCGCGTGCAGCCGCCCCAGCAGGGAGATCTCCCCGTTGAGGTAGTCCGCCTCGATGCTGCCCGTACCGCGGGCCAGGCTCTGCCAGGACGAGCCGCCGCGCACCCCGGGCGGCTGCACGGCCTTGCCGTCGCGCGCCGCCGACTCCTCGGCCTCCGAGGCGTAGGCGATGCCGGCCGCGGCGAAGGCGGCCTTGGCCTCGCGGATCGCCCGCAGCAGCAGGGCGCCCTTGGCGGGGTCCGGTTCGGGGCCGGTGGTGGCCTGGATGGCGTTGCCGAGGTTGCCCAGCAGCTTCGCGTACTTCCAGCGCATCACGTCCTCGGTGACCACCGTCTCGAATCCGGCGGCCGCCAGGTCGGCGCCGATCCGCCGGGCCCGCGCGTCCGCGCCGCCCGCGGCCCGGCCGAGCTGCAGGATCCCGGTGTGCGGGCTGCCCAGGGCCGAGACCGCGCCCGGTTCCAGGAAGCTGGCGGGCAGCCACACGCACAGGCCGTAGACCCGGTCGAAGCGGCGCAGCGCGAGGCGCTCGCCCTCCACGCCGTTCTGCGCGCAGACCAGCGCGAGGCGCTGGGCCGCGGTGCCGCCGCCGGCGACCTCCGCGTCGCCCCACGCGTCGAGCGCGGCGAGGGCGTCCTGGGTCTTGACGGCCAGCAGCAGGACGTCGTCGGGGCGCAGCTCGCCGAGCTCCTGCGGTCCGGTGACCACCGGCAGCCGGTGGGTGCGGGGGCCGTCGGCGGTGGTGAGCCGCAGGCCGTCCGTCCGCAGGGCGTCCGCGTGCGGGCCGCGGGCGACGAGGACGACCTCGCCGCCGGCCTCCGCGAGGCGTCCGCCGATGGTGGCGCCGATCGCGCCCGCGCCGATGATGATGTAACGCATGGGACGAGCCTGGCACACGGCCGCGCCTGCGTTACCGTCAGGGCATGGTGGACACGGTGTTCGGTCTGGGCGGGGACCTGTCGGTGCGTCGGCTCGGCTTCGGGACGGGGGGCCTCGTCGGTCCCGGGTACTGGGGTCCGCGCGGGGACCGGGAGCGGGCGCGGGCCCTGCTGCGCACGGCGGTGGAGCGCGGGGTCGCCCTCATCGACACCGCCGACAACTACGGGCCCGATCTGGCCGAGGAGCTGATCGCGGAGGCCCTGTACCCGTACGCGGACGGCCTGGTGATCGCGACCAAGGGCGGGGTGGTGCGCACCGGCCCCGACGAGTGGCACGTGGCGGGCCGCCCGGAACAGCTGCGGGCGGCGTGCGAGGCGAGCCTGCGGCGGCTGCGGGTGGACCGGATCGACCTGTACCAGTTGCACCGCTTCGACCCGGCCCTGCCGGAGGCGGAACAGCTGGGCGTGCTGGGGCAGTTGCGCGCGGAGGGCAAGATCCGGCACATCGGCCTCGACAGCGTGGGCGCCGACCAGTTGGCGCGGGCCCTGGAGACGGAGGCGGTGGCCTCCGTCCAGAACGCCTTCCACCTGATGGACCGTTCGGCCGCGCCGTTGCTCGCGCTGTGCGAGGCCGAGGGGGTCGCCTTCCTGCCCTACTACCCGCTCGGCAGCGGCGCGCTGACCCGCGACGGGTCGGCGGCGCTGGCCGCGGTGGCCGCCGCGCACGGGGCCGGGCCGGGGCAGATCGCCCTGGCCTGGCTGCTGCACCACTCGCCGGTGCTGTGCCCGACGCCGGGCACCGGCTCGCCCGTACACCTGGCGGAGAACCTGGACGCGGCCTCGATCGCGCTGTCCCCGGCGGAGCTGGCGCTGCTGGACGCGCTCGCGCCGTAGGGGGTCCCCGGATCAGGCTCGCTCGGCGGTCAGTTCTACGAGCTTGGCGACCGTGTTCCAGTTGCGGGTGGTGACGTCCAGGCCCTTGACCACCGCCGGCCGGGCGAGCGCCTCGGCCAGCTTGGAGCGGCCGAGGCCCTCGGGGGCGTAGAGGTAGACCACCCGGTCGCCGAGCCGGAACTCCTCGGGGAGGAAGGCGTCCGCGTCGAGCGCCTCGAAGCGCTCCGCGGCGGGCTGCTCGGACAGGAAGGTGACGTGCAGCTGCTTGCCCTCCAGCGTGGCCGCCGGGAAGGGGCAGGCGGCGGCGACGGCCCTCAGGTGCTCCCCGTCGACCAGGAGGCAGGGGACGCGGAAGCCGAAGTGCTCCTCGATGGCCGCCTCCAGCTCCCGGGCGAGCGCGTCGACCCCGGAGTCGGGGCCGGTCCGCGCGGTGGTGAAGACGGCGTTGCCGCTCTGCAGATAGGTCTGGACACCGGTGTGGCCGAGCTCCGCCAGCACCTGGCGCAGCTCGGCCATCGGGACCTTCTTGTGCCCGCCGACATTGATGCCGCGCAGCAGGGCGGCGTACGTCCGTGTGCTCATCCCCGAACGATAGGGGCGGGCACCGACAGCGCGGGGTGCGGCGGGGCGGGGTGCGGCGGGGCGGCCCGTCCCCCGATCGGGCCGCGCCGCCGACCGATCAGGCCGCCGGGTACCAGACGGTGCCGCTGCTGCCGTGGTGCGTGAGGGTGTTCTCGATGATGCTGCCCTCCTGGAAGTACCGCGGGTGCTGCTGGAGGAAGCCCGAGATGGAGTCCAGCGAGGTCGCGTCGCAGACGCCGTCGGTCCGGATGCAGTGGCGCTGGACCGGGACGCCGTCGAACTCCTCCGGGCCGGTCCCGGGGGAATACGCCATGAACGGGATGAGGGTCCCTTCGGGCGCCAGGTGCCAGAAGCCGGTCCCGGGCTGCATCGGGTCGGAGTAGAGCATGCCGTCGACCTGCGAACGGGGCACCGCGGTGGCGTTGTCGGCGATCGCCCGGAGCAACAGGTCGCCGACCCAGGCGCCCTGCGAGTAGCCCGCGATCGTGAAGGTCGCGGTCGGATCCGCGCGGTAGGTGCGCTCCAGGGCGGCCAGGGCGTTCCGGTAGCCCTGGTTCACGCTGTCGCCGAAGCCGGGCGCGAAGGGGGCCGGCATCTCGTTGTGGCTGCCGACGAAGGGGCCGCCGCTGGCCACGTAACAGACGGGAACCGCGATGCCGCCGTCAAGGTGCGCGTTCGCGGCCAGGAAGCTCGTGGTGCACCCGGGCGCGGCCGCGGCCGCGCCGGTGCCGCCGATCTCGATGTAGTAGTGGTGCGCCGGGTCGGCGTGCGCGGCGGCCGGCGCGAGGGCGGCCGCGCCGAACACCAGGGCCGTGGCGGCGAGGACGGACTGGAGGCGGCGGACCAACGCGCCGCGCTGAGTGGTGGACATACCGAACGACTCCCTCGGGACGGGATGGACAGGGCGAGTGGGGCGGACGCCACGTCGAAGGCGGCGGCCGGCACTCATCGTGTGGTCCGCGCAGGTGGGCGGACCATGCCATCGACCGGTCATATATGGCCGATCGCCCGCACCTGGTGTTCTGGCGGCGCTCCGGCAGGGCCAGGGGGTGCTTCCTCACCCGGCCACCGCCGCGGAGTGCCGCGCCCGTACGCCGCCCTAGCGTTGGTAGCGGGCCAGCACCCGGTTCCCGTCCCCCACCAGGCGGCGCTCCAGCGCGGCGAGGTCGATGGCGCCGCTGTAGTACTCCTGGAGGGCCGGGGTCGCCACCTTGTCCTTCCATTCCGGGTAGCCCCGCACCGACTGGGCCGGTGCCGGGCGCAGCCCGGCCGCCAGGGCCGCACCGGTCGCCCAGCCCCACTCGGGGGTGCGCAGCGCGGGGTCGGCCAGGGCCCGCGCACCGGTGGGCAGCATCCAGTCGCCGCGCGCCAGGCGGACCATGCCCGCCGGGCGCAGCAGGAAGTCGATGAAGGCCGCGGCCTCCTTCTTGTACGGGCTGTCCCGCGCGATCGACAGGGTCTGCGGGCTGACCCCCTGCGCCGGTCCGTCGGCTCCGGCGGGCGCGGGCAGCACCTGCCAGGCGAAGCCGGGCGGGGCCTGGCTGACGATCTGCTGGCGGTAGGAGAAGCCGAGCGGCACCATGGCGTACTTCCCGGCGAAGAAGCCGGGCAGGGTGTCCGAGCCGCCCATGCCCAGGGTGGCCCGGGAGGCGCTGTGGTCGGTGTTGACCTGGTCGTGGATGGTCTGCGGGACCACCGCGTCGCCCGCTCCCCAGCGGAGCACGGCCTTCCCCGCGGGGTCGTCCGGTTCCCGGGTGAAGAGCCGGCCGCCGGCCGAGACGCCCAGGTTGAGGGTGGCCGAGACGGGGTCCTTCAGCGGCCAGGCCACTCCGTAGCGCCCGTCGGCGGTGAGCCGTGCGGCGGCGGCGCGGAACTCCGCCCAGCTCCAGGGGGCTTCGGGCGTCGGGATCCGGACCCCCGAGGCGTCCAGCAGCGCGGTGTTGGCGATCAGCACCCGGGGCTCCTGGAGGAAGGGCACGCCGTAGATCCCGCTGCCGATGGTGACGCTCTGCCAGCTCCGCTCCGGGACGTCCTCCTTCAGCCGGTCGGAGAGCAGGGGCCGCAGGTCGGCGAGGTAGCCGGCGTGCGCGAAGTCGGCGAGGTCGTCGGAGGCGTCGTGGATGACGTCGGGAGCCTCCCCGCCCTCGAAGGAGGTCAGCAGCTGGTCGTGGACGCTGCTCCAGCTCCCCTGGACGTACTGGACCTGGACCTCGGGGTGGGCGGCGTTCCACTGCGCGACCAGTTCCTTGTTGGCGGCCACGGACTCCTTCTGCCAGGCCAGCGACTGGAAGCGGATCCTGATCCGGCCGTCGCCCGCGCCGCCGCCGCCCGAGCAGCCACCCAGCAGCGCGGCCAGCAGGGCGAGCACGAGGGCCGCGACGGCCGCCGTACGGGGACGGGAGGAGCGGGGAACCGGGCGGCGGGCCATCAGCCCTTCACCGACCCGGCCAGCATGCCGCCGGTGATCCGGCGCTGGATCAGCGAGAAGACCAGCAGCGAGGGCAGCGTGGCGAGGCAGGCCGCGGCGGCGAGCGGCCCGAGGTCGGCGGCCCCTTCGGCGCCGAGGAAGTGGGTGAGGACGACCGGCAGGGTCTGCTGCCGCGGGCTCTTGAGGAGCACGAGGGCGAAGAAGAACTCGTTCCAGGCGGTGACGAAGGCGAAGAGGCCGGTCGCGACGATCCCGGGGGCCAGCAGCGGGGCGACGACGGAGACGAGGGTGCGCAGCCGTCCGGCGCCGTCCACCGCCGCGGCCTCCTCCAGCTCGGCGGGCACCGCACGGACGTAGCCGACCAGCATCCACAGCGCGAAGGGCAGCGACCAGACGACGTAGACGAGGACCAGCCCCGGGACCGAGTTGATCATCCGCAGCTCCTTGAGCACCAGGAACAGCGGAATGATCACGAGGACGAAGGGGAAGGCCTGGCTGACCACCACCCACCCGGTGGCGGCCGCGGCGAGCCGGCCCCGGCGCCGGGCGAGGACGAAGGCCGCGGGGGTGGCGAGGACGAGGGCGATCACGGCGGCGCAGAGCGCGGCGGTCAGGCTGTTGAGGCCGGACCGGAGCAGCGGCTGCTCGTCGAAGGCCCGGCGGAAGTTGTCCAGGGTCGGGTCGTGCGGGATCCAGGTGGGGTGCAGGCTGCCCAGTTCGCGCGCCGGTTTGAAGGCGGTGGAGAGCAGCCAGAGGAAGGGGAAGCCGAGGAAGCCGAGATAGGCGGCGAGCGCCAGGTACTGGGCGGTGCGCACGGAGCGGCGCGGGCGTACGGAGCGGCGCGGGCGCGCGGCCATCACGCATCGCCCCCCTTCAGGCGGCCGGCGAGGTGGAGGGCGAGCAGGACCGAGACCACGGCGACCATGACGCAGCCCATGGCGGCGGCGTAGCCGAACTGGCCGTAGCGGAAGGCCTCCTCGTAGGCGAAGAGCATGGGCAGCCGGGTCCGGCCGCCGGGCCCGCCGTTGGTGAGGACGTACACGAGCGCGAAGGAATTGACGTTCCAGATGAAGTTGAGCGCGGTGACGGACAGCGCGACGGGCCGCAGCGCGGGCCAGGTGACGGCGCGGAAGCGGCGCCAGGCCCCGGCGCCGTCCAGGGCGGCGGCCTCGTGGAGTTCGTGCGGGGTGTTCTGGAGTCCGGCGAGCAGGACCACGGTGGTCTGCGGCATGCCGGCCCAGATGCCGACGACGACGACGGCGGGCAGTGCGGTGGCCAGCCCGCCGAGCCAGTCGGTGTCGCCGCCGAGGCCGATCCCGCGGAGGGTCTCGTTGAGGACGCCCGCGTCGGGGTGGTAGACGAGCCGCCACATGACGGCGACGACCACTTCGGGCATGGCCCAGGGAACGATCGCGAGCGCCCGGGCGAGCCCGCGCAGGCGCAGGTCCTGGTCGAGCAGCAGGGCCAGCCCGAGGGAGAGCAGGAACTGCGGCGCGGTGACCCCGACCGCCCAGAGCAGCCCGATCCGGAAGGACTCCCAGAAGAGCCGGTCGTGCAGCAGGTCCTGGAAGTTGAGGGCGCCCACCCACTGGGTGGCGGCGGTCCGGCCGGACTGGGCGTCGGTGAAGGCGAGCGCGATGCCGTAGAGCAGCGGACCGACGCTGAGCAGCAGGATCGGGACGAGGGCGGGCAGGACGAGGAACCAGACCCCGTGATCGGCACGGGCCCGGGAGCGCGCGGGCGGGGACGGGGTGGGGGCGGCGGGCGCTGCGGTGGGGGGCGGGGCCACGTCTTCCCCTTCCGGCCGGCCTGGTCCGGCCCGGCCATCGTGCGCAGCCCCTGATGGCGCGTCAAGGCACCGCACGGCGGGATGCGAGACTTGGCCCGTTCACGACGGTGCGGACCGAACGGGAAGAGCGGCGGGGCGGCATGGACGAGGCACGGGCCAGGGACCTACTGACGGCGGCGGGCCTCGGCCGGAAGGCCGAGCTGCTCGCCCTGGGCGAGAACGCGGTGTTCGCCGACGGCGACCTGGTCGTGAAGGTCGGCCGCCGGGATCCCGCGCTCGTGGCCCGGGCGGAGCGCGAGTTGGCGGTGGCGGGTTGGCTCGCCGGGGTCGGGATCGCCGCGGTACGGGCGGCCGAGCCGACGCCGCGGCTGGTGGACGGCCACCCGGTGACCCTGTGGCACCGCCTCCCGGAGGCGGTGCGGCCGGCCGGTCCGGCCGATCTGGCCGCTCTGCTGCGCCAGGTGCACGCCCTGCCCGCGCCGCCCTTCGACCTCGCCCGCCGGGACCTGCTGGGCGGGGTGGAACGGTGGCTGCGGCTGGCCGGTGACGCGATCGACCCGCAGGACGCGGCCTACCTGCGGGCCCGCCGCGACGGCTACGCGACCGAGGTCGCCGCCCTCGCCGCGCACCTGCCCCCGGGGCCGATCCACGGGGACGCGCTGCCGCGCAACGTCCACGTGGGCCCGGACGGACCGGTCCTGGTCGACCTGGAGACCTTCGCCCTGGACCTGCGGGAGCACGACCTGGTGGTGATGGCCCTCTCCCGCGACCGCTACGGCCTGCCCGAGGAGTCCTACGACGCCTTCGTGACGGCGTACGGCTGGGACGTGCGCGCCTGGGACGGCTGCGCGCTGCTGCGCGGGGCGCGGGAGACGGCGAGCTGCGCCTGGGTCTCCCAACACGCCCCGACCAACCCGAAGGCACTGGCGGAATTCGGCCGCCGGGTCGCCTCGCTGCGCGACGGCGATCCCGAGGTCCGCTGGTACCCCTTCTGACCGTCCGGCCGATATTCAATTACACCGACTTTGTTTTCACATTGCTTTTCGTTTACGGTGGCGGAGACGCGGGACGAACCGCGTCCGAATCTGCGGGAGGTGATCAGCGTGCCTGGTGGTAGTAGTCCCGAGGCGTATGCGCCACCGATCCCGCTTGACGCACCGCAGTAGCGTCCCGCGGGGGAAATGACCTTCCCCCGCAACTGCGTCTTCTCGTACGGGTCCGAAGCCACCGAAGGCTTCCGCGTACCCGAATTCCTCGCGCACTTCGTCGCGCTCACCACACGTTCACCACCGAAGCACGTCCGGGGTCCGCCGGGCGGGCACACCTTGTGCCGCCCAGGACGTGCCGTGACGGGAGTTTCCCATGCCCAACCTGACGCCGACGCACCACGACGACCACAACCAGAACCCCAACCACAACCACCACGACGACGACCGGACCCTCATGCCGGCGGAAACCGTGGAGGAGCACGCCCAGAAGGTGCGGCTGCTCCGCGAGATCAATAGGGAGATCCACGGGCTGAACAAGGAAATGGAGGATATTCGGGAAATTACTGAAGACCAGCTGAAGGTCACGGTCGAAACCCGCAAGGTGAGCGCCTGGACGGCAATAGCCGTCGTGCCCGGCGCCCTGGCATCGCTCTACGGATCCAACTTCGAGCACATGCCCGAGCTGAAATTCACCTACGGCTGGCCGCTGTTCCTCGCCGCCCTGGCATCCACCGCATTGGCCACCTACTTCGCGGTCAGGCGCAAGGGCTGGCTGTAGGACCGCACCGAGCACCGACATCGACCAGAGGAAGGCGATCTCACATGTCGGACAGCCCCGCGCGCGGCGCGCGCTCCCCCTTGGCCGGACTCACCCCGAAGGACCTCGACGCGTCCTCGACGCAGGAGCTGCTCAGCTTCCTCCGGGGAGTCCGGCGGTACCGGAAGGAAATGGTCCTCCTCCATCGGAAGTCGGTGGAGCTCCACGACGGGACGAGGGTCACCCGGAGGGTGACCTCGTGGCTCGTGGTGTTCATGGTCCCCACGCTGCTGGGCGGCATCTACTCCGCGAACTTCCACCAGCCGGAGACGGCGTTCGTCTGGGCCTGGCCCGCCTTCCTCGCCCTGGTGGCGGCTTCGGGCATCGCCATGTTCACCCACCTGAGGCGCCGGGGCTGCATCTGACCCCGCACGCGTCCGCCGAGCGAAAGTGATCGTCCATGACCCGCAGCACACGGCGGGATCGTCGCGGGGGCCGCCCCCGCCGCACCGCACGCATCGCCGTCCCGGCGCTGCTGCTCGCCGGAGCACTGCTCTTCCCGCGGCTGCTGCCCGACCGCCCGGGCAACCTCGGCAGCCTCGTCGAGACGGTCCTGCCGTGGTTCGGTGTCGCGATAGCGGCGCTCCTCCTCGGCGCCGCGGCGCGCGGCACCAAGGTCGCGGTGGCCGCGGCCCTGGTGCCCCTGGCGGCCTGGTGCCACCTCTTCGTGCCCGCCCTGACGGCGCCGCCCCGAGCGGGGCCCAGCGCCTTCGAGGCCCTGTCCTTCAACGTCGGCGGGACCCGCACCACGCCGGAGGCCGTGGCCCGGGAGGTCATCGCCACCGGCGCCGATCTCGTCGCCCTGGAGAAGATGCCCGTGTCGGCCGTCCCCGCGTACGAGAAGGCACTGGCCGCCGCCTACCCCCACCACGCGACCCGCAACACGCTCGGGCTGTGGTCGCGCCATCCGCTGCGCGAGGTCGAGGCCATGGACCTGGGTGGCCCCTGGCCGCACGCGATCCGGGCCGTCGTCGCCGCCCCCGGCGGTGACGCCGCCGTCTACGCGGTGCGCCTGCCCTCCGTACGGGTCCGGGCGACCGAGGGCTTCACCGTCGGGCCCCGCGACGCGGCCGCGGCAGCCCTGGCCGACCGCGTGGCGCGGGATCCCGCCCCGCGCGTGGTGCTGCTCGGCGACCTCAACGGCAGCCTGGCCGACCGGGGCCTGGCGCCCCTCGCCCGACACCTCGAAGCGGCGCAGGACCAGGCGGGCCGGGGCTTCGGCTTCACCTGGCCGGCCGCGCTCCCCGTGGTCCGGATCGACCACGTGCTGCTGCGCGGCCTGGAGGCCACCACCACCCGCGTCCTGCCCGACCTGGGCAGCGACCACCGCCCCGTCCTCACCGGGCTGAGACCCACGGCGTGATGCGGGGGGGGGGGAGGGACTCCCTAACCCCTGAGCGCGCCCTCGTCCCGGGACCTGCGGGGGATGAGCGGCCAGGCGGGCTCCACCACGGCGGTCGGGTCCGCGGTGCGCCGCAGGTACGCCTGGAGGGAGACCGACTGCTCGGCCGCCGCGCGCACCTGGAGGTCCTGCAGGTCCGCCAGCGGCATGGCCCCGACGGGCCGGTGCTTCTCCCCCATCCGCCGCACGACCCGGGCGGCCGCCACGGCGTCCGCCCGCGCGTCGTGCGCGTCGAGGAGCGGCACCCCGTAGTGCGCGCACAGCGCGTGCAGCGCCCGCTTGCCCCTGCGGTACTTGTCGACGTGCTTGTCGATCACCAGCGGATCGATGACGGGCGCGGGCACCCCGCCGAGCCGCTCGCTCACCGACTCCACCCCGTAGCGCCGGCACTCCCGGTCCAACAGCGAGAGGTCGTAGCGGGCGTTCATCACCACCAGGGGCGTCCCCCGACGCAGCCCCTCGGCGACGGCCCGCGCGATCTCGTCGATCGCGGCGGCGGCGGGTGCGCCGTGCGCGCGGGCGTGCTCCGTCGAGATGCCGTGGATGGCCGACGCCTGCTCCGGTATCTCCACTCCGGGGTCGAGCAGCCAGGTCCGCTCCCCCGAGACGGCGCCGTCCTCCTCCAACCGCACCACCGCGGCCGTGACGATGCGATCCGTCTCGACGTCGGTGCCCGTCGTCTCCAGGTCGAAGGCCACCAACGGCCCACTGATCCAGCTGTCGTGCCGGTCCCCCATCACGCGCCCCTCCCCCGTACACATCCGGTCAACGGCTTTCAGCCTGTCACGCGGCACTGACAGTCCGGCCCCCGGGGTGATCGGCGCGGCTGCTCACGCGGGCGGGCGGCTCAGGCGGGCTGCCACAGTTCCACCCGGTTGCCCTCGGGATCGGTGACCCAGCCGAAGCGGCCGACGCCCGCCATCTCCTGGGTCCGCGCGGCCACGTCCGCCCCCTTCGCGCGCAACTGCGCGAGCATGGCGTCCAGGTCGCGGACCCGGAAGTTGATCATGCTCTGCTGGGTGCGGGAGCCGAAGTAGTCGGTCCCGGACTCGAACGTCGCGAAGACCGTCGGCCCGGGATCCTGGCGCCACAGGCCGTTCTCGTCCGCGTCCAGACCCAGGCAGTCGCGGTACCACGCGCCCAGGGCCGCCGGGTCCGCGGCCCGCATGAAGTGTCCACCGATGCCTTGCACACGTTCCATGCCGCCATCCTGCCAGCACGGCGGCCGGAGGGGCCGGCGACCGGACGGACCGACACCCCGACCCGCGCGCGCCCCATCCCGACCCGACCCGCCCCGCCCGCGCTCACGACACCGGCCGGGAGTCCTCCCACACCGATTCGAATTCCTCCCGGTAGGTCGTGAAGAGCCCGTGGTCCGCGTCGCGCGGCACCCCCCGGCCGCCCCCGCGCAGCACCAGGACCGGCGCCTCCATCCCGCGGGCCCGGCGCAGGTACGACTGGACCACCGCGATGCCCGAGGACTCGCCCTCCACCAGGTAGGCCGTGAAGCGCGGGGTCTCGTCGAAGACGTGGATCTCGAAGCGGGAGGGGTCCCGCAGCCCCGCCCGGACCCGCCGCACGTGGAGGATGTTCATCTCCACCGAGCGGCTCAACTCCCCCTTGCGCAGCCCCAGCTCCCGCTCGCGCCGCTTGACCGCGCTGCTCGCCGGATTGAGGAACAGCAGCCGCACCCGGCAGCCCGCCTCGGTGAGCCGGACGAGTCTTCGGCCCGAGTAGTTCTGGACGAGCAGGTTCAGGCCTATCCCGATGGCGTCGAGGCGGCGGGCGCCGCCGAAGAGGTCCTCGGCCGGGAGCTGGCGCTGGAGCCGCACCCGGTCGGGGTGGACCGAGATGACGTCCGCGTACCGGTCGCCGACCAGGTCCTCGACGGCGTCGATCGGCAGCCGGTCGGCCGAGGGACTGCCCGAACCGCCGCCCAGGACGTCGAGCAGCCGCGCCGAGGCCCGCTCGGCCTGTTCGAGCACCGGGCGCGACAGGGCGCGGTTGCGGGAGACCACGTTGCGCGTGACCTCCAGCTCGTCCAGGGCCTGCTCGATCTCGCGCCGGTCGTCGAAGTACGGCTCGAAGCACGGCCAGTGCTGGACCATCAGCTCCCGCAGCTGCGGCAGGGTCAGGAAGCTCAGCACGTTGTCGTCGGCCGAGTCCAGCAGGTAGCCCTTGCGGCGGCTGACCTCGCGGACGGCGACCGCCCGCTGCACCCACTCCTGCCCGGCGGGCCCGGCGGCCGCGACCACCCAGTCGTCCTGGCCGTGCACGGGCTCGTAGATCGGCCGGAGCACCGCCCCCACCACGGCCCGCAGCCGCTGTTCGATCAGATTGAGCCAGATGTACGCCCGGCCCGCGCGCTGGGCCCTGGTGCGGACCTCGCTCCACGCGTCCGCGCCCCAGTCCAGCTCCACCCCGGTCCGGGCACTCCCCGCACTTCCGGTCTCCGTCGGACCCGCCAGGAAGACCGTCCCGGCCACCGCTCCGGGTACACCTCCCGGGGTGTCCGCCGGACCGCCCTCGTGACCGCTGTCACCAGGGGGAAGCTCCAGACCTCCCGAGCCCACCCGCGCACCGCCTCCCGCTCCTGGCCCCCGCCTCCAACGATCAAGGAAGGGTATCCCGCGCGCGCGGCCCGGTGCAGCCGGATGGCCCTTACACCGGCACGCCGTTGACCCATTATCCGATGCGCGCATAGTCCACTGACCCGCATATCGGCTCTACGCCTTCACCCGGTAGGACCATCCCAAGTCCCCGCGTACCTCCGCTCTTTCGGGGAAGATCTGGGGGACGTAGTCCGACGCCGGATCAGATTGGAAGAGTCGCATCTATGCAGGTCTGGCCAGGACAGGCGTACCCCCTGGGTGCCACGTACGACGGGGCGGGCACCAATTTCGCGGTCTACTCCGAAGCCGCACGGCGCATCGAACTGTGCCTCCTCCACGACGACGGCTCGGAGACCGCCGTCGAGCTGCGCGAGACGGACGCCTTCGTCCGCCACGCCTACCTGCCCGGGGTGATGCCGGGCCAGCGCTACGGCTTCCGGGTGCACGGACCCTACGAGCCCGAGCGCGGGCAGCGCTGCAACCCGGCCAAGCTGCTGCTGGACCCGTACGCGCGGGCCATCAGCGGGTCGGTCGACTGGGGCGAGCAGGTGTACGGCTACCACTTCGGCCGGCCCGACTCGCGCAACGACCTGGACTCCGCGCCGCGCACGATGACCTCGGTGGTGGTCAACCCGTACTTCGACTGGGCCAACGACCGGCCGCCGCGCACCGAGTACCACCACACCGTGCTGTACGAGGCGCACGTCAAGGGGCTGACCATGCGTCATCCCGACCTGCCCGAGGAACTGCGCGGTACGTACGCCGCCCTCGCCCATCCGGCGGTGATCGGCCACCTGACCAAGCTCGGGGTGACGGCGCTGGAACTGATGCCGGTGCACCAGTCGGTCAACGACCACCGGCTCTTCAACGACGGGCTCAGCAACTACTGGGGCTACAACACCATCGGGTTCTTCGCCCCGCACAACGGCTACGCCTCCGGGGACCGGGGCCAGCAGGTGCTGGAGTTCAAATCGGCGGTCCGGGCCCTGCACGAGGCGGGCATCGAGGTCATCCTCGACGTGGTCTACAACCACACGGCCGAGGGCAACCACCTGGGGCCGACCCTGTCCTTCCGGGGCCTGGACAACGCGTCCTACTACCGGCTCGGGGAGGACGCCCGCTACTACACGGACACCACCGGCACGGGGAACTCGCTGCTCATGCGGTCCCCGCACGTCCTCCAGCTGATCATGGACTCGCTGCGCTACTGGGTGACCGAGATGCACGTGGACGGCTTCCGCTTCGACCTGGCGGCGACCCTGGCCCGCCAGTTCCACGAGGTCGACCGGCTCTCCTCCTTCTTCGACCTCGTCCAGCAGGATCCGGTGGTCAGCCAGGTGAAGCTGATCGCCGAGCCCTGGGACCTGGGCGAGGGCGGCTACCAGGTGGGCAACTTCCCGCCGCTGTGGACCGAGTGGAACGGCAAGTACCGCGACACCGTGCGCGACATGTGGCGCGGCCAGCCGCGCACGCTCGCCGAGTTCGCGGGACGCCTGACCGGCTCCTCGGACCTGTACCAGGACGACGGCCGGCGCCCGCTCGCCTCGATCAACTTCGCCACCTGCCACGACGGCTTCACCCTGCACGACCTCGTCTCCTACAACGACAAGCACAACGAGGCCAACCGGGAGGGCAACCGGGACGGCGAGAGCCACAACCGGTCCTGGAACTGCGGGGTCGAGGGGCCCACCGAGGACGAGGAGGTCCTGGAGCTGCGCGCGCGCCAGATGCGCAACTTCGTGGCGACGCTGATGCTGTCGCAGGGCGTGCCGATGCTGAGCCACGGCGACGAGTTCGCCCGGAGCCAGGGCGGCAACAACAACGCCTACTGCCAGGACAACGAGCTGTCCTGGCTGATCTGGCCGGAGCCGGGAAAACCGCCGCCGACCCTGCTGGAGTTCACCCGGCAGATGGTGTGGCTGCGGCGCGACCACCCGGTGTTCCGGCGGCGCCGCTTCTTCCACGGACGGCCGGTCGAGGGGACCGACGACGAGCTGTCGGACATCGCCTGGTTCACCCCGCACGGCGAGCCGATGCGGGCGCGCGACTGGCAGGCGCAGCACGCGAAGGCCCTGGCGGTGTTCCTCAACGGGGAGGCGATCTCCGAGCCGGGCACCCGCGGCGAGCGGATCACCGACGACTCGTTCCTGCTGATGTTCAACGCGGGCGCGGAGCCGCAGGACTTCACGATCCCGGCGGGACACGGCGCGCAGTGGCGGCTGGTGGTGGACACGGCGCGGATGGACGTACTGCCACCCGGCACCGGACCGCAGTACGCGGCCGGCGACCGGGTGGCGCTGACGGGGCGGAGCCTGGTCGTGCTTCAGCGCCCGGCGTAGGACTCCCGGGGGGCGGCGGACACGGCGGCGGGCATGGCAGCGGTCACGGCGGTCGCCCCGCCGCCCGCCGCGGCCGGGTGCGTACGGGCGGCGGGCACCCGGGCGAGGAGGGCGAGGACCAGGCACAGGGCGGCCGCGCCGACGGCGACCGCGAAGGCTCCGGCGGGCCCGTACCACTCGGCGAGCCGTCCGGAGACGGCGAGCGCCGCGGCCTGCCCGGCGACCAGGGAGCTGGCGGCGAAGGCCATCGACTCGGCGAGCCGGTCGTGGGCCACCGCCCGCTCGGTCAGCGCGAAGGCGGTGATCAGGTGCGGGGCATAGGCCGCGCCGAGGACGGTGACGACGGCGTACAGGCTCCAGAGGCTGTCGACGAACAGCAGCGGGGCCGAGAGCAGCAGGGCGGCGCCGGTGGCCGTCCGCCAGCGCAGCCGCAGCCCGAAGCGGGCGGGCAGCGCGCCGAGGGCGAGGCCGACGACCGCGCTGACCACACCCATCGCGGCGTACACGATCCCGGCCTGGCCGGGGGCGCCGAGGCGGTCGGTGAGGGAGGCGATGCCGGCCTGACAGGCCCCGAACATGGCGCCCTGGAGCGCGAGCGAGCCCCGGACCGCGTGCACGATCCCGGGGTGGCGGGGGCGGCCGGCCTTCGCGGCGCCGGTGGGCGCCGGCGACCCGGCCGTCACGGAGGCGGTCGGGTGGAGGGCGTAGGCGCTGCCGAAGGCGACGACGAGGACGGCGGCGCCCGCGAGGGCGACGGCCGGGTGCGCGACGAGGACGGCGAGCCCGACGAGGGCCGGGCCGAACACGAACGACACCTCGTCCAGGGTGCCTTCGAGGGAGTGGACCGCGCCGATCACGCTCTCGTCGGCCCCGGCGCGGTGCGCGAGGGCCACGGAACGGGTCCGGGCGAGCGGTCCGATCAGCGGGATGGAGGCGCCCGTGACGGCTCCGATCGCGGCGAGCGGGACCGTGTCGAGGCCGGCGAGGGCCCCGGCGACCAGTGCGCCGGTGGCGAGGGCGTTCACGGCGGCGGCGGCCAGGACGACGGGCCGCTGTCCGTGCCGGTCGGCCAGTCGGCCCAGCAAGGGGCCGCACACCACCTGGCCGGCGGAGAGCGAACCGCCGACGATGCCGGCGGTGGCCAGGGAGCCGCTGGTCTGGACGACCAGCAGGACGCTGCCGAACTGCGACATGGCGACGGGGAGTCGGGCGAAGAAGGATATGACGGGCAGGAGGGGGCCGGTGAGGGCGATGACTTTTCGATAGGTGTCGACGGTTCCAAACACCTGACGAACGTTAACCCGGCGCAGTCACCCGGATGCATTGGGTCATGGCACGGAATCCGGCAGGCTGGGTACGTACGTTCTCATGAGCCCGCAGCCAGCCACCCCGCGCCCGACCGCCACCTACCGACTCCAGCTGCGCCCGGAATTCCCCTTCGCGGCCGCCGCCTCCGCCGCCGCGTACCTCGCCTCGCTCGGGGTCTCGCACCTGCACCTGTCCCCGGTGCTGGAGGCGGTGCCCGGCTCCTCCCACGGCTACGACGTCGTCGACCACACCCGGGTCCGGGCCGAGCTGGGCGGCGAGGAGGGGCTGCGCGCGCTCGCCCGCACGGCCCGCGCGCACGGCCTCGGCCTGGTCCTGGACATCGTCCCGAACCACATGGCGGTCCCGGCGGCCTTAGAACTCAACCGTCCCCTGTGGGAGGTCCTCCGGGAGGGTCCCGGATCGCCGTACGCGCGCTGGTTCGACATCGACTGGGAGGTGAACGACGGGCAGCTGCTGCTGCCGGTGCTGGCCGGGCCGTTGGATCCGGCCGACGTCCGGGTGGCGGACGGCCTGCTCCACGTCGGGGACCACCGCTTCCCGCTGCGGGCCGGCACGCGGGCGCTCCCCGCGGCCGAGCTGCTGGCGGCCCAGTGGTACCGGCCGGCGCACTGGCGGGAGGCCCGCACCGGGCTGAACTACCGCCGCTTCTTCACCATTTCCGATCTCATCGGGGTGCGGGTCGAGGATCCCGAGGTGTTCGCGGCCACCCACGGCAAGCTCCTGGAGCTGCTCGCCGACGGGGTCGCCGACGGACTGCGGATCGACCACGTGGACGGGCTCGCGGACCCGGCGGGCTACCTGCGCCGACTGCGGGCCGCGGCGGGAGACGGCGTGTGGATCGTGGTGGAGAAGATCCTGGCGCACGGGGAACGGCTGCCGCGGGACTGGCCGGTGGCCGGCACCACCGGCTACGACGCCCTGCGGCAGGTGGACGGGGTACTGACCTGCGGCACCGGGGCCGCCGAACTCGCCGCCCGCTACCGGAGCTCCACCGGCGCGCCCGACTGGCCGCGGACGGCGGAGGCCGCCACCCGCGAGGTGCTCGACCAGGACCTGGCGGCCGAACTGGCCACCCTGGTGCGGCGGGCCGGGCCCGAGCTGGCGGAGGCCGTACGGGAACTCCTCGTCGCGTGCCGCGTCTACCGGACCTACCCGGGGCGGGCCGACCTGCCCGGCCTCGTCGACCCGCCGGAGTCGGCCGCCGCCCCGGAGGCCGTCGCGGCGGTGCGCGCCCTGCTGCTGTCCGACGCCGCCTTCGCGGCGCGCTTCGCCCAGACCTCGGCCGCGCTGCGCGCCAAGTCCCTGGAGGACCGGGCCTTCTACCGCTACGCCCCGCTGCTGTCGGCGACGGAGGTGGGCGGCGACCCGGGCCGGCCGGCGGTCCTCCCGGAGGAGTTCCACGCGTACTGCGCCCACCTGGAGCGACACTGGCCGGGTTCCGGCACGGTGCTGTCCACGCACGACACCAAACGCAGCGCGGACGTCCGGGCGCGGATCGCGGTGCTCTCGCAGCGCCCCGACCTGATGCCCCTGCTCGCCGGGGCCCCGGACCCGCGGCAGGCGTGGACGGCCTTCCAGAGCGCCCTGGGCCTGGGGGACGCGCCGCAGCGCACCGAGCGGCTCGCCGCGGCCCTGCTCAAGGCCGCCAAGGAGAGTGCGCTGCATACCAGTTGGACCGATCCGGACCCCGCGTACGAGGCCACCCTCGCGGGACACCTGCCCGGCCCGGGGGCCCTGCCGGACGTCTCGGCGGCGGCCGGGGACGGGATCCTGGCGATGACCGCGCTGCACCTGACCATGCCGGGCGTGCCGGAGCTCTACCAGGGCGGCGAGGACGAGTGCCGGACCCTGGTGGACCCGGACAACCGCCGCCCGGTGGCCTTCCCCGGCACCCCGCGGTCAGCCACCGGCGCGGCGAAGCGGGCCCTGACGACCACCCTGCTGCGGCTGCGGCGGGAGCGCCCGGAGCTCTTCGCCGGCTACGCCCCGCTGTCGGCCGAGGGCCCGGCGGCGGAACACTGCCTGGCCTACACCCGCTCCCCGGAGCTGCTGGTCGCGGTCACCCGCCTGCCGCACCTGCTCGACGTCGCGGGCGGCTGGGGCGACACCCTGCTGCCCCTGCCCCCGGGCGCCTGGACCCCGGTCCTGGAACCCGGACGCGAACCCCTGACCGACCGGGTCCCCCTCAAGCACCTGCTGTCGACGGGCCCGGTGACGGTCCTGGTCCGCGAGGCGCCGGGGGGAAGTCCCGGCTAGCCGTACGGGTTGCGCGCCGTGAAGCGGACGGTGTCGCTGCCCCGGTCGAACCACAGGTGGGTGGCGGAATCGCTGCCGTCATGGTCGAGCTGGGGCGAGCGGATCCACTGCGGATGCTGCGGTCCCCGGCCGGCCAGCGGCTTCTCGAACCAGGAGGTGAAGCCGGCGGCAGGCGCCTCGGCGACGAAGGCGTGGGCCGCCGTCAGCTCGGCGAGCCTGCCCGGGGCCAGCCGGGCGAAGCCCGAGAGGACGAGCTCCGGTGACGGCAGGTCGCGGTCGTGGTCCCGGCTGCTCACCCACTCGGCGTCGGCGAGCGGGCCCAGCACCGGGAACGCCTCCTCCAGGGGGGCGCTGTCGGTGTGCCACTTCACCCGGCCCCCTGCGTCGTCCCCCCGCCCGCCCAGGCTCCGCCACGCCCACACGGCGGCCGCTCCCGCTCCGAGCCCCGCACCGATCCCGAGCATCCTGCGACGCTCCAACGCGATCCCCCCTCACCCCGGTTCGGGGCACCCTAGCCCACGGCCCTCACTCGGCGGGAGGGTCCGCCAGGAGGGCGGCGAAGGAGCGGGCGGCGCCGGTGAGGGGCTGGCGGGAGAAGACCGCCAGGGACCGGTGCCAGGGCGGGTCGACCGGGAGCAGGACGCAGTCCTCGCCGATCGCCCCGCGGACCAGGTGCGCCGGGGCCGCGACGATGCCGATGCCCGCGGCGGCCATCCGGACGGCGGTGGAGGTGTGTTCCGTGTGGAGCACGCTGCGCGGGGTGAACCCCGCGAGGCCGCACACCCGGTCCAGGAAGGGCTCCCCCGCGACGCGCGGTTCCATGGTGCACCGGATCCAGTCGCGGTCGGCGAGTTCGGCCAGCCGGACCGCGGCGCGCCCCGCGAGCGGGTCGTCGAAGGCGGCGACCAGGACGATCTCCTCCCGGCCCGCCGGGAGCACCGGGCCGCTCCAGCCCTCCGGCTCCGGGCCCACGCCGAGGTCGGCGGCGCCGCGCTCCAGCTGTTCCTCCAGGGCGTCGGTGCAGGCGTACTCGCGCAGCACCAGCCCCACCCCGGGATGCAGCGCGCGCCACCGGGCGACCACGCCGGGCAGCAGCCCGACGGCCAGCGCGTGCAGGGTGGCGACGTGCAGCTCGCCGCCGTCCGCCCCGGCGGCGGCGCGGGCGGCGCGCTCGGCCAGCCGGGCGCTGCGCACGGCCAGTTGGGCGTGCGGCAGGAAAGCGCGGCCCATCGCCGTGAGCCGCACGCCCCGTGGCATCCGTTCCAGCAGGTCCCCGCCGAGCGACCGCTCCAATGCCTTGACCTGGTGGGACAGGGCGGGCTGGGTGACGTACAGGACCTCCGCCGCCCGGGTGAAGGAGGACTCCTCCACGACGGCGAGGAAGTACTCCATCTGGCGCAGGCTCATGACCAGCCATCATGCGTCATGCAGGACGTGCATGGGTTCGACAAGATCATTGCCTTGGACCCGCCCCGGCCCCGCCGCGCAGGCTGGGGTCCATGAACACAGACGTGACTGACGTGATCGCGAACGACGTGATCGTGACCGACGTGATCGTGACCGACGTGATCGTGATCGGCGGCGGCACCGGCGGGTACGGCACCGCCCTGCGCGCCGCGGCCCTCGGCCTGCGGGTCGTCCTCGCGGAGCGGGACAAGGTCGGCGGTACCTGCCTGCACCGCGGCTGCATCCCCAGCAAGGCGATGCTGCACGCGGCCGAACTGGTCGACGGGATCGCCGAGGCCCGCGAGCGCTGGGGGGTGAGGGCGACCCTGGACTCGGTGGACTGGTCCGCGCTGACCGCCACCCGCGACGACATCGTCGGCCGCAACCACCGGGGCGTCGAGGGCCACCTGAGCCACGCCGGGGTCACCGTGGTGCGCAGCGGGGCGCGGCTGACCGGCCCGCGGTCCGTCCGCACCGAGGACGGCCGGGAGTTCACCGCCACCCGCGGGATCGTGCTCGCCACCGGCTCGCGGCCGCGGATCCTGCCGGGCCTGGAGCCGGACGGCCGGACGGTGGTGACCAGTGACGACGCGCTCTTCGCCCCCGGGCTGCCGGGATCGGTGCTGGTGCTGGGCGGCGGGGCGATCGGGGTGGAGTACGCCTCCTTCCACCGGTCGATGGGCGCCGAGGTCACCCTGGTCGAGGCGGCCGACCGGCTCGTCCCGCTGGAGGACGTGGACGTGTCGCGGCACCTGGTCCGGGGGTTGAAGAAGCGCGGGATCGACGTGCTGACGGGGGCCCGGCTGGAGGGGGCGGTCCGTACCCCGGACGGCGGCGGGGTGCGCGCCACCGTGCGCACCGCCCGCGGCGAGCTGCGCACGATCGCCGCGGAGCGGCTGCTCGTCGCGGTCGGCCGGGTGCCGGTGACGGACGGGTTGGGCCTGGAGGCGGCCGGACTGGCGGTGGACGAGCGGGGGTTCGTCGCGCCCGCCGACTGGTCGAGGCTGGAGACCGCGGTCCCGGGGATCCACGTGGTCGGCGACCTGCTGCCGCCCCCTTCGCTCGGGCTCGCGCACGCCTCGTTCGCGGAGGGGCTGCTGGTCGCGGAGACCCTGGCGGGGGTGGCGTCGGCACCGGTGGACTACGCGGCGGTGCCGCGGGTGACCTACTCGGCCCCGCAGACCGCCGCGGTCGGGCTGACCGAGGCGCAGGCGCGGGAGCGGTCCTACGACGTGGTGGTCAACTCGATGCCGCTGACGGCCGTGGCGAAGGGCATGGTGCACGGGCAGGGCGGGATGGTGAAGGTGGTCGCCGAGCGCGGCGGGCGGGTGCTCGGGGTGCACCTGGTCGGGCCGCACGTGTCGGAGATGATCGCGGAGAGCCAGCTGATCGTGGGGTGGGACGCCGAACCGGCGGACGTGGCCCGGCACGTGCACGCCCACCCGACGCTCTCGGAGGCCGTCGGCGAGGTCTTCCTGACCCTGGCCGGGCGCGGCCTGCACCAGCAGTAGCCGGGCGCGGGGTCGACCGTGGCGGCCGCGGGCGTCAACCCGGAGCCTCGGGTGAGGTAGGGGCGCACGTCAGGCGGGCAGAGCTTGACAGTGACCCTCCTCCGAGACATGTGCTACCCCACACCGCAGGAACTCGCCCTGGCGGCCCGCGCGCTGGCCGACGCGCACCCCTCCCTGGTCCGGCTCCGTCGTACCGGAACCTCCCGGGGCGGGCGCCCGCTGTGGCTGCTCTCCGTCCAGTCACCCGCCGAGGGCGGGACACGGCCCGCCACCGCGCCGGGCTCCGGGACGGACGCCGGCTCCGGTCCGGATGCCGGCTCCGGCTCCGGTCCGGGCGTCGCCGCGCGCCGCAACGTCCTGGTCGTGGCCGGGGCCCACGCCAACGAACCCGTCGGCGGGCCGACCGCCCTCGCGCTCGCCCGCCGCGTCCTCGACGCCCCGGGCCTGCGCGCCGGGTGCGGCTGGCACTTCCTGCTCTGCGCCGACCCGGACGGGGCGGCCCTGCACCGCACCCCGCACCCGCACTCGATCCTGGACTACCACCGCAACTTCTTCCGCCCGCCCGGCCCCGAACAGCCCGAGTGGGCGCCGTCCTTACTGCCTCCGGACCGGCTGCCGCCCGAGACCCTGGCCCTCACCGCGCTGATCGACGAGCTGCGCCCGGTGCTCCAGGTGTCCCTGCACGCGACGGACCTCGGCGGCAGCTGGGTCCAGCTCACCCGGGACATACCGGGACTCGCCGAACCGTTCGCCAAGTCGGCCGCCGAGCTGCGGATCCCGGTGGAGACCGGCGCCTCGGACGCGGCGGGCTGGCCCTCCCCCGGCCCCGGGATCTTCGTGATGCCCGCGCCGGACAGCGATGCCCCCGGGGTGTTCCACCCGGAGGACACCCGGCTGAGCACCTGGTACCACGCCCATGCCTACGACGGGACGACCGCGATCGTCGAGGTCCCCATGTGGGCCAGCGACCTGGTGGACGATCCGGCCCCGCACCCCGATCCGCGGCGCGCCCTGCGGTCCCTGGCCCGGCGGCTCACCGCGGACGCCGATCAGGTCGCCCGGGTGCTCGCCGGGGCCCGCGGCCAACTGCCCGCCGGGGATCCGGTGTCCGGGCCCCTGCTGCGGGCGGTGGACTGGACGCTCGCGCTGATCCCGCAGATCGCCGCGGAGTGGTCCGCCGGCTCCGCGCCCCCGGAGGCGACGGCCGCCTACATCGGGAGCATCGACGCCTTCGCCCGCCGCCTCGCGCTGCGGGCCGCCGCCATGCTGCTGCGGGTGCTGTGCGCGGCCGGGCACCCGGCGGCGACCGCGCTGGAGCGGCTGGTCACCGGCTGGTGCGAGGCCTTCGCGGCCCGGTTCCAGCCGCGCTGGGTGCCGGTGGCCACCCAGGTCGAGCACCAGACCCGCACCGTGCTGGCGACGTACGAGCGCCTCCTGGCGGCCGGTCCCCCCGCTACCGCCGGGGGGTGACCCCGGCGCGGTCGGCGTCCGCGGCGGCCGGGACGGGCCAGCCGTACCGGCGCTTGGGCGTGCCCGCGGCGCCGAGGCGGTCGTAGAAGCGGACGGCCCCTTCGTTCCAGTCGGGGGTCTGCCACTGGACCTGGTCGAGGCCGAGCTCGGCAGCGAGGGCGGCGACGGCGGCCATCAGGGCCGCGCCCAGGCCGTGGCCGCGCGCGCCCTCGGCGAGGTAGAGGCAGTCCATGTGCAGGTAGTGGGCCGCGTCCCAGAACGCGAACTCCCGGGAGCAGGCGGCGTATCCGACCGCCTGCCCCGTCGGGTCCTCGGCGATCAGCACCCACAGCGGGGGCGCCGGTGCGTCGCCCCCGGGGAAGAGCAGCGGGCCGAGCCGCTCGGCCAGGTCGGGCGGCCGGGGGGCGGAGCGTTCGTAGGCGACGTGCTCGTGGATGAGTTCCACCACGCGCGAGAGGTCTTCGGGGCGCGCCGGGCGCACCGCGGGCCGTTGGTCCATGGAATCCATGCCGCCATCCTGCGGGCCGCCCCGCCGCGCCGCGCGGGCGGGGTCACCGCACCGGAAGCTGGGGGCGCCGGACCTCGAACTGGAAGCAGCCGTACTCCAGGGCCCGTACGTGCACCAGTGCGACCTCGGGCTCCGCGAAGGCCTCCCCGAGGACCCGCTCGAAGCCGGCCGCGGCGTCGTCCGGGATCTCGAAGAGGCGGCCGCCCACGATGTGCCCGTCGGCGTCGTAGCGCCGCACGGTGCGCAGGGCCCCCGGGCGCGCGAAGGGGTACCCGCCGGACCCGCCGTCCTCGCCCGGCCCGGCGCACGGTTCGGCATGGATGAAGACGGGCCCCACCTCGTCGTAGGCCCCGGGCTCGACCCCGGTGTCCGCCGCCCAGCGGCGCAGCGGCGCGTAGGAGACGAGGGAGACCCGGTCACCGGCCTCGATCCCGCGCAGGCAGCAGCGCAGGGGGCTGCCCACACAGTCGAGCGGCGCCCCGTCCGCCCGCGCGGTGAAGGGCCGCGCCGGCCGCCCGGCGTCATCGGTGGTCCGCAGTTCCCGCAGGGCGGCGGGCGGAACGGGCAGGGGCGTGTAGGTCGTCGTCATGACCCCAGTCTCGGCGCCCGCCCCCGGTACGGGCTGGCAGGAATCGGACGTGTAGCCCACCGGTCCTGCGACCCGGACCGTCCCGCCCTAGTTCGCCGACAGCCGGTACTGCATGGTGCCGAAGCCGACCTGGTCGCCGGCGCGGACCACGGCGGCGCCGGTCACGCGCTGGCCGTTGACCGTGGTGCCGTTGGTGGAGCCGAGGTCCCGCAGCACCCACAGGCCGCCCCGCAGGCTGAGCTCGGCGTGGTGGCGGGAGACCGTCTCGTGGACGAGGCGCAGGCCGCTGCCGGGGTCCCGACCGATGGTCAGCGCGTGCCCGAGGCCACCGTGCGGCGGGAGCAACAGCTTCGGCAGCTTCTCCGCGGCCCAGGCGCGCCGCACGCCCGCGCTCACCGCCGAGACCTTGCCGACCCAACCGAACAGACGCTGCGTCAGGGGGCTTTCCAGCCCGCCCGGGCCGCGCGCGCCGAGGTCGGCCGTGAGGACGGCCAGGTCCTCGGAGCGGCGCGCGACCAGCGCGAGTTCCATCCGGCGCACGAAGGTGTCGTGCGAGAGCCTGCCGTCCGCCGCGCCGTCCCGCAGCCGGCCGAGCGCGCGTTCGCGCTCCGCGTCGGAGACCCGGGGCACCGGATAGGCGGGGAACTCGAAACTGGACGTCACAGGGTGATTGTCGGCCCGTCGTGCACCAAGTGTCCAGAACTCCTGCGTTCGGCCCGCGATGATGGGCCGGGTCGAGACGCCGTCGTGGCACGAATGCCGGTTGCCGCCCGAGACGAGGGGACCGTCCATGCAGTTCGAGGTGTGGGCACCACAGGCAGGACAGGTGGGTCTGCGGCTGAACGACAGCACGCGGAACATGGCGCCCGATCCGGAGCGGGCGGGCTGGTGGTACGTGGAGGCCCCCGCCGCCGACGGGGACCGGTACGGCTTCCTGCTGGACACCGACCGCGACACCGACGCCCCGGACGGGCAGGCGCCGCCCGTGCGGCCCGATCCGCGCGGGCGGCGCCTGCCCGACGGCCCGGACGGGCTCTCGGCCGTGGTCGACTTCGAGGCGCTCTTCCCGGAGGTCCCGGCCCCCGCGCCCCGCACCTCCCTCCAGGACGCCGTCCTGTACGAGCTGCACATCGGCACCTTCACTCCCGAGGGCACCTTCGACGCGGCCGCGGCCCGGCTGCCCCACCTCGCCGCCCTCGGCGTCACGCACGTGGAGCTGATGCCCGTCTGTTCCTTCCCGGGGCGGCACGGCTGGGGCTACGACGGGGTCGCGCCGTGGGCCGTGCACGAGCCGTACGGCGGCCCGGCCGGGCTCGCCCGCTTCGTGGAGGCGGCGCACGGCGCCGGGCTCGGGGTGGTGCTGGACGTGGTGCACAACCACCTCGGCCCCTCCGGCAACCACCTCCCGGCCTTCGGCCCGTACTTCACCGACACGCACCACACCCCGTGGGGCGCGGCGGTCAACCTGGACGCGCCCGGCTCCGACGAGGTGCGCGCGTACCTGATCGGCAGTGCGCTCGGCTGGCTGCGGGACTACCGGATCGACGGGCTGCGGCTGGACGCCGTGCACGCGCTGGCCGACGGTCGGGCGCTGACCTTCCTGGAGGAACTGGCCGCGGCCGTCGACGCGTTCGGCGTCGAGACCGCGCGCCCGCTGTTCCTGATCGCCGAATCGGACCAGTGCGATCCGCGGACGACGACCCCGCGCACGGCGGGCGGTCTCGGCCTCACCGCGCAGTGGAACGACGACTTCCACCACGCCCTGCACTGTGCGCTGACCGGCGAGTCCCAGGGCTACTACGCCGACTTCGCCGGCGCCCCGCTCGGCGCGCTGGCCAAGACCATGACCCGGGCCTTCTTCCACGACGGCACCTGGTCCTCCTTCCGGGGCCGCACCCACGGCCGCCCGGTGGACCGGCGCCGTACGCCCGCGCACCGCTTCCTCGGGTACGCCCAGACCCACGACCAGGTCGGGAACCGGGCGCTCGGCGACCGGCTCGCCGCTTCGCTCTCCCCCGGGCTGCTGGCCTGCGCCGCGACCCTGGCGCTGACGGGGCCGTTCGTGCCGATGTTGTTCATGGGCGAGGAGTGGGGGGCGGGGACCCCCTGGCAGTACTTCACCGACCATCCGGACCCGGCGCTCGCGGAGGCCGTGCGCACCGGCCGCCGCCGGGAGTTCGCGGCGCACGGCTGGAAGGCCGAGGAGATCCCGGATCCGCAGGACCCGGCGACCCGGGAGCGGTCCTGCCTGGACTGGGCCGAGCCGGAGGCGGCCGCGCACGCCCGGCTGCTGGAGTGGTACCGGACGCTGATCGCGCTCCGCCGGACCCTGCCCGACCTGCGGGATCCCGATCTCGCGGCGGTCCGGGTGGCCTGCGACGAGGAGCGCCGCTGGGTGACCTTCCGGCGCGGGGACGTCCGGGTCGCGGTCAACCTGTCCGCCGAGCCGGTGACGATCGCGCTGGGCCGCAACGGCGTACGGGTGTTGGCCTCGTGGGAGCCGCTGGAGCACCCGGGGCCGGACGGCCGCCTCCACCTCGCGGGCGAGTCGGCGGCCGTCCTGGGCCCGTGAGCGGGGCCTCCCCGCCGGGATGACGAGGATCGATCCGCTCCACGGCCGTACGGATCCGCTCCACGGTTGAATCCGCGGCGGACGCGGCCGGGGCGTCGGGCGTGGCGTCGGGATGTGCACGGGTCGTCGGGTGATGATGCCGCAGTGCGACTTGATCATGTGTCCTATGCGGTGGCCCGCGACAGCTTCGTCTCGACCGTTCAGTGGATCGGATCGGCCCTCGGCGCCGGGTTCGTCGACGGGGGCGTGCACCCGCGATTCGGCACGCGCAATTTCATCCTCCCGCTGAGCGGCGGCACCTACGTCGAGGTCGTCACCACGCTCGACCACCCCGCCGCCGACCGCGCACCCTTCGGCCAGGCCGTCGCGCGCCGCGCCGCCGAGGGCGGCGGCTGGCTCGGTTGGGTGGTCTCCGTCGACGACATCGCCCCGGTCGAGGCCCGCCTCGGCCGCACCTCGACCGACGGCCACCGCGTCCGCCCCGACGGCTTCGACCTGCGGTGGAAGCAGATCGGCCTGCTGGAGCTGATGGAGGACCCGCAACTGCCCTATTTCCTTGAGTGGTTGGCCCCCACCGAGGAACGCCCGAGCGCCGACCCGCGCACCTCCAGCACGATCCACGGGGTCTCCATCGCCGGCGACGCCGCCTCCATCGCCGAATTCCTCGGCGAACCGGCCGACCACCCCCTCGACCAGATCGACGTCACCTGGGTCGAGGACGAGGAAGCGGGCCTGGTCTCGGTCGAGTTCGCCACCGCCCACGGCCCGGTCACGATCTGACCGGGCCGGGGCGGGGCGGGACGGCGACGTACCTGGGCCCGGGCCCGGACCGGTGGCGCTACTCGACGACGGCGAGTTCGCGCGGGGCTTCGTTGAAGCTGCGTCCGCCGTCCTCGGTGACCGTCACGATGTCCTCGATCCGGACGCCGAAGCGGCCCGGGAGGTAGATGCCGGGCTCGACGGAGAAGCACATGCCGGGGACGAGGGGCCGCTCCTCGCCCTCGATCATGTAGGGCGGTTCGTGCGTGGTGACGCCGATGCCGTGGCCGGTGCGGTGGATGAACCTCTCGCCGTAGCCGAACTCGGTGATCACCGCGCGGGCCGCCCGGTCCACGTCCTGGCAGGCGATGCCGGGGCGGACCGCCTCGACGGCGGTCCGCTGGGCCTCCCGGACGATGTCGTGCACGCGCTGCTCCTCGGCCGTCGGCTCGCCGACGTGGACGGTGCGGGAGATGTCGGAGCCGTAGCCGTGCTTGAGGCCGCCGAAGTCGAGCACCACCATGTCGCCGTGTTCGATCACCCGGGGGCCCGCCTCGTGGTGCGGGTTGGCGCCGTTGGGTCCGGAGCCGACCACGGTGAAGTCCACCTGGGAGTGGCCGTACTCGCGCAGCAGGGCGGCCAGGTCCGCGGCGACCTCGGTCTCCGCGCGCCCGGCGAAGCGGACTCCGAGGATCCGGGCGTAGGCGGCGTCGGCGGCGGCAGCCGCCGCCGCCAGCCGGGCCAGCTCGCGCTCGTCCTTGACGGCGCGCAGCATGGGCAGCGCGTCGGTGAGGGAGACGTAGGAGGTGGTGGGCAACTCCCGCTGGAGTCCCAGCAGGTGCAGCGCCCAGGTGTTGTCGCTGACCCCGAAGCGACCGGACACGTCGAGCAGCGGGGCGGTGACGCCGTAGGGGTTCTTGCCGTCGGTCCAGTCGCGCAGGGTGAGCGCGGGCGCGCCGGCCGCCGCGGCCGCGTCGGGGGCCTCCAGGGTGGGGACGACGAGCACCGGCTCCTGCCCCGCGGCCAGGACGAGCAGGGTCAGCCGCTCGGTGTCCACGGGCCGGTAGCCGGTGAGGTGGGTGAGGTCGGGGCCGGGGGCGATGAGCAGACCGGCGAGCCCGGCGTCGGCGGCGCTCTGCGCGGCCGCGGCCATCCGGGCCGCGTAGTCCGCGGCGGTGAAGGGGTCGGGGGCGGTGTCGGAGGCGGTACCGGGTGCGGTGTCGAAGGCCATGGACCGATCCTGCCGTGAGCGGTGCGGCGCGCGCGACGGCCGCGCCGGTCGAACCGGACCGGACCGGTCGAAGCGAGCCGGTCGAAGCGAGCCGGTCGAACCGGGCCGCCGGGCCCCGGGGGCGCCCGGCGGGCCCGCGGAAACGGTGTCGCGGGAGCACCTCCCTGATCGGCTATGCTGTGCATGCACATCGAACGGGTGGTCCGCCGCCCTTCGTGGTGGGTGTAGCTCAGTTGGTAGAGCACCTGGTTGTGGTCCAGGTGGCCGCGGGTTCAAGTCCCGTCACTCACCCTGATCCCGTGGGGGGTACGAGGTTTTCCTCGTACCCCCCACGGGCTTTTCCACATCCGCACACCGGCCGGGACAGCGATGCGGCAAGAACGATTCACCAGGGCCGTCGCCGATGCCCGCGGCGCCCTCGGCGGCGGCGGCGCCGCCGTCGGGGTGCTCGGTGGGGCCGTCGGTGCGGCGGCCCTGTGGGCCGTGGACCGGGCCACCGTCGTCGACCCGCACGCCGCGGCCGTCCTCACCACCTCGGCCGTGGTCGGCGTGCTCGCCCTGCTGCCCGGACGCCACCGCGCGCTCACCCTGGAGCGGTGCGCCCTGGTCGCCTCCGTCCTCTCGCTCGTGGCCACGGCCGCGATGCTGGTGCCCGACCGGGGCACCGGCGGGGGGTGGGGGCTGCTGGAATCGGCCGCGCTGCTGAGCCTGCTGGCCCGCGCCGCCCGGTCCACCACCTCGCCCCGGCTGGTGCCCCTGTGCCTGCTGCTGTGGGTGGCCGCCGCCGGAGCACCGCTGCGGATGCCGAGCGACGAGGACGCGGAGACCGCCGCCTTCGCGCTGACCCTGGTGGCCGCGGCCGCCGCCGGCTTCGGCGGATACCTGCGGCTGCTGGACGCGCGCCGGGCCCGGGCGGTCGCCACCGTGCGCGAACACGAACGCCATGAACTCGCCCGTGACCTGCACGACTTCGTGGCCCACCACGTGACCGGCATCGTGGTCCAGGCGCAGGCCGCCCAGGCGATCCGCGAGACGGCGCCCGAACGGCTCGATCCGCTGCTGCGCTCGATCGAGCAGGCGGGCGCCGAGACGCTGGCCTCGATGCGCCGGCTGGTACGGGTGCTGCGCGAGCAGGACACGGGCGTGCTGCGCCCGCAGGACCTCTTCGCGGAGCTGGGCCGGCTGGTCGCGGACCGGCCCGGCGCGGTGCTGACCCTGGCGCAGGGGGTGCGCGGGGTGCGCCTCGCGCCGGAGGTGGAGACCTCCGTGCACCGCCTGGTCCAAGAGGCGCTGACGAACGTGACCCGGCACGCGCCGGGGGCGCGCACCACCCGGGTGGGCCTGACCGCCGACGGAGCACGGCTCTGCGTCGAGGTGGTCAACGACCGCGGGGACCGGCGCGGCCACGTCCCGCCCGGCGGCCGGGGCGGTCTGGGCCTGATCGGCCTGCGCGAACGGGTCGAGGCGGTGGACGGGCGGCTCGCGGCGGGGCCGCTGCCGGGCGGTGGCTGGCAGGTCACCGGTGTCTTCCCGGTGCTCGCCTGGCAAGATCAACGTCATGAGCCGTGACATCCGCGTACTGATCGCCGACGACCAGGAGATGGTCCGCACCGGCTTCGCCCTGATCCTGGGCGCCCAGTCGGGCATCGAGGTGGTCGGCGAGGCGTCCGACGGCGCCGAGTGCGTGGAGCTGGCCCGGCGGCTGCGGCCGGACGTGTGCCTGGTCGACGTACGGATGCCCCGGCTCGACGGCCTGGAGGTGACCCGGGCGCTCGCGGGCCCGGGGGTCGCCGATCCGCTGCGGGTGGTGATCGTGACCACCTTCGACCAGGACGACTACGTGTACGGGGCGCTGCGCGGCGGGGCCAGCGGTTTCCTGCTCAAGGACGCGGGACCCGCGTTGCTGGTGGAGGCGGTCCGGGCGGCGGCCCGGGGGGACGCGCTGGTCTCCCCCGCGGTCACGGTGCGGCTGCTGGAGCGGCTCGGCGAGGCGCCGGCGACCGAGGCTTCCGGCGCGCGGGCGGCCGCCCCGCCGGTGTCCGGGCGCGAGCTGGACGTCGTACGGCTGGTGGCGCGCGGCATGACCAACCAGGAGATCGCCGACGACCTGTACATCTCGCTGTCGACGGTCAAGACCCATCTGGTGTCGGTGCAGGCCAAGCTGGGTCTGCGCAACCGGGTCGAGATCGCCGCCTGGGCGTGGGAGACGGGCGCGGTCACCTCCCGCGGACCGGTCGGCTGAGCGGCCGGGAGACTCCTCGATGGCGATCAACGGCCTTCCCGCCCTGATCTGCGCGCTGCTCCTGGCGGGCGCGGTGTTCGCGGCGGTGGTGTGGTGGGCCTGGCCCCGGCTGGCCGGCCCCGGTGCGAGACCGGTGCTCGGCCGGATCGGGCTCCAGTTGGTGCTCGCCCTGACCATGGGGCTGCCGCTGCTGCTCGCGGTGAACGGCGGGTACGGCTTCTACTCCTCCTGGCACGACATACTCGCCCTCTCCCGGGACGCGCCGGCGGCGACCGGGGACCCGGGCGCGGACGCCGTGCGGGTCCAGGGCACCCACTCCTGGCGGTACCGGGGCTCGGACGATCCGGCGGTGATCGGGCGGATCGAGGCGGTGACGGTGCGCGGGTCCCGCAGCGGGCTGAACGGGCAGGCGTACGTCCACCTGCCGCCGGAGTTCCTGCGGGCGAGCGCGGAGCAGCGCGCCCGGTTCCCGGTGGTGCTGGCGCTGAGCGGGTACCCGAGCACGACACGGGTACTGATCGACCTGTTCCACTACCCGCAGCTGGCCCTGGACGCGGTGCGGTCGGGGGCGATGCGGCCCGCGGTGCTGGTGATGATGACCCCGACGGTGGCGCCGCCGCGGGACACCGAGTGCGTGGACGTGCCGGGCGGACCGCAGGCGGAGACGTTCTTCGCGCGGGACCTGCCCGCGGCGGTCGCCGGGCACTACGGGCTGACCCGGGACCCGCGGGGGTGGGGCGTGATGGGCAATTCGGTGGGCGGGTACTGCGCGCTGAAGCTGGCCCTGCGGGCGCCGGAGTCCTACCGGGCGGCGGCCGGGCTCTCGGCGTCCTACGGGGCGGCGCGGGACGAGGAGACGGGCGAGCTGTTCGGCGGGGACCCGGTGCGGCGGCGGGAGAGCGACCTGCTGTGGCGGCTGCGGGCGCTGCCGCAGCCGCCGGTCTCCCTGCTGGTGGCGAGCAGCCGCAAGGGCGAGAAGCAGTACCCGCAGACCCTGGAGTTCATCGCGGCGGTGCGACCGCCCGCCCGGGTGTCCTCGATCGTGCTGGACAGCGGCGGGCACAACTACGAGACCTGGGGGCGGGAGCTGCCTCCGGCGCTGGAGTGGCTGGTGGGACGGCTGCGGGTGGATTGAGGGCGCCGGGGCGCCGGGGCGCCGGGCCGGGACGCGGGGCCGAGGAGCGGGGCCGAGGAGCGGGGCCGGGCGCGAACCGTCCGATCGATGGATGCCGGGGCGGTGCTCCCGTACCTCCGGACGAGGACGACCGCGGGCGGCGCGGGGCAGGGTGGCGGCATGACCACCGCTCCGCCCGCCCCGACCCGCTCCACCGCGCCGCCCGCCGCACGGCGGCCGCCGACGGCCGGGCACCGCATCGGTTCGCTGATGTTCCTCAGCCGCTGGCTCCAGCTCCCCCTGTACCTCGGTCTGATCGTGGCCCAGATGGTGTACGTCTGGGTCTTCCTCAAGGACCTCGCCCACCTCCTCGCGCGGCTGGGCGACCTGGACGAGACGGGCACGATGCTGATCGTGCTGGGCCTGGTCGACGTGGTGATGGTCGCGAACCTGCTGCTCATGGTGATCGTCGGCGGCTACGAGACCTTCGTGGCCCGGGTGGACCTCAAGGACCACCCGGACGAACCGGAGTGGCTCAGCCACGTCAACGCCAACGTGCTGAAGGTCAAGTTGGCCACGGCCATCATCGGCATCTCCTCCATCCACCTCCTGAAGGCCTTCATCGAGATCTCCCGCGAGGGCTGGGTGTGGCAGCAGACGATGTGGCAGGTGATCGTGCACTTCGCGTTCATCGTCTCCGCCATCGCCCTGGCCCTGATCGACCGCCTGCTGCCCAAGCACGCCGAGGCGCACTGAGCGCGGCCGCCGTCCGCGCACCCGCCGCGCTCACGTCCGCAGGAAGGCCTCGACCTCCGTCACGAAGGCGACCGGGGTCTCGTGGGTGGGGTAGTGGCCGGTGCCGGGGAGGGTGTGGACGCGGCAGTGCGGGTAGAGGGCCTGCCAGGTGGAGCGCACCAGGTCGGCGGTGAGCGCGAGGTCGTAGGCGCCGACGAGGGCCAGCACCGGGACCGTGTTCCCCTTGACCGCCGCGGACAGGTCCAGCGGTTGCCAGCTCTCGAAGTAGGCGGCGAAGGCCTCGGGGCGGGAGACCTCCAGGGAGTGCCGGACCATCCCGTCCAGCCAGTGCCGGCTCGCCCGGTTGCCGGTGACCAGGTCGAGGATGGCGCGCCGGTTCTCCGGGTCCGCGGCGGCGCCCCGGAAGAGCGCGTGGGTCCCGTCGTCCATCGCGTAGGGCCCGGCGGGCACCGGGGCCACCCCGATCAGCTTCTCGACCCGCTGCGGGGCCCGTACCAGTACCTGCTGGGCGGCCTTGGCCCCCATGGAGTGCCCGATCAACGAGAAGGTGTCCCAGCCCAGTTCGTCGGCGAGGGCGAGCACGTCGTCCGCGATCTCCGGGACCGTGTAGCGGCCGGCGACCTCCTTGCGCTCGCCGTAGCCCCGGTAGTCGGGGAAGACGTACGAGAACTCCGCGGGGTCGAGGTGGTCGAGTACCGATCCCCAGTGCGCGGAGGTCCCGAACCAGTCGTGCAGCACGACGACGCGGACGGGCCCGGCGCCGATCCTGCGGTGGGCGATGGCCATGTGTTCTCCCTCGGTGACGGAGCCGGCGGGGGTGGCGCGAACCGACGCCGTACGTTCTGCCCAACCGGCCTCACATCACACCGCCACCGGGGACGGATGTCAGGCGACGGTCACCCGGGGGCTCGACGCGAGCGTTGAGCCCCCGGGTGCGGGATCCAGGCCCTTCACCCCCGTGGGGTGGTCAGGGCGCCGGGGTCAGGCGGTCCTGAGTGCCGGGTCGGAGACGCCCGGGGCGCCCGTCTCCACGTGGCCCGCGAAGCGGCGCAGGAAGGTGGCGTCCGCGTCCGAGACCACCTTCACGTCGTACCAGCGGCCCGTGGCCTGGAGGTTGACGGTGTAAGCGACCGTGGCCCCGGGCGAGACCTTGAAGGTCTGGGCGGCGCCGCCATAGGCGTTGGTCACCGTGAGGTTCACGGCGGCCGAGCCCGCGTTGGTCATGGACAGCGCCAGGTTGCCGGAGGCCGTGACGTGCCGGGCGCTCACCTCGGGGCCGGCCTTCTTCGCCGGGCCCTTGAAGGTGGCGAGGAAGCCGTTGGGGCCCCAGACGCTGAGGTTGATCTGGTTGCCGGTGGAGCTGCTGGTGCTCCAGGTGTCGGAGAGGGTCTTGCCCGCCTCGACGGTGTAGGGCCAGGGGCCGTCCGTACGGTTGCCCGAGGTGCTGTGGAAGTGCCCGCCGAGCGTCGGGCCGCTGGCGAAGGTCAGGGTGAACTTGCCCGTGGAGACGGCGGCCTGGCCGTCCACGTACGGGGCGTAGCCGAGCGCGCGGGTGGGCTTGGAACCCGTCTCCTGCACCGGCAGGGAGCCGGTGGTCGGGGGGACCGGGTGGTAGGACGCGTGCGCGTTGTGGTCCTTGGGCACGTAGCCCGCGGTGGACGGCAGCGCGGCGGGGGCGGCGTCGGCCCGCGTGAAGTCGAAGGCCGCGGTCAGGTCACCGCAGACGGCGCGGCGCCAGGGCGAGATGTTGGGCTCCTGCACACCGAAGCGCTTCTCCATGAAGCGGATCACCGAGGTGTGGTCGAAGGTCTCGGAGCAGACGTAGCCGCCCTTGCTCCACGGCGAGACCACGATCATCGGCACGCGCGGGCCGAGCCCGTAGGGCCCGGCCGCGTAGCCGGAGACGCCGCCGGTGTAGAGGTCCTTGGTGACGTCGGCGGTGGACAGGCCCCAGGCCGAGGAGGCGGGCGGGTACGGCGGCACGACGTGGTCGAAGAAGCCGTCGTTCTCGTCGTAGGTGATGAAGAGGGCGGTCTTCGCCCACACGGCCGGGTTCGAGGTCAGCGCGTCGAGGACCTGGGAGATGTACCAGGCGCCGAAGTTGGTGGGCCAGTTCGGGTGCTCGCTGAAGGCCTCGGGGGCCGCGATCCAGGAGACCTTCGGCAGCGTGCCGTTCTGCACGTCGGCGCGCAGCCGGTCGAAGTAGCCCTCGCCCGCCTTGGCGTTCGTACCGGTGCGGGCCTTCTCGTACAGGGGGTCGCCGGGCTGGGCGTTGCGGTAGTTGTTGAAGTAGAGCAGCGAGTTGTCGCCGTAGTTGCCGCGGAAGGAGTCGCTGATCCAGCCCCAGGACCCGGCCGCGTTCAGCCCGTCGCCGACGTCCTGGTAGACCTTCCAGGAGACCCCGGCCGCCTCCAGCCGCTCGGGGTAGGTCTTCCAGCCGTAGCCCGCCTCCTGGTTGCCGAGGACCGGGCCGCCGCCGGTGCCGTCGTTGCCGGTGTGGCCGGAGAAGAGGTAGTAGCGGTTGGGGTCGGTCGCCCCGATGAAGGAACAGTGGTAGGCGTCGCAGACGGTGAAGGCGTCGGCGAGGGCGTAGTGGAACGGGATGTCGTTCCGGTTCATGTACGACATGGTGGTCGTGGTCTTGGCCGGGACCCACTTGTCGTACTTGCCGTTGTTGTAGGCCTGGTGGCCGCCGGCCCAGTCGTGGTTGAGCCCCTCGACGAACTGCATGCCCAGGTCGCCCACCGTCGGGTGGAACGGCAGGACGTCCTTGGTGCCGTTGGACTGGTAGAAGACGGACTTGCCGTTGTCCTGGAGGACCGGGCGCGGGTCGCCGAAGCCCCGGACGCCCTTCATCGTCCCGAAGTACTGATCGAAGGATCGGTTCTCCTGCATCAGTACGACGACGTGCTCGATGTCCTGGATGGTGCCGGTGGTGCCCTGCGCGGGGATGGCGGCGGCGCGGGCGATGCTCTCCGAGAGCAGCGTGGCGGCGGCGGTGCCGCCCGCGATCTGGAGGAACCGGCGACGATCGAGTTCTGCCATGGTGTGAGGACCTCTGGGGGTGAGGAGGGGTGGTGCGGGACGTCGAGGGGCGCCCCAAGGACAACGCGTCCGGCGTACCAACCGGAGTTGCTTGCGTGACCCTCCGACGTCCACCCGGAGAACGGAAGACCTCGTCCCGCGTCTCCTCCCCGCCCCCACCCTCCCTTCACCCCGCACCCCTCGCCCCCTCCACGGGCCGGACCGCCCCCGCGTACGACGACGCCGGGGCCCGCTGTCCGATGACAGCGGGCCCCGGCGCGGGACGTGCGGTGCGCTCAGCCCTCTTCGGCGGGGGCCAGGCGCAGGGAGATGGAGTTGATGCAGTACCGCTGGTCGGTCGGGGTGGGGTAGCCCTCACCCTCGAACACGTGCCCGAGGTGGGAACCGCACTTCGCGCAGCGGACCTCGGTGCGGACCATGCCGTGCGCGGTGTCCGCGATCAGCTCGACCGCCTCGGTGTCCTTCGGGTCGAAGAAGGACGGCCAGCCGCAGTGCGACTCGAACTTCTCCGTGGAGCGGAACAGCTCGGAGCCGCAGGCCCGGCAGGAGTAGACGCCGGCCGTGGTGGTGTCCGTGTACTCACCGCGGAAGGCGGGCTCGGTGCCCGCCAGTCGCAGCACCTGGTACTCCGACGGCGTCAGCTCCGCCTGCCACTGCTCGTCGGGCTTCTCGATCTCGTACGCCATCGCGCGTCGTCCCCTTCAGTTCGCCAGCCGGGCCAGGATGGCCGGACCCAGGTCGGTCACGTCACCCGCCCCCATCGTGAGAACGAGGTCGCCGGGCTTCGCCATTCCCGCGATGACCTCCGCGACGGCGTCCTTGGCGTGCTCGGCGCTGACGTCGGCGCCCGCGGCGCGCGCCGCGGCGATGATGATCTCGCTGGTGACACCGGGGACCGGGTCCTCGCGGGCCGGGTAGATGTCGAGGACCACGGAGGCGTCGGCCAGCGCGAGGGCCTGGCCCATCTCCTTGCCCAGTTCCTGGGTGCGGGAGAAGAGGTGCGGCTGGAAGACGACCAGGATCCGGGCGTCCGCGGCGGCGCCGCGGATGGCCTCCAGGTCGGCGGTCATCTCGGTGGGGTGGTGCGCGTAGGAGTCGATGACCTGCACGCCCGCCGCCTCGCCCTTGAGCTGGAGGCGGCGCTTGACGCCGGTGTACTTGCCGAGCGCGGAGGCCAGGTTGTGCGCCGGGATGCCGAGGGCCACGCCCGCGGCGAGGGCGGCGACGGCGTTGAGCGCGTAGTGACGGCCGGGCACCGAGACGGTGAAGGTGAGCAGCTTGCCGCCGATGAGGACGGTGACCTCGCCCGCCAGACCGCGCGGGGTGATCTTCAGGACGCGGACGTCGGCCGTCTCGGTCTCGCCGTAGGTGACGACGTTGACCGACGACAGGTCGCGGACCCGGCGGGTCAGCTCGACCGCGCCTTCCTGGTCGGCGGAGACGACCAGGGTGCCACCGGGGAGGATCTTGCCCACGAAGGTCTCGAAGGAGTCGTGGATCTCCTCCATCGAGGCGTAGTTCGCGTGGTGGTCCAGCTCGCTGTTGAGGACGATGGCGACCTGCGGCGCGTACTTGTGGAAGCTGCGGTCGCTCTCGTCCGCCTCGGCGACGAAGATGTCGCCCTCGCCGTGGTGGGCGTTGGAGCCGGGGGCGTCCAGGTCACCGCCGATGGCGTAGGAGGGGTCCAGGCCCAGGGCCGAGAGGGACACCGCCAGCATGGAGGTGGTGGTGGTCTTGCCGTGCGTACCGGCCACCGCGATCGGGCGCAGGCCGTCCATGAGCGCGGCGAGCGCGTCCGAGCGGTGCACGACGGGGACGCCGAGCTCGGCCGCGCGGGCCAGCTCCGGGTTGTCCGCGCGGATGGCGCTGGAGACGACCACGCAGGTGGCGTCGTCGGCGAGGTGGCCGGCGGCGTGCCCGATGTGGACGGTGGCGCCGTGGGCGCGCAGGGCGGCGGCGGTCTCGGAGTCACGGGCGTCGCTACCGGCGACCCGCGCGCCGCGCTGCGCGAGGATCTTCGCGATGCCGGACATGCCGGCGCCGCCGATGCCGATGAAGTGGGGCCGTTCCATGGCGGTCGGCAGGCCGGGCGTCATACAGGTCGCTCCTGATGGTCGAACGTGACGGTGTACGTGGCGGTGTACGTGGCGCCCAGCCTATTCGTTGTGGGCGAAGAGTTTGAGCACCGGAACCCCGACCTTGTGCCGTGCCCGTGAGGCCCAGTCCCGGTGGAAGAACTCCTCCACGAAGTGCGGGGCGGTCAGGACGATCACTTCATCGGCGCCCGTCTCCGCCACGACGGCCTTCAGCTTGTCGAGCGGGTGGTCCTCGATGACCTGCCCGACGGCCTTGGCCCCCTTGGCCCGCAGCGCCGCCAACGACACGGCCAGGGCCTGCTCGGCGGGCCCGCGGGCGGCGTCGCCCTCGGGCTCGTCCCCCTCGTGCAACGCCTCGGGCAGCTCGCCGAGCGCGACATCGTCGATGGCGCGCAGCAGCCGGTCCTGGTCGCCCCGGGGCTGCATGAGGACGAAGAAGGAGACCGGGTCGTCTCCGTGCAGGGTGGTGACGAAGTCCACGTCTACGGGTGTCAGAGGCTGCTCGATCATCAAAACGCTCGTGAACACGGACGCCCTCTCCTTCATGGGCCGCGGCCGGCCCCTGCGGAAACCATCCTGCCCCGCTGTCGCACGGGGCTCGCGCTGGTATATGTGCCCAGCGGAAGCTAAGCGGAACGGGAAATTCCGCTGCTTGTCAGATCCGACGGTAACGCGTGTACAGGAACCCGGCCTCTTCCAGCAGCGAGGCCAGTGCCAGCCGGTGCGGTACGTCGACCCGCGGGCCCCCCGCGATCCGCTGGGCGTCACCCGCCGTGAGGGTCGGGGACACGCTCAGGCACAGCTCGTCCAGCACCCCGGCGGCCACGAACTGGCCGAGCAGCCGCGGCCCGCCCTCGGTGAGCTGGCGGCGCAGCCCCCGGTCGGCCAGCTCCCGCACCGCCCGGGCGGGGTCCACGCCCGCGCCCTCCCCGGCCACCACCACCTCGGCCCCGGACGCGGCCGCCGCGGCGACCCGGTCGGCGGGGGCGGCGGCTCCGGTGAGCACCAGGGTGGGCACGAGCGGCGCGGTGAACAGGGGCAGCGCGAAGTCCAGGTCCAGGCTCGCGGTGACCACGGCGATGACCGGGGCGGGGCCCTGCCCGGCGGCGGCCCGGCGGGCGGCGAAGTCCTCGCGGGCCCGGGCCGGGCGGTAGCCCTCCTGGCGAACCGTTTCCGCACCGACCACGACCACATCGGCCAGCGCCCGCAGGGTGCCGAAGATCCGCATGTCGGTCTCGCTGGACAGGGGCTGCGAGCGCCCGTCGTGCTGGCCGGCGCCGTCCAGCGAGGACACCATGTTCGCGCGCAGCCAGTGCTCCCCGGCGCCGAGCGCGGGGTACGCGTAGGCCTCCGCCAGCTCGTCCAGCGACCACGGGTGGTCGCCCGGGACGGGGGGTGTCTGATCGGTCACAGGGAACAGGCGTCGCATCGGTGCAGTGTGCCACGCCCCGTAGAGTTAAGGGCTGTGTCAACCTCTCTCTCCCCCTCCGGTGCGACCGCCCCGCACGGCGGCGCCGCCGGACGGAGCCCGATAGCCGACGCGGGACCCCGCTCCGGCGCCGACGGACCCGACGCCGGTCCGCTCGCGCTGTGCGCCCGCGCCCCGCACGTACCCGCCGAACGGCTCGTGGCCGAGATGGTGCCGCCCCCGCGTTTCGACGCGGTGCGCTTCGACACCTACGACCTCGACCCGGAGCAGCCGAGCCAGGCCGAGGCCGTCACCGTGCTGAGCGGCTTCGCCGCCGGTCTCGGCGGGGCCCACGCCAGCGGCGGGGGCAAGCGCCGCTGGTTCGCGCGCGGTCCCAAGGCCGCACCGGCCACCGGCCCGCGCGGGGTCTACCTCGACGGCGGCTACGGCGTCGGCAAGACCCACCTGCTGGCCTCCCTGTGGCACGCCACCCCGGCCGAGCCCGCGCTCAAGGCCTTCGGCACCTTCGTGGAGCTGACGAACCTGGTCGGCGCGCTCGGCTTCCAGCAGACCGTGCAGACCCTGGGCGGGCACCGGCTGCTGTGCATCGACGAGTTCGAGCTGGACGACCCGGGCGACACCGTGCTGGTGTCCTCGCTGCTCAGCAGGCTCGTCGAGCAGGGCGTCGCGCTCGCCGCGACCTCCAACACGCTGCCCGGCAAGCTCGGCGAGGGCCGCTTCGCGGCCGCCGACTTCCTGCGCGAGATCCAGGGCCTGTCCGCGCAGTTCCGGCCACTGCGGATCGACGGCCAGGACTACCGCCACCGCGGTCTGCCCGAGGCGCCCGCGCCCTTCTCCGACGAGCAGGTCACCAAGGCGGCGTACGCGACGCCCGGCGCCAGCCTCGACGACTTCCCCGGGCTGCTCGAACACCTGGCCAAGGTGCACCCGAGCCGCTACGGCGCGCTCACCGAGGGCGTCGCCGTCGTCTGCCTGACCGACGTCGGGCCGGTGCCGGACCAGTCGACCGCGCTGCGCCTGGTGGTCCTCGCGGACCGGCTCTACGACCGCGAGATACCGGTCCTCGCCTCCGGCGTGCCCTTCGACCGCCTGTTCAGTGACGAGATGCTGAACGGCGGCTACCGCAAGAAGTACTTCCGCGCCATCTCTCGGCTCACGGCGCTGGCGCGTGACGCGAAGGGCCTGGTGGCCCAGTAGGTTTGGGGTCGCCGGACCGGTCGTCAGACCTCCCGGCCGCTTCCACCTATGTGAAGGGATCCGCCATGGCCACCACGCGTCACGCGCACACCGTCTGGGAAGGCGACCTGCTCAAGGGCTCCGGGGTCGTCACCCTCGACTCCTCGGGCGTCGGCTCCTACGACGTCTCCTGGCCCTCCCGCGCGGAGGCCGCCAACGGCAAGACCAGCCCGGAAGAGCTGATCGCCGCCGCGCACTCCAGCTGCTACTCGATGGCCCTCTCCCACGGTCTGGCCGGTGCGGGCACCCCGCCCACCCGCGTCGAGACCAAGGCCGACGTCACCTTCCAGCCGGGCGAGGGCATCACCGGGATCCACCTCAGCGTGCGCGCCGAGGTACCGGGCCTGGACGCCGAGGGCTTCGCCGCCGCGGCCGAGGACGCCAAGAAGAACTGCCCGGTCAGCCAGGCCCTGACCGGCACCACGATCACGCTCTCCGCCGAGCTGCTCTGACCCCTCGCGGTGCCCGGCCCGCGCCCGGCCCGCCCGCTCCCGCCCCGGCCCGACCGGCCGGCGGCAGGTGGGCCGCCGGGCCGGGCGGGCACCCGCAGGTGTGACGCCGCGCCGGGCCCGCCCGCGCCGCGGCCCGCCCGGCGCGACCCCGTGGTACGACGGCCCGGAACCACCTCCGGTCCCGCCATGGGGAGTTGCCGATGCCCACCACCCGACGCAGCCTGCTCGCCGCAGGCGGTACGGCCGCCATCGCCTTCACGGGCGCACTGGGCGCCCTCTTCACCGCCTCGGCGGGGGCGAGCGCGCGCTCGGCGCCGCCCGCGCCCCCCGCCGGGGGCTACGGGCCGCTCGTACCGGATCCGGCCGGGCTGCTGGACCTGCCCGCCGGGTTCCGCTACCGGGTGCTGTCCCGGGCCGGGGACCGGATGCGCTCCGGCGAGGGCGTCGTCCCGGCCAACTGCGACGGCATGGCGGCCTTCGCCACCACGGCCGGCGGGGTGCGGCTGGTGCGCAACCACGAGAACCGGACCACCGCCGCGCTGCGCGTCCCGCCCGTCGAGGGGCTCACCTACGACCCGGCCGCGCTCGGCGGCTGCACCGTCATCGAGCTCTGCCCGGCGGGCGAGGTCGTCGGTGAACGGGTGGGCATCGCGGGCACGGCCGTCAACTGCGCGGGCGGACGCACCCCTTGGAACACCTGGCTGACCTGCGAGGAGACCGAGGACACCGCGGGCGTCGCCGGGTACGCGAAGGACCACGGATACGTCTTCGAGGTCGACCCGGCCGATCCGCGGCGCTCGGGCGCGGTGCCGCTGACGGCGCTGGGCCGCTTCGCCCACGAAGCCGTGGCGGTGGACCCGGTGCGGGGCGTGGTCTACGAGACCGAGGACGCCTTCGTGAAGCCCTTCGGGCTGTTCTACCGGTTCCTGCCGAGCCGCCCGCTGGGCGGGCCCGGTTCGCTGCGGGCGGGGGGCGTGCTGGAGGCGATGCGGGTGCCGGGGGTGGCGGACCTGGCCGTCGTGACGGAGCCGGGGACGGAGTTCCCGGTCGAGTGGGTGCCCGTACCCGACCCGTCGGCCGCCCGCACCCCGATCCGGTTCCAGGACTTCGGCCCGGGCGGCATCACGCACGCGCAGAAGCTGGAGGGCTGCTACTGGGGCGGGGACGTGGTGCACTTCGTCTCCAGCTTCGCCCGCAGCCGCGAGGGGGCCGCCGCCGACCACTTCGGCCAGGTCTGGTCCCACGACCCGGTGCGCGGCCGGATCCGCCTGGAGGTCGTCTTCGGCCCGGCCACGGACGTACGGCTGCCGGGGGACTCGCCGGACAACATCTGCCTGGCCCCGGACGGCGGCCTGATGGTGTGCGAGGACGGCGGCGGGGCGCAGTACGTCTTCGGGCTGACCCGGACCGGCACGGTGTACGCGATGGCCCGCAACGCGGACGACATCGGCACGGCGGGCACCCCGGAGTGGGGCGAGTTCGCGGGGGTCACCTTCGCCCCGGACGGTCGGACGATGTACGTCAACGCCTACGCCCCGGGCACGACGTTCGCGGTGACGGGCCCCTGGCACTGACCCCGCACGCCCTCGTGCCCCATCACGCCCCATCGCGTCCCATCACGCCCCATCGCGTCCCATCTCGCCCCATCGCGCTCCCGTTCGATGTGGTGCAAGATCGGACGAAACCGACGCGATGGGGGTAGTGATGGCCAAAGCGAAGGCTCAGGCGAAGGCAAAGGCAAAGTCGAAGCAGGAGAAGAGGCCCGAGCAGGAGAAGAGGCCGAAGGCGGAACGGAAGGCCGGACGGGAGGCGGCCGCGCCCGTCGCGCCCGTCGCGCCCCTGCTGCGGGTGCCCCTCGGGGAGACCGTCCACCTGGAGCACATCGACACCCGGTCGACACCCGGCGCCCCGGGCGGGAAGGCGGCCTCCCTGGCCTCCGCCGCCGCGATGGGCGAGCGGCTCGCCGAGCTCCAGGAGCGCCTCTACGCCGCCAGCACCGCCGGGGACCGCCGCCGGGTGCTGCTCGTGCTCCAGGGCATGGACACCAGCGGCAAGGGCGGCACGGTCAAGCACGTGATCGGCCTGTTGAACCCCTCCGGCTGCCGGATCCGGGCCTTCAAGGCGCCGACCGAGGAAGAACGGGAGCACCCCTTCCTGTGGCGGATCAAGAAGGCCCTCCCCCAGCCGGGGGAGATCGGCATCTTCGACCGTTCGCACTACGAGGACGTCCTGATCGCCCGGGTCCGCGAGCTGGCGCCGCGCAGCCAGGTGCGCCGCCGCTACGCGCAGATCAACCGGTTCGAGAAGGCCCTCGCGGAGGACGGCGTGAGCGTGCTGAAGGTCTTCCTCCACATCTCCTACGAGGAGCAGCGCGAGCGGTTGCTGGCCCGCCTGGACGACCCCGCGAAGCATTGGAAGTTCAACCCGGGGGACATCGAGGAGCGCAGCGCGTGGCCCGCCTACCGGGAGGCCTACGAGCTGGCCCTGGAGCGCTGCGCCAGCGCGGCCGCGCCCTGGTACGTCGTGCCCGCGGACCGCAAGTGGTACCGCAACTGGGCGATCGGCGCGCTGCTCCTGGAGCACCTGGAGGCCCTTGCGCCGGAGTATCCGAAGGCCGACTTCGACGTGGACGAGTGCCGCTCCCGCCTGCTTACCTCATAGTCATATATTTTGCGTACGTGACCATTTCTGTACGCAAAGTGGCCGTTGTAGCCGCGCTCGGTGCCGCCCTCGCGGGTTGCGGGGGCGGCTCGGCCACCCCGGGGGCCGCCTCCGCACCCGCCCGGACGGGTGCGCCCGCCTCGGCCGCGCCCTCCGGCTCCCCCTCGACCGGCGCCTCTCCCGACGCCGCCGCGGCGGCCCCCTCCAAGCCGCCCACGATCGCCCCCGGTCCGGGCGGGCTGACCCCGGTCTTCGAGCGTTCCCGGCAGACGACGGACAAGACCGTCGCGCTCACCTTCGACGCCGACATGACCTCCGACCAGGGACCGCGCGCGGCGGGCGGCGAGCACTTCGACAACCCGCAGCTGATCTCCACGCTGCGCCAGCTGAAGGTGCCCTCCACCGTCTTCATGACGGGCCGTTGGGCCGAGGAGTACCCGGACCAGGCGAAGGCCATCGGTACCGATCCGAACTTCGAGATCGCGAACCACTCCTACAGCCACCACGCCTTCAAGTCCCCCTGCTACGGCCTGCCCGCGCTCGACGGCGCCGCGGCCCGCGCCGACGTGGACCGGGCCTTCGAGGCCTTCCGCAAGGCGGGCGCGGTCAACACCGTCCCGTACTTCCGCTTCCCCGGCGGCTGCTACGACGACCAGGCCCTGCGCGTCCTGGCCACGGCCAAGGTCACGGCGGTCCAGTGGGACGTGGTCAGCGGTGACGCCTTCGCCAAGGACCCGGACGCGGTGGCCGAACAGGTGCTGGCCGGGGTGAAGCCCGGTTCGGTGGTGGTCATGCACTGCACGCGCAGCGCCGCCCCCGTGACCGAGGAGGCCATCCGCAAGATCGTCCCGGAACTCCGCAAGCGCGGCTACCGCTTCGCGAAGGTCTCCGACCTGATCGGGAAGTAACGTTCCGCCGCCGCGGCCGTGACCCGTGGCCGCGCCCGGCCGGAACAGCCGTGCCTCCGAGGCGTCCGAGGCGTCCGGAGGGGTGGTCTAGCCGGAGCAGGCCGTGCGTTGGGCGTCCTGCCATTCGCAGACCGGGCACAGGACCACGCCCGGGGTGGCGACGCCGTACTCGGTGGGCTTGCCGCACTCCAGGCAGTCCGCGTAGGGCGGTCCGGGTACGCGCCCGGCCGGGGCAGCCGGGGCGGGGCAGTACGACGTGCTCTCGTCCGGGCGCTGCGGGTCCTGCGGCTGATCCTGCGGCTGGTCCATGCCCACGACGGTACCCGGCCGCGCCGGGTACCGCGCTGGCGGTCGCCCGGTCAGTGGGCGGCGGCCGCCTCCGTGACCTCGCTCGGGCGGACGATGACGAAGCCCTCGCCGCGCAGCATCAGCTGGACGGCCTCGCCGGAGCCGCCGCGGATCATCGAGCCGACGGACTGCGAGCGGTGCAGCCCGGTCTCCAGCTGGGCGCTCCAGCCGACGACCGCGTCCGTGTCGACGTAGACGGGCGCCTGCGCGGTGACCGGTATGACGATCGGGTTGCCGTCGCAGACCAGGGCGAGCTTGCCGTAGCCGGTGAAGAGGCTGTTGAAGAGGCCGCCGCCGGTCATCCCGGCGCCCTTCACCATCTTGATCTCGTAGGACAGGGTCGGGTCGAAGCACAGGACGTTGCGGCCGTTGATGGTCAGCGCGTCGCCCTGCTCCATCTCGACGATGAAGCAGTTCCCGGCCTGGTGCGCGAACCAGGCCTCGCCCTGTCCGCGGACCGACATCAGGGGCAGGCCCTCGCCGGTGACCGCGCGCTTGAGCATGCCCCCGATGCCCTGGCCCTTGCGCTCGAACTGGAGGTTGCCCCGGAAGGCGATCATCGCGCCCTGGCGGGCGAGCATTTCACCGTTGACGGTGTACTTGACGGATTTGGCGTTCTGCAGCTCCATGCCGGGGGCGGTGGGCGCCTGGGCCAGGTTCTCTGATGCGAAAAGATCACTCTTCATGAGGGGGATCCTCGCCCCCGGAGGCGCTCCCCGGCATCCTCCTGAAGTCGGACTGACGTCGGCGGCCGACGGTCTGGGTGACCGAGTTCGGCTGCTGGGGTGCGGTCATGCGCCCAGGGTCAGACGAGGGAGGGCAGGGCTCCCCGAGGCCAGTGGCCGAGCCAGAACGCGGCGGCCGACGGCTCGTCCTCGCCCTCGCTGGAGCCGTCGTGCAGCAGGTACTCCGTAGGGGCCACGTAGCCCTCTCCGGGCGCCAGCCGTATCCGGAAGACGGGGAGGGGCCTGCCGTCGGCGACGTAGACCCGGAAGTCGTCCGTGTGCGGGTACCTGAGGGCGTAGTCCATCCGGTGGACAGCCCGGCTCACGTGCTGGGCGTCGATCGCGCCGAGGATGATGTACCGGGTCCCGGGGCCCAGGTTGAGGCAGAGCCGGCGACGTGCCGTGTGCTTGTCGCCGTAGGTGAGTTTGTCCCAGTTGTCGAGGTGCAGCCCGAGCAGCCGCCCGTTCTCGTGGTTGTCGGTCGTCGTGATCATGCCGGGCTTGGCTTGGGCCTGCCCCAGGTACACCGCATCGGGGTCGCCCATCGGCCGGGCCAGGTCTTCGAGCGCGGTTCCTTCTCCGAACAGGGGCCGGACGATCTCCACCAGGGTGCTGTCCAGCGGGCTCACCGGTGCGGTGACGGCCTTGATGTCCGCGCCGGTGGCGGGCCGCCACCGGCCGGCCGGGACAATGGCCCCGGGCTCGTGGCCGGCGTCGTGCTCGCGGGCGATGCGGACACCGGCGACCTCGCAGCGGGCGCGCAAGGCGGCCGGGTCGCTGTACGCGATGTACAGGGGCACGGGGTGTCTCCCGGTCAGTCGTCACTGAGGTCGATGGAGAGGTCGCTCACGAGGGCCTCGGCGAGACCTGTCTGCTGTGCGGGCGAGATACGGATCTTCGCGAGGTTGGCGACGCCCCGAATCGTCGAGAGGTCGTTGCCGCGAAGGTCGGCGTTCCGGTAGCGGCCGGCGCCGAACTCGGTGAGGTGCAGGGTGCAGTCCGCGAACACGGCGTCGGACAGGTCGCAGTCGGTGAACGCGGCCTCGGTGAGCATGCAACCGGCGAAGGCGACGGGGCCGGTGGCGCGAACCTTCTCGAACGTGGCGAAGTCGAACTTGCAGCCCTCGAAGAGGACGTCGTCGAGGACCAAGCCATCGAAGGCGGCCCCCATCAGCTTGCAGTCGCGGAACGTCACGCGGGTCAGCTTGCTGTCGTTCCAGCGGGTCGATCCGAGGTCGCTGCCGCTGATCTCCACGCCGTGCAGGTTGAGGTTCTCGAACCCGACGCGCTTCGACCGCAGGCCGCTGATGCGGCCGGTGATGAGCTGGGTGTCCGCGAGGTCGAGGGAACGCAGGTCCACGTCCCCGAAGGTGAAGTCCTGGACGGTGCCGCGCGGGCTGTCGAGGGTGTCGACCTTCGACAGGTACAGGCCGGGCTCGTCCAGGTCGGGCAGGGTGATCGCGGCGTGGCCGAAGGTGCGGGTGGCCATGTGGTTCTCCTTCGTGGCGCCCGGGGGAGCGGGGCGGGGCGGGGTGCTACGACTTGTTCTTCCAGTTGTCCCAAGTGGGACGGTTGTCGAACGCGGGGGTGGGGTTGTCCCAGGTCGGCCGGTTGTCGAACCCGGCGAGCGGCTGGATGCTCGTGGGCCTGTTACTCCAGGTGGCGTTGGTCCAGGTGTTCTCCCAGCGCGGGATGGCTGCGGTACCAGCGGCCTCGAGGAGGGACGCGAAGCCCTCCGCCGAGTCCACCACGAGGGCGGTGGCGTCAGGGGCGGTGGTCGCGGACATGTCGCGTGACTCCTTCGAGTAGGGCGATCTTGGAGGTGGTGCAATACCGGGTCCTGGTGCCGTCGAACCGGCCGTCGTGCTCGAAGTACCGGTTCGCGGGGTGGGCGCCTCCACAGAACGCGAAGGCGGGGCAGGTGGCGCGGCAGGTGTCCACTCCCTGCCAGAACTCGGTGATCCAGGGGGTGCGCTGGTCGGCCTCGGCGACGAGGGCGTCCAGGCCGTCCTTGAGGACGTTGCCGGTGGTGAAGTCGCCGAAGCGGGGATCGGTGAACCCGGCCAGCTCCGGGGACAGCATGATCACGCCGCCGTCGTAGGAGATGGTGGGCATGGGGTCCCACGGTGCGGTGGTCGGTGCGGGCTCCACTGCGGCCCCGCCGAGGACGGCCCCCGCGAAGTTGAGGACCCGCTGTATTTCCCGCAGGCGGATGACCGGGTTGGCCCGCCAGCTGTCGGCGAGCGCGGCCCAGAACTCCGCAGCCCTCACGCCGTCGCCAGCCTTGATGCCGGTGTTGACGCCTTCCTCTTCTTCGACGTTGACGCCGAGGGTGCTCACGCCCAGCTCGGCGAAGAAGTCGTAGAAGCGGGCCGCGTCGGCCGGGTCGGGGTCGGAGACGACGGCAATGGCCGAGTAGGGGATGCCGTGATGGCGGAGGCGCTCGATGCCGCGCATGGTGACCCGGAATCCCGGGTGGCCGGCGAGGGTGACGCGGTGGGCGTTCATGTCCTCGGGGCCGTCGATGCTCACCCCCACGCGCATGTCGTGCTCGTGCAGGAACTCGCACCATGCGTCGTCCATGAGGGCGGCGTTGGTCTGCACGCTGTGGTTCACGCCCTTGAACGGGGCCATCAGTGCCGCGAGATGGTCGCGGCCGGTGGCCAGCGGTTCCCCGCCGTGCCACACGACCTCGAACCCCGGATTCGCGGCCGCCCACCTGTTGACCGGCCCTGCGACCGCTGCGGCTACCGCCACGGCCATCAGGTGCTTGAGCTTGCGGAACGGCAGGTAACAATACGTGCAGTCCAGGGGAAGGCACTGCGTGGTCGGCTGCATGATCACGGACCCCGGGACGGCCGAAAGCCGCGGGATGCTGAGCATGGGGCTCCTCTCGTACAGGTGCTGCCTGCGAGGCGGCCAGGGGCGGGGCGGGAGCACCGCCTGGAGTGGCGACGTGATGCTCAGTCAACTCCGGTGCACAGAAAGTGAGTACCGTGGTGACCGGACCGGACCGTGAAAGCCGTGAAAGTTCAGGGGACGACGATGACGGCACGTACACCGAACACCGCACTGGCCGCCCTGTTCGATGAAACGGGCTGGTCACGGGGCCAGTTCATACGCGCCATCGACCGCGTTGGCGCTGAGGCGGGCATCATCTTCGGCTACGACGAATCCGCGGTACCCAAGTGGTTGGGGGGAACGATCCCCCGCAGACAGGTACGACCGCTGATCCTCGAAGCCCTCTCACGGAGGCTGGGCAGGCCCGTCACCGGGCACGCCGCCGGGTTCGCCGGATCTCCCGACTTCTCGGGCCAGTCCCCGGATACCGTGGCTGGACTTGTCGATCTCGGGAGTGCGGACATGGACCCATCGCGCAGGAGCATCCTCGGCGTCGCGCTGTTCTCGGCCGCCGCCGCGATCCCCGGATGGCCGGACGTACGGGACCGCCTCGACAAGGTTCGGGCCGACCCGCACACCCGCATCGGGCATCCCGAAGTGCACGCGATCATCTCGATGATCGAGCACATAAGCGATCTCGACGACCGGTTCGGTGGCCGCATGGCCCGGCCCCTGGCCGCCGCGTTCCTGGTGAACACGATCGTGCCCGCGCTGAGGGCGACCGCCCCCGACGACGTGCAGAACGCGATGCGGTCGGCGGCCGCCGACCACTGCTACCTCACCGGCTACATGGCGATGGACGAGCGGGAGGACGGCCTCGCCCAGCAGTACTACCGCAAGGCCCTGGAGCTGGCCGGCGCGGCCGGCGACCACCTCACCTACTGCACCACTCTGCGGGGGATGAGCGTGCAGGCCGTCGACCTCGGGCACGGGCCGCTCGCGGTGCGTCTCGCGGATGGAGCGGCATCGGCCTCACCGCAAGCCGGGCCCCGGATGCTGGCTTTCCTCACCGGGCAACAGGCCCACGCCGCCGCCCGGACCGGCGACCGGCCGGCCGCCCTGCTGCGGATGAAGGAAGCCGAGACCGCGATGGAGAAGGCCGAGTCCAGGGCGAAAGCGTTCGGCTCCTACGACCCATCGGCGCTGAACTACCACATCGGCCAGGTCCGCTACGAACTCGGCGACGTCTCCGGGTCGATCGAGTCCATGGAGCTCGCGGACCAGCTCCGCGAACCCGTCTACCGGCGGACCCGGGTCCGCTACAACGCGATGATCGCGGAGCGGAAGCTCCAGGTGGGCCGCCTGGAAGAGGCCTGCGCGGACTGGCACCGGGTCCTCGACGACTACCCGCACGTCCAATCCGGCCGCTGCGACGACCGCGTACGGATCATGCTGTCGGCCCTCGCCCCGCACCGCGGCAACGGCCACGCCCGCGAGCTCTACGAGCGCGGCCGCCCCATGCTGCGGGCGGCCTGAAGCCGCGCGACGCGGCACACAAGGGACACGAGTACTGCCGCGGCGATTTCCCTCCTCATGAGGGGGATCCTCGCCCCCGGAGGCGCTCCCCGGCATCCTCCTGAAGTCGGACTGACGTCGGCGGCCGACGGTCGGGGTGGCATCCTTGGCCGGATGAGCGCCCACGACACCGCCCCCGACACCACGCCCGTCACCATGCCTGTCACCACCTCCGCCGCCGCCCTCGACGCGGCGGGGGCCGAGGACCCCTTCCGTGCGGAGCGCCTCGCCCGCGACGAGGCGCCGCAGTTCGTGCTGCCGCTGGTGGTCCGGCTGGAGAAGACCGCGCCGCCGGCCCGGACGGACGCGCTGGAGACGGCGGCCCGCGCGGTGCTGGTGCTGCTCTCGGACGAGCGGGCGCTCGGCGAGGGCGAGTGGGCCCGGGCCGTGCACGACTGGCAGGACGCGCGGATCCGCAAGGTGGTGCGCCGGGCGCGCGGGGCGGAGTGGCGCAAGGCCCAGACCCTGCCGGGCATCACGGTGCGGGGCGGGGAGTCCGAGGTCCGGGTGTTCCCGCCGGTCCCGCTGGACGGCTGGCCCAAGGAGCTCGCCAAGCTCCAGGTGTCCGGCACGGACCTGGACGACCCGGAGCCCCCGGCGGCGGCGGAGCCCGGGGTGCCCGTGCTGTGGCTCAACCCCGAGCTGGACATGTCGGCGGGCAAGGAGATGGCCCAGGTCGGGCACGCGGCGCAGCTCGCCTGGTGGGAGCTGACCGGTCCCGAGCGGGTGGCCTGGCGTGCGGACGACTTCCAGCTCGCCGTGCGGACGGCCGGCCCCGACCGCTGGGCCGAGCTGGCCGGGAGCGGGCTGCCGGTGGTGCGGGACGCCGGTTTCACCGAGATCGCGCCTGGCTCCTGCACGGTGGTCTCCGACCACCCGGCCCTGCGCGCACGGCTGCGGTAGCGGTCGCCCGCGAGAGCGGTGCTGCCGGTCCGCGCATCCGCGGACCGTTGTGCGGAACCTCAAATGTTGCTCTGAACGTCCCTTCCTGCGGTTGGCGGCTCTTCGCCGGGGTCATGACACCGGCGACGGACCGCTTGGAAGGGGGCGAGGGGTACATGGAGCGCACGGCACACCTGGGGGTGGGCATCGGCTGGCGGCCCGAGATCGCGGAAGCGGTGGAACGGCTGCCGGACCTGGACTGGGTCGAGGTGGTGGCCGAGAACATCTGCCCGGGCCATCTGCCCGCGTCGCTGCTGCGGCTGCGCGAGCGCGGCACCGCGGTCGTTCCGCACGGCGTCGGCCTGGGGCTCGGCGGCGCCGACCGCCCCGACCCGGCCCGGCTCGCCGCACTGGCCGAGCGGGCGGTGGCCCTGGGCGCGCCGCTGGTGAGCGAGCACATCGCCTTCGTACGGACCTCCTCGCCGGTGCTGGAGGCCGGGCACCTGCTGCCCGTGCCCCGGACCCGTGACGCCCTGGACGTGCTGTGCGAGAACGTGCGGATCGCCCAGGACGCGCTGCCGGTCCCGCTGGCCCTGGAGAACATCGCCGCGCTGATCTCCTGGCCGGGCGAGGAGCTGACCGAGGGCCAGTTCCTCGCCGAGCTGGTCGAGCGGACCGGGGTGCGGCTCCTGATCGACGTGGCCAACCTGCACACGAACCGGGTGAACCGGGGCGAGGACCCGCTGGCCGCGCTCGACGCGATCCCGCTGGAGGCGCTGGCCTACGTCCACGTCGCGGGCGGGGTCGAACGCGACGGGGTCTGGCACGACACCCACGCGCACCCCGTCGCACCGGTCGTCCTCGACCTCCTGGCGCAGCTGCGCGAGCGGGTGGACCCGCCGGGGGTGCTGCTGGAGCGCGACGACGACTTCCCGCCGGAGGCCGAGCTGGCGGGCGAGCTGAGCACGATCCGCGCGGTGGTCGGGCGCGGCGACCGGGATGCCTCCACCCGTACCCGTACCAGCGCCCGCCCCGCCGCCGCCGCCACCGCCGCCACCACCGTTGCCGGCGGTCTCCCGGCCGCGCGCACCCGGGTCGGACTGGGCCAGGCCGCCCTGTTGTCGGCGCTGGTCGCCGGGACACCCGTACCCGAGGGCTTCGACGGGCAGCGACTGCGGGTGCAGTCGCGCGCGCTCGCCGCCAAGCGCGCCGGGGTGGTGCGCAAGCTGGCGCCCGAACTGGTCGAGGTGCTGGGGGCGGCCGCCTACCGCGAGTCCTTCCTGCGGTACGCCCGGACCCGTCCCATGACCGGTGGCTACCGGCGCGACGCGCTCGACTTCGCCGAGCACCTCCTCATCCAGGACCTGCCCGAGGACCCGGCGGCGCGGCAACGGCTCACCGAGTGGTGGCAGGACCGGGCCGGGGTCCGCCCCGTCGGGCCGCTGGCGCGCTGGGCGCGGGCCCTGTTGCCCTGGCGGCGCAGGCCGCCGCGGCCGGGCGCGACCGGTACCGCGCACCCCGCCCACCACGTGCACCCCGCGTCCGGCGCGCCCGCCGGTGCGGCGCCCGCCGACCGCTCCACGGACGCCGCCGCCACCGCGGCTGGACGGGGTGCGAGATGAACGCGCTCGCCGGCTGCGTCTGGGTGGCCGTCCTCGTCTCCTCGCTCGCGCTGCACCTGGGGATCCGCCGCTTCCGCACCCGCCCGGCCGGTCCCGTGCCCCGGCTGCACGACCTCTCCGAGGCCGCCTTCCTCTCCGGCGGCCCGGGCCGGGTGGTCGACGCCGCGCTCGTCGCGCTGCTCTGCGACGGCCGACTCGTCGTCGGCGGTCCCGGCATCGTCCACGCCCTGCCCGGGGTACGGGCCCACGACCCGGCCGAGCGGGCGGTGCTCCTGGCGCACTCCACGGCGCCCTCGGGGGCGCTGCACGTGCTGCGGTTGGCGGCGATGCGGGATCCCGCCGTCCAGGAGATCGGCGACGACCTGGCCGACCGCGGGCTGATCGCCCTGCCCGGCACCGGCCGGATCTGGCGGCGCTGGGGGATCGTCCAGGTCATCGTCTGCCTGCTGGGCTTCCCGCTGGCGATCGCCGCCACCATCGTGCAGTTCGCGGGTCCCGGGTACCACACCTTCCACGTGCCCTTCATCGTCGAGGTGTTCCCCGCCCTGCTGGGCGGCGCGGTGGCGGGCGGTGTGGGCGCCTCGCGGGCGCGGGGCCGGATCACCACGGCCGGGCAGCGGGCCCTGAACGAGATGCGCGCCCAGCACGCGCGCGAGCGCGGCGCACCGGTCCAGGCCGCGCTGTTCGGGCTGGCGGGCGTCCGGGACCCTTACCTGCGGGCGCAGTTGCTGCCCGCCGCCCGCCTCGGTGGCGCCCGCGCCACCTCCTCGTCCACGGCTTCCCGCGGCCGTCACGGCGGCGCCGACCAGCCCGGGGGGTACGGGTCTTCCCCCGACGTCCTGCCCGTCGTATGGTGCGCCGGGAGCGACGGCGGCGGAGCGAGCGGCTGCGGCGGGACCTCCGGGTCGAGCTGCGGCGGTTCGGGACCGACGGGATCGACGGGATCGGGTTGCGGCTCCTCGGGGAGCGGCTGCGGGAGCTCCTCCGGCGGTTCGAGCTGCGGCGGTTCGAGCGGTTCCAGCTGCGGCAGTTCGAGTTCGAGCTGTAGCAGTTCGAGCGGTTCGAGTTGCAGCAGTTCGTCCGGTTCCAGCTGCTCCAGCAGTTCCTGACCCTGCATCACGAGCGCATCACGAGGTGTTCACACCTCGGCACCACTCCCGACCAGGAGCTTCAACACCTTGTAGAAATCAGGCCATGTTCTGGGTCCTGTTCCTCCTGACGGCCTGGGCCGGAGCGCTGTTGTCGTGCGCCCGCCTGCTGAGCGCCGCGACCGACGACGCGCCGCCCGCCCCCGGTGCCACCGCGCACCACCACGACGAACTGAACCTGTACGAGGTCGCCTACCTGGCCGGCGGTCCCCGGCGGGTCGCCGAACTGACGCTGCTCTCCATGGAGCGCCAGCGGCGCCTGCTGCTGACCCGCACCGGGTGGGCGACCGTACTGGATCCGGTCGGCCGCGATCCGCTGGAGCGTTCGGTGCTGGACGCCTTCGGTCCCGACGGGCAGTCGCCGGTGGAGTCCGTCCGCACCGCGGTGGCCGCCCACGAAGCCGTACGAGCGCTCGCCGACCGGCTCGGCGCGGCCGGGCTCGCCCTGCCCGAGGAGGCCCGGGCCGGGATCGCTTCCGGGGTCGAAGCGGTGCGCGGGGCCAGCGCGCTGGTCCTCGTGATGGCCGCGGCCTCCCTCGTGGTGCCCTCCGGCGGCGCCTCCCCCACCTTCATCATGTGCTGGTTCGCGCTGCCGCTGGTCCTCACGCTGGGCTGCCTCGGCATCGCCCGCGTCGAGTCCCATCCCTACTCCTCGTGGGCCTCCCCCGCCGGACAGAAGCTGCTGACCGCCCTGGACCGCGAGCGCGGGCGCGGCGAACCGCTCGCCGCCATGGCCGTGCGCGGGGTGCGCGCCGTCGGGGATCCCGGCCTGCGCGCCGCGCTGTCCCGCGGCAACCGGGGGACGCTCCCGCGGCAAAGGGAGTACTGAGCGCGACACCCGGCGGTGATCCTGTACAAGCGCACCGGCCCGTCGTCCCATCGGTTCATCCGATGAGACGACAGGGGCCGCCATGCGGACGACACCGACCCGCTACGGAGCCGCCGCGGCGCTCCTCTCCCTCGCCCTGTGCGCACCGACGGCCGCCGCCCGGGCCGCCGAGGGCCCGGGCCCCCGCCCCGTTCCCCGCGCCGAGCCGGCCGCCGGCCCCGCCACCGCGCACGCCGAGACCGCTGTCGAGCGCGCCGGGCGCCTGGGGGCCGAGGTCGTCGCCCGCCGGGCCGCCGCGCACCGGCTCGACTTCCGCGCCTGCCCCGCGAGCGAGGGGCTCGCCGCCCCCGTGCGCTGCGCCCTGCTCCGCGTACCGCTCGACTACGCCCGCCCCGACGGGCCGCAGATCTCGCTGACCGTCAGCCGGGTCACCGCCACCGGAGACCGGGGCACCCGCCAGGGCTCCCTCGTCTACAACCCCGGCGGCCCCGGCGCCTCCGGCATGTACTTCCCGCTCGTCGCCGACCTGCCCGAGTGGCAGCGCGTCGGCGCCGCCTACGACCTGGTCGGCTACGCCCCGCGCGGGGTCGGCCGCTCGGCCCCCCTCTCCTGCCGGGACCCGGCGGCGCGGCCCGAGGGTCCCACCCAGGTCCCGGAGCGGCCCTCGCCGGCCTACAAGCGGCAGCGGCTCGCGGCCGCCGAGGAGTACGCACGGGGCTGCGCGCGACGGGCGGGCGCGGCGCTGGCGCACTACACCACCCTCGACAACGTCCGGGACCTGTACGTGCTGCGCGCCGCGCTGGGCGAGGCGCGGCTCAACTTCCTGGGGGCCTCGTACGGGACCTACCTCGGGGCGGTCTACGCGACGCTCTACCCGGGCCACGTGCGCCGCCTGGTCTTCGACTCGGCGGTCGATCCGGATCCGGCGCGGATCTGGTACCGCAACAACCTCGACCAGTCACCCGCCTTCGAGCGGCGCTGGGCCGACTTCCGCGCCTGGGCGGCCCGCCACCACGAGGTCTACGGGCTGGGCCGTACGGCCGCCGCGGTCGGCGCGAGCTACGAGCGGGTGCGGGCCGCGGTGGCCCGCGAGCCCGCGGGCGGGGTCGTCGGCACCGGCGAGTTGCAGGCGGCGTACCTGCGGGCGGCGTACTACGACGAGGTCTGGCCACGGCGGGCGGCGGCGCTCGGCGCCTACCTGCGCGGCGACCCCGGGCCGCTGGTCCAGCAGGCCGGGCCGGACCCGGCGGCGGCCGCCGCGGACGAGAACGCGCGGGCGGTCTACACGGCGGTACTGTGCAACGACGCGCCCTGGCCCGCGGACTGGGCCACCTGGGACCGCGACAACACCGAACTGGCCCGGACCGCCCCCTTCGAGACCTGGTCCAACGCCTTCCTGAACCTGCCCTGCGCCTCCTGGCCGGCGGCCGCGCGGCGGCAGCGCCCGGTGGACGTGGGCGGGGGCGGGAGCATGAACGTGGGCGAGGGCAACGACGGGGGCGAGGGGGTGCGCGCGGCGCTGCCCCGGACGCTGGTGGTGGCCGCCGAGCGGGACGGGGCGACCCCCTACCCGGGGGCGCTGGAACTCCAGCGGCGGCTCGGGCCGCGGGCCGCGCTGGTCACGGAGACGGGGGCCGGTACCCACGGAGTGGTCGGCGGACGCAACGGCTGCGTGGACCGGCACGTGGAGCGGTACTTGCTCACGGGTGCCACCGCGGGGTGGCGCGTCGCGTGTGCGCCGCATCCGGAGCCCGCACCGGTGTCGCTGGACGACCGGGCAGCGGGCACCCGAAGGGTGCCGCTGCCGCCAGTCGTCTGAACTTCCGGGCGGGATCTCCGGCTGCGTCGATTCGGGGGCAGGGCCTCCCGATCCCCGGAAGCCGCGTCGGTCTGAACACGCGGTCCTCCGGTCCTTCCCCCCAGGGGAGGTATCAGGCGAGCCCGGCCACCAGATCGGCGACGGACTTGCGGCGCCCGGTGTAGAAGGGCACCTCTTCGCGGACGTGCATGCGGGCCTCGGAGGCGCGCAGGTGACGCATGAGGTCGACGATGCGGTACAGCTCGTCGGCCTCGAAGGCCAGCATCCACTCGTAGTCGCCCAGCGAGAAGGAGGCGACGGTGTTGGCACGCACGTCCGGGTAGCCGCGGGCCATCATGCCGTGGTCCTTGAGCATGCGGCGACGGTCCTCGTCGGGCAGCAGGTACCAGTCGTAGCTGCGTACGAAGGGGTACACGCTGACGTAGTCGCGCGGGTTCTCGTCGGCCAGGAAGGCCGGGATGTGCGACTTGTTGAACTCGGCCGGGCGGTGCAGGGCCATGTTCGACCACACCGGCTCCAGCGCGCGGCCCAGCTTGGTGCGGCGGAACAGGTTGTAGGCGCCCTGCAGCTCGTCCGAGGTCTCGGCGTGCCACCAGATCATGATGTCCGCGTCGGCGCGCAGGCCGGAGACGTCGTAACTGCCGCGGACGGTGATGTCCTTCGCGGCGAGCTGGTCGAACAGCCCCTGGACCTCGTCGGCGTAACCGGCGCGGTCCTCCGGGAGGACGTCCTTCAGCTTGAAGACGGACCACAGGGTGTAGCGAATGACCTCGTTGAGGTCCTTGGCCTTCTTCCCCGCGTTGGGAATCTTCTCTGGTGCAGTCATGTGCCTATTGTCCCGTGTCCTGATCAGTGCTCTGTGCCTGGGGTGCCGAACGCGCCCGCGGAGCCCGCCGCGACCGCGCCGGAGCGCCCCGCCGCCAGTGCCCCGGCCACCGCGTCGGCGGCCCGGTGCGCGCTGGCGACGCACGCCGGGATGCCCACGCCCTCGTACAGCGCGCCGCACACCGCGAGTCCGGGCAGGTCCGCGACGGCCGTCCGGATCCGGGCCACCCGGTCCAGGTGCCCGACCGGGTACTGCGGCAGTCCGCCGGTCCAGCGGGTGACGGCCGAGGCCACCGGGCGGGCGGCCAGCCCCACGGCCTCGCCGAGGTCCGCGAGCGATACATCGACCAGCTCGGCGTCCTCCCGTTCCAGGACGGCCTCGTCGCCGTGGCGGCCGACGGAGGTGCGCAGCAGGAACAGGTCGGGATCGGCGCCCGACCAGGCCCACTTGTTGCTGGAGAAGGTCGACGCCTTGATGGTGCGGCCGTCCACCGGCGGCACCAGGAAGCCGCTGCCGGTCAGCCCGGCCGGCAGGTCGGAGCGCCGGAAGGCCAGGGTGATCAACGCCATCGAGGCGTAGTCGACCGCGCGCAGCTCGCCGGCGGCCGCGGGCGCGAGGCGCTCCAGCAGGGCGGCCGCGGGGCCCGCGGGGGTGGCCAGGACCACGGCGTCGGCCTCGATGACCTCGGCCGGGGCGGAGCCGGAGCCGCCGGTCACCACGCGCCAGCCCGCGGGCGTGCGCAGCAGTTCGCGCACGGGCGCCCCGGTCAGGATCCGCGCCCCGGCGGCGCGGCAGGCCGCGGCGACGGCGAGCGGGAGGCGGCCGATGCCGCCCTCGATGCCCGCGAAGACGGGGCCGGTGTCCTGCGGCCGCTCGGCGGCCCGGCGCTGGATCTCCCGTACGCCCTCGGCGAGCGAGCGGTGGGTGCGGGCGGCCTCGAAGAGCTGGGGCACCGCGGCCCGCATCGAGATCCGGTAGGCGTCCCCGGCGTAGACCCCGCCGAGCAGCGGTTCCACGAGCCGGTCCACGACCTCGCGGCCGAGCCGGGCGGCGACGTACGCGCCGACGGCCACGTCCTCGCCCAGCTCGGTGGGGGCGAGGTCCGCGTCGGCGGAGATCCGGGCGAGGCCCTCGGCGGAGAGCACGCCCGAGGCGGCCAGCAGGGCCGGGTCGCCCGGGACGCCCATGACGTGGCCGCGCGGCATCGGCCGCAGGGCGCCGCGGGTCCACAGGGCGGCGGTGGCGGTGGCGGGTGCCTGAAGGGCGTCGCCGAGGCCGACGGCCCGCGCCAGCTCCACGGCTTCGGGGCGGCGGGCGAGCACGGATTCGGCGCCGAGGTCGACGGGGAGCCCGGCGAGTTCCCCGGCGTGCAGCTTGCCGCCGAGCCGCGCACCGGCTTCCAGTACGGTCACCCGCGCGCCGGTGGCGAGCAGCTGGTGGGCCGCCGCGAGTCCGGCGATGCCGCCGCCGATGACCACCGCGTGGCTGGGCCGGCCGGAGCCGCGCCGCCCATCGGGGTCGGCGTCGGTGCGTCCGCCCGTACTCATGTCCGCTTCCTGCATGGACACATCGTCTCAGACCGATCACCGTGGCCGGACCGTGACCGCATCGGGACCGGTCCGCGGCCGGCCGGTGAAACCCGCGCGGGGCGGCGCGCGTCGAAGCGCGGACACCGGCCGAACCCTCGGGGGGACCCACGATGCGCACCGACCGTCCGACGAAGAGAACCACGCACCTGCTCGCGACCCTGGCCCTGGCCGGGGCGCTCGCGCTCACCGGCTGCGCCGCGGACTCCGCGGCCGGGGACAAGAGCGCGGCGGCGGCCCCCGGGGCGGCCCGGCAGGACGCCGAGGGCGCCGGCGGCGCGGCCGCCGCTCCCCCGGCCGCCCCTTCCGCCGCGGCCGACCAGGGCAAGGGGCCGCAGCAGCCCGCGGCCGGGCGCCCGCAGGTCATCCGTACGGCGACCCTCTCGATCGAGACCGCGCAGGCCCAGGGGGCCCTGGCCGCGGCCCGGTCCGCCGCCGAGGGCGCGGGCGGGTTCGTGGGCGGCGAGAGCACCCGGCGCGACGCCGACGGGGCGCTGACCTCGTCGCTGACCCTGCGGGTGCCGGCGGACCGGTTCGACGCGGTCCTCACCGCGCTGGAGGGCAGCGGGAAGCTGCTCGGCCGCAAGGTCGAGGCGCTCGACGTGACACAGAAGGTCGCGGACGTCGACAGCCGGGTGAAGTCCCAGCAGGCGAGCGTGGTGCGGGTCAGGGAGCTGATGGAGAAGGCCACGGCGATCGGTGACGTGGTGCTGCTGGAGGGCGAGCTGAGCCGTCGCCAGTCCGACCTGGAGTCGCTGCTGGCGCAGCAGACGGCGCTCAAGGACCAGACCTCGCTCGGCACGATCACCCTGGAGGTCACGCAGCCGCGGCAGGTCGAGGGGGCCGGCGAGGACGACGAGGCGGGCTTCACGGACGCGCTCGGCGGCGGCTGGTCGGTCTTCACGACAGCGCTGCGGTGGATCGTGCTGGCCTTCGGGGCGGTGCTGCCCTTCGCCGGGGCGGCCGCGCTGCTCCACCTCGGATGGCGGGTGCTGCGCAGGCGGCGCGCGCCGGGGTCCGCCGCGGCGCAGCCGGAATCGCGGGAGGGCGTGACGGACTGAACGTCCGTTCGGACGTAGCGTGTTACCGACGCGCAGGACGACGGAGGGACGGTAGGGGCGATGGCGGCGACGGAACGACTGGTGGTGGTCGGCGGCGACGCGGCGGGGATGTCCGCCGCCTCGCAGGCGCGGCGGCTCAAGGGCCCGGCGGAGCTGGAGATCGTCGCCTTCGAACGGTCGCACTTCACCTCGTACTCCGCGTGCGGGATCCCGTACTGGATCGGCGGGGCCGTCGCCGGACCGGACGAGCTGATCGCCCGGACCCCCGAGGAGCACCGGGCGCGCGGGATCGACCTGCGCACCGGGACCGAGGTAGTGGAGCTGGACCTGGCCGGCCAGCGGGTGCGCGCCCGGGATCTGGAATCGGGGTCCGAATCCTGGACGGGCTACGACCGGCTGGTACTGGCGACCGGCGCCCGCCCGGTCCGCCCCGCCCTGCCCGGGATCGACGCGCAGGGGGTGCACGGCGTCCAGTCCCTGGACGACGGGCAGCGCCTGATGGACACCCTGGAACGCGGGGACGTCCGGCGCGCGGTGGTGGTCGGCGCGGGCTACATCGGCGTGGAGATGGCGGAGGCGCTGGTCCTGCGGGGCTTCGAGGTGACCGTCCTGCACCGGGGCGCGCAGCCGATGGCCACCTTGGACCCGGACATGGGCGGCCTGGTGCACGCCGCGATGAACGCGATGGGGATCCGTACGGTGGCGGGGGCCGAGGTCACGAAGATCCTCACCGACGAGGAGGGCCGGGCCCGGGCGGTGGCCACGGCGGCGGGCGAGGAGTACCCGGCGGACGTGGTGGTGCTCGGCATCGGCGTGGAGCCGCGCACCGCCCTGGCCCGGGCGGCCGGGCTGCCGCTCGGGGAGTCGGGCGGGCTGCTGACGGACCTCGCCATGCGGGTGCGGGGGCATGAGAACGTCTGGGCCGGCGGGGACTGCGTGGAGGTGCTGGACCTGGTGTCGGGCCGCACCCGGCACATCCCGCTGGGCACGCACGCCAACAAGCACGGCCAGGTGATCGGCTCGGGGGTGGGCGGCGGCTACGCGACCTTCCCCGGGGTGGTGGGCACCGCGGTGAGCAAGGTGTGCGACCTGGAGATCGCCCGCACGGGCCTGCGGGAGCGGGACGCGCGGGAGGTGGGCCTGCGCTTCGTGACCTCGACGATCCGCTCCACGAACACGGCCGGGTACTACCCGGGGGCGGCGGAGATGACGGTCAAGATGCTGGCCGAGCAGCGCTCGGGGCGGCTGCTGGGCGTCCAGATCGTGGGCGGGGCGGGATCCGCGAAGCGGGTGGACATCGCGGCGGTGGCGCTGACGGCCGGGATGACGGTCGACCAGGTCGTCTCGCTGGACCTGGGGTACGCGCCGCCGTTCTCTCCCGTGTGGGATCCGGTGTTGGTCGCCGCGCGCAAGGCGGTGGCGGCGGTGCGGTCGGCGGGGGTCTGACCCCCGCCACACCCCGGGGCTCCGCCCCGGACCCCGCGCCTCGAACGCCGGCGGGGCTGGATTCTCCAGCCCCGCCGGCGTTCGCTCAGAGAGGGCCTAGCGCTGCGTCTGGGTGTGGACGTAGTCCACCAGGCGGGTCAGGGCCGTCGGGTCGGTCGTGGGGAGGACGCCGTGGCCCAGGTTGAAGATGTGGCCCTCCAGGCCGGCGGCCGCGTCCAGGACCTCGCGGGTCTTGGCCTCCACGGCCTCGGTCGTGGAGAAGAGGACCGCCGGGTCCAGGTTGCCCTGGAGCGCCTTGCCGGGGCCGACCCGGCGCACGGCGTCGTCCAGCGCGACCCGGTAGTCGACGCCCACGACGTCCGCGCCGGCCTCGCCCATGAGGCCGAGGAGCTCGCCCGTGCCCACGCCGAAGTGGATCCGCGGGACCCCGTAGGAGGCGACGGACTCCAGGACCTTGGTGGAGGCGGGCATCACCGAGCGGCGGTAGTCCGCCGGGGCGAGCGCGCCGACCCAGGAGTCGAAGAGCTGGACCGCGGAGGCGCCCGCCTCGATCTGGACCTTCAGGAAGGCGGAGGTGATCTCGGCCAGCCGGTCGAGCAGGTCCGCCCACAGCTCCGGGTCCCCGTACATCAGGGCCTTGGTGTGCTCGTGGTTCTTGGACGGGCCGCCCTCGACGAGGTAGCTCGCGAGGGTGAACGGCGCACCGGCGAAGCCGATCAACGGCGTGCCGCCGAGTTCACTCGTGAGGAGGCCGATGGCCTCGGTGACGTACCAGACGTCCTCGGGGGTGAGGTCGCGCAGCTGTGCGAGGTCCTCGCGGCGGCGGATCGGCTGGGCGACGACCGGGCCGACGCCCGGCTTGATGTCCAGGTCGATGCCGATGGCCTTCAGCGGGACCACGATGTCGGAGAAGAAGATGGCCGCGTCCACGCCGTGGCGGCGCACCGGCTGCATCGTGATCTCGGTGACCAGGTCGGGCCGCATGCAGGATTCCAGCATCTGCGTGCCCTCGCGGACCTTGCGGTACTCGGGGAGCGAGCGCCCCGCCTGGCGCATGAACCACACGGGCGTGTGCGGCACCGGTTCGCGGCGGCAGGCCTTCAGGAAGGCGGAATCGTACGTCTGACTCGGCGTGCCCTTCGGGCTCTCGTTGGCGCTCACGACCCAAATCTTCGCACGTATGAAGAAGTGCCCGGCCCAGCGCGGGTGTCCCTGCGCCGTACGGGCGCCCGCTGCGCCTAGTCTTCCCCGCATGGCTGCGGCTCAGGGACGATTTTCAGATGGCGCTGACGGTGTGGACAGCGCGAAGGAGAGCTCCGTCCCGCTCCCGTTCCGGCGGGCGGTCGACGGCTTGAAGAAGGCGCGGCTGCGCCCCGGGATCGAGATCGACCCGACGAAACCGCCCCAGCGTCTGGCTCCGTACGCCTACGCGCTGGAAGCCGCGGTCGTCGACGGCGAGGACGACCTCGCCGACGGGCGGCTCATCCTGCTCCACGACCCGTCCGGGCACGACGCCTGGCACGGGACCTTCCGGCTGGTGACGCTCGTACGGGCGGAGCTGGAGCCGGAGATGGCCGCCGACCCGCTCCTCCCCGAGGTGTGCTGGTCCTGGCTGACCGGGGCGCTGGACGCGCGCGGGCTGACGTACGGGGAGGCGAGCGGCACGGTGACGATGGCCGGGTCGCACTACTTCGGCGGGCTCGCGGAGCGCCGGCCCGCGACGCAGATCGAGATCAGAGCCTCGTGGACGCCCCGCGAGGGAGTGGGTGGGGTGCCCGACACGGCGGGCCACCTGGCCGCCTGGTGCGACCTGCTGTGCCAGACCGCGGGGCTGCCGCCGGTCGGGCCCGTGGACACGGCCGTGGTCTCCCTGCCACAGCGGCGCGGTCCGCACCACCCGTAGCGAAGGGGCCGGACGGCCCTGTCGCGCGGCCCCTCCGGGTGGTCGCGCGGGTCGGCCACGACCACCCCGGCCGTCGGCCGCCACGGCCCCGGCGGCCCCGGGACCCCCGCCCGCGCCGGTGACCGGCTGTCAGAACGGGGCGTCCGTTGCGGTCTTCTGATCGACCCTTGATCGATCGCGCGTCCGAATTGCCCGAATTGTTACTCACTAAATCGTGATCATTCCCTAAAGCCGGGCGGGTGACGTGCCGAAGGAGTGAGTGACCATCCGCACGGTGGGTAGCGGCTCCTTCCCCGGCCGCCATCCACTCGCCACTCCCTCAGGAGGCCTGGTGTCCGTTCTTCTCGAGCAGCCCGCAAGCCTGGTCGCCTACCGCCCGAACAAGCCGACGGCCATGGTTGTCGTGGCCGACCCGCGCGTCCGCTCCACCGTGACCCGCCACCTGTGGGCTCTCGGGGTTCGTGACGTCATCGAGGCTTCGTCCATCGCGGAGGCCCGCCCCCGTGTCGCAAGCCCGCGCGACATCTGCGTGGCCGACGTGCACCTGCCCGACGGTTCCGGTCTCACCCTGCTCTCCGAGACCCGTGCCGCGGGCTGGCCCAACGGCCTGGCCCTGTCCGCCGCCGACGACATCGGCGCGGTACGCAACGCCCTCGCGGGCGGGGTCAAGGGCTACGTCGTCACCGGAACCCGTACCAACATCGGGCTCCCCAGCCGGCCCGGCTCCGCGCCCATCGGTGCGGCCGCCGCCCGGATGCACCGCCGCCCCCCGGGTGCCCCGAGCCACCCGGGCGGCTACCGCGAGCTGTCCGGCCGCGAGGTCGAGGTCCTGCGCCTCGTCGCGGAGGGACAGTCCAACAAGGCCATCGGCGTCTCGATGGGCCTGTCCGCGCTGACCGTCAAGTCCCACCTCGCCCGGATCGCCCGCAAGCTGGGCACCGGCGACCGGGCCGGGATGGTCGCCGTCGCACTGCGGACCGGGATCATCCACTGACCCCGTCCCCAGGGTCCCCGGCCCACGCCCCCGGTCACCACCGGACGGCACACCGGGGCGCCCGGGGGAACGTCCGCCTTCCCACCTAGTGCTGTGGCCGGAAAGGTTTGCCGGGTCGCGGTGTCCGGTGCGGTGCATCGCAAGACGGAGGGCCACGGCTCGTACTGGACGTACCGTCGTGGTCCGACAACGCCGCGAGGTGCCGTGCCGGGCGCCGTGACCCGGTGAACCTTTCCGGTCACAGCGCTTGGGGGTGCCTGACGGATGTCCGCGGTGTCCGGTCCTTCCCCACGCAGATCCGTCAGGCACCCCCAAGCGCCCGTCGCCGGAACGTTCCGGCGACGGGCGCGGCGCATCCACCGATATCCTTGCCCGGTGACCGACGCCCAAGAGACCGCAGCAGACCTGCGCACCACCACCGGGGGCGGCCCCCCGGACGACGAGGTTTCGTCCGATGGGCTGCCCATCCCCCTGCTCGAACCGCGCGAGGGCATCCCTCCCGTGGTCGCCGACGAAGAGGCCCTCGCCCGTGTGGTCGCGGCCTTCGCCGCGGGCACGGGACCCGTGGCCGTCGACGCCGAGCGCGCCTCCGGGTACCGCTACGGCCAGCGCGCCTACCTGGTGCAGCTCCGCCGCGAGGGGGCCGGGTCCGCGCTGATCGACCCCGTGGGGTGCCCCGACCTCTCCTCGCTCGGCGAGGCGCTGTCCGGCACCGAGTGGATCCTGCACGCCGCCACCCAGGACCTGCCGTGCCTGCGCGAAATAGGCATGGTGCCCACCTCCCTGTTCGACACCGAGCTGGCCGGGCGCCTCGCCGGTTTCCCCCGGGTCGGGCTCGGCGCGATGGTCGAGAGCGTGCTCGGCTACGCACTGGAGAAGGGCCACTCCGCCGTCGACTGGTCCACCCGCCCGCTGCCGGAGCCGTGGCTGCGCTACGCCGCCCTGGACGTGGAGCTGCTGGTGGACCTGCGCGACGCGCTGGAGCAGGAGCTGGACCGGCAGGGCAAGCTCGACTGGGCCCACCAGGAGTTCGACGCCATCGCCGCCGCCCCGCCCGCCCCGCCGCGCAAGGACCCCTGGCGGCGGACCTCCGGAATGCACAAGGTGCGGCGCCGCCGGCAGATGGCCGTCGTCCGCGAATTGTGGGAGGCCCGCGACCGGATCGCCCAGCGACGTGACGTATCCCCGGGCAAGGTTTTGGGCGATGCGGCGATCGTCGAGGCCGCCCTCGCCCTGCCGCTCAACGTGCAGGCACTGTCCACCCTGCCCGGTTACGGGCAGCGGATCGGCCGGCGCCAGCTGGAGCAGTGGATGGCGGCCGTGGACCGCGCCAAGGCCCTGCCCGAGAACGAGCTGCCGCAGCCCGGGGCCACCCCGGCCGGTCCCCCGCCGCCGCGCTCCTGGGCGGACAAGGACCCGGCCGCCGCGGCCCGGCTGGCGGCGGCCCGCACGGCCGTCTCCGCACTGGCCGAGGGGCTGAACCTGCCCCAGGAGAACCTGATCGCCCCGGACAGCGTCCGGCGGTTGTGCTGGGAGCCCCCCTTCGAGCTCTCCGAGGCTTCCGTGGCCGAGGCCCTGACCTCCTACGGAGCCCGCGCCTGGCAGATCGAGCAGGTCACCCCGGCGCTGGTGACGGCCCTCTCGGCCACCCCGGCCGCTCCGGCCGCTCCGGCCAGCGACTGACCCCGTCCCCAGCCCCCGCGCACACAGAACCCCCGGTCCGACGGACCGGGGGTTCTTCGTCTGTCCCGGTTCGGCAACAGCCCCGTCCGCACGCTTTTGAACATGCTCAAAAAAGGCTAGCTTCCGGGCATGACCAATCCGGGGTACGGGACATGGGTACGGGACTTCGAGGCCGAGCGGGAGCGGCGCGCCCGGGTGGGGGATCCGGCGTGGAGCGCGGGCGCCGCGCTGGATCCGGCACTGGTGCGGAGCCTGCAACGGTTCCAGGTCGGTGAGGACGGGGACGGCTCCGCGCTGATCGGCAAGGCGGATCGGGCGGGGGACGCGGGGTACGCGCGGGCGGTGCGGCTCTTCGTGGCCGAGGAGCAGAACCACGCGCGGATGCTGGCGCTGCTGCTGGCGGCGGGTGGCGCGCGGACGCTGCGCGGACACTGGAGCGACGCGGCCTTCGTCCGCCTGCGCAGGCTGCTGGGGCTGCGGGTGGAGCTGCTGGTGCTCATGGTGGCCGAGGTGGTGGCGCTGCGGTACTACCGGGCCGTGCGCGACGGCAGCCCGGACCCGCTGGTGTCGGAGGTCGCGGGGCGGATCCTGGCGGACGAGGAACGCCACGTGCCGTTCCATTGCCGACGCCTGCGGGAGGGGCTGGCGGGCCTCCCCCGGCCGGTCCGCCGGGCCTCGGTCGGGGCCTGGCGGGCGCTGCTCGCGACCGCGGCCGTGATCGTCGCCGTCGATCACGGCCCGGCCCTGCGCGGCCTCGGGGTGCGCCGCCGCGGCTTCGTCCGGGAGGTGCTGCGCGCCTCGACCGGGCCGGCCGCCGCCATGTGCGGCGCCCCGCGCCCGAAGGGCCCGGCCGGCGCCGCGGCCCGCGGCGGGGCCGGGGTCCGGGCCCTCGGGCGCCGGACCGGTTGACGCGCCCGGGTCCCGGCGGGAGGACCACCGGAGTGTGACCTTCGCCGCTCCTTCCGGTGGGGGTGTCCACAAGGGTTACCCGCAAGTAGCATGGGGCGGGTGAGCGGGCGCTCAGGACATCTGACCGCGCCCCCGCGCAGCAGTGCCACCCCGCACCCTGGAGGAGAGCCATCGTGCCTCGTACCGTCAGGGACGTCGTCTTCGTCGACGGCGTCCGCACCCCGTTCGGCAAGGCGGGCCCGAAGGGCATCTACCACGAGACCCGGGCCGACGACCTCGTCGTCAAGGCGATCCGGGAGCTGCTGCGCCGCAACCCGGACCTGGACCCCGCGAAGATCGACGAGGTCGCCATCGCCGCGACCACCCAGATCGGCGACCAGGGCCTGACGCTGGGCCGCACGGCCGGCATCCTCGCGGGCCTCCCGCAGTCGGTGCCCGGCTACTCCATCGACCGCATGTGCGCCGGTGCGCTCACGGCCGTGACGACCGCCGCCGGTTCCATCGCCTTCGGCGCCTACGACGTGGTCATCGCCGGTGGCGTCGAGCACATGGGCCGCCACCCGATGGGCGAGGGCGTGGACCCGAACCCGCGCTTCGTCAGCGAGAAGCTGGTCGACGAGTCCGCCCTCTTCATGGGCATGACCGCGGAGAACCTGCACGACCGCTACCCCACCATCACCAAGCTCCGCGCCGACGAGTACGCCGTGCGCTCGCAGGAGAAGGCCGCCAAGGCGTACGCCGACGGCAAGATCCAGCAGGACCTGGTGCCGGTCTCGGTGCGCAACACCAACCCGGAGGTCGGTGAGACGGGCTGGGGCCTGGTCACCACCGACGAGCCGATGCGCCCGGGCACCACCCTGGAGAACCTGGCGAACCTCAAGACGCCGTTCCGTACCCACGGACGCGTCACCGCGGGCAACGCCGCCGGTCTCAACGACGGCGCCACCGCCTCGATCCTCGCCTCCGAGGACTTCGCCCGCGAGAACAACCTCCCGGTCAAGATGCGCCTGGTCTCCTACGCCTTCGCCGGCGTGGAGCCGGAGGTCATGGGCTACGGCCCGATCCCGGCCACCGAGAAGGCCCTCGCCCAGGGCGGCCTGTCGATCTCCGACATCGGTCTCTTCGAGATCAACGAGGCCTTCGCCGTACAGGTGCTGGCCTTCCTGGAGCACTACGGCATCGCGGACGACGACGCGCGCGTCAACCAGTACGGCGGCGCGATCGCCTACGGTCACCCGCTCGCCTCCTCCGGCGTCCGTCTGCTCACCCAGCTGGCCCGCCAGTTCGAGGAGCAGCCGCACGTCCGCTACGGCCTGACCACCATGTGTGTCGGCTTCGGCATGGGCGCGACCACCATCTGGGAGAACCCGCACTTCGACGGAGGCAGCAAGTGAGCACCACCACCACTGAGCTCCTGAAGGGCGCGGCCGAGCTGTTCCCGGACGAGGTCGTCACGCAGGCGCACGTCCGCCACCTCGACCTGCCGTTCGGCGCCGGACGCTTCGCGCTGCTCACGCTGGACAACGGCCTGGACCACACCAAGCCGACCACCTTCGGCCCGCAGTCCCTCGCCAACCTGAACGCGGCGATCGACCAGCTGGAGCAGGAGGCCCTCGCGGGCTCCATCGTGGGCGCCGGCCTGACCGGCAAGCCGTTCATCTTCGCGGTCGGCGCCGACCTCAAGGGCGTCGAGCTGCTCAAGAAGCACGACGAGGCGCTCGCCATCGGCAAGGGCGGCCACGACGTCTTCAAGCGCCTCGCCGCGCTGGCCGTCCCCACCTTCGCCTACTACAACGGCGCGGCGATGGGCGGCGGTGTCGAGGTCGGTCTGCACTGCGCCTACCGCACCGTCTCGAAGGCCATCCCGGCCTTCTCGCTGCCCGAGGTCTTCCTCGGTCTGGTCCCCGGCTGGGGCGGCTGCGCCCTGCTGCCGAACCTGATCGGCGCGGACCGCGCGGTCTCGGTGATCATCGAGAACTCGATGAACCAGAACCGTCAGCTCAAGGGCGAGCAGGTCTTCGAGCTGGGCATCGCCGACGCCCTCTTCGAGGGCGCGGACTTCCTGGAGCAGTCGCTGATCTGGACGGCGAACGTCCTGAACGGCACGACCGAGGTCGTACGGGCCGAGGTCGACCGCGGCGAGGCCTGGGACGCGGCGGTCGCCCGCGGCCGCGCCATCGCGGACTCCAAGGTGCACGGCGCGGCCCCGGCCGCCTACCGCGCGCTGGAGATCATCGAGGCCGCCAAGGACGGGGACCTCCAGAAGGGCTTCGACGCCGAGGACGCCGCGCTGGCCGACCTCATCATGGGCGGCGAGCTGCGCTCCGGCATCTACGCCTTCAACCTGGTCCAGAAGCGCGCCAAGCGCCCGGCCGGTGCGCCGGACAAGAACCTGGCCCGCCCGGTCACCAAGGTCGGCGTCGTCGGCGCGGGCCTGATGGCCTCGCAGCTGGCGCTGCTCTTCCTGCGCCGCCTGGAGGTGCCGGTGGTGCTCACCGACATCGACCAGGAGCGCGTGGACAAGGGCGTGGGCTACGTCCGGGCCGAGATCCAGAAGCTGCTCGGCAAGGGCCGCATCAACCAGGACAAGGCCAACCGCCTGACCGGCCTGGTGAGCGGTGTCCTGGACAAGGCCGAGGGCTTCGCGGACGCGGACTTCATCATCGAGGCCGTGTTCGAGGAGATGTCCGTCAAGCAGAAGGTGTTCGCGGAGGTCGAGGCGGTCGCTCCGGCGCACGCGATCCTCGCCACCAACACCTCCTCGCTGTCGGTGTCGGAGATGGCCGCGGGGCTCCAGCACCCGGAGCGCGTGGTCGGCTTCCACTTCTTCAACCCGGTCGCGATCCTCCCGCTGCTGGAGATCGTCCGCGGCGAGCGGACCGACGACGCCTCGCTGGCCACGGCCTTCGGCGTCGCGCGCAAGCTGAAGAAGACCGCGGTCCTCACCAAGGACGCCCCGGCGTTCGTCGTGAACCGCATCCTCACCCGCTTCATGGGCGAGATCCAGAACGTCATCGACGAGGGCACCCCGGTGGTCACGGCGGAGAAGGCCATCGAGCCGCTCGGCCTGCCGATGTCCCCGCTGGTGCTGCTGGAGCTGGTCGGTCCGGCCATCGGTCTGCACGTGTCGGAGACCCTGAACCGCGCCTTCCCGGACCGGTTCACCGTCTCGCCGAACCTCAAGCGGGTCGTCGAGGCCGGCAAGCGCGGCTTCTACGTCTACAAGGCGGAGAACGGCTTCAAGCCGGAGCTCGACCCCGAGGTCGCCGCGCTGCTCGTCCAGGGCGACTCCGTCCTGACCGAGGAGCAGGTCCGCGACCGCGTCCTGGACGCGGTGGCGCAGGAGATCGGCCTGATGCTGGAGGAGGGTGTCGTGGCCGAGGCCCAGGACATCGACCTCTGCCTGATCACCGGCGCGGGCTGGCCCTTCCACCTGGGCGGCGTCACGCCGTACCTGGACCGTGAGGGCGTCTCCGAGCGGGTGAACGGCAAGAAGTTCCTCGCTCCGGGCCTGGCGAGCGTCCCGGCGTAACGCCGAACACCACCGCACGACGGACGGCGGGCGGTACGGGAGCGATCCCGTACCGCCCGCCGTTCACGTGGGCGCTGCCTTGTGGGGGGGAGCTACCGGCGGAACTGGAAGACGCCCTCGTACAGGACGTGGTCCGACTCCGGGGCCTTGATCGTCACCGCCCGGGGCGCGGTGAAATGGGCCTCGGTGGCGAAGACGTAGTCGATCTTGCGGCCGTCCTCGGCGGTCGGCGCGCCGTTGCGGCACCGCGCCGGTGCCGGGTCCTGGCAGCGCACTCCCCCGGTCCCGCCCATCTTGAACCAACGCCGGTTGCGCTCGTCCGCCTCCAGGAAGCGCCCGTCGGGGTCGTGCTGGTCCTTCTCGCCGCGCGTGTGCCCGTACAGCCCGGCCAAGGAGCCCTCGTTGGGCTGCTGGTTCAGGTCGCCCGCCAGGATCACCGGGGTGGTGGGCGCGAAGAGGGCCGGGTCGCCGAACCAGCGGTGGAGTTCCTTCAGCTGGCTGTCGGCGGTCCCCGCGTGGGTCCCGCAGAACGTCACCTCCCGGCCGCGGGCCCGGGTGGGCAGGCAGAGCAGCCCGCGCAGCACCGGCTCCGATCGGCCCGCGGCCCGGTAGGTCTCGCCGTCCGTGTCGGTGAAGGGCCGGTAGCTCGGCGGGCCGGTCGGCGGCTCGCGGGAGAACACCGCCAGACCGTAGGAACTGTCGTCGCCGCAGGCCGGCACGTTGCCGTGCATCTGCTGGTAGGCACCCCGCAGGGCCAGGCCGCGCTCCTTGAAGACGGCCTGCAGCGCCTCGAACTGGCCGCGGCAGATCTCGTTGACGCCGAGCAGGTCGGGATGGCGCAGCGCCACCTCGTCCACCAGCCGGGCGACCGAGGTGCCCTTGCCCGTGCCGCCCCCGTTGCTGCACTGGTGGGCGGCCCCGCAGATGTTCCACTGCAGGACCACCACCGCGTCCCCGGCGGCCGGGTCCGCTTCCCCGGAGCCGTCCCACAGCGGGGCGTCGGCGCCGCCGCGGGCCCAGCCCAGGGCCGCGGCGAGCACCAGGACGAGCCCCAGCGCCGCCAGGCGCCGCCTCCTCACGCCGTCACGGCGGGCCCCAGCGGGCTGCCCGTCTCCGGGGCCAGCTGGCGGCGGACGTGGAGCCGCCCGTCGGTGCCGATGACCGCGACGACCACGGCGCCCGCCGCGTCGTAGGCGAGCGAGGGGGCCTGGACGAACATCTCGCCGCCCTCCCGCCAGCGGGCCCCGGAGACGTCCTTCTCCCGGTCGGGCAGCGAGACCGCGAGCCGCCCGCGGCCGCTGCGGTGGGCCAGGTGGGCCTCGCGGGCACCGCGCTGCGGGGCCCACAGCGCGGCGACCGCGCCCGTACCGCCGGCGCCGCCGACGCCCGCGCCCGAGCCGGGCCAGCGGCCGGTGTCGTGCTGGCGGTACGCCATGACCTGCTGGGTGCCGGCCTCGCGGAAGTAGAGGCAGGTGCGGCCGCCGCCGGAGTTCACGGCGGTGATCCCGCCGGTGGCCACGGGCCCGGTCACCAGGGAGTCGTCGCGGGTGAAGGGCGCGCCCGGCTCCTTCTGGAACCAGCGGACCACGGAGCTCTTGCCCGGTACGTACAGCTCGACGGTGCCGAACTCGGTGGTGATCGCGGTGCCCGCGTCCTGGAGGAAGCTGCCGCCAACACCCACCCAGGGCTCCCAGCCGCCCTGGGCGTTCTGGCGCCGCAGGGAGACGCCCTGGTCGAAGTTGCGGGCGAAGACGTACAGCAGGCCCGCGCCGTCCACCGCGGCCATCGGGACCCCGAGTTCGCGCTGGCGGCGGCCGTCCGCGTGGACCCATTCCGGGGACTCCAGCGACTGCCAGCCGCTGAAGCCGCTGCCGTCGGCGTGCTGCGTCGTGTACACCAGGTCGATGCCGACCGCGCCGCCCTCGGCCGTGCGGCGGCGCTGCGCCACCACGTGCACCGGTCCCCCGGGGGCCCCGGCCAGCGCGATCGTGGGGGCGAGCCAGCCGTCGCCGAGCGGGAAGGGGCCCTGCCAGCGGCCGGTGCCCGGACCGGTCTCGGTGAAGAACACCAGGCGGCCCGCGAGCACGGTGAAGGCGTTCAGGCGGCCGCCGGGACCGAGCCGGAGCCAGTCGGTGGCGGGCGAGTAGCGGTAGGCGGTGCTGCGCATGTGGGTGCTGCGGTACGGGTTGGGGCCGAGCTGGCGGTCACCGCAGGCCTGGCAGGTGCCCTGCGGGCAGTGGGTGGCGTCCAGGCCGATGTAGGTGGCCAGGTAGTCGGCCTTCTCGGCCAGCTCCATCCGGTCCAGGTTCGGGCCCCAGAAGCGGTTGGCGTAGGCCCGGTAGTACTCGACGACCGGGGCGCGCTCCGCGCCCTCCCGGTAGCGGGCGAGGGCCGCGATGGCGAACTCGGCGGTGGTGGCGTGGTCGACGTGGTCGGAGGTGACGAACTCGCTCTTGCCGCCGTCGTGTTCGGGGTCGGGGTCCAGGGTGCGGACGGTGGTGGGCCGGATCTCGGCGAGCAGCGCGGTGAGGCCGGCGATGACCATCTCGCGGGAGACCTGCTGCACTTCGGTCAGGGCGGAGCCGTGCACCGGCACGGTGGCCTGGGTGGGGTGGACGCCGTTCCACAGCTCGAACATCCGGGTGCGGGGGCCGGCGGGCGTGGGCACGCCCATGTGCAGCTGGCAGAAGTACATCCGCACGGACGGCTGGGCGAGGAGGGTGAAGCGCTCCACCGCGAAGCCGGGCACCAGTTCGGTGACCTCGCGCGCCCAGGGGCTGTCGCGCTCGCCGGTGGCCATCCGCGCGTACGCGGAGCGCAGACCGCAGCCGCGGGCCGTGCTGTAGCCCGCGTAGTCGGTGGGCAGCGCGGCCCGCTCGGGGTCGTTGGTGTCGGCGTTGATGCCGTCGCCCTCGCCGGCGGTCAGGACGACCGTGGCGACCGGGTCGCCGTCCTGGAGCGAGCGGACCAGGTCCGGGTTCATGAAGTACAGGTCGTCGTCTTGGTGGGCGACGACGTGCAGGATCGAACGGTTTCGGTTCATCGGTCCACCACGTTCATAGCCATGGCTCCGGAGACGGAGCAGTAGGGCCGGACTCGGACCGGCCGGGACGGGTGCACGACGACGAAGCGGGACACGTCGTCGGCGGAGAGGGGAACGGCGGGGTACGGGTAGGCGCCCCGGACGTCGGGGAAGTCCTCGAAGAGGTGGCAGACGCGCACCCGGCGCCGGTGCGCGGGGTCGGGCTGGAGCCACCAGTCCCAGTCCTCCCAGCGGGCGAGGCGGTCCTCCACCAGCTGGACCAGGGGCAGTTCCATCCGGAAGGAGCGCTCGCCGAGCACCTCCACCGGAAGCGACAGCTCGCTGCGGTGCGGACCGCGCCGCGCGAGCACGAAGCGGGCGCCGTGCTCCAGGGTCCGCGCTCCGCAGAGCACCCCGGTGACGGTGATCCCGTCCTCGCCGACGAGGACCCCGCCGGCTTCCGCGTGCGCCTCCCGGCGCACGGTGCGCAGCATCAGGGCGCCGTTCGGCTGCGCGTAGGGCAGGTTCCACAGGACGGGGCCCGCGCCGGGGGCTTCGAGGAGGCGGGCGCGGGCGTCGATGAGCCCTCGGGTGTCGCGGATCCCCGCCTTGAGGTGGACGGGGTCGCCCTTGCCGGTGGAGAGCATGACCCGCCACCGGCCGTCGCCGAGGTGGTCGAGGGCGGCGGGCGGGACGACGGCGGTGTGCCGCACGGCCCCCGTGGGCAGCGTCCGGCGCTCGGTGTCCAGGAGCAGGTCGGGCAGCCGGGAGCCGCTGGAGGGGCGGTGCCGCAGCAGGAAGGCGCCGCGGCCCTTGCTCCCCGCGGGGCCGTCGCAGGTCAGGCTCAGCCATCCCGCGTCCGGTGCCTCGACGTGGCACACGGCGTTCTTCGGGGACTCGGGCGGGGCGCTGTCGCCCGGCGGGCGCCCCAGCCGGGCGGCCGTCGGCCTGCGGTAGCCGGAGCGGGCGGCCGCGCGGCGACCGGCGGCCTCCTCGAACAGTGCGGTGTAGCGGGCGGCGATCACGGCGGGGTCGTAGCGCTCCGCGTTGCGCAGCGCGGCGGCGGCCATCGCGCCGCGCAGCGGTGCGTCGGCCATCAGTCGGCCGAGGCCCTCGGCGATGGCGGCGACGTCGCCGTTGGCGACGAGGAGGCCGTCCTCGCCGTCGCGCAGGATCTCGCGGGGGCCGACCGGGCAGTCGGTGGCGACGACGGGCAGGCCGCAGCGCATGGCTTCGACCAGGGTCATCCCGAAGGACTCGGCGCTGGAGGTCACCGCCGCCACGGATCCCTTGACCCACTCCGACTCGATCGGCGAGAAGCCGCCCATCAGCAGGATCCGGCCGGCCAGGTCCAGGTCGTTGACCAGGGTCCGCAGCGCGCCGGCCTCGTCCCCGTCGCCGTAGATCCGCAGCCGCCAGTCCGGGAACGCGGGGGCGAGCCGGGCGAAGGCGCGGACCAGCAGGTCGTAGCGCTTGACGTGGTGCATGCGGCCCGCGCTGACGATCACCTTGCTGGTGCCGTCGGAGGGCGCGACCACGGGCCGCGGGACGCTGTTGGGGACGGCGTGCACGGGCACCCCGGGGACCGGGGTGTGCGCGCGGAAGGAGCGGGCGTCGGCCTCGGTGACCGTGGTGACGAGGTCGAGGCGCGGGTACTCCCGGGCCATCTCCGCCCGTACGGCCCCGGGGACGGCCAGGTGCGTCATGTGCTCCTGGGCCACCCGCAGCGCGCCCTCCCGGGCGTACCGGGCGACGAAGAGGTTCAGGCTGGGCCGGGTGCCGACCACGACGTCGGCGCCGGTCCCGCTCAGCTCGTCGATGATGCGCCGGTCGGACAGGGCGCTGTACTGCTCGTGGAACTCCTCCTGGCGGGGCACCACCAGGGTGGGTCCGGCCAGGTCCGGGTGGCCCCGGTCCGCGCCGGTGCGGCCGGGCCGCAGGTCCACCAGGGCGCGGACGGTGACCTGGGGGGAGATGGCGAACTTGGGGGGCGCGCCGGTGCGCCGGAACACCGAGACGATCTCGACCTCGTGGTCCGCGGACAGGGCCTCGGCGAGGTTGATCACCGTCCGGTTGGTGCCGCCGATGCCGTAGATGTTGTTGATCAGGAAGGAGATCTTCATCGGTCGTGGAACTCCTTCCGCTCGAAGGGACCGGGTACGGGGAAGTAGGACCGCAGGAAGCCCTGGAGCATCCGCTCCTGGCGCTCCTGGTCGCGGCCGTCGGAGACGGTGTCGTTGACGCAGAAGGCCTGGCGGTCGCGGCGGGCCAGCAGGATGTTCAGCCGGCGCTCGACCCCGGGCCGGTCCAGGGGCAGGTAGGCGTAGGCGATGTCCGAGGGCACCGCGCGGCCGGTCAGGTAGGCGTAGTAGTGGTAGAGGGAGGAGGGGATGGAGATGTCGCTCGCGCTGCGGAAACGGCTGAAGGCGGTGGCCCGGTGGGGTCCGGCGAACCGCTCCTCCATCTCGGACAGGACGCTGCGGCGCAGCGGGTAGGGGGCGTGCCGGATCTTCTGCACGAGGGTGGTGCCGAAGAGTTCCTCGATGAGCCGCCGGTTGTTCTTGCCGGCCGCGTCCACCGGGCGGTCCCCGGGGGCGACGCCGGGCCGCGGTATCTGGGCGGGCGACAGGAACACCCGGGTCATCCCGTTCGACAGGAAGAAGTCCTGGGGGGTGACGGGGCGGCCGAGGAACATGTCGTCGTTGAAGTACAGGAAGTGCTCGGCGAGGCCGTCGATGTGGTGCAGCCGGCTCTCGATGGCGTGCGAGTTGAAGGTGGGCAGGGCCGCGGGGTCGTCGAATATCTCCCGGTGGTCGACCACGGTGATCCGGGGGTGGTCGGCGTCCAGCCAGTGCGGTCGCTGCCGGTCGGTGACGAGGAAGATCCGCCGGGCCCAGGGCGCGTGCTGGGCCACCGAGCGCAGTGAGTAGCGCAGTTCGTCGCGGTTGAGGTAGCGCGCGGGGTTGGCGGACTCCGCGTGGTAGCCCTCGCCGCCCTGTTCGCGCCGGCGCGCCTGCCAGTCGGGGTCGTCGCCGTCGACCCAGGTGTAGACGACGTCGACGGGGAAGCGCACGTCCTCGGGCAGCGCGGCGGTGTAGGGCTCGACGGTGCGGACCTGCCGGGTGCGCCGGGCGTGGTGGGCGCAGAAGGCGGTGAGCCGGTTGACGGGCACGGTGATCCGGGGCGCGTCGACCGGCACGCTGCTGGTCACCCGGTTCGGCCGGGGCGCGATCAGCCGCCCCTCCTCCTGCTGCCAGAACTCCAGGTCGCAGCCGTATTCGAGGCCGAGGGAGAGCGAGCCGCCCGGGTCCCGCCAGACCATGCCGACGCGGAGGACGGGGGCGGATCCGGTGGTGCGGCGCCCGCGGCGCGAGCCGCCGAGCGCGGCCCCGCCCAGGGTCTGGGGGGCCTGGGGGGAATGCGGGCCCGGCGCGGCGGCGTCCTCCGCGCCGGCGGGGGCGACGTACACCGGTGCCCGGCGCACGCACGCGCGCAGGGCGGCGGCCACCCGCGGCCGGTCCTCCTCGCGCACGGCGAAGCAGGCCCGCAGGTCACTGGCCCCGCGCACGGCGAAGTAGTCGACGCCCGCCCGCTCCAGGGCGGTGACGACCAGTTCGAGGTTGGCCTCGCGCAGCCCGAGCGGCGAGGCCGTCGACCGCACCAGTGCGATCCGGGCGCTGGTGCCGACCAGTACGGCCAGCCCCTCGCCCTCCCGGACCAGGTGCGGCCAGCGCCCGCGGGCCCGCCGGGCGCGCAGCGCGCGGGCCGGGCCGAAGCCGAAGCGGGCCCCGCGCAGCAGCCGCTTGACCACGCTGCGCAGCCCGACGGGGACGCGCCGGGCCAGGCCGCGGCGCAGCCGGGTGGGCAGCACGGCCCGGTAGAGGGCGACCGCCGGGGACGCTTCGGGATTGGCCGCGGTCATGAAGGGGTGCCCGCCTCCCCGCGCACGGTCCGCACCGGGGGTGCGGAGCCGGTTCCGGCGCCGGCGTCCACGTCGAAGTCGAAGCCCACGGCGCCGAAGCCGGTCCCGGCGTCGGCCTCGAACGCCTCGGTGGAGAAGCCGGCCAGGAGGGCGGAGGCGGAGCCGAAGCCGGCGGGAGCGCCGGGGGCGCTCGCGCCGGCGTCCTCCGGAGCGGGAGCGGGCTGCGCCACGGCCCGCTCGTAGGGGCTGGGCACGGGGTAGTACCGGCGCAGGAAGTCCAGTACGGACCGGGTCCCGCCGTGGTCGAGCGCGTCGGGCGAGCCCAGCCCGCTCAGCTGCATCTGCTGGGCGTCGCGGCGCACGAGGAGCCGGTCGAGCCAGCGGGTGACGCCGGGCACGGCCGCGTGCACCGCGATCGTGGCCTCGCCGGAGGGTTCGGCGTGCCCGGAGAAGTGCGCGGCGTGGTGGACGACCCCGTCCAGCGGGTGGGTCCCCTCCAGTTCCGGGGCGTACTGGCCCCCGGTGACCGGCCGGTGGCCGGCGAAGCCGTCGGCCACCGCCGCGAGGATCTCGCGCGCGTACGGCTGGGGGCCCGGCGCGTAGCCGTGGGTCACCGCGCGCTGGGTGAAGGAGTACGCCCAGCCGGTCCAGGGCGCGGCCGCCTCGCGGGCCGTCCAGGGCCCGCGCCGGGGCCGGGTGCCGCCGAGCGCGGTGAAGTAGTCGAAGGGCCGCACGGGGCGGCCGAGCAGCGCGCCGGGCCGGAAGTACAGGAACCGGTCGGCGAGGCCGGGCACCGCGTGCAGCTCCTGCTCCGTGTCCGGGCCGGCGGGCACGATCCGCAGCCGGTCGTCGGCGTGCACCCACGGCGGGACGGGCGCGAGCGCGAGGACGTGCACCCGGTCGATCCAGGGGGCGTACTGGTGCAGGGACCGCAGGGTGGCCCGCAGGAGCGCCTCCGCCCACGGCTCGTCGTGGCACCAGAGCACGGCCGCGTCCACGGGGAAGGTGACCTCTTCCAGGCGCGGCACGTCGAAGCCGGCCCGGGTGCGGGTCGGCGCGGCCCCCGCGTCGGTGTCGGCGTAACCGGTGAGTCGGTCGTGGGTGATCTCGACGGCCCGCGGATCGTCGGCCGGGACGACCCGCTGCACCCGGTTGGGGCGCGGGCCGACCAGCCGGGGGGCGGCCCGGCCGGTGTCCGCGGTCCAGAACTCGATCTCCACGCCCTGGTTCTCACCGACCCAGAGCGAGCCGGTGGGGTCGGTGCGCAGCCAGACGACGCGGATCACCCGGGAGGCGCCGTAGTGCTTCCAGGCCTTGACGTGGCTGCCGGGGACCTTGGCGGTGTCGTCCTTGCCCGGCAGGACGGAGACCACGTAACCGGTCTGCCGTTCCAGCAGCGCGCGCAGCACGCGGCGCACGGCGCGCTTGTGCGCGCGGGGGACGGCCAGGGACATCCGGCGGTCGTCGAGCGCGGGCACGGTGAACCAGGGGATCCTCGCCGCGTCCAGCACGGTGGTGACCAGCGCGAGGTCGGTGCGCCGGGCGAGGTCGGCGGTGAGGCCCGCGTGGACGTGGCCGACCCGGCCGTCCGCCGCCTTGGTCCGGCCTTCGGGCAGGTTGCTGAAGTCCGTGGTGCGCAGCCGGCGCAGGGCGCGCTGGTGCAGCCGGGACTCGCGCTGGACCAGGGCGCGGTCCAGCCGCTTCTTGAGCGTGCGGCGCACCGGTACGGGCACGGTGCTCATGGCCACGGCGCGCACGGGCCGGGGCACCAGCTTCTGGTAGACCTCGGAGGCGGAACTGTTCGATCCGGAATCTTGCATCTCGCACGCTCCTTCTCAGAGTTCGGAGGGTCCGGGGACCGGGAAGTAGGCGTCCAGGAATCCGCTCAGGAGTTCCTGCTGCACCGCCATGTCCTCCGGGGTGGAGAAGGCGTCGTTGAGGCAGAAGGAGTCCTGGTCGCGCTCCTTGAGCAGGCGCTCCAGGCGCCGCGCGAGGTCCGGCACGGCCAGTTGGAGGTAGGTGAAGGCCATCGAGCCGGGCTGGGCCCGGCCGGTGAGCGCCGCGTAGTACAGCGCCAGGGACGAGGTCGGCGACAGGTCGGTCATCGCGCGGAACCGGCTGGCCGAGGTACGGGCCCACTCGCGCGGGAAGTCCGCCTCGGCCTCCGCCATCGCGCTGCGGCGCAGGGCGTAGGGGATGTGCTCCATCGGCTGGGTGATGACCCGGCCGAACCGCTCCAGCAGCAGCGCCCGGTTGTTCTTGCAGGCGGCGTCGACGGGGGTGTCGGCGTCGGTCACCGGGCCCTGCGGGATGCGGTTCGGGGAGGGGAAGTAGCGGGCCGTGCCGACGGGGGTGAAGAAGGCGTGCGGGGTCAGCGGGCGGCCGAGGAACATGTCGTCGTTGAAGTAGAGGAAGTGCTCGGAGAGTCCGGGGACGTGGTGCAGCCGGCTCTCGATGGCGTGCGAGTTGAAGGTGGGCAGGTCGGCCGGGTTCCGGAAGATCTCGCGGTGGCTGACGATGCGCAGGCCCGGCAGGTCTCGCCGCATCCAGGCGGGCACCTGGTCGTCGGTGACCACGTGGACGGTGCGGATCCAGGGCGCGAACAGGTGCAGCGAGCGCAGCGAGTAGCGCAGCTCGTCGCGGCTGAGGAAGCGGGCGTCGCTGGCCGATTCGGCGTGGTAGGCCTCGCCCCGGGCGGCGGCCTTGCGGGCGGCCCAGACGGGGTCGGTGCCGTCGACCCAGGTGTAGACGGCGTCCACGGGGAAGTCGATGTCCTCGACCAGCGGGACGAGGAACTCGGGCCGGGTGGCCAGCGCGGGCGCCTCGTCGAGGGTGGTGTGGACGGGCACGAAGCGGCTGAAGAGCCGTCCGGCGCCCAGCAGGGCGGGGCCGTCCGCGGCGACGGACCAGGTGACGCGGTTGGCGCGGGGCGCGAGCAGCCGGTCGCCCTCGCGGGTCCAGAACTCGACCGCGCAGCCGTACTCGTGCCCCAGGAGCAGGTGGCCGCCGGGGTCGGTCCGGTACCAGCTGACCTGGACGGCGGCGGCCGTGCGGGCGCGGTGCCACACCCGGGCGTCGTGACCGGGGACCGGCCGGGGGGTGCGCAGCGGCTCGGCGACCAGTGCGCTGACGTGCCCGGCGGCGCTGGCGAGGCGGCGGCGCAGCCCTTCGAGCACCCGGGCCCGGTCGGACTCCTCGACCGCGATGACCGTGCCGTGGTCGGACTTGCCGCGGACGGCGAAGTACGCCACCCCGAGGGAGTCCAGGAGGGCGGCGACGGCGGCGCGGTTGGCCTCGCGGGCGGCCAGCGGGGTCGCGCGGGGGTCGACGTACGCCTCGTCGCCCGCGTCGCCGACCCGCAGGGTGGGGCGGCCGCTCGCGCCGACCGGACTCTCCTTCCCCGCCCCGGCCTGTATCGCAACACCAGGCATGTTGAACCTCTCCGCGCCTTTCACAACCGGTCTCCCACGCTGCCGAGTTCCCGGTCCGATCGTCGCAAGATACGGGAATTGTAAATCAATTTGTCGATTTGCCCGGCACCCCCCGTACGAGGTAAGGGGCAGCTGGACCACTCCCTAGACCACCGTCCACCCGCCGAAGGCCAGCCCCGGAACGGTCGGGTCCTGGCGCGTCACCGACAACCGACCGTCCGCGCCCAGGGAGAGGACCGTGAGGCGGCCGAAGCCGTCGACCGCGGCCGCCGGTTCGCGCGGGCCGGGCGCGCCCAACGGCTCCCACCACAGGCCCGCCCCTTCCTGCTCGGTCGGGTGGGCGCCGATGCCGACGGCGCCCTCGGGGGTCCGGCGCAGCAGCACGGTGCAGTCGTAGGAGTCGATGTCCGCGCGCAGCGCGCAGGCGCCGTCCGCCGCGGCGGCCCCGGCCGCTCCGGCGCCGCCGAGCGAGGTCGGCGCGGCGCCGTCGCGCAGGGCGTACGTCGCCCCGTCCCGCCCGTCGCAGCCGTACAGGGTGATCCGGCCCGGCCCGGTGGCCAGCGCGCTCAGGGCGGTGCCCGGCGGCGCGAGCAGCGGCAGCGGCGGGCCGGCCCGGCGCAGGTCGCCGGCCGCGGCGTCGTGGCGCCACCGCAGCACCCCGTCCCGGGACGGGGCGAACAGCACGGGCCGCCCCGCCGCGTCGAGCGCGGCGGCCAGCCCGTCCTGGACCTCGGAGCCCTGCAGGTCCCGCCAGGGCGTCCAGGAGCCGTCCGCGCGCTGCGAGCGGGCGCTCACGCCGCGCCCGAAGTTGCGGAGGTACACGTGGACGCAGCCCTCGGCGTCGACCACCGCGCAGGGCACCCCGGCCGCGCGGCCCTTGCCGGTGGCCGCGCCGTTCGGATTGCCGAGCGAGCGCCAGCTGCCCACCGGACGCCCCGTCTGGTACTGCACGGCGTGCATCACCTCGACCCCGGGGCCGTCCGGGCCGTCGGGGACGGGCCGCAGCGAGAAGAGGTGGGCCCAGCCCTGCGCGCTGCGGGCCACGCCGAGCACCGGCAGCAGCGGCGGGGTGTCGAGGACCTCGCGCGCCCACTCGGGGCCGCCGACGGTCCGCTCGGTCCAGCGCACCACCGCGCCGCCGAGCGCGGCGTGGGCGGTCAGCCGCCCGTCCGGACCGAGGCCGAGGGCGATCCGCGGCCCGGGGTAGCGGACGATGGCGGTGGGGGCGGCCCGGCCGCAGGAGGCCGCGGCCCGGAAGCACTCGACGGCGACGGCCCGGGCGCCGGGACGGGCCGCGCGCACCGCACGCACCGCTTCCAGAGTCGCGCGGGCCACCGCCGCGTGGTCGGGATGGTCGGCGTAGGACGCGCCCTGCTCCTCGCTCCACCCGAGGTGTTCGGGATCCGGGTCCAGCGTGCACACCACGCCCGGCGCGAAGCGGCGCAGCAGCGCGGCGGCCAGGTCGACCAGCGGGGCGGGCGGGGCGGACGGCTCCGGCGGCTCGACGAAGCAGACCGTGGTGCCGGGCCGGGTGCCCAACCGGAAGAGGCGCAACAGGCCGGCGGACCCGAGCGGTTCGGTGGCCGGCTCCCAGGGGCCGCCGCGGCCGATCACCTGGAGGAGGTGGTCGCGGGCCTGCGGGGGCCCGGGTATCAGACAGGCGACCGTCACGGCGTGGCCGGGCTGGCCCAGGGCGCGCACGAGCGCGGTGCCGGTGACGGCGAGGGCGTCGGCCGGGTGGGCCACCAAGTGGAGCGTGTGGGAAGGGTCCTGCGGCGCCGGGCCGCCGGCCGCGGGGCCGCGCCGTCCGCGCGGTGACGATCGTCCGCTCTTCACGTGGCGCCCGCCCCCACCCGTCGCTCCCGCCGTTCCTTCGCGCCCGTGATCCTTGCACACACTTCCCGCCGCTCGAACACGCGCGGGAACGGCCGGCCGACGGGCGGGGTGGGCGCGGGACCCCGGTGGTCTATAGTGCGCGATCGAACAATCGAGCGGAGGACCGGGGCAGATGAAGACCAACGCCGCGTCAGCAGACAGCACGTCGGAAGCGTCGCCGGAGGCTGCGAGCGGCTCCGACGGCGCGGGCGGCGCGGGCGGCTCCGGCGGCGCGGGCGGCTCCGGCGGCGCGGGCGGCTCCGGCGGCGCGGGCGGCTCCGGCGACTCCACCGGCCCCGACACCACGGGCGCCCGCCCGGCCCGCTCGCGCGGCCGCCGGGTCCTGCGGATCGTGCTGGTGCTGCTCGCGGCGGTGATCCTGCTCGGCGCGGGCGCCGGATGGTGGGCCTACAGCCACCTCAACGGCAACATCGACAGCGTCGACCTGGACAAGGCCATCGGTGACGACCGGCCCGCGAAGGTGGTCCCCGGCGCCCAGAACGTCCTCGTGCTCGGCTCCGACTCGCGCGCCGGGGCCAACGGCGAGCTCGACCACGGCGACGTCAGCGGGGCCCGCTCGGACACCGCGATGCTCGTGCACATACCCGAGGGCCGGGCGAAGGCCACCGCGGTGAGCATCCCCCGCGACACCCTGATCACCCGGCCCGAGTGCAAGGACGGCGAGGGCAGGACGCTGGCCCCCGCGAAGCGGGTCATGTTCAACTCCGTCTACTCCGTGGCCGGTCCGGCCTGCGTGGTCAAGACCGTGGAGGAGATGTCCGGGATCCGCGTGGACCACTTCGTGGAGGTGGACTTCGCCGGCTTCAAGGGCCTGGTGGACGCCCTCGGCGGGGTCACCGTGACGCTGGACAAGCCCATGTCCGGGGCCAAGGGCGGGCTCAAGCTCGACGCCGGCACGCACCGCCTCAACGGCACCGACTCGCTGAAGTTCGTCCGTACCCGCTACGGCTACGGCGACGGCAGCGACCTCGGACGGATAGGTCTCCAGCAGCAGTTCATGATGGCACTGCTGTCCGAGATCAAGAACCAGGACGCCCTCGGCAACCCGGCCCGGCTCTACAAGCTCGCGGACGCCGGGACCAAGTCGCTCACCACCGACTCCGGCCTCGGTTCGCTCACGGCCCTCGCGGACTTCGCGCAGAGCATGAAGGGCGTCGACCCGAGCACCATGGAGACCATCATGCTGCCGGTCGACTACGACAGGATCGACCGCAACCGCGTGATCGTCGCCGAGCCGCAGGCCTCCACCCTGTGGGAGGCCCTGCGCAACGACCGCAAGATCCCGGCCGACGCGAAGAAGTCCCCGGCCACCGGCGGCTGAGCCGCCGGCGGGCGGGGACGCCTGCCTCCTCGCCGGTCAGCGGTCCTCGTGCACCGCGTCGGCCGTCATGCCCTCGCCCCGGCCCAGCCGGCTGTGCTGCTTGCCGTACAGGAAGTAGACGAAGAAGCCGATCACCATCCAGATCCCGAAGCGCAGCCAGGTCTCGGCCGGCAGGTTGAGCATCAGCCAGACGGACGCCGCGATGGACACCACGGGCACCAGCGGCACCCACGGGGTGCGGAAGGCCCGGTGCAGGTCGGGGCGGGTGCGGCGCAGGACCATCACGCCGAGCGCCACGACCACGAAGGCGAAGAGCGTGCCGATGTTCACCAGCGTGGCCAGTTCGTTGATGCTGGTGAATCCGGCGACTACCGCGATGATCACGCCGAGCAGGATCGTCGGCCGGTACGGCGTGCGGTACTTCGGGTGGGTCCGGGAGAAGAAGCGCGGCAGCAGTCCGTCGCGGCTCATCGCGAAGAACACCCGGGTCTGCCCCAGCAACAGGATCATGCACACGGTGGTCAGGCCCACGGCCGCGCCGAAGCTGATGATGCCGCCGAAGACCGGATGGCCGGCGGATTTGAAGGCGTCGGCGAGCGGGGCGCTGGTGGAGAGGTCCTTGTAGTTCTGCATGCCGGTCACCACGATCGACACCGCCACGTAGAGCACGGTGCAGATGATCAGCGAACCGATGATGCCGCGCGGCATGTCCTTCTGCGGCAGCTTGGTCTCCTCGGCGGCGGTGGCCACCACGTCGAAGCCGATGAAGGCGAAGAAGACGACCGAGGCCGCGGTGAAGATGCCCATGACGCCGAAGTTGGTGGGCTCGTAGCCGAAGATCAGCTGGACCAGCGGGGCGTCCAGCCCGGAGCCGCCCTTCTGGGGCTCTGCGGGCGGGATGAACGGGTGGTAGTTGGACTTCGTGATGAAGAACAGGCCCGCGATGATCACGATGAGCACCACGGTGACCTTGATCGCGACCACGACGCCGGTGATCCGCGCCGAGAGCTTCACCCCGACGACGAGGATCGCGGTCAGGACCAGCACCAGGACGAAGGCGAGCAGGTCGAAGGTGCCGCCCGCCACGTCTGGCCCCTGGAGCGAGGCCGGCAGGTGGATGCCCGCGTTGTCCATCAGCGAGCGGACGTAGCCCGACCAGCCGACCGCGACGACGGCGGTGCCGAGCGCGAACTCCAGCACCAGGTCCCAGCCGATGATCCAGGCGGGCAGCTCGCCGATCGAGGCGTAGGAGAAGGTGTACGCGGATCCCGCCACCGGCACGGTCGAGGCGAACTCGGCGTAGCAGAGGGCCGCCAGCGCGCACACCACGCCCGCCGCGACGAACGCGAGGGCGGTGGCGGGGCCGGCGGTCTCCTTGGCCACCTTGCCCGTGAGGACGAAGATGCCGGTGCCGATGATGACGCCGACGCCGAAGACGGTCAGGTCCCAGGCCGAGAGGGACTTCCTCAGTGCGTGTTCCGGCTCCTCCGTGTCGCGGATCGACTGCTCGACCGACTTGGTACGGAAGGGGCTGTTCAGATTCGTACTCACCGACGCACCTCCAGGAGCGACCGCGTCGCCACTGCACGGGTACCACCGGAACGGGACGGGCCGGGAGGCCCACCCTTCAAGGGTGAACCTCCCGGCCCGTGACGTGCAACCGCAGATGATCAGGGGCGGCGACCGCCGCGCCCCGACTAGTCGACCGTGGCGGCCGGCTCGTTCTCGTAGCGGCCGTCCAGCTTGGCGACCAGGCCGGTGACCTGCCGGGCGATGTCCGGAGCGGTCAGCCCGATCTCGGCCATGACCTCCTTGCGGGAGGCGTGGTCCAGGAAGCGCTGCGGGATGCCGAAGTCGCGCAGCGGTACGTCGACCCCCGCGTCCCGCAGGGCCTGCGAGACGGCCGCGCCGACGCCGCCGGTGCGCCCGTTGTCCTCGACGGTGACGACCACCCGGTGGCCGTCGGCGAGCGGGGCCAGGGCCTCGTCCACCGGCTTGACCCAGCGCGGGTCCACGACGGTCGAGGTGATGCCCTGCTTGTCCAGCAGGTCCGCGATCTCCAGGCACATCGGGGCGAGCGCGCCGACCGAGACGATCAGTACGTCCGGCCGGGTGACCTCGGGGGCCGGGGCGCGCAGTACGTCCATGCCGCCGATCCGGCCGACGGCCGGGACGGCCGGGCCGACGACGCCCTTGGAGTAGCGCACGACGGTCGGGGCGTCCTTGACCTCGACGGCCTCGCGCAGCTGCGCGCGCAGCTGCTCGGCGTCACGCGGGGCGGCGAGCCGCAGACCCGGCACCACCTGCATGATCGACATGTCCCACATGCCGTTGTGGGAGGCCCCGTCCGAACCGGTGACCCCGGCCCGGTCCAGGACGAAGGTGACCCCGCACTTGTGCAGGGCGACGTCCATCAGGACCTGGTCGAAGGCACGGTTGAGGAAGGTCGCGTAGACCGCGAAGACCGGGTGGACGCCGCCGGTCGCCAGGCCCGCCGCCGAGGTGGCGCCGTGCTGCTCGGCGATGCCGACGTCGAAGATCCGGTCCGGGTAGGCGTCCGCGAAGCGCTTGAGGCCCACGGGCTGGAGCATGGCCGCGGTGATCGCGACGATGTCCTTGCGCTCCTTGCCCAGCTTGACCATCTCGTCGGCGAAGACGGAGGTCCAGCTGGCGGCGTCGGTGCTCACCGGCAGGCCGGTGTCCGGGTGGATCGGGCCGATGCCGTGGAAGCGGTCGGCCTCGTCCTGCTCGGCGTGCGTGTAGCCGCGGCCCTTCTGGGTCAGGCAGTGCACGATGACCGGGCCGCTGAAGCGCTTGGCGCGCTGCAGGGCGGACTCCAGGGCCTCGATGTCGTGGCCGTTGATGGGCCCGATGTACTTCAGGCCCAGGTCCTCGAACATGCCCTGCGGGGCGATGAAGTCCTTGAGGCCCTTCTTGGCGCCGTGCAGGGTCTCGTAGAGCGGCTTCCCGACGACCGGGGTGCGCTCCAGGAGGTCCTTGCCGCGGGCCAGGAAGCGCTCGTAGCCGTCCGTGGTGCGCAGGGTGGCCAGGTGGTTCGCGAGCCCGCCGATGGTGGGCCCGTAGGAGCGCTCGTTGTCGTTGACGACGATCACCAGCGGGCGGTCCTTGGCGGCGGCGATGTTGTTCAGCGCCTCCCAGGCCATGCCGCCGGTGAGGGCGCCGTCGCCGATGACGGCCGCGACGTGGTGGTCCTCGCGGCCGAGCACCTCATTGGCCTTCGCGAGGCCGTCGGCCCAGCCCAGGACCGTGGAGGCGTGCGAGTTCTCGATCACGTCGTGGTCGGACTCGGCGCGCGAGGGGTAGCCGGAGAGGCCGCCCTTGGAGCGCAGGTTCCCGAAGTCCTGGCGGCCGGTGAGCAGCTTGTGGACGTAGGCCTGGTGGCCGGTGTCGAAGAGGACCTTGTCCTTCGGCGAGTCGAAGACCCGGTGCAGGGCGATGGTCAGCTCGACCACACCGAGGTTGGGGCCGAGGTGCCCGCCGGTCTTGGAGACGGCGTCGACGAGGAAGGACCTGATCTCCGCGGCGAGCTGGTCGAGCTCCTCCTGGCTGAGCCGGTCCAGATCGCGCGGTCCCTTGATGCGGGTCAGCAGCACCCGTGCCTCCTTGCAGTTGCTTGCTGGTCTGTCGAGTCTAATGTTCCGCTCGCGGCGCCGGTCGCCGGGCTGTCTCCGTACCGTCACGCCTTTGTCATATCTGTACACATCTGTCGGGCCTCACACGCCACGTACGAGTGGACGTACGCACAGGTGCCCGGCGCCACACGGGGTGGCGTCGGGCACTGTGGACGGCGTACGACCGGACGGGTGAGGCCCGGGCGCGCCGGGGTCGCGAGCGGGCCGGACGGGCTCCGACCAGGGGCGGATCCCGGTCCGGATCGGGTGCAACTAGGCGCGGCCCGCCGTCTTCTGCGTCTTGCGGGTGACGGAGTCGATCACCACGGTGGCCAGCAGCACCGCACCGGTGATCATGTACTGGATCGGGGTGGCGATCCCCTCCAGGGCCAGACCGTACTGGATCGATGTGATGACCATGACACCCAGGAGGGCGTTCCAGGTCCGTCCCCGGCCGCCGAAGAGGCTGGTGCCACCGATGACGGCCGCCGCGATGACGTTCATCAGCAGGTCGCCCGCGCCGGCGCTCTGGTTCGCCGCCGCGATCTTGGAGGCCCAGAACAGGCCGCCGATCGCCGCGAACGTCCCCGCGATGGCGAAGACGGTGATGCGGACCCGGTTCACGTTGATGCCCGCGCGCCGGGAGGCCTCGACGCTGCCGCCGAGGGCGAAGACCTGGCGGCCGAAGGTGGTGCGCCGCAGCAGGAAGTCCGTGCCGACCAGGGCCAGCAGGAAGAGCAGCACCGCGAGCGGCATGCCCTTGTACTGGTTGAACACCACGGCGGGACCGAAGGTGAACACCGCGAGGAGACCGGTGCGCAGCAGGATCTCGCCCAGCGGCCGGGAGGGGACGCCCGCGGCCGAGCGGCGCCGCGCGTCGGAGAAGGAGGCGAGGAAGTACGCCGCGGTGGCGAGGGCGGCGAGCCCGTAGCCGACGGCCACGTCCGAGAAGAAGTACGTGGTCAGCTTCCCGACCACGCCCTCGGAGTCGATGTTGACCGTGCCGTTGCTGCCGAGGATCTGCAGCATCGCGCCGGACCAGAAGAGCAGGCCCGAAAGGGTGACGGCGAAGGCCGGGGCGCCGATCTTGGCGAAGAAGAAGCCGTGGAGGGAGCCGATCAGCGCGCCGCCGGCGATCGCCGCGAGGACGGCCAGCCATTCGTTGACGCCGTGGGTGACGGCGAGGACGGCGACGATCGCGCCCGAGACGCCACTGACCGAGCCGACCGAGAGGTCGATCTCGCCGAGCAGCAGGACGAAGATGATGCCGACCGCCATCATGCCGGTGGCCGTCATCGTGATCGCGATGTTGGTGAGGTTCTCGGGGCCGAGGAAGTTCGAGTTCAGGCTCTGGAAGATGCTCCAGATGATGATCAGACCGAGGACGACGGGGACGGAGCCCAGGTCACCGGCCTTGAGCTTGCGACCGAACTCGTTCAGGTACCCGGCCAGCCCCTGCTCGCGCACGAGGAGGCGGGGGTCCACGGCCGGGATGGCGTCCGCGGCGGGCGGGACGGTTCCCGACGGCTTGGCGTGGGCGGGACCCTTGCCGAGCGGACCGGCGGAGGAATTCTGGGTGCTCACTTGCGGGCCTCCCCGGTGCGGGCCGCCCGGCGGGTCACGGCGTTGTCCGTGGCCCCGGTGATGGCGGAGATGATCTCTTCCTGCGACGTGTCCTTCACGGAGAAGACGCCGTTGTTGCGGCCGAGGCGCAGCACGGCCACCTTGTCGGCCACGGCCTTCACGTCGGCCATGTTGTGGCTGATGAGGATGACCGCGTGGCCGCGCTCGCGCAGCCGCTCCACGAGGTCGAGCACCTGTGCGGTCTGCTCGACGCCGAGGGCGGCGGTGGGCTCGTCGAGGATGACGAGCTGGGGCTCGCCCAGCATGGAGCGGGCGATCGCCACGGTCTGGCGCTGGCCGCCGGAGAGCGAGGCGATGGGGATACGGACGCTGGGGATCCGGATGGACAGGGTGGTGAGCAGCTCGCGGGCGCGCCGCTCCATCTCCACCTCGTCGAGGACCCCGCGCCGCTTGAGCTCGCGCCCGAGGAAGAGGTTGCCGACGACATCGATGTTGTCGCACAGCGCGAGGTCCTGGTAGACCGTCGCGATGCCCAGGTTCTGGGCGTCGTGGGGCTTGGTGATCGACACCGGGCGCCCCTGCCACTCGATGACGCCGTCATCGATGGGGTGTACGCCGGCGATCGTCTTGACCAGCGTGGACTTACCGGCTCCGTTGTCGCCCACGAGGGCGACCACCTCACCTGAGTGGATCTCGAGTTCTACGTCGGTCAGGGCCTGGACGGCGCCGAACCTCTTCGAGACCCCTCGCAACGCCAGCACGGGCGCAGCGGACACATGAACCATCTCCTTCGCCGCCTGACCGGCGGGGATGTCGTGCAAAAGAGCAGGACCACAGGGGGTATGAACAAGGGTAGAGAAAAAACGTTTCCGCGCAGGGTTTCCGTACGGGGTTTCCGTACGGGGATTCCGTACGGGGATTCCGTACGGGGATTCCGCGCGGGGCCTCCGGGCGGGACTTTCGCGCGGGGCTTCCATCCGGCGCCCCGCCGGTGGCGGGATGGAGGCGGGGCGCCGGACAGGCGTGGGGGCCGGGCGGGGGCGGGCGATCGGCCCGCCGGCCGCGGCGCGGCCTTACTTCAGGCCGAGGGTGGCGCAGGCGTCCTTGTACTTGTCGGTGCAGATCTCGTCGGCCGTGTAGACGTTGTCCCGGATGACGGTGTCCTTGATGTTCGCCTTGGTCAGCGAGACGACCGGGATCAGCACGGACGGGACGCCCTTGGTGGTGGGGCTGTCGACCTTGGACGTGGCGACGACCTCGATCCGCTCCTTCTTCGCGAGGGCGACGGCCATCTTCGCGGCGGCCTCGGCCTCGGGGGCGTACGGCTTGTAGACGCTCATGAACTGCTCGCCCGCCACGATCCGCTGCACGCCGGCGAGTTCGGCGTCCTGACCGGTGACCGGGGGCAGGGCCGTCAGGCCGGCCGCCTTGAGGGCGGTGATGATGCCGCCGGCCATGCCGTCGTTGGCCGAGTAGACGCCGGTGACCTTGTCCTTGCCGAGTGCGGTGAGCGCGGCCGCCATGTTGGTGTTGGCGTTCTCCGGCTTCCACTCGACGGTGTCGTACTCCTTGCCGATGTTCACCTTGCCGTCGAGGACGGAGTGGGCGCCCTTCTTGAACAGCGCGGCGTTCGGGTCGGTGACGGAGCCGTTCATCATGACGATCTGGCCGTCCTTGGCCTTGTCGCCCAGCGCTTCGAGGAGCGCCTTGCCCTGGACCTTGCCGACCTCTTCGTTGTCGAAGGAGGTGTAGGCGTCGATCGGGCCCTCGGCGAGGCGGTCGTAGGCGACGACGGGGATGCCCGCGTCCTTGGCCCGCTTGACCGCGCCGGCGATGGCCTTGGAGTCCACCGCGTCGATGATCAGGACGTTCACCTTGTTGGTGATCATCGTGTCGACCTGCGAGTTCTGCGTGGTCGCGTCCTGCTTCGCGTTGGCGTAGACCACCTCGCCCTTGCCGCCGGTGAGATCGGCGACCTGCTTCTCGATGAGCGGCTTGTCGAACTTCTCGTAGCGCGCGGTCTGGTTCTCCGGCAGGAGCAGACCGACCTTGATCGCGTTGCCCTTGACGACATTGGTGTCCGTCTTGTCGCCGGACTCCTTCGCGCTACCGCAAGCGGCGAGCGAGACGGCCATGGCGCCCGCGGCAACGGCTACGGCGGTTCTGCGCATACGCGTGTTCATTTCTTGAACCTCCCTGACGAGGCCGCAACGTTGCGGCCGAGGTGGATGTGAGTCAACCCCGGCCGCAAGATTGCCGTCAAGGAGTGAATCCTTAACGAGATGACAACGGTGCCATCCGTTATCTAACTGAATGCAGCAGCATCGGCTCTTGAAACCCACCAAGCAGGGTCGAATCGCCCATCTCGCTCAGTACCAGCGCCAGCGCGCCCAGCACCTCGGCCCGCCCGCCCAACGACCCCGTGAGGACCGACAACTGACGGGCCGCGCTCGGGATCGCGTACCGGCCCACGGACTCGCGGATGGGGGCCAGGACGAGCTCGCCCGCGTCCGCCAGCGAACCGCCCAGCACCACCCGGCTCGGGTTCAAGAGATTGCAGAGGCTGGCCACGGCGCTGCCCACGTGCCGGCCCACGTCGGTGATCACGCGGCGGCAGCCCGGATCGCCGCCCCGCGCCAACTCGACCACGCGCTCCATGGTGAGTTCGGGCCCGTGGCTGCTCTGGAGGAGCGGCAGGACGTAGCGGGCCGCCGCGAAGGTCTCCAGGCAACCCCGGTTCCCGCAGCGACAGACCGGACCCGACTCGTCCAGCGTGATGTGCCCGATCTCGCCCGCGGTGCCCCCCGGGCCCCGGTAGATCTGCCCGTTGATCACCAGACCGGCGCCGACGCCGCTGGCGACCTTGATGTACGCCAGGTCCTTGACCCCGCGGCCGCTGCCCCACACCAGCTCGCCCAGGGCGCCGAGGTTCGCGTCGTTGTCGACGTACACCGGCACGCCGAGCCGCTGCGACAGTTCCTGGCGCGGGTTGATCCCGGCCCAGCCCGGCAGGATCGAGGTGGACCCCAGGTTCCCGGACTCCCCGTCGATCGGGCCGGGGACGCCGAGGCCGACGCCGATGACCTTGTCCCGGCTCACCTCGATGCTCTCAATCAGGCGGCTGACCAGGGCTTCCGCCCGGTCGAAGCCGTCCACCCAGGAGGCGTCGACGTCCAGCGGCTCGGCCTCCTCGGCCAGCACCTGGTGGGCGAGGTTGCCGACCGCCACGCGCAGGTGCGTGTGCCCGAAGTCGACGCCGATCACGATGCCCGCGTCCCCGCTGAGCGAGACGCTGCGGGCGCGCCGGCCGCCGGCCGAGGTCGGCGTGACCTCGACGGTCCCGCCCTCCTTGAGCTCACGGACGATGTTGGAGACCGTGGCCGCCGACAGTCCGGTGGTCCGGGCGATCTCCGCCTGGGTCAGCGAACCGGCGAGCCGGACCGCCCGCACGACCCGTTCGAGGTTCGCGCGGTGCAGCGATGACTGCGATCCCGGAGTCCTCACGACTCATCCACTCCTGCCATTAGCGACGGCCTGCGTCGCCCCCCGGCCGAGGTCGCGGTCACGAGACCCCGGCGTCTCTCCAACTTATGAACCCTAAGTCGAGCCTTTGCGCCTCCAGACGTCAAGAGGCCGACGCAGCACGAATCGGCCACTACCGGTCATAAGTACGAGAGAAACATCCCCGCGGCCCGTGTTACGGTCGCTGAGGCGCCGATCCTCTGCGGCCTTTCCGGCCGGACCGGGCGCCCTGTCGATGTCAGCGCTATGCGAGGAGGTGTTCGGGATGAGTCCCGATCGAAGTCCTTGCCGCGCTCTCGTTGGTTAATCAGCTACTGATCAGCTACTGATCGGCTGACTCTTCTTCCTTGAGTGCGCACGGCCGCGGCACGTCCGCGGATGTCCGTGCACTTCCTCATGCCCTCCGTACGCCCCGGCCCCGTGCCCGGCGTACGCGCCCCCAGACTCCGTCCGGGGGGGACCCCCATGCCCGTCGGCGCTCTTCCCGGCCCCGTGCCGCCCCGCGCCGACCCATGATCACTCCACGTGACCGCGCGGCTCCGTGCTGCCCGGGCGCCGTGGAGGGAGGTATTCGTCATGACCATGCTCACCCCTCGCACCCCCACGAAGCTCGCGCCGCCGGGCCGGGCCCGCCGCGAACGCAAGTCCGCCGAGCTGGAGGCCCGTACCCGGGTCGTCGGCGAGCGGCTCTCCGGGCTCAGCGCCCGACCCGGACCGCAGGTCCTGCAGGACCTGTCCGCCACCTGCAACGGCCTCACCCACGCCGAGGCGGCACTGCGCCTGGAGCGCGACGGCGCGAACGTCGTCGCCCACGAGCGCGCCCCGCACTGGTGGGTGCAGCTCGCCAAGGCGTTCGCCAACCCCTTCATCGCGGTCCTCGTCTTCCTGGCCGCCGTCATGTACTGGCAGGACCCCGCGGACCCGGGCGTCGTCATCCTCTCGGTGATGATCGGGGTCAGCGGACTGCTGCGCTTCTGGCAGGAGTTCCGCTCGGGCCGGGCCGCCGACGCGCTCAAGAAGCTCGTCACCACCACCTGCGCGGTGCAGCGCCGGGCGGGCAGCGGCTCCGGGCCGACCACCTTCGAAGTGCCGATGGACCAGGTGGTCCCCGGCGACGTCGTCAAGCTGGCCGCCGGTGACCTGATCCCCGCCGACCTGCGCCTGATCACCTCCAAGGACCTGATGGTCGGCCAGGCCGCCCTGTCCGGCGAGTCGTTGCCCGTCGCCAAGGCCGACACCCGCGCCGAGGACCTCGGGCAGTTCGAGACCACCGACCCGGTCGAGGCGGACAACCTCTGCCTGATGGGTACCTCCGTCACCTCGGGCACCGCCACCGCGGTCGTCGTCGCCACCGGCGCCGACACCTACTTCGGCTCGATGGCCGGGTCCCTGGTCGGGGAGCGCCCGCAGACCAACTTCGACACCGGCGTGCGCAAGGTCAGCTTCCTGCTGATCCGCTTCATGCTGGTGATGGTCCCCGTCGTCTTCATGATCAACGGCTTCACCAAGGGCGACTGGAACGAAGCCTTCCTCTTCGGTATCGCCGTGGCGGTCGGCCTCACCCCCGAGATGCTGCCGATGGTGGTCTCGGCCAACCTGGCGCGCGGCGCGGTCGCCATGTCCCAGCACAAGGTGGTCGTCAAGCGGCTCAACGCGATCCAGAACCTGGGCGCGATGGACGTGCTCTGCACGGACAAGACCGGCACCCTCACCGAGGACCGCATCGTCCTGGACCGCTACCTCGACGTGCACGGCACCCCGGACAACGAGGTCCTGGAGTACGGATACCTCAACGCGCACTTCCAGACGGGCCTGCGCAACCTCATGGACCAGGCGGTCATCGACCGCGTCAACGAGGCCGAGGGGGTTGTCGTCGACGCTCGGTTCTCGATGGTCGACGAGATCCCCTTCGACTTCGCCCGACGCCGGATGTCCGTGGTCCTCAACCGCAACACCCTGGTCGGATCGGTCGGCCGGTCCGAGCACGTCATGATCACCAAGGGTGCGGTGGAGGAGGTACTCGACCTGTGCACCCACATGACGGACCGCGGGCAGCGGGTCGAACTGACCGAGCAGCTGCGCTGGCACGTCGCCCGCATCGCCGAGGACAACAACCGCGAGGGCCTGCGCGTCCTGGCCGTCGCCACCCGGACGATCGCCGCTCCCCGCGACATCTACACCGTCGCCGACGAGGACCAGCTGACCCTGGTCGGCTTCCTCGCCTTCCTCGACCCGCCGAAGGCCGACGCGGCCCGGGCCCTGCAGGGCCTGGCCGACAAGGGCATCACGGTCAAGGTGGTCACCGGTGACAACGAGCTGGTCGCGGCGCGGGTCTGCGCCGACGTCGGCATCGACGTGGGCCACGTGGTCACGGGCGTCGAGCTGGACGCCCTGGACGAGGCGGCGCTGCGCGAGCTGGCCGCCCGTACGACGGTCTTCGCCAAGGTCAACCCGGTCCAGAAGGCCCGTATCGTGCGGGCCCTGCAGGCCGAGGGGCACACGGTCGGCTTCCTCGGGGACGGCATCAACGACGCCGCGGCCCTGCGCGACGCGGACGTCGGCATCTCGGTGGACACGGCCGTCGACATCGCGAAGGAGTCGGCGGACATCATCCTGCTGGAGAAGGACCTGACGGTCCTGGAGCGGGGCGTGATCCAGGGTCGGACCACCTTCGGCAACACGATCAAGTACATCAAGATGACGGCCAGCTCGAACTTCGGCAACGTCTTCTCGGTGCTGGTGGCGAGCGCGTTCATCCCCTTCCAGCCGATGCTCGCGATCATGCTGCTGACGCAGAACCTGGTCTACGACATCGCGCAGCTGGCCACCCCGTGGGACCGGATGGACGAGGAGTACCTGCGCAAGCCCCGCAACTGGGACGCCAAGGGCATCGGCCGGTTCATGCTCTGCATCGGCCCGATCAGCTCGATCTTCGACATCGCGATGTTCGTGATCATGTGGAACGTGTTCGCGGCCGACAGCGAGGCGCACCAGGCGCTCTTCCAGTCCGGCTGGTTCGTCGAGGGGCTGCTCTCGCAGACCCTGATCGTCCACATGATCCGCACCCGCAAGATCCCCTTCATCCAGTCGCGGGCGTCCTGGCCGGTCATGGTGATGACCGTCCTCGCGGTGCTGACCGGGCTCTTCCTGCCCTTCTCGCCGCTGGCCGGGTCGCTGGGTCTCGTCGCGCTGCCCATGAGCTACTTCCCGTGGCTGATCGGCGTACTGCTCGCGTACTGCACCCTCACGCAGCTGTTGAAGACCGTGTACATCAAGAAGTTCAACACCTGGCTCTGACCGGCCGCACAGAGGAAGGGGCGGGCCGATGCAGCTCACCGAATGGCAGATGGCCGGGCACCTGGCCGCCGCGCTCGGCTTCGGGGCGGCGATCGGCCTGGAACGGCAGTGGCGGGCCCGGATGGCCGGCCTGCGGACGAACGCGCTGGTCGCGGGCGGGGCCGCGCTCTTCGTCCTGCTCTCGCAGTACGGCTTCATGAGCGAGGTGTCCGAGGTCCAGTACGACGGCTCGCGGGTCGCGGCGCAGATCGTGTCCGGGATCGGCTTCCTCGGCGCCGGCGTGATCATGCGCGACGGGCTGAGCGTTCGAGGTCTGAACACCGCGGCCACGCTGTGGTGTTCGGCGGCCGTGGGCTGCCTCGCCGGCACCGGGATGTTCGTCCTCGCCGCCTTCGGCACGGTGGGCGTGGTGGGGGCCAACCTCCTGCTGCGCCCGCTGGGCCGGCGGCTGGACCGCGAACCGCGGGGCGGGGCCGAGGTGGCCACCGACTTCCACTTCGAGGCGGTGTGCCTGGAGGCGGAGGAGGCCCACATCCGGCACCGGCTGGTCGACGCGCTCGGCCGGCCCGGCTACCAGCTGCGGTCGATCCGCAGCCAGGACGGCCCGACCGACGGGCTGGTGACGGTGTCGGCGCTGCTGACCGCCGAGGGGGCCGGGGGCCGGGCGCTGGAGGAAGCGGTCAGCAACCTCTCGCTCGATCCGTCGGTCTCGGCGGTCAGCTGGTCGGTGGTGCCCGACCCGTCGGCATCGGCGTCCGACGGGTGAGGCGGCGGCCGGGGTCCCCCGGCCGCCGCGCCGTCACTTCAAGGTGGCCGAGGTCAGACCGGCCTGGATCTGGCGCTGGAAGGACAGGTACACCACCAGCATCGGGATCATCGCGATGGTCACGCCGGCGAACAGCACCGGCAGGTCCGTCTCGTAGCCCATCTGGTACTGCAGCTGGATCAGGCCCTGGGTGAGCATGTAGCGCTCGGGGTCCGATCCGGACTGCGGCTGCATCAGCACGGCCGGCAGGATGTACTGGTTCCACTGGCCCAGGACATTGAATATCCCGACGGAGATCAGCCCGGGCTTGGCCATCGGCAGCATCACCTGGAAGAAGATCCGGGTGTCGGAGGCCCCGTCGATCACCGCCGCCTCGTACACCGCGGTGGGCAGCGTGCGGAAGAACGAGTGCATGAAGAAGACGGTGAAGGGCATCGAGTAGGCGACGTACACCAGGATCAGGCCCTGGTAGCTGTTGAGCATGTCGAGCCGCTTGACCATGAAGAACAGCGGTACGAGCGCCAGGAACACGGGGAACATCGCCCCGCTGACGAAGAAGTAGTAGACGAGCCGGTTGCCCCTGAAGGGGTAGCGGGCCAACACGTACGCCGCCATCGAGCCCAGCAGCATCGTCAGCGGGACCGAGAACACCATCACGATGACGGTGTTGCCGAAGTAGTCGCCGATGCCCTTGTCCCAGGCGCGGGAGAAGGCGTCGAAGTGCCAGTTGGTGGGCCAGCTCAGGGCCGAGCCGCCGATCTGGCTGTCGGTCTTGAAGGAACCGAGCGCCAGCCAGATCAGGGGCAGCACGATCAGTACGGCCCACACGGCGAGGAAGCCGTGCGAGAAGACGTTGAGCACCGCGCCCTCGGAGCCGCGGGGGGTGTTGCTCCTGACCGGCGGCCGGGGGGCGGCCGGCTCGGCGGCGGGCTCCTCGGCCGGCTCTTCGGGTGCCTTGATCACTGTGGTCATGGGGGTCTCCCGCTCAGAACTCGATGCGCTCGCGGCGGGTGGCGCGCAGCGTGATGAGGGACAGGATCATGGTGAGGACCAGCATGACGACTCCCATGGCGCAGGCGTAGCCGCTCTTGCCGAAGTACAGGAAGTTGCGCATCAGGACCGTGGCCATGACCTCGCTGTGGTGGTCGGGGCCGCCGCCGAATTGGCCCGATGTCATCGTCGACACGAGGACGAACATGTCCATCGCGGCGATGCCGAGGTACACCGCCGAGGTCTGTACGGAGTCCCACAGCAGGGGCAGCGTGACCTTGATGAAGGTCTGGGCGCGCCCCGCGCCGTCGAGCAGCGCGGCCTCGTAGATGTCCTTGGGCACGGACTGCATCGCGGCCGAGAAGAGCACCAGGTAGAAGCCGACCCCGTGCCAGACGACCACGCCGAGCATGCACCAGAGCACCAGGTTGGGCTCGTTGAGCCACTCGATGGGGTGCTGCGGGTCGACCAGGCCGATCTTGGTCAGCAGGCCGTTGAGCAGGCCGCCCTCGTCACTGCGGTAGACCGCGCCGAAGAGCACGGCGAGGATCGCGAGGGAGAGGACCTGCGGGAAGAAGTAGACGATCTTGTAGAAGGCCGAGCCCCGGACGCCCCGGACACCACCGGCGCCGCTGCGCCCGCCCACGTTCACCATGAAGGCGAAGAAGAGGGACAGCAGGATGGTGATGACCGGGACGAACACCAGGAGCAGCAGGTTGTGCCACAGCGCGCCCCGGAAGACCTCGTCCTTCATCAGGGTCGAGTAGTTGTCCAGTCCGACGAAGTCGAACGTCGGTGACTGGCCCGACCAGTTGGTGAAGGAATATCCGAACGTCTGAATGTACGGCCAGATGACAAAGGTCAGATACAGCGCGAGCGGCAGGAGCAGGAAGCCGGCGATGAAGCCGACCTGCCCCTTGCCCCGGGCTACGTGACTCATGGTGTCCGTCCCTGATGGTTCCCCCAGCTACCGCTGGGTGGTGCCCCCGGCCGGGGGGACCGGCCGGGGGCGATGGCGTCAGCTGCGGTGGTTGTTCTTGGCGTTGGGGTCCTTGGCCGCCTTGTCTACCGCAGCCTGGGCCCGCTTGATCCATTCCTTCGGCTGAATTCGCTTGGCCATCAGCTCATTGGACGCGGCCTGGATGTCGTTGTCCATCTGGCTGTACCAGTCCGGGTACAGGTAGGCGAAGGTGTTGGTGCCGGCCGCCTTGAGGGAGGTCACCGCGGACTGGGTGCCCGGACGCAGCTTGACGTTGGGGTCGACGCCGTCCTTGACCACGGTCAGGGAGTTGGCCTGCTGGGCGAAGAGGGTCGACCACTCGCGCGAGAGCATCGAGCGCAGGAACTCCAGGCCGCCGGCCTTGTTCCCGGCCTTCTCCGGGACGATGAAGGGCTCGCCCGCACCGGCGCGGATGGCCTCGAAGGGCATCTTGCTGTCGGCCAGGACCGGCACCGGCAGGAACTTCATGTCGAAGTCCTCCGGGGTCTGCTTGAGCTGCTCGTTCTCCAGCCACGAGCCGGAGGGGATGAAGGCGGCCTTGTACTGGTTCCAGGCGGTCTGCGACTCCGTGTGGGTCAGACCGTTGGTGCCCGGCATCAGCAGGTCCTTCTCGACGACCTCGTAGACGGCCTCGACGGCGGCGAGGGCGGCCGGGTTGTCCGCGAAGGCGTTCGGCGCCAGGTTGTCGATCGCCTTGACGGCCTCGATGCCGCCCTTCTTGGCGATGAGGTCCATGATGACGACGTTGATGTAGTACGGGAACTTGCCCTGGTGGGCGAGGCCGCCGATGCCGGCCGCCTTGGCCTTGGCGCAGACGTCGAGGAACTGGTCCCACGTCTTGGGCTCGGCCCAGCCCTTCTCCTTGAAGAGCTTGCCCGAGTACCAGAGGCCGAAGACCGTGTAGACGTAGTACAGGGCGACGAACTTGCCCTCCTGGGTGCCCTGTTCGACGGTGCCGGGGAGCAGCATGTCCCGGACCTTCTTGGTCGGGTCGTCGAGCGAGGGCGCGTCGAGCACCTGGGTCAGCTCGGCGAGCTGGCCGCCCTTGGCCAGGACGTCGATCTTGATCTGCTGGGCGCCCGAGTCGTCGACGACGTCCGGCGGGTTGCCCGCGTTGAAGCGCGGCTGGAGCTTGGCGGTGATCTCCTGGGTGCCGAGGTGGGTGCTGGTGGTGCCCCACTTCTTGTCGAAGGCCGCTTCCCATGCCTTCGCGTAGTCGTCGCCGAAGCCGCCCTTGAAGACGACGATGTCCATCTTGCTGCCCTTGGCCACACCGAAGGGGTTGTCCTTCGACGTGGGCGCCTTGGACGTGCTGTCCGAGGGCTTGTCGCTGCCGCCGGAGGCACAGGCGGACAGGAAGCTCATCGTCGGCACGGCGATCAGACCCAGTGCCGCCGACCGCCGGATCAGGTCGCGGCGGCCGAGGCCCTCACCGTTGTTGTGCTCGCCCTGGGCGGAGATGGAACCCATGCTCATGTCCTCGCCTTCGTCAGAAGTGTGAAGGAGGCCGGAAGTCACGGCAGCTGCCGTGCATGCGGACAACACCGCAGGTCCCCGCCCGTCCCCCGGTCCGGCGCCGCGTGAGCCGCGGTAGTCCGGACGGGCACAGGTATAGTCCACTTCCGCTCGTGTGAGCAAGATCATGCACAGCATAGACCTTCGGCTTTTCCGAGTTGAGACCTCACCGTCACCTGGCCCGCCCGCCCGGAGGTGGTCCGGAACGACGAAAAGGGCCGTACCCCCTTAACGGGGATACGGCCCTTTGGTGCCGATGTGCTTAGTTGCGGATGAGGTTCCGCAGCACGTACTGCATGATGCCGCCGTTGCGGTAGTAGTCGGCCTCGCCCGGGGTGTCGATGCGGACGACCGCGTCGAACTCGACACCGGTGTCGGTGGTGACCTTGACGGTGCGCGGGGTGGTGCCGTTGTTCAGTTCCTCGACGCCGGTGAAGGAGAAGGTCTCCTGGCCGGTGAGGCCGAGGGAGGCCGCCGTGACGCCCTCCGGGTACTGGAGCGGCAGGACGCCCATGCCGATCAGGTTGGAGCGGTGGATGCGCTCGTAGGACTCGGCGATGACGGCCTTGACGCCGAGCAGCGCGGTGCCCTTGGCGGCCCAGTCGCGGGACGAGCCCGAGCCGTACTCCTTGCCCGCCAGGATGACCAGCGGGATGCCGGCGGCCTGGTAGTTCTGCGACGCGTCGTAGATGAACGCGACGGGGGCGCCCTCGACCGTGAAGTCGCGGGTGAAGCCGCCCTCGGTGCCCTCCGCGATCTGGTTGCGCAGGCGGATGTTGGCGAACGTACCGCGGATCATGACCTCGTGGTTGCCGCGGCGGGAACCGTACGAGTTGAAGTCGCGGCGCTCGACGCCGTGCTCGGTGAGGTACTTGCCGGCCGGGGTGTCGGCCTTGATCGCACCGGCCGGGGAGATGTGGTCGGTGGTGACCGAGTCGCCCAGCTTCGCCAGCACGCGGCCGCCGACGATGTCGGAGACCGGGGTGGTCTCCATCGTCATGCCGTCGAAGTAGGGGGGCTTGCGGACGTAGGTGGACTGCGGGTCCCACTCGAAGGTGTTGCCCGTCGGGATCTCCAGCGCCTGCCACTGCGCGTCGCCCGCGAAGACGTCCTGGTAGGACTTGCTGAACATGTCCTCGCCGATGGAGCTCGCGACGACGTCGTTGACCTCGGCCTCCGACGGCCAGATGTCCGCGAGGAAGACCGGCTTGCCGTCGAGGTCCGTGCCGAGGGCGTCCTTGGTGATGTCCACCTTCATGGAGCCCGCGATGGCGTACGCGACGACCAGCGGCGGCGAGGCCAGGTAGTTCATCTTGACGTCGGGGTTGATGCGACCCTCGAAGTTGCGGTTGCCCGAGAGCACCGAGGTGACCGCGAGGTCGGCCTCGTTGATCGCCTTCGAGATCTCCTCGTCCAGCGGACCGGAGTTGCCGATGCAGGTGGTGCAGCCGTAGCCGACCAGGTTGAAGCCCAGCTTGTCCAGGTACGGGGTCAGGCCGGCCTTGTCGAAGTAGTCGGTGACGACCTTCGAGCCCGGGGCCAGGGTGGTCTTGACCCACGGCTTGCGGGTCAGGCCCTTCTCGGACGCCTTCTTGGCCACGAGCGCCGCGGCGACCATGACGTAGGGGTTCGAGGTGTTGGTGCACGAGGTGATCGCGGCGACGGTCACGGCGCCGTGGTCGATCTCGAAGGAGGTGCCGTCGGCGAGGGTGACCAGCGTGGGCTTGGTCGGTACGCCGTTGGTCGCGGCCGGGGAGTCGGAGGCCGGGAAGGACTCCTTGCCCGCCTCTTCGTCGTCGCTGACGTAGTTGCGCACGTCCTGCGCGAACTGCTGCGAGGCGTTGGCGAGGACGATGCGGTCCTGCGGGCGCTTCGGGCCGGCGATGGAGGGGACGACCGTGGAGAGGTCGAGCTCCAGCTTCTCGGAGAAGTCCGGCTCGGCGGCCGGGTCCAGCCACAGGCCCTGCTCCTTGGCGTACGCCTCGACGAGCGCGACCTGCTGGGCGTCGCGGCCGGTCAGGCGCAGGTACTTCAGGGTCTCGTCGTCGATCGGGAAGATCGCGGCGGTGGAACCGAACTCCGGCGACATGTTGCCGATGGTGGCGCGGTTCGCGAGCGAGGTGGCGGCGACGCCCTGGCCGTAGAACTCGACGAACTTGCCGACGACGCCGTGCTTGCGCAGCATCTCGGTGATCGTGAGCACCAGGTCGGTGGCGGTGGTGCCGGCCGGCAGCTCGCCGGTCAGCTTGAAGCCGACGACGCGCGGGATCAGCATGGAGACCGGCTGGCCGAGCATCGCGGCCTCGGCCTCGATGCCGCCGACGCCCCAGCCCAGCACACCGAGGCCGTTGACCATGGTGGTGTGCGAGTCGGTGCCGACGAGGGTGTCGGGGTACGCCTGGCCGTTTCGGACCATGACCGTGCGGGCCAGGTGCTCGATGTTGACCTGGTGGACGATGCCGGTGCCCGGGGGGACGACCTTGAAGTCGTCGAAGGCGGTCTGGCCCCAGCGCAGGAACTGGTAGCGCTCCTTGTTGCGGCCGTACTCCAGCTCGACGTTCTGCGCGAAGGCGTCCTTCGTGCCGAACTTGTCGGCGATGACCGAGTGGTCGATGACCATCTCGGCCGGGGAGAGCGGGTTGATCTTGGAGGCGTCGCCGCCGAGGGCCTTCACGGCCTCGCGCATGGTGGCGAGGTCCACGACGCACGGCACACCGGTGAAGTCCTGCATGATCACGCGGGCCGGCGTGAACTGGATCTCCTCACTCGGCTGGGCCTGCGAGTCCCAGTTGCCGAGCGCCCGGATGTGGGCGGCGGTGATGTTCGCGCCGTCCTCGGTGCGGAGCAGGTTCTCCAGCAGCACCTTCAGGCTGTAAGGCAGGCGGGCGGAGCCCTCGACCTTGTCCAGCTTGAAGATTTCGTACGACTCGTCGCCCACCTGCAGCGTGCTGCGGGCGTCGAAGCTGTTCGCCGACACGACAGTCTCCTTCATGCATGAATTCGCGCGTTCTACCGCATCCTGCCGCGTGGCACTGTGGCCAATCCGCTAAGGTGAGGCTAAGTTAGGTAACCCTTACCGTTGCGGGGGCTGCGGCGCGCCTTCGGCAGTTATCTCGATGTCGAGATAACTCTAGTACATGTCCGGCCGCCGGGGCGAAGCACGCCCGCGCGACCCGAGGGAAGTACGTCACGTTCCGGGACGGGCCGGGGTCGGGGTGGGGGGCGGGGTGGGCTCCGGCCGGCGGGGTCGGAGGGCGGGCGGGGTGCGGCTGGGCCGGTGGCGCGCACGAGCGTCTCCTCGGCTCGCGGCAGCGGCCCGGTCGGACAGTGCGCCCGGTGGTGACCGCTCGTCCTTGCGGGGACACTCCTGCACGCCCCCGGCCCAGCCACACCCCGCGCGGCGGTCCCGGGCTCCCGCGTCAGGGTGGTGGCGTCGCGTCGGGGTGCGGTGTCCCCGCAAGGACGAGCGGTCACCACTGGACGCACGCTCCGACCGGGCCGAGCCCGCGAGCCGAGGAGACACCGCACCCCGTCGCGGCGCCGCCACCCTGACCCACCCCGACCAACCCCCGCCCCCTTTGTTCCGATATGGGAACCCCGGGCTCCGGACGCCCCGTCAGGCGGCCCGGATGCCGCGCGCATCGGCGCACCTGACGGTCGGTGACACCCGTCTGCCACGCCCAGCGCGAACCACATCTCATATGTGAGATACCGTGCCCCCATGGCAGACGACTACCTCGTACGCATCGGCAAGCTCATCCGTGACGCCCGGCAGCACCGTGGCTGGACACAGAGTCAGCTCGCCGATGCGCTCGGCACCAGCCAGAGCGCGGTGAACCGCATCGAGCGCGGCAACCAAAACATCAGCCTTGAGATGATCGCCCGAATCGGTGAGGCGCTCGACAGCGAGATCGTGTCGCTGGGTTACGCCGGACCGATGCACCTGCGGGTCGTCGGCGGCCGTCGCCTCTCCGGTGCCATCGACGTCAAGACCAGCAAGAACGCCTGCGTCGCACTGCTCTGCGGCTCGCTGCTCAACAAGGGCCGCACGGTCCTGCGCCGCGTCGCCCGCATCGAGGAGGTGTACCGCCTTCTGGAGGTACTGAACTCCATCGGCGTGCGCACCCGCTGGATCAACGACGGCGTCGACCTCGAACTGATCCCGCCGGCCAAGCTCGACATGGACGCGATGGACGCGGACGCGGCCCGCCGGACCCGGAGCATCATCATGTTCCTGGGACCCCTGCTGCACCGGATGGACCACTTCAAGCTGCCCTACGCCGGCGGCTGCGACCTCGGCACCCGCACCATCGAGCCGCACATGATCGCCCTGCGCCGCTTCGGCCTGGACATCACCGCGACCGAAGGCATCTACCACGCCGAGGTCGAGGCCGGCGTCTCCCCCGGCCGCCCGATCGTGCTGACCGAGCGCGGGGACACGGTCACCGAGAACGCGCTGCTCGCCGCCGCCCGGCACGACGGCGTCACCGTCATCCGCAACGCCTCGTCCAACTACATGGTCCAGGACCTGTGCTTCTTCCTGGAGGCGCTGGGCGTCAAGGTCGAGGGCATCGGCACCACCACCCTGACCGTGCACGGCGTGCCGAACATCGACGTCGACGTCGACTACTCCCCCTCCGAGGACCCGGTCGAGGCGATGAGCCTGCTCGCCGCCGCCGTCGTCACGGAGTCGGAGCTGACGATCCGCCGGGTCCCGATCGAGTTCATGGAGATCGAGCTCGCGGTCCTGGAGGAGATGGGCCTCGACCACGACCGCTCGGCGGAGTACACGGCGGACAACGGCCGCACCCGGCTGATCGACCTGACGGTCCGCCCCTCCAAGCTGGAGGCGCCGATCGACAAGATCCACCCGATGCCCTTCCCCGGGCTGAACATCGACAACGTCCCCTTCTTCGCGGCCATCGCCGCCGTGGCCCAGGGCCAGACCCTGATCCACGACTGGGTGTACGACAACCGGGCCATCTACCTGACCGACCTCAACCGCCTCGGCGGCCGCCTCCAGCTCCTGGACCCGCACCGCGTCCTGGTCGAGGGCCCCACCCGCTGGCGCGCGGCCGAGATGATGTGCCCGCCCGCCCTGCGCCCCGCGGTGGTCGTCCTGCTCGCGATGATGGCGGCGGAGGGCACCTCGGTGCTGCGCAACGTCTACGTCATCAACCGCGGCTACGAGGAACTCGCCGAGCGCCTCAACTCGGTCGGCGCCCAGATCGAGATCTTCCGCGACATCTGAAAGCCGTCAGGATTGACGCCGCTACACCCATCCTGACCTGCATATATGCAGGTCAGGATGGCGCGGGCAGGGCCGGTGCGGAGCTTGGTGAGGATCCGCCAGTTTCCGACGGAACACGCCTGTCATTTTCACGGGTTACGACGACGCACTGTTCCTTCCGAGGGAGCGATCGGGCGGCTCGCGGTCAGTTCTGCCACCGGGCGAGCGAGGAGCGAGTCCTGAGCGAGTCCGGATGCTCCGGGCCCAGGACGCGCAGCACGTCGGTCAGAAGGTCTGCGAAGGCACGCGCAGCGCCCTCCGCGTCTCCGGCCTCGCCCTGCCACCGCGCGAGGTTCGACCTGGTCCTGAGGGTGCGGGGGTGGTCGGGGCCCAGAATCCGTAGCCGGTCCTTCAGTAATTCGGAGAATTCGGCGGTGGCTCTTACGGGGTCACCTGTTTCCCCGCGCCACCGGGCGACATTGTGCCGACTGGTGAGGGTGTGGGGATGGTCGGGCCCCAGGACGCGCAGCCGATCCTCCAGCAGTTCGGCGTACGCACTCAGGGCCCCGGCGGCGTCCCCCGCCTCGCCCCGCCAGTAGGCCAGGTTTCCGCGGGTGTTCAGGGTGTGGGGATGGTCGGGGCCCAGGACGCGCAGCCGGTCTTCCAGCAGCTCCGCGTAGGCGGCGACGGCCCAACCGACGTCCCCGGCCATCCCCCGCCAGCCGGCGACGTCGCCCCGCGTGACGAGGGTGTCCGGGTGGTCAGGGCCGAGGACACGTTGCCGGTCCTCAAGGAGCTCGGCGAAGGCGGTGGCGGCCCCGGCGGCGTCCCCCGCCTCACCGCGCTGGTAGGCGAGGTTCGACCGGGTGTTGAGGGCGTCGGGGTGGTCGGAGCCGAGGACCCGTTGCCGGTTCTCCAGCAGTTCGGCGAAGGCGGTGGCGGCCCCGGCGGCGTCCCCCGCCTCACCCTGCCAGAAGGCGAGGTAGTGCCGGGTCGTGAGGGTGTCCGGATGATCGGGACCCAGAGAGCGGTGGGCGGTGGCGTGGAGTTCGTGCCAGTAGGCACGGGCGGCGTCGAGGTGTCCGGCCTCTCCCAGGCTCTTTCCGGCCCGGAAGAGCACCGGGTGCCCCTCGGGCGCCCAGAGCGGGCCGGGGGCGTAGGCAAGGAGGGCGTCGGTGTTGGCCCGCAGGATCTGGGCGCGGGCGCTGTCACGTTCCACCTCAGGCCAGGCGTCGACCAGGGCGTCGCCCGCGGTACGGGCCAGATCGTCGTGCTGATCAGGAGGGAGGCCCTCGCGGGTGGCCCGCTGGATGAGCTGGTGGACGCGTACCGCCTGGTTCTCGGTGGCCGGAGTGTGCTTGATCAGGCTGAGCCTGTGCAGGACCCGGAGTGCGAGGACCGCTTCCTCCGGCCCGACCTGATGTGATGGCCCGGCACTCCCGGCGGTGCGGGGACGATGCTCCGTGAGATGGGCGAGAGCATGCGGACCGACGAGGACTCCGCCCGGGACACCGTTGGGATCGAGCATGGCCGCGAGCTGGAGCATGGGACGTGCGAGCCCGACGGGGTCGAGCCGGTCGGCGCGTTCGATGGACAGGGACCATGACGCGGACAGTGCGACCTCCTGGTCGTCGGGCAGCGCGCCCGTGCCGGGCATCAACTGGGTCAGCGTCCGCGCTCGGTCGGCGAGCAGGTGGCGGTAGGTACCACAGTCGAGATCCGCGTCGACCAGATACGCGGTGGCCTGGGAGAGGGCGAGGGGCAGGTGCCCGAGATCAGAGGCCAGCGCGGCGAGTTGGGCGGTGGGCTCGTGGCGGTCGTGTGCTGCCAGGGATGTGGCGAGGTGGGCGACCGCGTCCGCCTCCGTGAACAGGCCGACGTCGATCGGACGGCGGCCGTGCCCCACCAGGGCCGCCTCTCGGCGCCGGGTGGTGGCGAGGCTCTGGCCGTACGGGCTTGCCGGCGGCCACAGGCCGCGCAGATCGGCGGGGTCGGCCACGTCGTCCAGGACGATGAGCCATCGGCACGGGTCGGCGCCGCCCTTGGGAGGGAGCCAGGCCAAGAACGTTCTCGCGGCCTGCTCGGGGTCCGAGGCGTCGGCCCGGCACAGTTCGACGCCGGCCTGTGCGTATCCCGTCACCACTGCCGAACGGCTACTCGCCGAGATCCACACCAGCACGTCCAGACGGCCGCCCAGCCAGGTGGTGTGCGCGTAGTCGGCGGCGAGTTGGGTCTTGCCCACGCCGCCCATGCCGGTGAGCACGGCCGTGCCCCCGTCCTCGACCACCTCCTTCAGACGCTCCAGCTCGGTCCGGGGCTGGAAGGACAGCGCCCGCGGCGGGACCAGGCCGACCTGGTGCGGCCACGCGGCCGGTTCCCGAGGACCTTGCTTCACCACCATCGTGAGCGTGCTGACGTTCAGCTCGTGGACGTAGCCGCTGATGGCCAGGCCGCCGGTGGCGGCGATCGCGTCACCGGTCCCGGACACGTGTACGGGGCCGGCGGCTGCTCCCGCGGAGCTCCGTGCCGGTCCCGAGTATCCGGTCACCGCCTTCCCGCCGGCGCCGGCCGTCGGGTCGCCGGTGTCGGTCACGAAGACGTCGGTGTCGGTCGGGGAGACGTCGGTGTCGGTCGCGGAGACGTCGGTGTCGGTCGGGGAGACGTCGGTGTCGGTCGCGGAGACGTCGGGCTGCGCACCGGGCCTCCTTGCCCGTCTGCGCCTCCTCACCACTCGCCGTCCTCTCTCCGCATCCCGTCGGCCGGGCCCGGGTCACTCGTAGTCGACACCGCTGACCGCTCGGCTTCCGTTCCCGGTGGCCTTCGCCTTCCCGGTGTTCCGGGCCGTCGCCGACCCGTTCCCCCTGCCCTTGGTGCGCTTGACGCCGGCGATCGCGGTTCCCCCGTCCTCGGCCTCGGATTCACCGGTTCGGACAGCTACGTCATCGACCCGGCCGCCGGTGTTCTGGAACAGCGCCCATACGAACGCTGCGATGCCGACCGCGCCTTGGACCGACGCTCCGACGAGCTGGCCGGAGCCGGGACTGTCGAGAAGCCAGATCAACGGCGTCGAAACAATTCCGGCCACCGCCAATGCGATGACCGCGATCTTCCATGTCTGTGACATGCCCGCCCCTCAAGCGCCTCGTGGCATCCACCGATTCCTCCTGCCGCGCGGACCTGCCCGGACGACCTGTCACACGTACGCGCCTGAAAATGCCTGTGCGAACTCGGAGTCGCTCACCGTTCCGTTACCGCCCCCGCCCACGCGGTAGCCCCGGCCGGCGAGAGCATTGACGGGATCGAGTACGTCACGCCTGAAATGGCTGATCCAGTCGCGCCTGTCCTGCGCCTCATACAGGGATATGGGCGTGAGGATCGCCAAACTGCCGCCGGGATATCCGACAACACCCCAGAACATTCGGAACTGCGCCAGGGTGCTCAAGATCATGCCGTCGGCTCGGATTTCGTGATCCCCCGAAAGGCGCGGGGCCGCCTCGAAGATCGCCCTCGTCGTCCCGTTCGGGTCGCCGGAGCCGTGCACCGTGATGACGAGTCCGGCTGAGTCGACCAGCCTGTGAAGGGATTCTATGCGCGTGCCGCGAGCCTTCGCGTCGATGGTGAGGTTGAACATTTCTTGATCCCCCAACTGCGATTCGATGGCAGAGCTTCTGGGTGCGCTACGGTCCGGGCACTATCCGGCGCTCGCCGCGAGGACGGTCAACGCGCCGACTTGGCAGGGGTGCGCCACCCGCTGACGGCGCCGGCCACCGCGCCCGCCGCCACGCAGAACATCGCGATGACGAACGTCGTCACGCCGACCGTGTCGCCGTCCATCCCGCCGATGCTCAGCGCGATCCCCAGGACGATCGCGACGGCACAACCCGCCGCGCAGCCGAGGAGCAGCCCGCCCCCGAAGCCGAGGACGGCGCCGACGGCACTCCTCGGCCGCGCGGGCCGCGCCGTCGCTGTCCGGGCGGCTTGCCGCCCGGACGTGGAGGCGGCTGGCGTGGCGGGCGCGACGGGCGCGGGGCGAACCTGGGGCGGTGCGTAAGAACTGGCGGTCCATGGAAGTCTCTCCAGCAGCGTGGAGACCGCGGCGAACGGTTTACCCGGACCGACGGCGATGAGGTAGGCGGCCGACTCGTGGCGCAGCGCTCGTGAGTGTTCGTGGACGGCTCGGCCGCCCGTGCCGGAATGGTTGTTCCAGGTCTCGGTGTACGAGAAGAAGCGCCCGTCGGCCGCGAGAACCAACTCGATGGTGCAGCGGAACTCTTCCCAGTTGTCGAGCCCGCGATATTCGTCCTTCGCGTGGTCCGCCAATTGCTTGACGCACCACCCTTTGACCGTGGTGCCGTCGTCGGCTTCGAACGGGCGGGGCCTGACGCCCTTTTCTGTGAGCGTGGCCACCGTCTGGCGGGCCAGGTCGAGCATGTCCTCGTAAGCGTCCATCGGGCCGCCGTCGCTCTCGGGGCTTTCAGCCCTCGTCGCCGCAGCCCTGGCACGGAGTGCGAGGGACCTTCGTGGCGAAACACTTGCCGCACTTCACGGTTTCAGCCATACCGACCGCCCAACTTTCTGCGTGGGGTCTCAAAGTCTGCCGAGCATAGCGCTGACGTGGCCCATTGCAGGGGGGGCAGTACGCAACTCCGCTTCGCAGGGGATCTGTTAACCGCAGGTAAGGCGTTCGTCGTTGCTCCGCGACGACGGACTGCGTGGCCGGATGCCCCCGATGAGCAGGGCTTTTGTCGAAGTCCGAACGACTGCACGGCTGCTTTTGCGACGAGCCTCCTCGACGAGGTGCGTACGCACCCTGGAGCAGGCTGTCCACCGCACCGAGCGTAGTGCGCCACCCGCACGCCTGCCGTTCGTCACGCGTTCATCGAGCGGTTTCGGAGTCGCGCCGATGGGGTGATGGTGCGGAGGGCGCCGCGACACGGTGAACCTTTCCGGTCACAGCGCTAGCGGGAAATGGTGGAAGGGTCAACGACTCCGACGAGGCCCCCTCGCTCCCCGCGGAGCGAGGGGGCCTCGTTGCTCGCCCTTCCCGTTCCGGCTGGCGCCGGACCACGCCGAGGGAGACGATGTGGGTAGGAATGTCCGTGGGAGGAGGGCGATATGGCGCCCGAAGAAGAGGGCTACGGCGGAGCACCACGGCTGACGCCGAACATGTATGTGAGCAACGCCGACGTCCGGCAGAGCACCTGGCACGAGAGTGCCTTCCTCGGTTCGCTGTTCACGCAATCGATCATGGACGACTCCCAGTTCCTGTACGGCAGGGCGCAACGCGCGACGTTCGCCGGCATCGTCATGGACGGCAGCCGTCTCGTCGGGTGCTCGATGCGCGACGTCGTCATCGAGAACTGCGACCTCAGGGGCCTCATCATCGACGGGGTGCGGATCGGGGACCTGATCGCGTCGGAGAAAGGGGCGGATTGATGTCCACGCCGATGATCTTCATCCATCCCGAGCTGCGTCCGGACCTGTCCACGACGCACGAGGTCGAGCCCGTGGGCATCGAGGAGGCCATCCGCGCCGCCGTGGCACGCGGCGAGCGGGTCGAGGACAAGCAGGACGGCGTGGAACGACGCTTCCTGATCGACAAGTCGACGGACTGCACCGGCAAGGAACAGTCCGAAGGGACCGGCAAGGAGACGTCCGATACGGGCAAGGAAGCCTGCGACGTCCAGTCCCAGGTCAATTACGGGGAGCTGGCGCCCGTGGCGGATTTCATCCGTCCGATCATCTAGCGCGCCGACGACGTGATCCTCCTGCTGGGGGCCGGGGCGGACGATCCGGCCGTGGCGGCCTTCGACGGCTATCTGACGCGTCATGCGGTACGGCACGCGGTCTGCTCCGACCTCGGGCGGCTCGCCTTCGCACTGCACGTCGATGCCGCCGGTCGAACGCGGGCCCGGCTCACGGTCCCCGGGCACGGCACTCTGCACGGCGACGAGGTGGGGGTGTTCGTACGGGATCCGTGGGCGCTCGCACCGACGGGTGAGGACGCGGCGACCGGCGCCGACGCCCGCTTCGCGGCCGACGAGTACCGCGCCGCCCTGTGGGCCCTGTGCGCCCTGCTCCCCAAGGTCGTCAACCGGCCGGGCCCACGGGCGTGGCACGACGACCGGGAACTGCGTCGGTGTCTCGACCCGTCGCTCCTGCTGCCCGAGTGCTGGACGAGCGATGCCCGGCGGCTGCTCGATCGGTGGGCCCTGTGCGCGTCGCCCGAGCTCCACGTCGAGGAGTTGCTGACCCACGAGCGACGGGTCGTGAAGGAGCCCGCCGGTCTCGGCTCCCGGGACATGGATATGGGTGTGGGTGTGGATGTGGATGTGGATGTGGCCGTGGAGAGTGATGCCGCGCATCTGCGGGCGCTCTTCGCGCCGTCTGGTGCGTACGTCATCGAGCTGTGCGTGGGACGCGAGTCGTTCACCGTCCTCAACGAACCCGGGATCGATGTCCAGGCGGAGTCCTACCGGAAGGTCGTGCGCGAGATCGCGGGCGCCCTGCGGGAACGCGGCGTCCGCTTCTTCGCCGTCGCCCTGGTCGCCGACGACGAGCACCGGATGTCCGTGAGCCGCATCGTGTCCGCTCCCCCGTACTCCTGGTACCGGGGCGTGGCGGACCTGGTGCACGAACAGCTCCGTGCCGAGCTGGAGGAGGGTGGGCGATGACCGTCCTCATCATCGGGTCGCCCCATGACCGCACCATCGTGCACACGGTCCGCAGCGCGCGGCACCACGGGGTGCCCCACCTCTTCTTCGACCTCGTGCTCTTCCTGCGCGCGGGCAGCTACTGGTGGGACGTCGAGGGGCGCTGCGGACGGCTCGGCACCGGAACGCTGACGGTGGACCTGCCCGACGCCGACATCACCGGGATCTACGTGCGCCCGGTCGACGTCATCGACCGCTTCGGGAGCGGGGAGCGGCCGGCCGCCGCGGCGCGGCTGCGGGCGCTCACCGAGATCCTCGCGACGGTCGACGCCTCGGTCGTCAACCGCCCCGGCACCGATCTGAGCAACTGGTCGAAGGCGTACCACCTCGCCCTGCTCAGCCGGTGCGGTTTCACCGTGCCGACGTCGCTGCTCACCAATGACGCGGACGAAGCGCGCGCCTTCCTGCGGGCCGTTCCCGATGCCGTCTTCAAGGGCGCCAGCGGCGAGAAGACGGTCGCCTCGGCCTGTGGCCCCGAACAGCTCGCCGAGCTGGGCCTGCTGCCCCGCAGCCCCGTGCTGTTCCAGGAGCGGGTCAGGGGCGCGGACGTCCGTACGCACCTGGTCGGCCGGGAGCACTTCTCCGAGCGGATCGACTGCGAGGGCGTGAACTACCAGTACTGGCCGGGCGCCAAGACGTTCACGCCGGCGCGGGCACCGGACGACGTCGTCGAGCACTGCCGCGCGTACCAGGCGGCCAGTGGTCTGGCCTTCATCGGATTCGACTTCATGGTGGACGACGGGGGCGGCTACACGGTTCTGGAGGCCAACCCGATGCCGGGTTACGACGGGTACGACCGGCGCTTGGGACTGAGCGTCTCCCGCGCCCTGCTCGACCTCTTGCGAGGGGCCTGAAGGAACCGGCCCGGCTCCCGCGGGAGCCGGGCCGGGCCGGGCTCAGCGCCAGGTCTGGTAGGCGCTCTTCTGCGCGTGGCTGCCGCACGGGAAGGTGCGCAGGCCCGCCTCGAAGCTGTCGTCCAGGCACAGGCCGGTGTCCTGGTTGCGGAACTCGACCGCGCCGTCGGCGTAGCGGTGGACGATCCAGCTCTCGTCCTTGTGCTTGTCGCAGGGCAGGTGCGTCGCGTTGCCCCGCGGGCTGTCCGCCAGGCAGAAGCCCGTCTTGACGTTCCTCAGTTCACGGGTGCCGTCCTTCCACTGGTGCACGTTCCACTTCTGGTGGTCGTTGCCCAGGCAGGTGTAGGTGCGCAGGCCCGCCTCGAAGCTGTCGTCCAGGCAGGCCGAGGTCGCCTCGTTGCGGAAGCTCTGGACCGAATCGAGGGCGCCCGCGGGCGCCGCGGTGGCCGTCGACGCGAGGGCCAGCCCGAGGGCCAGGGCGAGGGTGGGCAGGGCGCTCGCCCTGGCGGCGATGCGGGTGCTGCTGGTGGTGGTCATGGTGCTCCTTGGTCGTGAGGGGCGAGGGTCATCCAGTGATGTTGACGGGGCGGTAGGCGTGGTAGCCGTCGCGGCCGTTGACGCCGTAGGAGTGCTGCTTCCAGCGCGTGCCGGCGCCGCCGCCCGCCTGCTCGTAGGACTTGTAGACGGTGTGGGCGCCGTTGGCCCAGCCGTCGAAGATGACGACGTGCCGGTTGTCCGCGCTGCTGCTGTTGGCCTTGATGACCAGGTCGCCGGGGGCGAGGTCCTTCATGGCGATCCGGCGGGTGTGGCCGTCGTTCTTGAGGGACACCGTGTTGGGGCCGGGCTTGGACAGGCCGAGGGCCATCGAGACGTAGCCGGAGCAGTCCTGCCGGTATCCGTCCTTCCAGTGCTTGGTCTGGCTGTACGGCACGGGGCGGCCGTTGTTGGCGGTCAGCCAGGTCTTGGCCCGGGCCAGGACCTGCGCCCGGCTGATCCGGGGCGCCGCCCCGAGGCCCGGTGCGGCGGCGTCCGCGGGAGCGGGGGCGGCGATGACGGCCGTCCGGTCCGGGAGCTGCGCCGCGGGGGCCGAGGGCGACGCCAGTACGAAGGAACCGACGCACACGGCCGCGGTCAACGCAGCGGTGCTCCAGCGACGGGTGGTGTTCTTGGACATCTCGGGTCTCCGACTTCTCGTGGGGAATCACGCCGGTCCGCGTTCCGGGAAGAGGGGGACGCACGGGAATCGCACGTCCCCACCGGGCGGCACGTCAGGGGTGCGGCGAAGGCACCGTCACGTGGCCGAGGGCTGCGGAACCGGATGCCGAGGAGTCTGCGGGGGTGCGTCGCGGCCTCGCAAGGATGTCCCGGTTGCTTCGCGGATGTCGGGATCCCTAAGGTTCTGACCTGCTGGGACAGGACCATCCCGGGACGAGCGCGGCCCGCCGGAAGCAGCATCCGAGGCGGGCCAGGAGGGGCGAGCATGACGGGCGTCGGCGGAGCACAGCCCACCCCGGGGCAGCAGTTGGGCAGCGCCCTCAAGGAACTCCAGCAGCGGTCGGGAAGGACGCTGCGCGATCTGGAGTCCGAGGTGATGATCAGCGATTCGTCCCTGTCCCGGTACCTGCGCGGCACGACGGTTCCGCCCTGGGCCACGGTGCGCGATCTGTGCCGGGCGCTCCACGCGGATCCCGCGCTCTACCGGCAGTTGTGGGAGGCGGCCGACCGGTGCCAGGTCAAGGCTCCGCCCACGAGCGCCGCGCCGGGGGGCGGCTCCCGCCGGCGCCGGCTGCGGGACGCGTTCGCCGCCCGGTCGGCGAACCGCTGGTGGTGGGCGGGGGCGGGGGCGCTCGCGGGCCTGCTGCTCGGCGCGGTCCTCACCTGGGTCGCCGTACCGAAGGAGCCCGCGGCCGGGCGGCACGCGACGGCCGGGTCGACGGGGGCGGCGCCGGCGCCGGGCGCCGACCGGAAGGCCGCCGGCGGGAAGGAGCCCGACGGGAAGGACGCGGGCACCGCACAGGGGCCGGACGACCAGATCCGGATCTTCGTCAACCGCGCGACCGGCAGTTGCCTGGACCACAGCCTCGACAAGGGGTTGCGCTCGTTCGCGCCCAACGGCATGAGTTACCAGCGGTGGACCGTCCGCACCGGCCCCGACGGCGCCAGCGAACTGAAGAACCACGCCACCGGCGCGTGCCTGGACGGCGGCGACGCCGGCGCGGGCGGTGGTGCCCGCGCGCTGTCCTGTAGCGGGTCAGCGTCGCAGAAGTGGTCGGTCACCCACTGGTCCGACGCCTCGGTCGAGGTCAGGAGCCGCAGCACCGGACGGTGCCTGGGGGACGGGCCCGCCGGGCTGCTGACCGGATCCTGCGACCGCTCGGCCGCTCAGCGCTGGGGCTGAGCTCCGGGGCCGAGCGGTCATCCGCGCCGCCCGGCCGCCCCGTCGTCCCGGACCACGGGGCGGCCGTCCGGGAAGTCGAGGCGGGCGGCGTACAGGACGCGCCGTCGCGTGCCGTCCGGGCTCCAGCCGTGGAAGAGGATCCGGTCCCGCCCGTCGGGGCCGCTCACCACGTCCTGGCCGCCGGGGCCGCGTACCGCGCCGCCGAAGGACTCGGTGGTCATGAGCGGGGCGTCCGCCTTCGTGTACGGGCCGGCCAGTCGGCTCGCCACCGCGTAACCGGTCTTGTAGTGGGGGCCGTCGTAGGAGTCCGCCGAGTAGAAGAGCACGTACCCGCCGCCCCGCTTGACGAGAGTGGGCGCCTCGACGAGCGCGCCCTCCCACGCGCGGTCCTGCCGGATCAGCCGGACGGCGTCGCCCGTGGTGCGGGTGCCGTCCGCGGACACGGGCTGGAGGTGGATCCAGGTGTCCGTCCCGCAGCAGTTGCCGTCGTTCTTCCACAGCAGGTAGCGCCGGCCGTGCTCCGTGTGGCTCGACGCGTCGATGGCTCCGCCCAGTTCGGCCGGGCAGACCAGCGGGCCGTCCCCCGCCGGTACGAACGGGCCGTCCGGGGAGGCGGAGAGCGCGGCCCCGATGCACTGGCGACCGCTCGCCCGGTCCCGGGCGGTGTAGTGGAGGGTGAAGCCGTGGCCGTTGTCGAAGACCTCGGGCGCCCAGACGAGCGAGCGCTCGGGCTCCGCCCAGCGCCCCGGTGCGGGCAGGGGGTCGGCGGCGACCATCGTCCAGTGCACGAGGTCGGGCGAGGTGGCGTGCTGGAGGTACTTGCCCTCGGCGTTCGTCGCGTAGGCGTGATAGGTGCGGCCGACCTTCACGACGTCGGGGTCGGCGAAGTCCCGGTCGAGCACCGGTCCCGCCACCGCGGCGGTCCCCGCCACGGCCCCCGCCGGGGCCGCCGCGAGCCCTGCGACCACGGCCGCGACCGTGGCGGCGGCCGCCACCGCCGCGCGGAACCGTCCGGTCCTGTACCCGTTCCGGTTCCCGTACCCGTTCCTGCCCGCGCGCGTCATGCACCGTCCAACGAGGCGCCGGTGGCGGGGGTGCGCGGTAGGGCGCGCGATGGATGCTGACGGGGCGTCCGGGGTCGGAGCGAATCGTGGAGATCGGCACGCGGGGGCGGTCGCTCGTCCTAGCATGTGCACGCAGAGTATGAGGCTTCAACTATTTGCGTGAGCCTCCGGTCTGCCGCACCTGCCAGCACACCACCCTGGAGTTCCCCTTGAGCACACCGCTCGCCGGCCGGATGACCGCCGCGAAGAAGCGCTGCATAGGCACCCTCACCGTGATCGCCGCCGTCCTGGCGCTCACCGCCTGCGATCCGGCGACCCCCGCGGGCACCTTGAGCACCGGCGCCCCGAGCAGCAGCGCCACGGCCGGTGCGAGCAGTAGCCCCACCCCGACGTCGAGCCCGAGCGCCGCCATCACCCCCAGCTCCAGCCCCAGCGTCGCCCCCACTCCCAGCGTCGCACCCAGCTCGGCCCCGCCCAGCACCAAGGCACCGGCCCCGGCCCCTCCGGCACCCACGCCCATGCGCACCCGCACGCAGGCACCCGCTCCGGACCCCGAGCCCACCAAGGCGACCACCGAGTGCTATCCCAGGTCGAATGCCGGCAACTGCTACAAGGCCGGCCAGATCTGCCGCAAGGCCGACGTCGGCGGCGCCGGCCGGGACGCGGCCGGTCGCGCGATCTACTGCCGTACCGACAGCAGCGTGGGCCAGCGCTGGGGCTACTGAACCCGAGCGGCGCAGGTCCCGGGCCGGCCCCGCGCGGCGCGTGGTCCTCAGTCGACCTGGAGCTCGCCCATGCGGCTCCAGCCGGTGGCTCCCTCGATCGTCGTGCTGACGATCGAGGGCGTACGGGTCACCAGGGGGCGCATGGTCTCCAGTGCGGCCCGGAAGTGCTCCGAGGTGACGTGGGCCTCGGCGGCGTCGTCCTGGAACGCCTCGACCAGGACGTAGGTGTCCGGCTCCTCCAGGCTGCGGGACCACTCGAACCAGAGGTTGCCCGGCTCGGCGCGGGTGGCGCGGGTGAAGGCCGCGACCTCGTCGGGCCACTGGTCGACGTACTCGGGCTTGACTGCGAATTTCACCACAATGAAGATCATTCGCTCATTGTAGGCAGGGCGTGTCCGGCAGTTCCGGAAAGGGGACGGCGGCGACGGCACCGTCTGCGACGAGTAGCGGGCTCCGAGCTGGCCTGATCCGGTCGCACGCGCACCGGACCCCCGGCGCGCGCGGCGGGGGCCGGGCAGAATCGGCCCGTCGGTACGTGTTGTCGAGGGGGCGGCCATGTCAGTGGACTCAGCGGTGTCGAACGGGGCGGAGCGGGTGGCGGCCCCGCAGTTGGCGGGGTTGCCGCTGCTCGGCTCCCTGCTCGACCTCACATCGGATTCGCTCGGCACCTATCTGCGGGCCCAGCACCGGCACGGTGACGTGGTGCGGATCAGCGCCGGGCCGCCCGGGCTGCGGGCCGAGCTGACGTGCGTCTTCTCGCCCGAGGGCGCGCAGCGGGTGCTGGCCTCGGAGGCAGCCAACTTCCGCAAGGACAACCCCTTCTACCAGGAGATCCGCGACTCCTTCGGCAACGGTCTGCTGACCAGCCAGGACGAGGACTACCTGCGCCAACGACGGTTGGTCCAGCCGCTGTTCACCAAGCGCCGGGTGGACGGGTACGCGGCCGCGGTGGCCGCCGAGACCGCGCAGACCCTGGAGAGCTGGCAGGAGGCCGTCGACTCGGTGGTCGACGTCTCCGTCGAGATGACGCACCTGGCCCTGCGCGCGGTGGCCCGGATCCTCTTCGGGACCGATGTGGAGGCCACGGTCGACGTCGTGGACCGGTGTTTTCCGGTCATCACGGAGTACGTGCTCCGGCGCGGGTACTCCCCCGCCAACGTGCCGCGTTCCTGGCCGACCCCGGCCAACCGGCGGGCGGCCGCCGCGCTGGACGAGCTGTACGGGGTGTGCGACCGGATCATCGCCGAGCGGCGCGGTGCGGACGCGGGCGCGGACCCCGGCGCGGGTGCGGGCGGCGGGGACCGCAAGGGCGAGGACCTGCTGACCCTGCTGGCGGCGGCCCAGAGCGCGGACGACGCCTCCTTCGACGCCGACGAGCTGCGCGAACAGGTGCTGATCTTCCTGCTCGCCGGGCACGAGACCACGGCCACCTCGCTGACCTTCGCCCTGCACCTGCTGGCCAAGGACCCCGAGGCGCAGGCCCGGGCGCGCGAGGAGGTCTCCCGGGTGCTGGGCGACCGTACGCCACAGGCCGCGGACCTGGAGCGGCTGCCGTACCTCACGCAGGTGCTCAAGGAGGCCATGCGGCTCTTCCCGGCGGCTCCGGTCATCGGGCGCCAGGCCGTCGCCGAGGCCGAGATCGACGGGCACGTCATCCCGGCGGGGGCCACGGTGATCCTGGCGCCGTGGGTGACGCACCGGCACCCGGAGCACTGGCCGGACCCGGAGCGCTTCGATCCGGACCGCTTCACCCCGGAGGCGGAGGCGGCCCGTGCGCGCTACGCCTGGTTCCCCTTCGGCGGCGGCCCGCGCGCGTGCATCGGGCAGCACTTCTCGATGCTGGAGTCGGTGATCGCGCTGGCGATGACCCTGCGGGCCTACTCCTTCGAGGCCGTGGACACCGAGGTGCCGGTCGCCGCCGGGATCACCCTGCGGGCGACCGGGCCGGCCCGTTGCCGGATCCGCCCGCTGCGCCCGGCGCCGTAACCTACGCAGCGGACGCAGGGCCGGCGAAGGACGTGGGGGCGCTCGCGGTGGAACAGGCGTGGGGCATCACCGAGTTCGGGACGTGGCGGCTGACGAGCGGGGTGCCGGACGCCCGGCTCGGCCGGGGGGTGCTGGGGTACCGCGGCTACCGCGTGTCCATGGACCGGCCGCAGCGCCGCGTGGAGGTGCCGAACGGCCTGGTGACGATGGTGGTCAACTTCGCGGCCCCGGTCCGGGTGTCCCGGGCCGGGACCGCGCCGACGACCGCCTACACCTCCCTGGTCAACGGCCTGCGCACCGATGCCGCGGTCGGCGAGCACGACGGCCGCATGCACGGCGTCGAGGTGCACCTCGCCCCGTGGGCGGCGTTCACCCTCTTCGGCGTCCCGATGTACGAGCTGCGCGACCGGATGGTCCCGCTGGGCGAGCTGCTGGGTCCGCGGGCGCAGGTACTGGAAGCGCACCTGGCCCAGACGCCGGACTGGCCGCGGCGGTTCGCCCTGCTCGACGCCCTGTTGCTGGAGCGGTTGGCCGCGGGTCCGACGGCCGCCCCGCAGACGGTCTGGGCCTGGGGGCGGCTGACGGCGAGCGGCGGCGGGGTGCCGGTGGCCGATCTCGCGCACGGCACCGGCTGGAGTCCGCGCCATCTGGAGCAGCGGTTCAAGGAGCAGATCGGGCTGTCCCCCAAGACGGCCGCGCGGGTCCTGCGCCTCCAGCGGGCCCTGCGGATGCTGGCCGGTGGCTCCGCGGCCTCCGTGACGGCGTCGGCGTGCGGCTTCTACGACCAGGCGCACCTGCACCGGGACTTCCGCCGGATGACCGGCTTCGCGCCCGGGGAGTTCCTGGTCCACCGGGGCAACGGCGCCCGCCCGGTGGACCGCATGCCGGGGCAGGTGACCAGCGCCCTGGTGAGCGCGCCGGAGCGGTGAACGGGGCCGTGCGGGCGGTGAGGGCGGACGGCCGCTTCGCGGCATAGCGTTTTTGTCCAATACCCCGGACGCGACCCCTGCGATGGTGGAGCGACCCACGGGGGACGATGGGGCGGGGCGGATTCATCCGCCCCGCCCCATCGTGGCGTTCCCGGCCCGCGTCCCCGTCCGGCGCTCCCGGCCCGGCCGGTGCGGTTCAGACGGCCGCCGGGGTGTGCGTGCCCTTCAGGCGTTCGAGGTCGGAGGGCCGGACCTGGATGGCCACCAGCGCGATGATGGCCGCGACCAGGGTGAAGAGGGCCGCGACGACGAACGCCGCCGTCACTCCGGAGGTCAGCACCTGGGCGCCGTACGGGCCGGGCAGTTGGCCGGTGCGCCGGAAGGCGAGCTTCTGCTCCGGGGTGGAGTTGGCGAGGAAGGCCGGCACCTGCTTGGCGGCCTCGTTGCGGCTGGCCGTCCCGTAGAGGGTCACCAGGATGGACAGGCCCAGCGAACCGCCCACCTGCTGCATGGCGTTGAGGAGTCCGGACGCGGCGCCCGACTCGCGGTCGGGGACGTTGGAGAGGGCCATCAGCGTCAGGGAGACGAACTGCATGCCCATGCCGAGGCTGAAGAGGAGCATCGGGCCGAGGATGCTGCCCAGATAGGTGGAGTGCACGTCGGTGAAGGTGAGCCAGCCCAGGCCGGCGGCGGCGAACAGGGCGCCCGCCACCATGAAGGGTTTGGGTCCGAACTTCGGCAGGAGCTGTGAGGTCACGCCCGCGCCGACCGCGATCACGGCGCTGACCGGGAGGAAGGCGAGGCCCGCGCGGATCGGGCTGAAGCCGAGCACGTTCTGGACGAAGAGGGTCAGGAAGAAGAACATCCCGAAGATGGCGCAGGCGAGGAAGAGCATGATGCCGTAGGTGCCGGCGCGGTTGCGGTCGGCGAACATGTGCAGCGGGGTGATCGGCTGGGGCGAGCGCCGCTCGACCATGATGAAGCTGGTGAGCAGGACGACGGCCGCGGCGAAGGACGCCAGGGTGTAGGGGTCGCTCCAGCCCTCCTGCGAGGCCCGGATGAAGCCGTAGACCAGGGCGACCATGCCCAGGGTGGAGGTCAGGGCGCCGAGGAAGTCGAAGTGTCCCGGGTGGCGTTCGGATTCGCGGATCACCTTCGGGGCCACCAGCGCGATCAGCAGGGCGATGGGGACGTTCACGAAGAGCACCCAGCGCCAGTTGAGCCATTCGACGAGCGCGCCGCCGGCCAGCAGGCCGATGGCGCCGCCGCCCGCGGAGACGGCGGCGAACACGCCGAAGGCGCGGTTGCGTGCGGGGCCCTCGCGGAAGTTGGTGGTGATGAGGGCGAGCGCGGTGGGGGACGCGATCGCGCCGCCGACGCCTTGGAGGGCGCGGGCCGCCAGCAACTGGCCCGCGTTCTGGGAGAACCCACCGAGCAGCGAGGCCAGGCCGAAGAGCAGCACGCCGAAGACGAAGACGCGCCGGCGGCCGAGGATGTCACCGGCGCGGCCGCCCAGCAGCAGCAGTCCGCCGAAGGTGAGGGTGTAGGCGCTGACGACCCAGGAGAGGCTCTCCGTGGAGAACTTGAGGGCGGTCTGGATGTGCGGCAGCGCGATGTTCACGATGGTGATGTCGAGAACGACCATGAGTTGGCAGGAGGCGATGACGAGCAGTGCGAGCCCGCCGTTGCCGCCCCCTCGGACCTTGCCTTCGGTCCCGCTGGTGCTCGGCGATGTGTTCGGGTCCACTGTTCGACGCTAAGCCCGCGCTCCGGGGGTCACCACTCGAACGGACTAGAGCATGTGCTATTTCACATGTCACACTTCGAACATGAATCCCCTGGACGACTTCCTCCGCCTCTCCGCGGACACCGCCCGGTTCAGCTACGGCGCTCCCCGCGCGTTCTCCTTCGGCGACGGCGGCCGGCTGCTCTGGTTCCTCCGGTCCGGCGGGCCCACCGACCCGTACGACGACCTCCGGGTGCTCGACACCGCCACCGGCGTCGAGACCCGGCTCGCCGACGCGCGCGCACTCCTGCCGGACGGCCCCGGTGAACTCCCCCGCGCCGAAAGGTGGTTGCGCGAACGGATCCGGCTGGTCGCCGCCGGGATCGGCTCCTACGCCCTCGCCGGCGACGGCCGCCGGGCGGTCTTCACCCTCTACGGGCGGCTGTACGCGGTCACCGCCGACAAGGACGCGGCGCCCGAGGAGCTCCCGACCGCCGGGGCCGCCTTCGACCCGCGCCCGAACGCCGACGGCTCGCGCACGGCCTACGTGAGCGAGGACGCCCTGTACGTCACCCCGGGCGGGCGGGTCAGCCCCGACGACGGAGCCCGGTGGGGCGTCGCCGAGTTCGCCGCCGCCGAGGAGCTCGGCCGGGCCCGCGGGCACTGGTGGTCCCCCGACGGGGACGCCCTGCTGGTCGCCCGGGTCGTGGAAGACGCCCTCCAGCGCCGCTGGTTCGCCGACCCGGAGCGCCCCGAGCGCCCCGCCGAGGACTTCGCCTACCCGGAGGCCGGCGGCCCCAACGCCGAGGTGCAGCTGCGGGTGCTCGGCGCCGACGGCCGACCGGGGGCCCGGCTCGACTGGGACGCGGCCGCCTTCCCCTACGTCAGCGACGCGTCCTGGGAAACCGGCGGCGGCGCCGGCGGGGAGATCCTGCTGACCGTCCAGGACCGGCTCCAGCGCACGGCGGTGCTGCTCAGCGCCGACCCGGTCACCGGGCGGACCGTGGAGCTGTCCCGCACCACGCACCCGCAGTGGGTGGACCCCCTGGTGCCCGGCACCCCGGCGCGGCTGTCCGACGGGCGGATGCTGACCGCCGTCGACACCCCGGGCGGGGTCGCGCGCGCCCTGGCACTGGACGGCGTACCCCTCACCGGGGACGAGGTACAGGTGCGGGCGGTGCTCGGCGAGCACGAGGGGCGCCTGCTCATCGAGGCCGGCCTGCGGGACCCCGCCGAGCAGCAGGTGCTGCTGCTCGACACCGGCACCGGCTCGCTGACCGCGCTCGCCGACGGGCCCGGGGTGCACACCGCCCTCGCGTCCGCCGGGGCGCTACTGGTGACCTCGGCCGACGCCGACGGGTTCCGGCGGACCCTGCGCACGGCGGACGGGCGCGAGCTCGCCGTCGCCGACCTCGCCGAGCCGCTGCCCTACCGGGTCGAGCCGCGCTTCGAGCGGGTCACCGAGCTGGGGATCCCCACGGCGCTGGTGCTGCCGCGGGGTCATGTCCCGGGCCGGCGGCTGCCGGTCCTGCTGGACACCTACGGCGGCCCCGGCTACCAGGACGTGTGCGCGGAGCCGCGGCGCTGGCAGGCCCGGCAGTGGTGGGCCGACCAGGGCTTCGCCGTGGTCACCGTCGACAACCGGGGCACCCCCTACGTCTCGCCCGCCTTCACCCACGCCATGTACCGGGGGTTCTCGCGGGTGACGATGGAGGACCAGGTGGCGGCGCTGCGCGCGCTGGGCGAGCGGCACCCGGACCTGGACCTGGGCCGGGTCGGCGTGCGCGGCTGGTCCTACGGCGGCTACCTGGCCGCGATGGGCGTGCTGCGGCGCCCCGACGTCTTCCACGCGGCGGCCGCGGGCGCGGCGCCGACCGACTTCCGGCACTACGACACGGCGTACACCGAGCGCTACCTGGGCCTGCCCCAGGAGGAGCCGGAGGTCTACGAGCGGGACTGCCTGATCGGTGACGCCCCGGCGCTGACCCGGCCCCTGCTGCTGGTCCACGGGCTGGCCGACGACAACGTGCACCCCTCGCACACGCTGCGGCTCTCGCGGGCGCTGACCGACGCCGGGCGCCCGCACCGGCTGCTGGCCCTGCCCGGGGTGACGCACATGGCCACGGGGGGCGTGCGGGAGAAGGTGATGGCGCTGGAGCTGGACTTCTTCCGGGAGGCGTTGGGCCTGGCCTGAGCCGCCCGCGGAGCCCCACGGGGAAGGGCCCCGCCACCGTCGACCGGTGGCGGGGCCCTTCCCCCCTCTCACGGCGGGGCCGCGTCAGTTCCCCGGGAAGTGACAGGCCACATCGCGTCCCGCGACGGCGCGGAGCACCGGCCGCTCCGTGCGGCAGATGTCCGCCGCCTTGGGACAGCGCGGGTGGAAGGAGCACCCGGGCGGCGGCGCCGCCGGGCTCGGCGGGTCGCCGAGCAGCACGATCCGCTCCCGCCGCCGCTCGGCCGCCGGGTCGGGCAGCGGTACGGCGGACAGCAGCGCCCGCGTGTACGGGTGCTGGGGGTCGGCGTACAGCGCGTGCTTGTCCCCGATCTCGACGATCCGGCCGAGGTACATCACGGCCACCCGGTCGCTGACCCGCTTGACCACCGACAGGTCGTGGGCGATGAACACGTAGGCCAGCCCGAGTTCGCGGCGCAGCCGTTCCATCAGGTTGACGATCTGCGCCTGCACCGAGACGTCGAGGGCGGAGACCGGCTCGTCGGCGATGATCAGCCGGGGGCTGGTGGCCAGGGAGCGCGCGATGCCGATGCGTTGGGCCTGGCCGCCGGAGAACTCGTGCGGGTAGCGGTCGATGTGCTCGGGGATCAGCCCGGTCAGCTCCATCAGCTCGGCGGCCCGGCGGCGGGCGTCGGCCGCGCTCCAGCCCTGCACCAACAGCGGGTCGGAGATGATCCGGGCCACCGTCTGGCGGGGGTTGAGCGAGGAGTGCGGATCCTGGAACACCATCTGGAGGTGGCGGCGCAGCGGTCGCATGGCGCCCTGGGAGAGGCGGCCGATCTCCCGGCCCTCGAAGGCGATGCTCCCCGAGGTGGGCTCCAGCAGGCGGACCAGCATCCGCCCGGTGGTGGACTTCCCGCAGCCCGACTCCCCCACCAGGCCGAGGGTTTCGCCGGCCGCCAGCTCGAAGGACACTCCGTCCACGGCCCGGACGGGGGCGCCCTTGCGGCCGGTGACCGAGCGCTTCCCGGGGAAGGTCATGGTCAGGTCGCGCACGGACAGCAGGGGCGGCGCGCCGCCCGCACCGGCCGGGGCGCTCGTGGAGGGCGCGGTGGACGTGGTGGTCGTGGGCGTTGTCTCGGTCACCGGGAGGCCTCCTGGACGGGACCCGCGGCCGCGGGTGCGGTACCGGGGCCCGCGAAGTGGCAGGCCACTAGGCGCTCGGCTCCCGCATACGGGTCGAGGGCGGGGCGGACCGTCGCGCACTGCCGGCGCTCCGCCTCCGTGCCCGCCGCGGCGCGGGCGCAGCGCGGGGCGAAGGCGCACCCGGGGGCGGGCTCGCGCAGGGAGGGCGGGGAGCCGGGGATGGTCCGCAGCGGCTGGTCGTCGGCGTCGTCGAGCCGGGGCAGCGACTCCAGCAGGCCCCGGGTGTAGGGGTGCGCGGGGGCGGCGAACAGCTGGTCGACCGGGGCCTGTTCGGCGGCCCGGCCGCCGTACATGACCAGGACCTCGTGGGCGACCCGGGCGACCACGCCGAGGTCGTGGGTGATCATCACGACGCCGAGGCCGCGGTCCTGTTGGAGCCGGGCGATCAGTTCGAGGATCTGGGCCTGGACGGTGACGTCGAGGGCGGTGGTGGGCTCGTCCGCGATGAGCAGGTCGGGTTCGCAGGCCAGCGCCATGGCGATCATCGCGCGCTGGCGCATGCCGCCGGAGAACTGGTGCGGGTACTCCCCCGCGCGGCGGGCGGGTTCGGGGATGCCGACCTCGCCGAGCATGTCCACGGCGCGTTTGCGCGCGGCGGCCCGGCCCGCCTTGAAGTGCACCCGGAAGTGCTCGGCGATCTGCTCGCCGACCGTGTAGTAGGGGTGCAGGCTGGAGAGCGGGTCCTGGAAGATCATGGCCATCTTGCGGCCGCGCAGCCGGGAGAGCTCCTTCTCGCCGAGCGTGGTGAGTTCGCGACCGTCCAGGGCGATGGAGCCGCCGATCTCGGCGCCGCGGTGCAGCCCCATGACGGCGAGCGAGGTGACGGACTTGCCGGATCCGGATTCCCCGACGATGCCGAGGGTGCGGCCGGCCTCGACGGTGAAGCCGAGCGAGTCCACGGCGCGGACGGTGCCGCGCGGGGTGGTGAACGTGACGTGCAGGTCGCGCACTTCCAGGAGAGCGGCCATCAGTACCTCACCCTCGGGTCGATGACGGCGTACAGGAGGTCGACGACGAGGTTGGCGACGACGATGAAGAAGGCGGCGAGCAGGGTGACCCCGAGGACCACCGGTTGGTCGGAGCTGACGAGGGCGCCGTAGAAGAGCCGCCCGATGCCGGGGAGTCCGAAGATGGACTCGGTGATGACGGCTCCGGCGAGCAGGCCGCCGAGGTCCATGCCGAAGATGGTCAGGATGGGGGTCATCGCCGAGCGCAGGCCGTGTTTGACCACGACGGTGCGTTCGGGCATGCCCTTGGCCCGGGCGGTACGGATGTACGGCTCGGCCATCGCCTCGATCATCGAGCCGCGGCTCTGGCGGGCGTACATGGCGGCGTAGAGCAGCGCGAGCGCGGTCCAGGGCAGCAGCAGGTTCGTGGCCCAGCCGACCGGGTCGTCGGTGAAGGGTCGGTAGCTGGGGTAGGGCAGGAGGTCGGCGACGCGGATCACCCCGTAGATCAGCATCACGGAGGTGAAGTAGACGGGCAGCGAGGCGGCGGCGACGGCGCCGACCATCAGGGCCTTGTCGGTGGCGGTGTCCTTGCGCAGGGCGGCGGTGACCCCGGCGCCCAGGCCCAGCACCAGCCACAGGGCCGCGGCCCCGACGGCGAGGGAGGCCGAGACCGGGAGCCGGTCCATGAGCAGGTCCCACACGGGCACGGAGTTCTCGTAGGAGTAGCCCAGGCACGGGAAGTCGCAGTGCACGGCGTACTGGCCGGTGCCCTGGCTGCGCCCGGTGAAGATGCCGGTGAGGAAGTCGAGGAACTGGCGCCACAGCGGCTGGTCGAGGCCGAGGTACTCGCGGACCGCGGCGATCCGTTCCACGCTGCAGGTCTTGCCGCAGGCGGCGGCCGCCGGGTCGGAGGGCAGGACGTAGAAGATGACGAAGGTGACGGCGGCGATGGCGAGCAGCACCCCGGTGAGGGCGAGCAGGCGGCGCAGGAGGTAGAGGATCACGTGCGGCCGCCCCGCGGGTCGAGGATGTCGCGCAGTGCGTCGCCGAGCAGGGTGAAGGCGAGGACGGCGAGGAAGAGGAAGGCGCTGGGGATGACGAAGTACATGGGGTCGGTCTCGTAGAAGGCGACGCTCTCGGCGATCATCTGGCCCCAGGACGGGGTGGGTGGGCGCACGCCGACGCCCAGGTAGCTCAGGGCCGCCTCGGTGCTGATCATGCCGGGGACGAGCAGGGTGGTGTAGGCGATGACGGGGCCGGCGACGCCGGGCAGGATGTCCCGGGTCAGGATCCGCCAGGCGCCGGCGCCGCCGACCCGGGCCGCGTCGACGTACTCGCGGTGCTTGAGGGAGAGGGTCTGCCCGCGCACCACGCGGGCGATCCCGGGCCAGCCGAAGAGGCCGATGACGGCGGTCATCAGGACGATCCGGTCGACGTCCTTGGCCACCGACAGGACCGCGATCATGAAGATCAGGGACGGGAAGGACATGGTCAGGTCCATCAGCCGGGACAGGACGGCGTCGGTGCGACCGCCGAAGTACCCGGCGGCGATGCCCGCGGCGGTCCCGGCGAGGACGACGATCGCGGTGGCGGTGAAGGCGATCAGGAGGGACACCTGGGCGCCGTGGACCACGCGCGCGAACAGGTCGCGGCCGGTGACCGGTTCTACGCCGAGCCAGTGGTCGGGGCCGATGCCGCCGAGCGGGCCGAGCGGGAGGCCGCCGAGGTAGGGGTCGATGGCGCTCTTGTCGAAGGTGTCCGGGGACCAGCCGCCGAGGGCGCCCAGCCAGGGGGCGGCGGCGGCCATCACGACGAAGAGGACGACGATCGCGAGGCTGACGCGGACGGCGGGGCGGCGGCGCAGTTCCCGCCGGGCGAGCTGCCAGGGGCTGCTGCCCGGGGGGACCTCGGCCGCCACCGCCCCGGGGGCGGTGGCGGGTGCGGTGTCGGTCATGGTCAGCCCTGGCTCTTCGCCGGGTCCTTGAGACCGACGGTCGCGTAGTCGATCTGGCCGACCCAGACGGGGTGGCCGAAGGCGCCCGCGATGTTGGGTCCGACCAGCAGCGGCTTGCGCTCCAGGAAGAGCGGGACGGACGGGGACTTGGCCATGACGGCCGCGTCGAGGTCACGCCAGGCCTGGTTGGCCTCCTTCGCGTCGGCCATGGCGTTGATCTCGTCGATCCGCTTCATCGTCGCGTCGTCACGGAACTGGCTGTTGTTGCCCTGGTTGCCCTTGGGCTTGATGGTGCGTCCGTCGAAGACGAAGGGGATCCAGGTGGAGCCGGAGGGGTAGTCGGGGCACCAGCCGCTCAGGGTCATGTCGGGCGTGGTCGACAGGTCGCCGATGACGTCGTAGTAGGCGCCCGGGTCGACGGTGTCGATGACCACCTCGACGCCCGCGCGGGCCAGGCCCTGCTGGATGGCCTCCGCCCGACCCTTGTCACCGGTGGAGACGGAGAACGTCACCTTCAGACCCTCCTTGCCGGCGGCCTTGAGGAGCTCCTTGGCCTTGGCGGGGTCACCGGCCGGTGCGATCTTGAGGGGGTCGGCCTGCTTGCCTCCGGCGAGCGCGGGCGGCAGGTAGGAGGTGGCGACCTCGGTGAGGGCCGGGCCGCCGCCCGCGGTGACGACGGCCTCCTTGTCGACCGCGTACTGCATGGCCTCGCGGACCTTGGGGTCGTTGAAGGGGGCACGGGAGTTGTTGAGGTTGAGCATGGTGGTGCAGCCCTGGGACTCGGCGAGCAGCCGCTTCTTGATCTCCGGCTTGGGCAGCACCTTGGGGGCGCTCTCGGGCCGCATGTTGGCCCATTCGACGGTGGAGGCGTCGGCGCCCTCCCCGGCGATGATGCGGTCGTCGACCTGGCCGCCCTTGAGGCCCATGACCACGACGAACTTGTCGGGGTACGCCTTGCGGACGCTGTCCGTCTTCGGGTCCCAGTGCTCGTTGCGGACCAGGACGAGCTTCTTGTCCCGGTCGTAGGACTCGATCTTGTACGGGCCGGAGGAGAACGGGCGGGCGTCGTACAGGGGCCCCTTCTCCTGGGCCTGCGGGACCGGGGCGAAGGTCGGCAGGGTCGTGGTCGCGGAGAACTCGGCGACGGGCCGCTTCAGTTCGAAGACGATCGTGCGGTCGTCCGGGGTCTTGACCGAGTCCAGGTGCTTGCCCTGGAGGGGGCCCTTGTAGCCCTCGGTGCCGGCCAGGTACTGGGCGGCGTAGTCGGGGCCGCCGGTGAGGTCAGGGGCGAAGGAGCGCTCGACGTTGTACTTGATGTCGGCGGCCTTGATCGCGGTGCCGTCCTCGTACTTCAGGCCCTCCTTGAGGGTGAAGGTCCAGGTGCGGCCGCCGTTGGAGGGGGTGCCGAGGTCGGTGGCGAGGTCGGGGACGAGCTCGCTGCCGGCCTTGCCCGGTTCGGCCTTGAAGGTGACCAGGGTGCGGTAGAGGAGCCGGGTGCCGAAGTCCATGGTCGGCATCACCCAGTTGCGGGCCGGGTCGAGGTGGGCGAAGTCCTGGTTGGACAGGACGGTGAGGGTGCCGCCCTTGGCCGGGGTGCCGCCGATGGTCAGGCCGTCGTTGGCGGCGGCCGGGTTGACCCCGCCCGCGCCCCCGCCCGCGGAGCCCTTCTTGGTGCCGGAACAGCCCGAGGCGCCGAGTGCGAGGGCCGCCACCAGGGCGGTGGCGAGGGCGAGTTGGTGGCGCTTGGTCATGGGTCACTCCTGGGAAGGGCCGCGCTCTACGATGTGACCGGTAACATAGTAATGTGAAATTGCACTGACAAGGGGTCTGCACCGCCGTTATCCAGCCGTGTCCAAATGTGCTGCGCGGCAAGCGAGTTGGGGCCGCACACGCCACCGGGGCCCCGACCGTCAGGAGGTCGGGGCCCCGGTGGGGCGGGCGCGGCGGCGGACACGGCGCCAGGCACGGCGGCGGGCGCCGGATCGGGCCCGGGATCAGGACCGGGTGGCCGCCGGATCAGGCGCGGGCGGCCGCCGTGCCGCCCAGGCGGACCGTGCTGCGGCCCACGGGCTCGTCGCGGCCCTGGGCCCACAGCGAGCGGACGTGCCCGAGGTGGCGGGTCATGCAGGCCTGGGCCGCCGCCGCGTCGCCCGCGATCATCAGGTCGAGCAGCTCGACGTGCTCCTCGGCCGAGGAGACGAGCTTGCCCGCCTCGTCGAGTCCGGTGAGCCCGTACAGCCGGGAGCGCTTGCGCAGGTCGCCGACCGTCTCGACGAGCCGGTCGTTGCCCGCGAGGGCGAGCAGCGAGAGGTGGAAGCGGCGGTCCGCCTCCAGGTAGCCGATGAGGTTGTGCTCGCGGGCGCTGGTGACGATCTCCTCGGCGATCGGCCGCAGGGCCTCCAGCTGCGCGACGGTGGCGATCTCGGTGACCCGGCCGATGGTCGGCACCTCGATCATCGTGCGCAGTTCGGTGTACTGGTCCAGGTCCCGCTCGCTGACCTCGGTGATCCGGAACCCCTTGTTGCGCACGGGCTCCACCAGGCCCTCGCGGGCCAGGTCCAGCATCGCCTCGCGCACCGGAGTGGCCGAAACCCCCAGTTCGCCGGCCAGCCCGGGCGCCGAATAGACGTTGCCGGGGCGGAGTTCACCCGCTATCAGGGCAGCCCGCAGAGCGTGCCCGACCTGGTCGCGGAGCCGCTCCTGGGCCTTGATGAGACTGTTCTGTTTCAGGTCACCCATAGCTTTTCCTCCGAGGATCGCAGAGGCACAGCGTACAATGTCACGTTTCGCTGTTGCCCCCGGCGGCCGTGTACAGGGCCACCGCCACGGCAAGATCCTCCCAGGCCATGCCCACGCTCTTGAAGAGCTGTGGACAACCCTGCGGCCGCCCGCCCGCCGTCCGCCCCGCGACCAGGTCGGCCAGGGTGCCGTTGATATGACCGGGCCCGATGGCGCCCTCGGCCTCCGGGATCAGCAGGTCCCCCGCCTCGCGCAGCGCGGCCGCGCGGGACTCGACGTAGACCGCGGCCCGGCGCACCAGCGCCGTGTCCACCTCGCGGGCGTCCGGTTCGTGCGAGCCCACCGCGACCACGGTGGCGCCGGCCGCCACGAGCCGCCCGTCGAAGAGGGGTTCGCGGGCGGTGGTGCAGCACAGGACCAGGTCCGCGCCGGCCACGTCGCCGGGACCGCCGCCGCGGGCGGGCACACCGAGGGTGCGGGCGTGCGCGGCCAGCTTCTCGACGCCCGCCGGGTCACGGGCGACCACCACCACCTCGGCCAGTTCCCGCACCGCCAGCGTCGCGTCGAGGTGCCCGTACGCCTGGGGTCCCGACCCGAACAGGACGAGCCGCAGCGGCCGCCCGACCGGGGCGAGGTGGCGCAGGGCCAGGGCGGAGACCGCCGGGGTGCGCAGGGCGGTGAGGGCCGCCCCGTCGAACAGGGCCAGCGGGCGCAGGGTGGGGCCGTCCAGCAGCAGGTACGACCCGGTGATCCGGGGCAGCCCGCGGGCCGGATTGCCGGGGGCCACCCCGGCGACCTTCACCCCGGCGTACGCGCCGGACGCGGCGGGCATCAGCAGCAGTTCGCCGCCGGGCACCGCGAGCGCGGTCCGCTGCGGACAGCCCTCGGGGTCGGGGCCGTGGCGCAGCGCGTACGCCAGGGCGTCGGCCGCGGCGGTGGGGGTGAGCAGGGCCGCCATCCGCTCGGCGGAGAACTGCGGCAGGGCGCCGTGCGCGGGGGCGGCGTTCACAGGGCGAATCCGGTGCCGAGGACGTCGTGCGGGTCCCGCAGGAAGACGTGCTCGCCGGTGCGGTGGGCGGTGCCGGTGACCTCGGTGACCAGCCCGTCGGCGGCCGGCCGGGCCGAGTCGGCGGGCCGCAGCACCCGCCCGGTGAAGACCGTGCCGGTGACGGACTCGTGCAGCAGGTCCTCGTGCGCGCCCAGCCGGCCGTCCTCGGCGAGGAGCGCGAGCCGGGCGGAGGTGCCCGATCCGCACGGCGAGCGGTCGATCTGGCCGTCACCGAAGACGGTCACGTTGCGCTGGTGGGGCCCGAAGGGGGTGTCGGGCAGCTCCTCGTGGAGGATCACCCCGTACACCCCGGACAGCAGCGGCCCGTCCGGGTGCCAGGTGCCCGGGTGGCCGGCCAGCGCCGCCCGGATCTCCTGCCCGGCCCGCACCAGCGCGGGCAGCGCCTCCCGGTCGGTCTCCAACCCGAGGTCGCGTGCGGCGACCGAGGCGTAGCAGGCTCCGGCGTGCGCGAGGTCGACCTCGACCACGCCGTACGAGGTGGCCACGGGCACCTTGCGGGCGGTGACCCGGGCCGGGACGTTGCGGAAGGTGACCCCGGTGGTGCGGCCGGCGGTGCGGTGGACGGTGGCGGTGACCCGGCCGGACGGCACGTCGATGCGCACCCGGGCGTCGCCCTCGTACGGGGCGGGGACCAGCCCGCTGTCCACGGCCCAGGCGCCGAGCGCCATCGTGCCGTGTCCGCAGGCCGTGGAGTAGCCGTCCTTGTGCCAGAAGAGCACCCCGAAGTGGGCCCCGTCGTCGTCGGGCGGGACCACGAACCCCCCGTACATCCCGGCGTGCCCGCGCGGCTCCTGGACGAGCAGGCGGCGTACGTCGTCCAACGCGCCCCGGCGCGGCGCCGTACCGCTGCCGCCGGGGCCGATGGCGGTGGCGCAGCGCTCGGCCACCGTGTCCCCGGGCACCGGCGGGAGGCCGCCGGTGACGATCCGGAAGGGTTCTCCGGCGGTGTGGTAGTCGGTGGTCCGCACGGACGCGTGCGCGGCGCTCGGGTCGTGCGGCACGGGCGGGACGTGCGGGGCGTGCTCGGCGGTCACAGCTGGAACCCTCCGGGGAAGGGGTCGGACGGGTCGAGGAAGTACTGGGCGGTGCCGGTGATCCAGGCCCGGCCGGTGACGGTGGGGACCACGGCGGGGAGGTCGCCGACGGTGGTGTCGCTGATCAGGCGGCCGGTGAACTCGGTGCCGATGAAGGACTCGTTGACGAAGTCGCGGCCGAGCGGGAGGAGACCCCGGGCGTGCAGTTGGGCCATCCGCGCGGAGGTCCCCGTACCGCAGGGCGAGCGGTCGAACCAGCCGGGGTGGATGGCCATCGCGTGCCGGGAGCGCTCGGCGTCGGAGCCGGGGGCGGCCAGGTAGACGTGCTTGACGCCGCCGATGGAGGGGTTCTCGGGGTGGACCGGCCGGTCCTCGCCCGCGTTGATCGCTTCCATGATCGCGAGTCCGGCGGCGAGCAGGTCGTTGCCCCGGTCCCGGTCGAAGGGCAGGCCGAGGGCGTCGAGTTCGACGAAGGCGTAGAAGTTGCCGCCGTAGGCGAGGTCGTAGGTGACGGTGCCGTGGCCGGGGACCTCGGTCTTGAGGTCGAGGCCGACGCAGAAGGAGGGGACGTTGGTGAGGGTGACGTGCTCGGCCACCCCGTCCCGGACCTGGACGTCGACGCTGACCAGGCCCGCCGGAGTGTCGAGGCGGACCGTGGTGACGGGCTCGACGACGGGCACCATGCCGGTCTCGACGAGGACGGTGGCGACCCCGATCGTGCCGTGGCCGCACATCGGGAGCAGCCCCGACACCTCGATGTAGAGGACCCCGAAGTCGGCGTCGGGGCGGGTGGGCGGCTGGAGGATGGCCCCGCTCATCGCCGCGTGTCCGCGCGGTTCGTTCATCAGCAGGGTGCGGATGTGGTCCATGTGCGCGATGAAGTGGAGCCGCTTGTCGGCCATGGTGGCGCCGGGGATCACCCCGACTCCGCCGGTGATCACCCGGGTGGGCATGCCCTCGGTGTGTGAGTCCACGGCGTGGTAGACGTGGCGGGTGCGCATGGGGTCCCCCAGGGGTCTCGGCCGGCGGCCGGGCGGATGGGCGGGCGGGGCGGGGCGGCGGGCGGGCCGTGCAGGCCTAGTTGAGGCCCTCGGCGAGGGCCTTTTCGGTGGCGGCGCGGACGGCTGCCTCGATCTCGCCCGTGAGCGGGAAGCGGGGCGGGCGCACCGAGCCGCCGGGGCGGCCGGCCAGGTCCATGGAGAGCTTGATGGCCTGGACGAACTCGGTCTTGGAGTCCCAGCGCAGCAGCGGGTGGAGGGACCGGTACAGCGGCAGTGCGGTCTCCAGGTCGCCGGCGACGGCGGCCCGGTAGAGGGTGGCACAGGAGCGGGGCAGGGCGTTGGGGTAGCCGGCGATCCAGCCGACGGCGCCGGCGAGGGCGAGTTCGAGCAGTACGTCGTCGGAGCCGATCAGCAGGTCCAGGCCCGGGGCGAGTTCGGCGATCTCGTAGGCGCGGCGGACGTCCCCGGTGAACTCCTTGACGGCGACGATGCTGGCGTCGGCGTGCAGCCGGGCGAGCAGCGCCGGGGTCAGGTCGACCTTGGTGTCGATGGGGTTGTTGTAGGCGACGACGGGCACCCCGGCCCGGGACACCTCGGCGTAGTGGGCGCGCACGGCGTCGTGGTCGGCGCGGTAGGCGTTCGGCGGGAGCAGCAGGACGGAGCCCGCGCCCGCTTCGGCGGCCTGTTCGGCCCAGCGGCGGGACTCGGCGCTGCCGTAGGCGGCGACGCCGGGCATGACGCGGGCCCCGTCGCCGGCGGCCTCGACGGCGGTGCGGACGACCCGGGCGCGCTCCTCGTCGGTGAGGGTCTGGTACTCGCCGAGCGAACCGTTGGGCACGACGCCGTCGCAGCCGTTGGCGATCAGCCAGGCCACGTGGTCGGCGTAGGCGTCGTAGTCGACGGAGTGGTCCTCGCGCATCGGCAGCGCGGTGGCGACCATGATGCCGTGCCAGGGGCGGGTGCGGGGCGTGGCGGTGCTGGGCGCGGGGGTGTGCGCGTGGGTCATGGCAGAACTCCCTTATGTGATGTGTGACATTTTACTAGTGGGCGAAGGGCGGCCACAAGGGGTGTGACCACCCGATCAGTGGTCCGACGGCAACTCGGCGAGCTGGCGCAGCGGTACCGGGCAGGACAACGGCCGCCGGTCCGCGGCCGCTTCGTCGCCGGCGAGCGCCGTGACGGCGGCGCCGCACATCCGCCCCTGGCACCAGCCCATGCCCGCACGGGTGAGCAGTTTGACGCTGCGGGCGTCCCGCGCGCCGAGGTCGGCCACGGCCTCCCGGATCCGCCCGGCCGGGACCTCCTCGCAGCGGCAGACGACGGCGTCGTCCGGCAGCCACCCGGTCCAGCCGGAGCCCGGCCGGTGGGCCGCGCCCATCGCGTCGGCGAAGGCCCGCAGCCGGGCCCGCCGGCGCACGAGGGCGGCCGGAGCCGACCGCCCCGCGATCGACAGGGCCGCCAACTCCCCCTCCACCAGGGCCAGTCCCGCCCCTCCGATGCCCCCGGTCTCGCCCGCCGACCAGATGCCGGGGACGGAGGTCCGCTGACCCGCGTCGAGGTCGAGCGCCACCGTCCCGTCCGCCGCGCGCACGGTGGCGCAGCCGAGCCCGGTGGCGAGTTCCAGCTGGGGCACCAGGCCGTGGCCCACCGCCAGCGCGTCGCAGGGGATCCGGCGCCCGGTGCCGGGTACGGGCTGCCAGTCGCGGTCGAGCCGGGCCACGACCACGGCCTCCACCCGGTCCACGCCCTGGGCCTCGACGACGGCGCGGCGGGTGCGCAGCCGTACCCCGTGGCGCAGCAACGCGCCGCCGTGGACGGCGCCTTCGACGAGCTTGCCGGGGTTGCGCAGCAGGGTGGGCACGCGGCCGACGTAGGCCGTGTAGGAGGCGGCTTCGACGACGGCGGGCACCCGGGCCCCGGCGGCGGCCAGGGAGCCGGCGACCGCGAGCAGCAGCGGGCCGCTGCCCGCGACCACGATCCGGCGGCCGGGCAGGACGAGGCCGCCCTTGAGCATGGCCTGGGCTCCCCCGGCCCCGATCACGCCCGGCAGGGTCCAGCCGGGGAAGGGCAGTTGCCGCTCGTGGGCGCCGGTGGCGATCAGGACCGCGCGGGCCCGCAGGGTCACGGCGCGCTCGTCCTCGCCACGGGTTCCCGCGACGGCGTGCAGCAGCCAACCGTCGGCCTCCGTGCCGACATCGGCCCGGGCGTCAGGGACCACCGTCCAGACGTGGTGGGCGGGCAGGAAGGTGATCCGGCCCGTCGACTCGTGGGTGCGCAGGCGCCGTTCGCGGGTCTCGAAGGCGGCCCAGTCGTGGTGCAGGGCCTCGGGCCGGGCGGCGCCGAGCCCGGGTGCGGGGTGGCGGTAGTACTGGCCCCCGGGCTGCTCCCCCGCGTCGAGGAGGGTGACGCGCAGGCCCAGGTCGGCGGCGGTGACCGCGGCGGCGAGCCCGGCGGGGCCCGCCCCGATGACGGCGAGGTCAGACGGCGAGGTCGGCACGGCCGGTTCCCTCCTGGGTGGCGACGGTGTCCCCGGGCCGGGCCGGGACCAGGCAGGCGCGCTGGTTGGGGCGGCCGTTGACGGTGACGAGGCAGTCGTAGCAGCTGCCGATCCCGCAGAACGCGCCGCGCGGGGCGCCGCCCTCCCGGGTGGTGCGCCAGGCGAGGATCCCGGCGGCCCACAGCACGGCGGCGATGGACTGGCCGCTCTGCGCGGGCAGCGTACGGCCGTCGAACTCGACGGTGTGGACGGCCGGGGCCGCGCCGCCGACGAGGTCGCGCGGTTCCCGGGAGCGGCGGGTGCGGCGCAGGCTGGCCATCAGGCTTCCTCCGTGAAGCGGTCGGGGCGGAAGGGCACGGGGTCCAGCGGGGCCCCGGCGCCGGTGAGGGCGGCGGCGATCAGGACGCCGGTGCCGGGCGCGAGGCCGATGCCGGCGCCCTCGTGGCCGCAGGCGTGCAGCAGCCCCGGGACCCGCGGGTCGGGGCCGATGGCCGGCAGGTGGTCGGGGAGGTAGGGGCGGAAGCCGTGGTAGGCGCGCAGCACCCGGACGTCGGCGAGGACCGGGAAGAGGGCGGCGGCCTGGGCGGCGAGGCGGCGCAGGGCTTCGGTGGACAGGGCGCGGTCGAAGCCGACGCGTTCCCGGGTGGCGCCGATCAGGACGGGGCCCGCGGGGGTGCCCTCGACCACGGCGGAGGACTGGAGGGCGGCGGAGCCGCTGGCGACGTCGGCGATGTAGTCGGCGGCGTACACCTTGTGCCGCACCACGCGCGGGAGAGGCTCGGTGACCAGGACGAAGCCGCGGCGGGGCATGACGGGCAGGGTGGTGCCCGCGAGTTCGGCGATCCGGCCGCCCCAGGTGCCGGCCGCGTTGACGACGGCGGGGGCGAGCAGTTCGCGGCGCGCGGTGCGCACGCCGCGCACCGCGCCGCCGGCCCCGCGCAGCACCGCGGTGACCTCCTCGCCGGTGAAGAGGCGGGCGCCGGAGGCGGCCAGCAGTCGGGCGGCCGCCTGCGCGGGCTGGACCTGGGCGTCCTGGGGGTAGTGGAAGCCGCCCGCGAGGCCGGGGGCGAGGTGCGGCTCCAGGTCGTGGAGCGCGTCGCCCGCCACCTCGGTGACCCGTACGCCGACGGCGCGCTGTCCGTCGGCGAAGACCCGTAGGGCCTTCAGGGTGGCTTCGTCGGGGGCGACGACCAGGCCGCCCTTGGCCTCGTACTCGGTCTGCGCCGGGAGGGCGGCGGCCAGTTCGCGCCACAGGGTGGTGGAGAGCAGCGCGAGGTCCAGTTCGGGGCCCGGCCCCTTGTCGGAGACGAGCAGGTTGCCCTCCCCGGCGCCGGTGGTGCCGCCCGCGACGGGGCCGCGGTCGACGACGGCTACGGAGAGTCCGGCGCGGGAGGCGTAGTAGGCACACGCGGCTCCGACGACGCCCGCGCCGATGATGACGACGTCCAGCGGTGCGTCCGTGAGTGCGTTCGTGCGTGCGTCCGTGGGTGGTCTGTTGGGCACGGCAGTAATATGTCACATTCTTTATCGGTCATCCAGGGTGTGGCCGGGCCGGTCCCGCCCCCCGTCGAACGGGACCGGCCCCGCGCCCGATCAGCTGCGGAGCGGGCCCTCGCAGCTGTAGCTCGACGTGCCCGCGACCTTGTTCGACCAGATCTCCAGGGCGCCGAAGGAGCAGTTCATGTCGGCGAGGTTGTTGGAGACCGCGCCCGCCCGGTCGAGGAGGAAGTAGTCGACCGTCTCGGACATGTCCTTGAAGTTCTGGTCGTCGCTGCGCCAGTTCTTCAGGTTCGCGGTGATCCGGCCCGTACAGGTGAAGCGGCGCTTGCCGGGGTCGCCGTTCTCCACGCAGTCGGGGGTGTTGTAGGTGGCGGTCGCGAAGGACGACTTCACCGACGCGAGCGCGGAGTCGCGCAGTCGGTCGTTGGCGGTGAAGACCGTGTTCGGCACGTACAGGTCGTTCACCTTGGCGATCTGCGCGTCCAGGAACTTGTCGTAGTCCCGCTGGAGGTAGCTGTCCGAACCCATCCGGGTGCGCCAGGCGTCGTAGCCCGCCACGTCGTTCGCGCGCAGGTGGGTGTACATCTCGCGCAGCGCCGAGGGCTTCTCGTTCCACAGGAACTCGAAGAACGTGCCCGCGTAGTTGTAGAAGCGGAAGCCGTCGCCGTCGTAGGTCGCGCTGAGCAGCTGCTGGACGCTCATCCGCGGCCCGCCGCCGGCGGTGTCGTTCATGACCCCCTTGACCAGGGACTTGCGCACGGCGATGCCGTTGTCGCGGGTGGCGCCGTCGAAGAACTCCGCGGTGCCCTCGTCCATGGCCGTCGTGCGGTCGTTCTCGTACCAGGGACCCTGGCCGAAGAAGCCGGGCACCGCGTAGCGGCCGTTGAGGTAGTGGGTGTACTCGTGGCGGAACAGCTCCTCCAACGTGAGGGAGGAGTCCTGCGGCACGCGGCGCTGGTAGGTGTAGAAGGTGGCGCCGTTCTCTATGTAGACGCCGCCGTTGTTGGTGCCCATGCCGGTGAGGATCGGGTGGTAGTTCTCGTAGTCGGCACGGGAGGCGTACAGCACGATGTTCAGGGTGGTGTTGGGGTCGCCGGCGAGCGGCTGGTCGGTCCCGAGCACCCGGTGGAACTGGGTCTTGACCTGCTTGCTCGCGTAGTAGAGCTGGTCGACGGTGGCCCGGTCGAGGGCGGTGCGGACCTTGATGCCGCCGTTGTCGTAGGAGTAGGTGTAGGGGAAGAGCTGCTTCTCGATGTCCTCCTTGCACACCCCGTACGGCTTGCAGGCGTTGTAGGTGTTGAGCCAGGACACCACCTTGGCCCACTGCTCGCTGCCGTTGCCGAAGGTCGCCTTGACGGGTTCGAGCAGGGCGCCGAGGTCGGCGGATATCTGCGCCTGCAGGCCCTCGACCTGGCCGAACCGCCCGTACTCGCTGATCGCGTCGCGCGCCGCCCAGGCGTTGACGGTGCCCTTCAGGTGACCGTAGCCGGCGTAGGCCTTGAAGGCGGCGCGGTAGGCGGGATCGGCCAGGGCCGCCGCGTGGAAGGCCGCGTCCTGGTTGCCCGGGTAGACGCCCAGGTAGTTCACGGACAGGCCGGCGAGCACCGCGCCCGCCCAGGAGGCGTCCAGGTTGGTCTGCGGGTGCGCCGGGTCCAGGGTGACCAGGACCTTCTTGATCAGGCCCAACTGGTGCTGGCGCAGGCCCGGGGCGCTGCCGGCGTAGAGGGCCTCGCGCAGGGTGCGGGCGTTGGAGGCGCTGACGTCGAAGGTGCGGGCGGCGCCGCCGAAGTCGGCGATCGCGCGGCGCATGGCGTCGACCGTCGGGGCGTCGGTGACGTCGATCTCGGTGTGCGAGTAGTCGTGGTAGACGACCGCGTGCAGGTACGTGAACATCTCCTCCAGGTGGGAGGAGTTACGGCCGTCGTGCGCGGCGGCCAGGCTCGATATCCGCCGGGACACGGCCTGGACGTGGGCGTCGGACATCACCGGGGCGAGCCGGGCGTCCCAGGTCCAGATGAGTCCGCGCAGGCAACCGTCGGCCGTGACCGCGGAGTCGCCGAGGAAGTCGGCGAACTGCTCGGGGCTCAGGCCCGTGATGCCGTCGAGGGTGCAGGGGACGCCCGCGGCCACCAGGCCGCTCGCGGCGGCGCCCCGGGCCGTCACCTTGCCCGCCTTCTCGGCGCCGCGGTCCGCGAGTCGGGTCGCGCTCGGGGCGGGGGCCGGGGCGGGACCCGCGATCCTGCCCGGCTCCTGGCCGGTGCCCGGCGCGGGGGCCGGTGCGTTGGTGAGCGCCGGGGCGCTGGCGAGGCGGTCGACCTCGTCGAAGGGGTTCTGACCGGCCGGGGCCTGGGCCGGGGCGGCGGCGGGCGTGCCCGAGGCGAACGTCGTGGGGACCGGGGCGGAGCCGGTACCGGCCGCCTGGGCCACGACCTGGCCCGCGGAGGCGAGCAGGGTCACCGTGACGGCGGCGGCGAGGAGGGACGTACGCACAGCTCTGTGCTGGGACACCGGGAACTCCTGGTTGCGGTGAGGGAGGTGGGGGAGGTGCAACTGCCCTGATTCACACGGCGTTTGACGGGGATTAACTGCCCGCCGTGTGACCTGTAACATAGTAATGTGAAATTGCACTGACAACCCCTGTGCGCCCACCAGTTCACGCCTTCCCAGGGAGCTTTCGTGACCGACCGCATCTCCCGCCTCAATACGGGCAGCCACGATCTGCCCGTATCGGCCGAGTTGTCCGCCTTCATGTCCGGAAACTGGTCCGCCTCACCCCTGCCGACCGACGCCCGGGTCGCCGCGCACGACGTCACCCCGGCCCGGCGCGCCCGCCTGTCGGCCCGCTTCCCGGGCGAACGGCTGCTCGTCCCGGCGGGCGAACTCACGGTCCGCTCCAACGACTGCGACCACCGCTTCCGCCCGCACAGCGCCTACGCCTGGCTCACCGGCCTCACCGGCGAGGACCAGGTGGGCCACGTACTGGTGATGGAGCCGGCCGGGCCGCGGGGACACGAGGCCGTCCTGTACCTGCGCCCGCGCTCGGCGCGCACCGACGGCACCGAGGAGTTCTACCGGGACCGCCGCTACGGCGAGTTCTGGGTCGGCCGGCGCCCCGACCTCGCCGAGGCCGAGCGGCTCACCGGCATCCGCTGCGCGCACCTGGACGCCCTGGGCACCCCCGACGCCCGCGACGCCTCGCGCGATCCGGCGCTCGCCGCCGCACTCTCCGAGCTGCGCCTGGTCAAGGACGCCTGGGAGGTGGGCCAGTTGCAGCTCGCCGTCGACCACACGGCCGCCGGTTTCGAGGACGTCGTAAGGGCGCTGCCGCGCGCGCTGACCCATCCGCGCGGCGAGCGCTGGATCGAGGGGGTCTTCGGGCTGCGCGCCCGCGCCGAGGGCAACGGCACCGGCTACGACACGATCGCGGCCTCCGGGGCGCACGCCTGCGTGCTGCACTGGATCCACAACGACGGCCGGCTGAACCGGGACGAACTCCTGCTCCTGGACGCGGGCGTGGAGACCGACACCCTCTACACCGCCGACGTCACCCGCACCCTCCCCCTGTCCGGACGCTTCTCACCCGTGCAGCGGCAGGTGTACGAACTGGTGCTGGCCGCGCAGGACGCGGGCATCGCGGCGCTGCGCCCCGGGGCCAGCTTCCGCGACTTCCACCGGGCCGGGATGCGGGTCATCGCCGAGGGGCTCGCCGACTGGGGCGTACTGAAGGACGCGGAGGGGGACCTGCACCGCCGGTACACCCTGTGCAGCAGCGGCCACATGCTGGGGCTGGACGTCCACGACTGCGCCCAGGCACGCCGGGACGCCTACCTGGACGGGGTGCTGGAGGAGGGGCAGGTGCTCACCGTGGAGCCCGGCCTCTACCTCCAGCCGGACGACGAGACGCTCCCGGCCGAGCTGCGGGGCATCGGCGTGCGGATCGAGGACGACCTGGTCATCACCGCGGAAGGAGCGCGCCTGATGTCGGGCGCGCTCCCCCGCACGGTCGCGGGCATCGAGGAGTGGATGGGGACGCTGCTGGAGGGCTGACCCCGGCGGGACCCCGACGGGACCCCGACGGGACCCCGACGGGACCCCGGCGGGGACTACGTCGCCCTACCGGTTGCCGCGCCAACCGCTGTCGTGGCTCCAGCTGTTGTTGTCGTTCCGGCCGCTGTTGTCCCAGTTGCCGTTGCCGTCGTGGTTCCAGTTCCCGTCGTCGTGGTTCCAGTGGTCGTTGTTCCAGCTGCTGTTGTCCCAGTTGTTGTCGTGGTTCCAGTTGCTGTTGTCCCAACTGCCGTCGTGGTTCCAGTTGCTGTCGCCGTTGTTGTCCCAGCACCAGCTGGGACGGTCGTCCCCGCGCGAGGAGTCGCAGCAGGTGCGCCAGTCCTGGCCGCGCCAGTTGTCGGAGCACCACCAGGTCTGCGGTTGGGTCTGTGGGGCGGCCTGCGGGAGGCCCGCGGCGACGGCACTGCCGAGGGGGGCCAGGCCCAGGACGATTCCGGCGGCCCCGGCGACGATGGCCGGGGCGATCGCACGGCGCATATCCATGCACCTCCGAGTATCGGAGAGAAGCTGTAAGAAAAGGGGCATATCAACCCTAGGCGAGGAGTGCGATGCCGTCGAGTTCGACCATCGCCTGCTCGTCCCACAGCCGGGTGGTGCCGATGACGGCCATCGCCGGGTAGTCGCGACCCGCCAGCCGGTGCCAGATGCGGCCCAGCTCCGGGGCGCAGGCCCGGTACTCCGCCACGTCCACCGCGTACACGGTCACCCGCGCCAGCTCCGCGGGGGTGCCGCCCGCGGCCGCGAGGGCGGCCAGCAGGTTCCCCAGGGCCCGCTCGAACTGCTGCGGCAGGGTGTCCCCCACCACCTTGCCCGCCGCGTCGAGCGCCGTCTGGCCCGCCAGCAGGACCAGCCGGGACCCGGTGGCCGCCACCGCGTGCGAGAAGCCGGTCGCCGGGGAGAGCCCGGGCGGGTTGATCCGTTCGATCACCGGGCCACCCCCGCCGGCCCGCGCTGCGCCTGCTGTGCCTGCTGTGCTTGCTGCTCTTGCTGCTCTTGCTGCCCGCGCTCCTCCTGGTGCCCACGCTTCGCCTGCTGGCCGTACAGCGATCGCGCGATGATCGTGCGCTGCACCTCGCTCGCCCCCTCGTAGATCCGCGGCGCCCGCACCTCCCGGTACAGGTGTTCCAGCAGGTGGCCGCGCTGGAGCGCGACCGCGCCGTGCAGCTGGACCGCGTGGTCGACGACGTACTGCGCCGTCTCCGTGGCCAGCAGTTTCGCCATCGCCGCCCGCCGCGGCACGTCCGGCGAGCCGCTGTCCGCGTCGTACGCCCCGGCCGCCGCGTAGACGAGCAGCCGGGCGGCCTCCGTGCGGGTGGCCATCTCGGCGACCCGGTGGGCCACCGCCTGGAGGTCGCCGAGCACGCCGCCGAAGGCGGTGCGGTGCGCGGTGTGCGCCAGGGTCGCGTCCAGGGCCGCCCGGGCCATGCCGACGGCGAAGGCGCCCACGCTGGGCCGGAAGCGGTTGAGGGTGTCCATGGCGACCCGGAAGCCCCGGCCCGGCTCGCCCAGCAGGTCCTCGGGCCCCACCGGCACCCCGTCGAAGCGCAGGGCGCCGATCGCGTGCGGGGAGAGCATGTCGAGGCTCTCGCCGGTCAGGCCGGGCCGGTCGGCGGGGACCAGGAAGGCGCTGACGCCCTTGGCGCCCGGCCCCTCACCCGTCCGGGCGAAGACGGTGTAGAAATCCGCTTCGGGGGCGTTGGAGATCCAACGCTTCTCCCCGGTGAGCCGCCAGCCGCCGGCGCTGACGCCCCCGCCGCCGCCCCCGCCACCGGCCGCGTCCGGTTCCGCGGCCAGCGCCAGCGCCGCCGCGTCCGAGCCGGCGCCCGGCTCGCTGAGCGCGAAGGCGGCCACGGTGCGACCCGCCCGTACGCCGGGCAGCCAGCGCTCGCGCTGCGCCGCGCTCCCGGCGCTCAGCACGGGGTGCGCCCCCAGGCCCTGGAGGGCCAGGGCGGTCTCGGCCTCGGTGCAGCCGTAGGCGAGGGACTCCCGCAGCAGGCACAGGTCCAGCGCGCCCGCGCTGAAGACGCGCTCCAGCAGGCCGTGTTCGCCGAGCGCCGCCAGCAGCGGCCGGTTGACGCGCCCCGGTTCACCTTTTCCGGCGAGCGGGCCGAGCCGCTCCGCGGCCAGCGCGCGCAGTCGCTCGCACCATTGTTCTTGTTCCGGGTCGAGCGCGAATCCGGCCATCCGATGCCTCAGTTCTCCGCGTGGGCCACTGGGATCCTGCCGTACCAGTCTTATCGCGTGCAGTTGACTGTCGTCACCATCACGATACGCTCGTGACGCGTCCGCACGGCCGGCACCACCCCATCCGGGACCGTCGCAAGGGGGCGAACCCGCCTTGAAGCTCATGCCTTCCGCCCATGCCGACACCTTTGCCCGTGACCACCTGCCACCCGACCACGAGTGGCCGGAGCTGCTCTTCCAGCTGCCGGAACTGGCCTATCCGGACCGGCTGAACTGCGGGGCCGAGCTGCTCGACGCCACGGTGGCCCGGTTCGGCGCCGACCGACCGGCCTTCCGCACCGGGTCCGGCGAGGTCTGGTCGTACGGCGAGCTGCGCGAGCGGGTGGACCGGCTGGCCCACGTGCTCACTGTCGATCTCGGCGTGGTCCCCGGCAACCGGGTGCTGCTGCGCGGACCCACCGGGCCCTGGCTCGCCGCGTGCTGGCTGGCGGTCATGAAGGCGGGGGCGGTGGCCGTCACCGTCCTGGCCCAACAGCGGTCCCAGGAACTGGCCACGGTGTGCGAGATGGCCCGGGTCCGGCACGCCCTGTGCCACGCGGACGTGGTGGCGGACCTGGCCCGGGCCGAGGTGCCCGGGCTGCGGATCACCCCGTACGGCGGCGAGGACCCCGACGACCTGCTGCGGCTGGCCGAGCGGAGCCCCGCCACGCCCTACCGCGCCGTGGACACCTCGGCCGACGACGTGGCGCTGATCGCCTTCACCTCGGGCACCACCGGTCGGCCCAAGGGCTGCATGCACTTCCACCGGGACGTGCTGGCGGTGGCCGACACCTTCTCCCGGCAGGTCCTGCGACCGCGGCCGGACGACGTCTTCACCGGCAGCCCGCCGCTGGGCTTCACCTTCGGCCTGGGCGGGCTGGTGGTCTTCCCGCTGCGCGCCGGCGCCTCCGCGCTGCTGCTGGAGCAGGCGGGGCCGCGGGTGCTGCTGCCGGCGCTCGCCGAGCATCGGGTGACGGTGCTGTTCACGGCCCCCACCGCCTACCGGGCGATGCTGGACGAGCTGGCGGCGTACGACCTCTCGGCGCTGCGGCGCTGCGTCTCGGCCGGCGAGAACCTACCGGCCGCCACCTGGCAGGAGTGGTACGAGCGGACCGGGCTGCGCATCATCAACGGCATCGGCGCCACCGAACTGCTGCACATCTTCATCTCGGCGGCCGACGCGGACATCCGGCCCGGTACCACCGGCCGGGTGGTGCCGGGCTGGCAGGCGCGGGTGGTGGACGGCGCGGGCCGGGAGGTGGCCGACGAGGAGCCGGGGCTGCTGGCGGTGCGCGGTCCGGTCGGCTGCCGGTACCTGGCCGATCCCCGGCAGGGCGAGTACGTGCGGGACGGCTGGAACGTCACCGGTGACACCTACGTCCGCGACCGCGACGGGTACTTCCGCTACGTCGCCCGCGCCGACGACATGATCATCTCGTCCGGTTACAACATCGCGGGCCCCGAGGTCGAGGAGGCCCTGCTGCGCCACCCGGACGTGGTCGAGGCGGCGGTGGTCGGCCGCCCGGACGAGCGACGCGGACAGATCGTGGTCGCCTACGCGGTCGCCCGGCCCGGCGCCGAACCGTCCGAGGAGGAGCTGCGCGCGTTCATGCGGGCGGAGCTGGCCCCCCACAAGTGCCCGCGCGCCTTCGTCTTCCTGAGCGCGCTCCCGCGGACTCCCACGGGGAAGCTGCAGCGCTACCGGCTGCGCGATCTAGAGTGATCCCGTGGCCGAGCAGCACACCCCACGATCCTTGATCGTCACCTTCTACGGCGCCTACGGGCGCGCCTTCGACGGACCCGTCCCGGTGTCCGCCCTGATCCGCCTCCTGGGCGCGGCCGGGGTGGACGCCCCGGCGGTCCGCTCCTCGGTGTCCCGGCTCAAACGGCGCGGGTTCATCCTCCCGGCGCGCGGGGCGGACGGCGCGGCGGCGTACGACCTCTCGGAGGAGGCCCGGCAGCTGTTGGCGGACGGCGACCGGCGGATCTACGCCGACGCCGGTCGCGACGGCGGCGGCGAGTGGCTGCTGGCGGTCTTCTCCGTGCCCGAGGAGGAGCGGCACAAGCGCCACCTGCTGCGCTCGCGCCTCGCCCGGCTCGGTTTCGGCGCGGCCGCGCCGGGCGTGTGGATCGCCCCGGCGGCGCTGTACGACGAGACCCGGCACACCTTGGAACGGCTCCAACTGACCCCGTACGTGGACCTGTTCCGCGGCGCGCACCTCGGCTTCGCCGCCACCGCGGAGGCGGTGAACCGCTGGTGGGACCTGGCGGCCCTGGCCAAGCAGCACGAGGAGTTCCTCGGCCGGCACGAACCGGTGCTCCGCGGCTGGCAGTCGGGGCCGGGGCCGACCCCCGAGCAGGCCTACCACGACTACCTGCTGGCGCTGGACTCCTGGCGGCGGCTGCCGTACGCCGACCCCGGCCTGCCCCGCGAGCTGTTGCCCTCCGACTGGCCGGGCGAGCGCGCGGCGGCGGTCTTCGCGGCGCTGCACGCCCTCCTGTGGGAGCGCGGGGCCGCCTTCGCCCGGCCCGGGCCGGACGCCCCCTGAGCGGGAAAAGGGGGTGCCCGCGCCCCGCGCTCGCCCGCACAATGGCCCATGACCTGGACCTTCACTGAAGACCTGACGGCGTACCTGGATGCGGCGGGCCCGGCGGTGGCCGCCCATCCCGTGCCCAACACCCTGCTGCTGACCACCGCCGACGCGCTGCGCCGGCGCGGCCCGCACGCCTTCGGCAGCGGCACCCCCTACTTCGGCTGGTGGACCGGCCCCGACGGGGTGGTCGCGGCGGGCGCGGTCTGCACCCCGCCCCATCAGCTGCTCGTGGGTGCGCTGCCCGCCGGGGCGCTCGCCGCGCTGGCGCTGGCCCTGCACACCGAGCCCCTGCTGGCGGACGTGGCCGGGTTCAACGCACGCCGCTCGGACGCGGAGGCGCTGGTGGCCGCCTGGGGGCGTCCGGTCGACATCGAGCAGAACCGGCTGTTCCGGCTGGGCACCCTGGTCGCCCCCTCCCCCGCGCCCGAGGGAGAGGCCCGGCTCGCGACCGAGGAGGACCTGCCGCTCGTGCTGGACTGGATGGGCGCCTTCGCCGTGGAGGCGGACACGATGCGGGCCGGCGCCTCTTGGGCGCGCGACCGGATGGCGTACGGCGGCGTGTTGCTGTGGCAGGACGCGGCCGGCACGCCCGTCTCGCTGGCCAGCTTCTCCCGCCCGCAGGCCGGGGCCTCGCGGGTCGGCCCGGTGTACACCCCGCCGGAAGCCCGCGGGCACGGCTACGGCGCGGGGGCGACGCACGCGGCCTCCCTGGGCGCCCGAGCGGCGGGCGCCGCCGAGGTGATCCTCTTCACCGACCTCGCCAACCCCACCAGCAACCGCCTCTACCCAAGGCTCGGTTACCGCCCGGCCGGCGACCGCTCGATGGTGCTGGCCCGCACCTGACGGGGTCCGACACCGCGCGCCGTGGACGGCGAGGGCCGGGCGGAGCCGTCAGAGCCAGCCCTTCTGGGCCGCCTTGATTCCCGCTTCGAAACGGCTGGTGGCGCGCAGCCGTTCCATGATCGAGGACATGTGGCGTCCGACGGTTCGCGAGGAGATCTGGAGCCGTTGCCCCGCGGCGTCGTCGGTCAGTCCGCTCCCGAGCAGCCGCAGGATCTCGCGTTCGGTGGGGGTCAGGCTGGTCTGCGGGTCCTCCGGCCGGGTGGCGCCGAGGGGCACCGCCGTGTTCCAGGCCTGCTCGAAGAGATCGAGCAGTGCGGTGAGGATGCCTGGTTCGGTGACGTGGAGGGCGCCCTTGCGCGTGTCGACCGGGTCTACGGGGACGAGTGCCTGGGCGCGGTCGACCACGACGATGCGCTGGGGGACCGTCGGGGCCGTCCGTACCTCGCTGCCCTGGCCGAGGAGCCAGTGGGCGTAGGCCGTGATGTGGGGCTGGTTGCGGCTGGCGTCCTGGTACAGCGTGCGCATGGTGATGCCGCGGCCCAGTGCCTGCGCGTCCGCGGGGCGGCTCGCGTCCAGGTCCTCGGGGCGCTGGCTGCCCGGCTGGCTGCTCAGCACCTCCGTGGTGGCCGCGCGGCCCATCTGCTCCAGGCGGGCGTGGATCGCGTCCATGCCCTCCAAGTGTTCCCCGTGGTGCGCACGGTGTTCGGCACGCTCGGCGACCATGCGGGTCACGGCCGCACGGGAAGCGGCCAGCCGGGCCTGTCGGGCGGCGAGTTCGGCCTCCTGGTCGGCCAGGATGTCGGCGAGGCCGATCTCCGGACTGACGGCACGCAGCTGGCCAGGGCGTTCGGCGGAGGCCCGTACGAGCGTCAGTCGGCTCAGTTCGTCCAGGTGTTCGTGGACCTGGACGGGAGTCATGGCGCAGTGTTCGGCGATCTCGTCCAGGCTGTAGCGCGGGTGGTCCAGCATCACCTGGTAGACCGTCGCGGCGGCATTGGTCAGCCCGAGTACGTCCAGCATGAGATCCCCCCAGATCACCGACCGTGCTTCCACACGGCTCTTGCCGGCCATCCAACAGGGGTGAATGCGCCATTTCAAGATCTTTCACAGGGGAGAGCGGGAGCATCTCGCCATACGGGCACCCGTTCCCGCTCGGAGCGGGCGCCGCCGGAACGGTCGCCGTGACGGATCCGCGCAATGAGACGACGCGATGGAATGAAGCCTTGGCATGCACAGGTCACCTTGTCCACATCCGGACAGTCGGGTTGGGGACACCCGGAAGGCCTTCCGGTGGTGCCGACGGAAGGCGAAGCTAGTGATCGCCGCCAGGGAAACAGCCCGAACGGCCACCGGACAGGGCGTCAACCGCGGGACGTCCCACCGGTGCAGGACCATCCGTCAGTCACACCCACAGGCAGGGACTCTCCTCATGATCAGCACCCGAATCGCTCAGGCCGCCGCGGTGGCATCCCTCTCCCTGACCGCGATCGTGCTCGTCGCCGGCAGCGCTTGCGCCACCCCCCGCACCGCCACCGTGACCCAGGCGTCGGACAGCCTCGGCTGGGGTGCACCCTCCGCCGACAGCCTCGGCTGGGGAGCGCCCGCCGCCGACAGCCTCGGCTGGGGGTGATCCCGAGATGGAGATCGTCTACGCCAGCCTGGTGCTGCGCCGCCCCGACGAGTGCGCGACGCAACACACGGCGGCCGAGGCCGTGGACGCCCTGTGGGCCCACGCCCTGCCCGAGGCCGGACTCCAACACGTCAGCGCCCGCTGCGAGCCCGGCCGGATCGACTTCCTCCTCTACCTCATGAGCCCCGCCGTCCTGGGCGCGCCCACCGCCGAGCACCGCGCCCACACCCTGATCTCCCACGGCCAGCGGACGTCTCCCCTGCTCAACCTCCGGTTCCTGCCGCCGCAACCGCTCCCGGCCACGGCCCACCTCACCGGCTGACCGGTTCCGGACCCCGCCGGCCGCCCTCCGCCGAGCAGCCGGGCAACACTCCACCGACACGGACCGGCCGTCCCCGCCGCCCACGCGCCCACCAGGCGCGGTTCACGGTGTACCCCGCCACGCCCTCGCCGTCCCACGCACCGCGTAGGCCGGGTCGAGAAACCACCCCACCGGCCCGAGAGCCCCGTACCCGCGCATCTCCCGCGTACGAGCGGCCCGGCCGCCGCCCCCTCCCGTCCCGTGCACCCCTGCGAGGTCTCCCATGCCCGAAAACTCCCGCGCCGCCTTCCGCCCCACCACGAAGACGGCCGCCACCGCGGCCGTGACCATGACCGCGCTGGCCCTGTCCCTCGCCGCGGCGGCCCCCGCGGGCGCCGCCTCCGTGTCCACCTGGGACAAGGTCGCCCGGTGCGAGTCCACCAACAACTGGCAGGCCAACACCGGCAACGGCTACTTCGGCGGGGTGCAGATCCTGTTGTCGACCTGGAACGCCTTCGGCGGCCGTGAGTACGCCTCCTACCCCCACCAGGCCACCAAACAGCAGCAGATCCTGATAGCCGAGAAGATCCTCGCCGGACAGGGCGCGGGGGCATGGGGCAGCTGTGGCGCCGGGGCCGACCTCGCGTCCGACCACGCCGACCCGTATCCGGATGTTCCCCCCGCCCCCGTCGGCATGGTCCACCTCACCGCGGCCGACTTCACCGGTGACGGCAAGGCCGATCTCGTCGGCGTCGAATCCGCCACCGGCAAGCTGTGGCTGTATCCCGGGACCGGCTCCGGCGCCCTCGGCGCCCGGGTCCAGATCGGTGCCGGCTGGGGCGGCATGAGCAAGCTGGTCGCGGCCGACTTCACCGGTGACGGCAAGGCCGACCTGCTGGCTGTCGAGAACGCCACCGGATCCTTCTACGGCTACCCCGGCAACGGCGCCGCCAACGGCATGAACACCCTGGGCGCCCGGACCCAGATCGGCGCCGGCTGGGGCGCGATGCGGGATCTCACGGCCATGGACGTCGACAAGGACGGCAAGCCCGACCTGCTGGCCATCGACGGCAACGGCGCACTGTGGTCCTACCAGGGGGCCGGCTCCCTGAACGGCATGAACACCTTGGGCGCCCGGACCCAGATAGGTGCCGGTTGGGGCGGCATGACCGAACTGACCAGCCCCGGCGATCTGAACGCGGACGGCAAGCCCGACCTCGTCGCGGTCGACCCGGCCGGTGCGCTGTGGAAGTACCCCGCGACCGGCTCCCTCGACGCCATGAACACGCTCGGCGCCCGGACCCAGATCGGCTCCAACTGGAACTCGATGCGCCAGCTCGTCGGCGCCGACTTCAACGCCGACGGAAGGGGCGACCTCGACTCGGTCCAGGCCCCCACCGGTTCGACCGGCGACCTCTACTTCTACCCCGGCAACGGCAGCGGCGCCTTCGGCGACCGCGCCCGCATCGGCTCCGGCTGGTAGCCCCACGGCCCCGGCCCGGGCCGCACCCCTGAACTTCGCCACTTGACGTCACAACACGACGTCGCCACACGACTTCGCACCTTCGCACCACCGCGCGCCCGAGCGCACACCACCCCGCCCGACACCACCCGCCTTCCCGCACCCACCAGGAGACCCGTCATGTCCAAGCTCGCCCTCTCGTTCAAGAAGTCCGCCCTCGCCACCGTCGTCGCCGCCGCCGCCCTCTCCTCCCTGAGCATCGCCCCGGCCCAGGCCGATGCCACGTCCTCGATGGCCTCCCTCGCCCTCGCACAGGTCGGCAACGGTCCCTGTGACACCCCCGGGGGCTACTGGAGCCAGAACCGCAACCAGGGCACCAGCTGCAACGGCCACGGCGGCCAGTCCCACGCCTGGTGCGCCGACTTCGTCGGCTGGATCTGGTCCCACTACGACGTGGCTCGCCTGGGCTCGCTCACCGACGGCGCGGCCAGCTTCTACGCCTACGGTCAGGCCAACGGCACCCTGCACTCCACCCCCAAGCCGGGCGACGCCGTCGTCTTCGACTACTCCGGCGGGCACGCCCAGCACGTCGCCCTGGTGACCGCCTTCGACGGCAACAAGATGACGGTGGTCGGCGGCAACGAGGGCCACTCCAGGGGCTACACCGAGGGCATCGTGCAGACCGAGTCGACCACCTCCTGGTCGGTGGGCTCCGCCCCGTGGAGCCAGCGCATCAGCGGCTACATCTCGCCGGTCCTCAACAGCGACGACAGCGCCACCCCGGCCGCGGCGGGCATGACACACCTCGCCGCCGGCGACCTCGACGGCAGCGGCAAGCAGGACATCATGGCCACCGAGGTCTCCTCCGGCGACCTCTACCTCTACCCGGGCAGCGGCGCCCTGGGCGGCGCCAACACCCTCGGCGCCCGGGTCAAGATCGGGTCCGGCTGGAACAGCATGACCAACCTGACCGTCGGCGACTACGACGGCGACGGCAAGGCGGACGTCCTGGCCACCGACACGGCCGCCGGCGACCTCTACCTCTACCCGGGCAGCGGATCCGCCAACGGCATGAACACGCTCGGCCCCCGCGTCCAGATCGGCTCCAACTGGTCCTCGATGCACGACCTGACCCGCATGGACGTCAACAAGGACGGCAAGCCCGACCTCGTGGCCGTCGAGACCGCGACCGGGAACCTCTACGTCTACCCGGGCACCGGCTCCCTCAACGGCGCCAACACCCTCGGGGCCCGCGTCCAGATCGGCACCAACTGGAACAGCATGAGCTCGCTGGTGGTGCCCGGTGACCTGAACTCCGACAGCGTCGACGACCTGGTCGCCAAGGACGAGTCGGGGAACCTGTTCCTCTACCCGGGCACCGGCGCCCTGAACGGCAACAACACCCTCGGCAACCGCACCCAGATCGGATCCGGTTGGAAGGCCATGACCGACCTGGTCGGCGCCGACCTCAACAACGACGGCAAGGGCGACATCGCCGCCGTCCAGGCCGCCCCCGGCGCCACCGGCACCTTCTACGCCTACCCGGGCACCGGCGCCGCCAACGGCATGAACACCCTCGGCGCCCGCGTCCAGATCGGCACCAACTGGTAGTCCCCGCCCCCCGCCCGCTCCCCCCGGCCCACCGCGCGTCGCTCCCGACGCGCGGTGGGCCGCACCACGACCGGAAAGGCCCCGCCGGCATGACCGCCCGCCCCACCAGGACCCGCCCCCGCGTCCGTCGTGCCGTCGCGGCCCTCGGGACGCTGACCGCCCTGATCACGAGTCTCGCCGCGGCCTCCCCCGCCGCCGCGCAGCCCACGTACCCCGACAACTCCCTGGCAACCACCAACACCATCACTCGCATCAGCGCCAGCGGGATCGGCATGCGGTGGAACGGTGACGCCGAAGCCACCCGGGCGGCCGCCTACGAGGCCGCCCACCCGGCACTGACGCGCACCACCCCGAACGCGCTCATCGACCAGGCGCCCACCACGGCGGCCCGGCCCCTGTGCCACGCCACCAACATCGGCGGAGCAACAGGGTTCTGCTGGTCCCCGGGCGACGACAGCTCCAGCAGCTGGATCCCGCAAGGCGTCGGCGCCACGACCGTCGGCGGCCGCAAACTCCTCGTCACCAGCTGGTACGGGGCCGACGCGACCGAACGCCTCACCTTCGCCGACGTGACCGACCCGGCCGCCGTGCGCTACCGGCACGTCCAGCTGGTCGGCCTCACCACCGACGGCACCGGCTACACCCCCCTCACGGGGCACGCCAACGCCGTCGTCTGGGCCGGAAACCGCCTCTACGTGGCCAGCACCGGCAGCGGATTCGACGTCTTCGACACCAGGGGCATCTGGGGCACCGCCCCCGACACCTACGTCCTGCCCCGCACCGGCAGCTACTCCTACACCGGCTCCGGCACCGGATGCGGCACCTACGCCGGCGTCACCGAGCGCCCCTGCATCACCTCCGCCTCCCTCGACCTGAGTGGCCCCCAACCGGCACTCGTCACAGCCGAGATGGATCCCTACCGCACCGGCAGCTCGGCCTTCGACCTCGCCGCCGCCCCGGTGGTCCGCTACCCCATCGACGCCACCACCGGCGTGCTCAAGGCGGACGGCGCCGGCCGCGTCCAGGCCTCCGACGCCTTCAGCTCACCGATCGGCGGGACGCAGGGCGTCGCCATGCACAACGGCGGCTTCGCCCTCTCCGCACCCTGCCCCGAGTTCGTCGAGGGCGGCACCGAGCACCTGCCCAGCTGCCTGTACCGCGGGGAGGTGGGCGAGCCCGTGTGGCTGGTGACCCGCACCGGGATCTACAACGAGAACCTCGCCTACCTGCCCGGCAGCGGCGAGCTGTGGATGGTCAACGAGCGCCCCGGCGCCCGTACCGTCGCGAGGACCACTTGGCCGGCCGTGCCCGCCGCCGCCGGCATGGTCCACCGCACGGCCGCGGACTTCACCGGCGACAGGCTGCCCGACACCCTCGGCGTCGAAGCCTCGACGGGCAAGCTCTGGCTCTACCCCGGCACCTCGGGCGGGGGCCTCGGCAACCGCGTCCAGATCGGCTCGGGCTGGGGCGGCATGACCGCTCTTGCCGCGGGCGACTTCACCAGCGACGGCAAAGCGGACCTGATCGCCCTGGAGAAGGCCACCGGCACCCTGCAGCTCTACCCCGGCGCGGGCGCGGCAGCGGACATGAACACGCTCGGCAACCGCATACGCATCGGCACGAACTGGGCCGGTATGCGCGACCTCACCGTCATCGACGTCAACCAGGACTCCAAGCCCGATCTCCTGGCCGTCGACGCCGACGGCGCCCTGTGGGCGTACCCCGGAACCGGCGCCGGCGGCCTCGGCGACCGCGTCCGCATCGGCACCGGCTGGCACGCCATGGCCGAGCTGGCCTCACCCGGCGACCTGAACTCGGACGGAAGGCCGGACCTCGTCGCGGTCGACCACGACGGCGCGCTGTGGGCCTACCCCGCCACCGGCACCCTGAGCGGCTCCGCCACCCTGGGCGGCCGCACCTTGCTCGGGAGCAACTGGAACACGATGCGCGAACTCGTGGGCGCCGACTTCGACAACGACGGCAAGGGCGACCTGAGCGCTGTCGAAGCCCCCGCCACCACCACGGGAAACCTCTACCTCTACCGCGGGACTGGCGCCATCGCTCTCGGCTCCCGCACCCAGACCGGCACGAATTGGTAGCCGGCCGCGCACAGCTGCCGCCGCCCGTCCGGAGCGGAACCGGGACCCCCTACCCCCGGCCCGTAGGGGGTGGGCGGTTGCCCGCGCGGTAGGGGGCGGGCCAGGGGGCGGCCGGGCCCGCGTAGTCCTGTTCGGCGGCGGCGTGCAGGGTCCAGTGCGGGTCGTAGAGGTGCGGGCGGCCCAGGGCGCAGAGGTCCGCGCGGCCCGCGAGCAGCAGGGAGTTGACGTCGTCCCAGGAGGAGACGGCGCCCACGGCGATGACCGGGACGCCCAGTGCGTTGCGGATCCGGTCGGCGTAGGGGGTCTGGTAGGAGCGGCCGTACTCGGGCTCCTCCTCGGCGACGACCTGGCCGGTGGAGACGTCGATCGCGTCCGCGCCGTGGGCGGCGAAGGCCGCCGCGATGGCCACCGCCTCCTCGGTGGAGGTGCCGCCGGGCGCCCAGTCGGTCGCCGAGATGCGGACGGTCATGGGGCGGTCGGCGGGCCAGACCTCGCGGACCGCGTCGAAGACCTCCAGCGGGAAGCGCATCCGGGCGGCGGGCGAGCCGCCGTAGGCGTCGGTGCGGTGGTTGGTCAGCGGCGAGAGGAAGCCGGAGAGCAGGTAGCCGTGGGCGCAGTGCAGTTCGAGCAGGTCGAAGCCGCAGCCGGCCGCGCGGGTCGCCGCGTCCGTGAACAGGCCGCGGATCCCCGCCAGTTCGGCGGTACCCAGTTCGTGCGGGACCTGGGAGCGGCCGGGCCGGTACGGGATCGGGGAGGCGGCGACGAGCGGCCAGTTCACGGTGCCCGCCCCGGCGTCGAGCGGCTCGTCCATGCCCTCCCACATGCGGCGGGTGGATCCCTTGCGGCCCGCGTGCCCGAGCTGGACGCCGAGCGCGGTGCCGGGCGCCGAGGTGTGCACGAAGTCGGCGATCCGGGTCCAGGACGCGGCCTGTTCGTCGGTGTACAGGCCCGTGCAGCCGGGGGTGATCCTGCCCTCGGCGCTGACGCACACCATCTCGGTCATCACCAGGCCCGCGCCGCCGAGGGCCCGCGCGCCGAGGTGGACGAGGTGGAGGTCGCCCGGGACGCCGTCCGTGGCGCTGTAGATGTCCATCGGGGAGACCACCACGCGGTTCCTCAGGGTCAGGCCGCGCAGCCGGTACGGGGTGAACATGGGCGGGGTCGCCGGGTCGGGGCAGCCGAAGTCCTGCTCGACGGCGCGGGTGAAGCGCTCGTCGCGCAGCCGCAGGTTGCCGTGGGTGACCCGGCGGCTGCGGGTGAGCAGGTTGAAGGCGAACTGCCGGGGCGGCTGGTCGACGTATCCGGCGAGTTCCTCGAACCAGCGCATGCTGGCCGCCGCCGCGCGCTGGGTGCTGGCGACGGCCGGGCGGCGCGCGGCCTCGTAGGCGGCGAGGGCGGCCGGCACGTCGGCGGGGTCGGGGCGTTCCCGGACGGCCTCGGCGAGGGCGAGGGCGTCCTCGACGGCGAGCTTGGTGCCCGAGCCGATGGAGAAGTGGGCGGTGTGCGCGGCGTCCCCGAGGAGGGTCACGTTGCCCTGGGACCAGCGGTCGTTGACGACCGTACGGAAGGCCGTCCAGGCCGAGCGGTTGCCGCGCAGCGCGCGCCCGCGCAGCGCCTCGCTGAAGGTCTTGGCGCAGCGGGAGGCCGATTCGGCCTCGTCGCAGAAGTCGAGCCCGGCGGCCCGCCAGACCTCCTCCCGCATCTCGACGATGACGGTCGAGGCGTCGGCGCAGTAGGGGTAGCCGTGCAGCTGCATGACGCCGTGTTCGGTCTCGGCGATCTCGAAGCGGAAGGCGTCGAGGGCGAAGTCGGCGGCGAGCCAGATGTACCGGCTGCGGCCGGTGTCCAGCCGGGGGCGGAAGATGTCGGCCCCGGCCTCACGGGTGGCGCTGTGCACCCCGTCGGCGGCGATGACCAGGTCGTACGTCGCCCCCAGCGCCTGGGCCGCGGGCAGTCGGGTGTGGAAGCGGAGCCGGACGCCCAGCTCGGCGCAGCGGGCGTGCAGGATCTCCAGGAGCCGGCGGCGGCCGAGGGCGGCGAAGCCGTGGCCGCCGGAGGTGAGGATCCGGCCGCGGTGGACGACGTCGATGTCGTCCCAGCGGACGAACTCGGCCGACAGGGCGGCGTAGACCTCGGTGTCGGCGCGTTCGATGCCGCCGAGGGTCTCGTCGGAGAGCACCACGCCGAAGCCGAAGGTGTCGTCGGCGGCGTTGGCCTCCCACACCTCGACCCGGTGTCCCTGCCGGGCCAGCAGAGCGGCGGCGTACAGTCCCCCCGGTCCCCCGCCCACGACAGCGACCTTCATGGCGCTACCTCCCCCTCCACTGGGGTGGCCGCTTCTCGGTGAAGGCGGCATGGAATTCGGCGTAGTCCTCGCCGTTCATCAACAGGGCCTGGGTGGCCGCGTCCAGCTCCACGGAGGCCGCCAGCGGCATGTCGAGTTCGGCGGTGAGCAGGGCCTTGGTCTGGGCGTGGGCGAGGGCGGGGCCGCTGGCGAGGCGCTCGGCGAGTTCGGCGGCGCGCTGGTCGGCCTTGCCCTCTTCGGTGAGTTCGCTGAGCAGGCCGATGCGTTCGGCCTCGGCGGCCCGCACTGGTTCGCCGAGCATCAGCAGTCGGGTGGCGTGGCCGAGGCCGACGACCCGGGGCAGCAGGTAGGCGGCGCCCATGTCGCCGCCGGAGAGGCCGACCCGGGTGAAGAGGAAGGCGAAACGTGCGGTGGGGTCGGCGATCCGGAAGTCGGCGGCGAGGGCGAGCACCGCGCCGGCTCCGGCGGCCACCCCGTGTAGCGCGGCGATGACGGGGAAGGGGCATTCACGGATGGCCCGGACGACCTGTCCCGTCATCCGGTTGAAGTCGAGGAGCTGCGCGGTGTCCATCGCGAGCGTGGCGCCGATGATCTCGTCGACGTCGCCGCCGGAGCAGAAGCCGCGGCCTTCGCCGCCGAGCACGAGGGCGCGCACCGATCTCTCGCGGGAGAGTTCGGACAGCAGGTCGCGCAGGTCGGCGTAGGCGCCGAAGGTGAGCGCGTTCAGCTTGTCGGGACGGTCGAGGGTCACGGTGGCCACGCCGTCCTGGCGGGTCAACCGGATGTGGCGCCACCGTTCGGTGGCGGCTGCGGAACCGGTGAAGGGGCTCACACCGTGACCGTATCACCGGATCGTGACTGTCGTCAGGGAAACGCAACACAGGAGGGAGATGCCGTGTCAGCACGCCGCGCGTCCGAAGGTCCCCTGGAGAAGGAACGCTGGTCCCCCGCGCTCGCGCCGGGGTGCCCTACGCCGCGGGAGTTCCACTTCGTATCGTTGAAAGCAGGATCTCTTCGTCAGCCCCCTCGCCCACCTCCTCGACGGAACGGACGGACGCGCATGCCCGACGCCTCCGCGTGGCGGATCACCCTCCCGCACACGACCGCGGCCGTACCGATCGCCCGCGCCCTGGTCCGCACCGCGCTCGCCGAGATCGAGGCGTCCGCGGACAGCGACACCGCCGAGCTGCTCACCGCGGAGCTGGTCGCCAACGCCGTCGAACACACCAGCCCCGACGCCCCCATCGAGCTCGTCGTGGAACTACTGGCGAACGGTTGCCAGGTCGAAGTGCACGACGGCGACCCCCGACCCCCCGCGGAGCCGCGCCCGCAGCAGCCGGATCCCTGGCAGGAGCACGGCCGCGGCCTGCTGCTGATCCGGGCCCTCAGCTCCGCCTGCGGCCACCGGGCCACCGCGCACGGCAAGGCCGTCTGGTTCACCCTGCCCGCGCGACCGCCCGCCACGACCCTGCACTGACCCCGCGCCGACCCTGGGCGGCCACGACTTCGGCTACGGCTACGACTTCGGCTACCGCTACGGCTTCGCGAGCGTCGCGACCAGGACCGCCTTGATCGTGTGCAGGCGGTTCTCCGCCTCGTCGAAGACGACGGCGTGCGCGGATTCGAAGACCTCGTCCGTCACCTCCAGCGACTCCAGGCCGTGCCGCTCGTGGATCTCCCGGGCCACCTTGGTGCCCAGGTCGTGGAAGGCGGGCAGGCAGTGCATGAACTTGACGTCCGGGTTCCCCGTGGCGCGCAGCACGTCCATGGTGACGGCGTACGGCGACAGGGCCGCGATCCGCTCGTCCCAGACCTCCTTGGGCTCCCCCATGGAGACCCAGATGTCGGTGATGACGAAGTCGGCCTGGGCCACGCCCTCGGCGATCTCCTCGGTGAGGGTGATCCGGGCGCCGCTCGTGGCCGCGAGTTCGCGGGCGGCCGCCACGACCGACTCGGCCGGCCAGTACGCGCGCGGCGCCACGATCCGCACGTCCATGCCGAGCAGGGCGCCGGTCACCAGGTAGGAGTTGCCCATGTTGAAGCGGGCGTCGCCCAGGTAGGCGAAGGCGATCCGCTCCAGCGGCCGGCCCGGGCAGTGCTCCGTCATGGTGAGGACGTCGGCGAGCATCTGCGTGGGGTGCCAGTCGTCGGTGAGCCCGTTGAAGACCGGGACCCCGGCGTGCGCGGCCAGCTCCTCGACCGCGGCCTGACTGTCTCCCCGGTACTGGATGCCGTCGAACATCCGGCCCAGCACCCGCGCCGTGTCCTTGACCGACTCCTTGTGGCCCATCTGCGAACCGGAGGGGTCGAGGTACGTCGTGTGGGCGCCCTGGTCGGCGGCCGCCACCTCGAACGCGCAGCGGGTGCGGGTGGAGGTCTTCTCGAAGATCAGCGCGATGTTGCGACCCCGGAGCCGGCGCTCCTCGACGCCCGCCCGCTTGGCGGCCTTGAGTTCGGCGGCCAGCGCGACCAGGCCGCGGAACTCGGCGGCGGTGAAGTCGAGCTCCTTGAGGAAACTGCGGCCGGCGAGATCGGTGGCCATGGGGAACGCTCCAGAGTCGCGGTGACAGGGGATACTGGAAGTCTATACGATCCTCTGTATTGATATACAGACCCCCGCAGGCATCCCGCCCCGCGACCGACGGCAGCCGACCCCGCCCTCGGCCCTGCCCCCGTCCCCGCCTTCAGACCGCGTCGCGCTCGACGGGGCAGCTCATGCAGCGCGGCCCGCCGCGCCCCCGGCCCAGTTCGCTGCCCGGGATCTCGATCACCTCGATGCCCTCCTTGCGCAGGTGGGTGTTGGTCGTGACGTTCCGCTCGTAGGCGACCACCACGCCCGGCTCCACGGCCAGCACGTTGCAGCCGTCGTCCCACTGCTCCCGCTCCGCCGAGTGCACGTCCTGCGTGGCGGTGAGCACCCGGATGGAATCGAGTCCCAGCGCCGCCGCTATGGCCCGGTGCATGTGCTCCGGGGGGTGATCGGTGACCTTGAGTTCCTGACCGTCGCCCCCCGGCTCGATCGTGTAGGAGCGGAGCATGCCGAGCCCCGCGTACTGGGTGAAGGTGTCCCCGTCGACCATCGTCATCACCGTGTCGAGGTGCATGAACGCCCGCCGCTTGGGCATGTCCAGGGCCACGATGGAGGTCGCCGAACCCGCGGCGAACAGGCCGCGCGCCAGCATCTCCACCGCCTGCGGGGTGGTCCGCTCGCTCATCCCGATCAACACCGCGCCGTTGCCGATGACCAGGACGTCGCCGCCCTCGATGGTCGAGGGGTAGTCGGCCTGGCCCTGGGTCCAGTAGTGGAAGGCGCCGGAGGCGGTGAAGAGGGGGTGGTGCTTGTAGATCGCCTCGAAGTGCACGGTCTCGCGCTGTCGGGCGGGCCAGCGCATCGCGTTGATGGACACGCCGTCGTAGATCCAGGCCGAAGTGTCCCGGGTGAAGAGGTGGTTCGGCAGCGGCCCGAGCAGGAAGTCGTCCAGCTCCAAGGCGTGGAAGCGGACCGAGACGGGCTCGCTGTGCCGCTCCAGGAACTCCCGCTTGGTCATCCCGCCGACCAGCGCCTCGCCCAGTTCGACGGAGGGCAGCGCCTCGAAGACCGTCCGCAGGTGGTCGGTGGCGAGGGGGCCGTACTCCTTCTCGTCGAAGACCCGGTCCAGTACGAGGCGGCGCGCCTCCGGGATGTCCAGGGATTCGCTCAACAGGTCACCGAAGAGGTGCACCTCCACGCCCCGGTCGCGGAGCACGTCCGCGAAACCGTCGTGCTCCTGCCGGGCCCGGCGCACCCACAGCACGTCGTCGAAGAGCAACGCGTCCTTGTTGGTCGGCGTCAGCCGCTTCAGCTCCAGATCCGGGCGGTGGAGGATGACGCGGCGCAGCCGCCCGGTCTCGGAGTCGACATGGAATCCCATGGCGTACACGTTCGCAGACCGGACGGCTTTTTGACGTGCCGTTGGCTCAGCGCAGGCCGAGCAGCGCCGAAGGGGCACCCCGCAGTTCCGGGGCGATCACTCCCAGCTTGGGGGCGACCAGGTTCGGCACCCCGAAGTTGCGCCCGTCGGGCATCGTGAGGGGAGCTCCGACGACCACGCCGCCGGTGCGGGCGAGCAGGTTCGTGGCGGGTGCGTCCAGCGAACCCTCACCGTCGGTCTCCGGTCGACCGAGCAGGTTCGGCACCGGCGAACTGATCCCCGTGTGACCCAGCTCGGCGCCGACCGGGATGCTCGGCAGGAGCGGGGTGGGGAGCAGGTCCCCGGTGTGGTGCCGGGGCACGTCGGGAGCGCCCACGATCGGCACGGGCACCCCGGTGGCCACCCGCGGGGTGTCCACACCGAGCGAGGTCTCCACGGCGTCGAGCGGGACACCCACCGGCACCGAGTCCGCGAGGGCCGGGCTCGCCGCACCCGCCGCGGCCATACAGGTCATGAGCGCCGCAAGGCTTCCGCGCGCGGTCATCTTCATATCTGACGTTCCGTCCTTCCAGGGTCGCGGATAATTCCGCTGCCCTGGAAGAACGATCCCGCCCGGTGTTTCCAGGGAGTTCCACGGCAAAGTTCCCCCATACGACCTAATCGGGAGCACGCGGGTTCACACGGACCGCGCCGGCCGCGAGGGGCTGCCGGTGGGGTTCCCCGTCGACGGGGCCTCACGTCCGATGGCCGCCGAGAACGGCGCTGAGCGCGACGGTGGCGTCGAGAAGGGCACGGGAGCGGGTCGATGCGATAGCCGGCGCCGCGTAGCTGGTGCACGATGCGGGCGTCCCGGGTCTGGGCCGGTGAGTACCGTCGCGTTCCGCGTGGGGGGACCCGGTCAGGAACGGCCAACCCTTCGGCGTCCCAGTGCCGCAAGGTCGACGGGCGCACTCCGAGCGCGGCGGCGAGTTCGGAGACGCTCATCGCATCCGATGGGCGCACGTCGTCGATCAGCTCGGCGGAGATCGCCGCAGCGGCCTCCTGGGCGAGTCCGAGGTCCTTGCGCTCCCGGTGGAGTCGGGCGTGCGCCGCGTCGAGGAGTGCGAGTACCTCCGAGGGCGGGTGCGCGTGCGCGGCACGGACGATCCGCTTGGCCTCGACCGGACCCGTGCCGCGTGCGAGGGCCCGGTAGGCCAGCGCGGACCGCAGGTGGGTCTCCCCATAGATCCGGTAGCCCGCGGCCGTGCGCGTCGCCGGCGGCAGGACACCGTCGCGTTCGAGATTGCGGACCTGCTGGACGGAGCACCCGGCACGTCGCGCGATATCGACCGTGCGCAGGACCGATGACTTGAGAGTTGGCACCCACCGCTCCTCTGACTTCCGGCTCGAAGTCTCCACAAGCACCTTAATGAAACGCTTGAGCACATGACCATCGACGAGATCATCAGCTTCGTGGAAGACCTCGATGGAGTCCTGGCCGTCAGGCCGGGACCCGACGACGGCTCGCCGGAGATCAGCTGGGGGGACACCTTCCTCTACTACGCGCCTGATGGCGCCATGCCGAAAGCCACTCAGCCGTTCGCGACGATCGTGACGAAGAACTACCCGGGCGACGAGAGGTCGCGTCTGGACCGCCCCGATACGTTCCGTGTCAACATCGCCGCGGGGAAGGACTCCTTCGTCGACTCGACCGGCCACGCGCCGCGCGAACCGGCCCCCGACGACGACCTCGGCGTCACCGACGCCGTGCTCGCACACCCCGTCTACGGCTCCGTCGGCTGGCTCGCGGTGGTGAATCCGGGCCGGCGGACCGATGGGGCGGTGTGCGAACTGCTCCGCAAGGCCCATCACCTCGCACGTTCGCGCCATGAGCGACGAGCGGGCTCGACGACGAGCTGACAGGCGGACGGGCGGACAGCATGTGCGGGGCGCTCGAGCGCGGACCTCACCACGGCCCCGGACGCTCAGGTCGCGGCCGCCAGGGCGGCGATGCGCTGCGGGCCGACCCCGCAGCAGCCGCCGATCAGGCGGGCGCCCGCGCGCCGCCAGTGCGCGACCGGCCAGTCGGCCGTGCCCGAGGTGTCGTTCGGGTAGGCGAGCAGCGGCTTCGAGGTGAGGTGGGCCGCCGCCTCCAGGGCGGGCAGGACGTCGGACGCCGCGCAGCAGTTGACCCCGACCGCGATCACCTCGGGCGCGGCCGCCGCCAGGGCGAAGGCCTCGGCGAGCGGCTGGCCGGCCCGGGTGCGCTCCCCCGCCACCGTGTAGGACAGCCAGGCCCGCGCCCCCGTGCCGGCCAGCAGCGACAGCAGTGCCTGCGCCTCGTCGGTGTCGGGGACGGTCTCCAGCGCCAGGACGTCGGCCCCGGCCGCCAACAGGGCCTCGATCCGCGGGCGGTGGAAGGCGGCCAGCTCGCGCACGCTCAGCCCGTAGCGGCCGCGGTACTCGGAACGGTCCGCCAGCGTGGCCCCGTACGGGCCGACCGACGCCGCCACCCACACCTCGTGTTCCACGGACCGCGCCGCCCGGTCGGCCAGCGCGACGCAGTCGCCCAGCAGGGCGGTGGTCCGGCGGCGGTCGTAGCCGTGGCGGGCGAAGGCCGCGTAGCCCACCTGGTAGCCGGCGGTGATCAGCACCTGGGCCCCCGCCCGCGCGTACGCCGTGTGCGCGGCGGCCACCTGTTCCGGCTGCTCGGCCAGCACGCGCGCCGACCACAGCCCGCCGGACAGGTCGCAGCCCTGGTCTGCGAGCTGCGTGCCGAGCCCGCCGTCCAGGGTCAGCGTCCGCTCGCGCAGTGCGTCGGCCAGTGGGGTACGCGCGCGGGCCATCGCGGGGCCTCCTCCTGCGTGGGCTGCCTCAGCCGTCAGACATCGCCGAAAGGTTCGGGATAGATGAATTCGCCCTGTATCGACCGATCGTATGCCGTCAGGGTGCGAACCTGGAAGACATCGCCCCAGCCCGGCTCCTGGCCGACGATGCCGACGTCCGTGCTGGGGCGGAAGCCGTGCCGGCCGTAGAGCTCGGGGTCGCCGAGCACGACGATCAGCGGGAGGTCGAGGGCCTCCGCGGCGCCGAGCAGCGCGTGGATCAGGGCCGAGCCGGCCCCGCGCCGCCGGTGGGCGGGGTGCACGCCGAGCAGGCTGAGGTTGGCCGTCCGGGCGGCGCCGATACGGCCCCAGGAGCAGAGGGCATGACCGATGACCTCGCCCTCCGCGCTCTCGGCCAGCAGCGACAGGGCCGGCAGCGCCCAGCTGCCGTCCCGCAGCGCGTCCGCCAGGGACACCTCGACGGGAACCTCGTCCCGCGGCTTGTACGCGGCAGCGGCGGTCACCGCCCGGACGGCGGCCCGGTCGGCCGGGGTCACTCTCCTGATCAGCACGGACGCAGTCTGCCCGCCCACCCCGAGCCTCGCGCCGGCGGGGGCGTCGTCGCCACGGCGCTCCCGCACCCCGGCCGGGTGAATCCGGGTCGACCGGAAGGGCCTCGCAGCGGCCCCGCCAGTGACCAGCGCCGAGGGGGATCGTTTGCTCGGACGGAGCCGGACCGCCCGGCCCGCGCGCCGGCGGCCTTCGCCAGCGCGTCCACCGCCCCCTTCCGCTTCCGGAAGGGCCAGGGCCGAGGAGGCCGCCATGTCCCACGAGTCCGTGCCAGAGCACCCCGGACAGACCGGACAGGCAGCAGAGCGCCAGGCACACCAGGGCCACCAGGATTCCGGGGTTCCCGCCCAGGGCGGCGCAGCGCCCAAGGGGCTCCTGCAGCAGATGGAAGAGCTGATGGCGGCGCTGAACGCCGACCTCTGCGATCTCGACGCCGATCTCCAGTCCTCCGCGGGTCGCTCCGCGGGGACCATCGCGGCTCCGGACCGCGCCGCCGAGAGCGAGCGGCCTTTCGGAGCCCGCTGAGCGGGTCCCCCTGATCCCGCGGGTCCCGCCGCCCCGGTACGGCGGGACCTCGCCCGGCGGCAACGGCCGGACGGGGCCCTCAGACCACGCCCGAGGCGGAGCCCCGCTCGCGCACCGTCATCCGGCGCAGGATCGCTCGTACCCGGTCGCTCGACTCGTCCGCCGCGTCGATCGACTCTATGCACTGCCAGTACAGACCCTCGTCGTCCGTGGCACAGGCCACCCCGACGAGCGCTATGCCCACTTCGCCCAATAACGCCTGGAGACCGAGCAGGCACTGGCGGACATCCGCCACCTCGGTCAACTGGGCCGCTCTCGGGGGATAGTCGGGCACCCGACCCTCGCCGCGCACCGCGGCCCGGTCGATCACCCCGCAGCCTCTGGTCCCCGCCTCCCCCAGGCCCCGGGCCTCCGCTCTCAGCTCCGGCGGCCCCGTGATGGCCAGCCATCCCCCTATTCCCTGTGCGAGGGCCTGGGCCTGCCAGGCCTCGCCCACGATGTCCATCGCCGCCCCACTCTGTGCCAGAGCATGTCGGCCGGCCGCGATCAGCCGTACCGCGTCCATATGCCGTCCCCCGTCCGCACGACACCCCACTGTTCCCCTATCACTACCCAGAGTGAGGGCAACGAGCCAGTAAAGCCAGGGGTATTCGGAAATCTGTGGACACAAACATGGTTGTGGACAGCGCCATCACTCCGAAGAGTGACAATTTGCTTCCGAAGTGCCCTTCACAGGAAAACGAAGTTCATTCCTGTCGATCTTCGCGGCGAGCGCATCGAGCACGTCCACCCCCAGTACCTCACAGAACTGCAGCAGGTAGGCCAGCACGTCAGCGACCTCATCGGCCACACGGTGCGCGGTCTCCGGCCGCTCCATGACCCGCTCCGACTGCTCGGGCGTCAGCCACTGGAAGATCTCGACCAGTTCGGACGCCTCCACGCTCAGTGCCACCGCCAGGTTCTTCGGCGTGTGGAAGGGCTGCCAGTCGCGCGCCGCCGCGAAGGCGGCCAGCCGCCGCTGGAGCAGCGCCAGCCGCTCGTCCGGCGCCGGCGCCGGCTCGGCTGCCGGCTCGGGTGCGGGCTCGGGGGAGGGGTTCTCGTTCATGGGTTCAGGTCTACCACTGACACCCCCGCCACCTCCCGGGCGAAGTCGGCGCCCTCCTCGCCCACCGTCGCCACCAGCCGGACGTGCCCGCGACCGCACGAGAGCAGGGCCAGGCGCAGCAGCTCGGCGCGCTGGGTCCGGTCGAGGCCGTGGTCGAAGCCGTCGGCGAGGACGGTCAGCGCCTGCTGCGCGGGCAGGAGTTCGGCGCTCTGGTCGACGGCCAGCACCCCGGGCCCGGTGAGCAGGACGAGGGCCAGCCCCAGGAAGCGCAGCTCCCCCGCGCCGAGCCGGCCCAGCTCCGTCGCCGGGAGGTCGCCGCGGAGCAGCTCGGCCAGCACCCGCCCGTCGGCCGTGGCCCGCTCCCCCAACCCCTCCACCGGGCCCGCGCAGCCGGTGCGGGCGGCCTCGGTCAGCAGGGCGTACCGGGTGCCGCACTCCTGCCGGGTCCGGCGCAGTACGTCGGCCAGGTTGCCGCAGTCCCCGCGCAGCAGGCCCGGGCCGGGCGGCACGGGGGCGCGCATCGCGGCGGGTCGCGGGTCGCAGGGGAACACCGACCGCAGCGCGATCACCACCTGTTCGGCGGCGGCGAGCACCTGTCGCTGGCCCTCCGTGCTCCCGGCCACCCGCAGCGGCAGCAGCGCGGTGCCGAGCCGGTCGTCGGGGAAGGGGGCCCGGGTGACGCCGGTGGAACCCCCGGTCAGCCAGGCGGCCTGCACCGAGCGGCGCCCGGGGTCGCGCAGCGCGGTGTTCAGCAGGATCTGCTCGCCCGCGGCGAGTCGTTCGCCGACGATGCGCAGGTCGGGTTCGGCCTGGACGGCGAGGTCGAGGCGGACCGGGCCCACGGGCCCGTCGACGGTGCAGCCGATCCGGAACCCGCGGCGCCGCTGCGCGTCGGGGCGGGCCCGCTGCGGCACCAGGGCCACCGGATCCGGGAACACCTCGGCCAGGTCGGCGCCGGAGCCGAGCCGTGCGAGGGCCTCGTACCCGGCCAGGGCCTGGGACTTGCCGCTGCCGCTGGGGCCGGCGAAGAGGGTGACCGGGCCGAGCGGGTAGACCGCCGCGCGGTGCGCGGCGAAGGCGGACAGGCGCAGTTCGGTGACGGCGGGCCGGGCGTACGGCGCTCCCGCGGCGGCCCGCCCCGCACCCGGCTGCGCCGCTGCGGCCCGCGCGCGCCGGTCGGCGTACGGCCGCGGAGCGGGTACGTGGGCGGCCGGCGGCGCCGGAGCCCGCGGGGGCGCCGGGGCCGAGGGGGCGGGCGGGGCTAAAGGGGTGGGCGGGGGCGGAGCGGCGGCGGGGGCACTGCGGGTGCTGTCCGACGTACCGCCCGACGCGGCGTCCAACGTGGTGTCCAACATGGCGTCCATGCCCGGACGCTACGGGCCGGCCGGGCACCCCAGGCCGCGCTGAACCGTTCCGCCGCCGCGACCTTCCTACGATCGGGGGACGGCCGCGGCCGCGATCCCCTCCACTTCGGTGCCCACCGGTGCGAGCAGGAAGACGTTGCGGTCGACCCGGTGCATACCGCTGCCCAGCCCGAAGACCACGCCGCTGCTGAAGTCCAGGATGCGCTTGGCCACTTCGCCGTCGGCACCCGTGAGGTCGAGCAGCACGGGGATCTGCGCGATGAGGTACTCGGCCACCTCGCGCGCGTCCGCGAAGACCTGCACTCTGATCACGACGAACCGGCGCTGCGCCGAAACGGCGGCGCCGGGGGTCGTCGGGATGGTGCGGTGGTCCACTCTGGACGGCCACTCGTTGCGGCTGCGCAGGGGCACCACCTGCGCGAGGCCCTCCCACTGTTCATCGGTGACGTCGTACCTGCTCACCAGGCCGCCTCGGCCAGACGCTTCTTGTGCATCTCCCCATCCTCTCGCGTTTCACCCGTTCAGCCCAACAGCGACACGAAGCACGTAAGGTCGCCGCCATGACCCCTCGCGACGAGATCCCCGCGGTCCGTGAACCGGCGGGTCGCACGGCCCCCGCAGCCCGGTTCGTCAAGCGCGCGGACGCGTTACGCAACCACGCGCAGATACTCGCCGCGGCGGAGCAGCTCTTCGCCGAACACGACCCCCGCACGGTAACGATGGACCGGATCGCCAAGACAGCCGGGGTCGGCCGGGCCACCCTCTACCGCCGCTTCCCCGATCCGCGCTCGATCGCGGTCGCGCTGCTGGACGAACACGAGCGCGTCCTCCAGGGCAGGCTCGCCTACGGCCCGCCGCCCCTCGGCCCCGGCGCCCCCGCCGCGGAGCGGCTGTCCGCCTTCTACTCCGCCGCCCTCGACCTGCTGGAGCGTCACCTTCCGCTGGCGCTGGGCGCCGAACACGGCCCGGCCCGCTTCACGGGCGCCGCGTACAGCCATTGGCGGGCCCACGTGCGGACCCTGCTCGCGGACGCGGGCATGGAGGATCCGGAGAGCGGTGTGGACATCCTGCTCAGCCCGCTGGCGCCCGAGGTCTACCAGCACCAGCGGCACACCCTCGGCCTCAGCCGGGAGCGGATCATGCGGACCCTGGACCGGTTGGCGCGCCGGGTACTCAGCGACACCGAGATAGGTTAGGTTAGGCATACCTAACCAGCCCGCCCCGGGACGATGGAGAGATCCGCATGCGCATGTCCGGCGACCCTGCCCACCCGGCCGCATCCGACACCCCCGCCCCCGCCGGGTCCGGAGCGGCGTCGCCCGCCCGGCCGAGCGACGCGGAACGGGTCAGGTCCATCCTGGCCGCCGCCCACTCCATGACCGTGATCGCCGACGGGGTGCGCACCGAGGTCTGCCACCTGGACGGCGCCGACGTGCTCGGCCGCCTGCACCTGCACCCGGCCGCACCGGCCGCCGGGAACCCGCTCGACGGACGCTCCCCGCTGCACGACGGCCGGCCGGCGATCCGGCTGGAGTTCACCGACATCGCGTCGACCCCGGTGCGCGACCGGGTCCGCGCCCGGGTCACGATCCTCGGCCACCTGCTGACCCCGTACGCCGACGGTTCCGACGGCTCCGACACCAGCACCTGCGTGGAATTCGGCCGGGCCGTCCTGGAGACGGACGAGGGCCGCTCGTACATCGGCCTCCAGGAGCTCGACGAGGCGTGCCCCGACCCGCTCGCCGCCTACGAGTCGGGGATGCTCACCCACCTGCTCGACGAGCACAACGAGCTGGTCACCCTGCTGCTGCGGCTGGTCCAGCCGCAGCCCGCGAACAAGGTGCTGCGCGCGCTGCCGCTCGCCATGGACCGCTACGGGATCACCCTGCGGCTCGAAGAGCGCGTCGGGCACCGCGACGTCCGACTGTCCTTCCCCTCCCCGTTGGACGACGTCGAGCAGTCGGGGGTCCAGATCCAGGCCCTGCTGGCCGCGGCGCGGCGGCTCTCGCACCGCAACAGCCTGCCCGCCTGATTGGCCTGATATCGCCCCGGTCGCTCCGGAATAGCCCTGGATCAGGGGCAGTTGGAGCGATCATGAAGGCAATCACTTTCTCCGCTTACGGCACCGACGGCGCCCCCGGCAGCCTCGAACTCGTCGACGCGCCCGAACCCAAGGTCGGCCCCGGCGAGGTGCTCGTCCGGGTGAAGGCCGCCGGGGTCAACCCGGTCGACTGGAAGATCGCCGCCGGATACCTCGACGCGACCACGGAGACCCGCTTCCCGGTCATACCGGGCTGGGACGTCGCCGGGGTCGTGGAGGCCCTCGGCGCCGACACCTCCGAGTACGCCGTGGGCGACGAGGTGTACGGCTACCTCCGCAAGGAATGGGTGCAGCTCGGCACCTACGCCGAACTGGTCTCGGCCCCCGTGCGCACCCTGGCCCGCAAGCCCCGCGCCCTGACCTTCGAACAGGCCGCGGGCGTCCCCCTGGCCGGGCTCACCGCCTACCAGTCGCTGGCCCGGGTGCGGGTCGCCGCGGGCGAGACCGTGGTCATCCACGCGGCGGCGGGCGGCACCGGATCGCTGGGCGTGCAGATCGCCCTCGCCCTCGGGGCCCGGGTGATCGGCACCGCCGGGGCGCACAACCACGACTACCTGCGCTCGCTGGGCGCCGAACCGGTGCTGTACGGCGAGGGGCTGGCCGACCGGATCCGCGCGCTGGCGCCCGAAGGCGTCGACGCGGGGCTCGACTTCTTCGGGGACGGGGCCGTCGAGGTCCTCCAGGGTCTGGTCAAGGAGCGGGGCCGGGTGGTCTCCATCGCCGACCCCGGCGCCGCGGCCAAGAGCGCGCACCAGCTCTGGGTGCGCCCCGACACCGCCGACCTGACCGCGCTGGCCCGGCTGGCGGACGACGGCAAGCTCACCGTGCACGTGGAGCACGCCCTGCCGCTGGCGCGGGCGGCGAAGGCCTGGGAGATCAGCGCGACGGGCCGCACCCGCGGCAAGATCGTGCTGACCGTCTGATCCGGCTCCGCCACCCGGCCGCCCGTACGCGCGCGCGGGAGGGGGGTGGGCGCCGGACCCGGCACCCACCCCCCTCCCGCGGCCGTCCGGCCCCGGGTCAGTGCGCCCCCGCCGCCGCGTACCGGCTGACCGGGCGCCCCAGGCCGTAGTTCTCGCGGAGGGTGCGTCCGGTGTACTCGGTGCGGAAGAGGCCGCGCTTCTGCAGGATCGGCACCACCTGGTCGACGAAGTCGGTGAGCCCGGTGGGCAGTACGGGCGCCATGATGTTGAAGCCGTCGGCCGCGCCCTGGGTGAACCACTGCTCCAGCTGGTCGGCGATCTGCTCCGGGGTTCCCGCGAAGACCCGGTGGCCGCGACCCGCTCCGAGCCGTGCGATCAGCTCGCGCAGGGTGAGGCCGTCGCGGCGGGCGAGTTCGGCGACGAGCGTGAAGCGGCTCTTGTTGCCGTTGATGTCGCGCTCTTCGGGCAGTTCGGGCAGCGGGCCGTCCAGCGGGTGCCCGGTGAGGTCGGTGCCCAGCATGCCGGAGAGCTGGGCCAGGCCGTACTCCGGCACCTGGAGGTCGGTGAGCTGCTGTTCGAGGGCCTTGGCCTCGGCCTCGGTGGACCCGATGACCGGTGCGATGCCGGGCAGGACGAGCAGGTCGCCCTCGGTCCGGCCGTAGCGGGCGAGGCGGGACTTGAGGTCCTTGTAGAAGGTCTGGCCGTCGGCGAGGGTCTGCTGCGCGGTGAAGACGGCCTCGGCGTACTGCGCGGCGAACTCCTTGCCGTCCTCGGAGGACCCGGCCTGGACCAGGAGCGGGTGGCCCTGGGGCGAGCGGGGCACGTTGAGGGCGCCCGCGACGCCGAAGTAGGTGCCGCGGTGGTCGGCCGGGTGGAGCTTGTCGGTGTCGGCGTAGATCCCCCGCTCCTTGTCCAGGACGATCGCGTCGTCGTCCCAGCTGTCCCAGAGCTTGGTGGCCACGTCGAGGAACTCACGGGCCCGGTCGTAGCGCAGGCCGTGCTCCAGGTGCTCGTCCTGGTTGAAGTTGCGGGCCTCGTCGACGGTGCCGGAGGTGACGATGTTCCAGCCGGCGCGGCCGTTGCTGATGTGGTCGAGGGAGGCGAACTTGCGGGCCGTGTGGAACGGCTCGTTGAAGGTCGTCGACACGGTCGCGATCAGGCCGATGTGCTCGGTGACGGCCGCGATCGCGGAGAGCAGGGTCAACGGCTCGAAGCCGCCGAGGGCGTTGTAGCGGGCCTTGCCCCACAGGGCGAGGCCGTCGGCGAAGAAGATGGAGTCGAGCAGCCCGCGCTCGGCGGTCCTGGCCAGCTCCTGGAAGTAGCGCAGGTCCGTGATCCGCTCGGGGCTGCTGTCGGGGTGGCGCCAGGCGGCGTCGTGGTGGCCGGCGTTCATCAGGAAGGCGTTGAGGTGGAGGGTGCGGCGGGAGTCGGTGCTCATGACGGGGTCCTCAAGGGAAGGCGGGGAAGGCGGGGCGGGCGGAGTGGGCGGGCGGTCAGCCCGCGGCCGGGACGCGCCACAGGCTCAGCCGGCGTTCGATCGAGACGAGGATCTGGTTGAAGCCCACGCCGATCGCGGAGATGGTGATGATCCCGGCGTACATCTGCGGGATGGCGAAGTTGAACTGCGAGGCGTTGATCAGGTAGCCGAGGCCCGCCTTCGCGCCGATCATCTCGGCGGCGACGAGGACCAGGATGGAGACCGCTCCGGCCAGCCGGATGCCGGTGAAGATGGTCGGCACGGAGGACGGCAGGATCACCTTCTGGAACAGCCGCAGGGTGGACAGGTCCATCGAGCGGGCGAGCTTGACGAGCGTGGGGTCGGCGCCGCGGACGGCGCTGATGGTGTTCAGCAGGACCGGCCAGACGCAGGCGTAGACGACCATCGAGATCTTCGAGGTCTCGCCGATGCCGAGCAGCAGCACGAAGACGGGGAGCAGCGCGAGGGCGGCGGTGTTGCGGAACACCTCCAGCAGCGGCCCGAGCAGCTCGGCGACCGGTCGGTACCAGCCGATCAGCAGCCCGAGCGGGACGGCGACCGCGACGGCGATGCCGAAGCCGCCGAAGGAGCGGACCAGGCTGGCCCAGGTGTGTTCGCCGAGCTGTCCGTCGGCGAGCAGCTCCCACCAGGCGACGGCGACCTCGCTGAAGGGGGGCAGGAAGGTCCGGTCCACCAGGCCGAGGCGGGGTGCGGTCTCCCAGACGAGGAGCAGCGCGACGAGGGCGGCCGAGCGGAGGGCGGCGCCGCGGATCCAGCGCCCGGCCCGGCCGCCGAGCGCGGCCGGTCGGGCGGCGCGGGGACGCTTCGCCGCCGGGAGCGGACCGGCGAGGGCGGGCGCGGGAGCGGCGGGCGCGGGAGCGACGGGCGCGGGAGCGACGGGCGCGGGAGCGGCACCGGAGGGCGCGACGGCCGAGGGGGCGGAGTCCGTCTCGGGGAGGTCCTCGGTCAGGGTGGCCGGGAGGGCTTCGGTCAGCTCGACCGGGGTGTGGGTCTCGGTGCTCATGCGGCGGCCTGCTCCTTCTCCAGTTGCTGGGCACGGGCCACCTCGTCGTGGAGCAGGGTCCAGATCTCGTGGCGGTAGCGGGCGAACTCGGGGCTGGAGCGCAGGTCCTCGCCCAGGAGGCCGTTCGCGCGGCCCCCGAAGGAGACCGGGACGATCTCCTTGACCCGGCCGGGGCGGGAGGTGATCACCGCGACGCGCTGGCCGAGGTACACCGCCTCCTCGATGCTGTGCGTGATGAAGACGACCGTCTTGCCGGTGGCCTGCCAGATCCGCCGGAGTTCGTCCTGGAGGGACTCGCGGGTCTGGGCGTCGAGCGCCGCGAAGGGCTCGTCCATCAGCAGTACGTCGGGGTCGTAGGCCAGCGAGCGGGCGATCGCGACGCGCTGGCGCATGCCGCCGGACAGCTCGTGCGGGTGCCGGTCGCCGAAGCCGGTGAGACCGACCAGGTCGAGGAACTCCCGCGCCTTCGCCGTGCGTTGGCGGCGCGGGACGCCGGTGGCCTCCAGGCCGAATTCGATGTTGCCCAGCGCGGTGCGCCACGGCAGCAGTGCGTACTGCTGGAAGACGATGCCGCGGTCCAGGCCGGGGCCGGTGACGGGCTCGCCGTCGAGCAGGATCCGGCCGCCGCTCGGTCGGGTCAGGCCGCCGAGCAGGTCGAGGAGGGTGGACTTGCCGCAGCCGCTGGGGCCCACGACGACCAGGAACTCCCCCGCTCCGATGGAGAGGTCGATGCCGTCCAGTGCGGTGAAGTCGCCGCGGGACGCGGACGGGAAGGTCTTGGTGACCGATTCGAAGACGATCTTCGCCATGTCGCTCAGGCCCCCTTCCGGTAGTCGTTGAACTCGTTGGTGTACAGGTCGGCGGCCTTGAGCTGGCCCTTCTTGATGTCTCCGCGCTCGCCCAACCAGTCGAGCCAGAGCTGGAACTCCTTGTCCCCGATCCGGCCGCCGGTCTCGGCCACGCCGTACGAGTGCCAGTACTGGAGGGTGGAGGTGTCCTCGTTGCGGCCGCGCTTCTTGACGATGGCCGTCATCCGGGCGATGACCTCCTCGCGCGGGGTGGTCCGGGACCACTCGATGGCCTTGGCGACGCCGGTGACGAAGGTGCGGACGGTGTCCGGGTTCTCCTTGATGAAGCGCTGGGTCATCACGTAGGTGCCGGCGCTGAAGGCGCCGAGCAGTTGGAAGTCGGTGAACAGGGGCCGGATGCCGCCCGTCGCCAGCGCCTTGTCGCGCAGCACGCCGCTGAGCACGGCGACGTCGATCTGCTTCTGGCGCAGCGACTGTTCGGTGTTGACGGGGGGCACGACCAGGGCCTCGACCTTGGCCGCGTCGGTCTTGGAGAGGCCGTTGCGGCTGAGGTAGATGTCCAGGAGCGCCTGGTAGTGGGCGCCCAGGGTGTTCATGCCGACCTTCTTGCCGATCAGGTCGCGGGCGGAGCGGATCGGGCTGTCCTCCAGCACGTAGTAGCCGCCGTAGGAGTACTGGTCGGATCCGTAGTAGGAGACGACGGCCTTGATCGGGGCCTTGCCCGCCGCGAGTTTGACGACGGCGCCGTTGAAGGCTCCACCGAAGTGGGTCTGGCCGGTGGCCGCCGACTGGATGTCCTGGGGGCCGCTGATCGTGTTGCCGACCCAGTCGAGGGTGACGTCGCCGAGGTAGCCGAGGTCCGCGGCGAGTTCGGGCAGCGTGACCGACCCGACCGCGCCCTGGTACTTCAGCTTCTTGAGCTGCGCGCCCCCGCCCCCGCCGCCGGAGGCCGTGGCCGTGCCGCAGCTCACCGCGGCCGCCGAGATGCCGAGCAGGGCGAGGAACTGGCGCCGGGAGGTGGTGGTCCGGGTGGGTGTCGCGGGCATGGCTGGTCCTTCTCGGGGCGGTGGGGCGGGGCGGTGGGGCGAGTGGTTACGGGGCGACGGTCACGGTGGGGCGGGGGTGCGGGACGGTGCGCAGGCGCAGGGCCTCGGCGAACTCGTCGACGGCCTGGAAGAGGTCGAGTTCGGCCTCGGGGCGCAGCCGGTCGGGCCCGTCACCGCGCTCGACGGAGGAGTCCAGGACGAAGCGGCCGGTGGTGACGTGCCGGGCGCCGAGCGCGGTGAGCACCGGGCGCAGGGCGTAGTCGAGGGTCAGGACGTGGGCGAGGCTGCCGCCCGTGGCGAGCGGCAGCACGGTCTTCCCGGCCAGGCCGTCCTGCGGGAGCAGGTCGAGGAAGGCCTTGAGCAGGCCGGTGTACGAGGCCTTGTAGACCGGGGTCGCGATGACCAGGCCGTCCGCCTCGGCGACGGCGGCCAGCGCCCGGCGCAGTTCGGGCTGGCCGCTGCGGGCGGCGAGCAGGTCGGCGGCGGGGAGTTCACGGACGGCCAGGTGCGAGGTCGCGAATCCGGAGTGGGACAGGCGGCGCAGGACGTGGTCGGCGACGACGGCGGTGCGCGAGTGCAGGGAGGGACTGCCGGTGAGGGCGAGGATGCTGGCCACGGGGGCTCCTTGGGCGGCGTGCGTGCGGGGCGGGGTCAGACGGCGGCCGGGGCGGCGGCGGCCTCGGTCACGGAGGCGCCGGAGGGGATTCCGAAGGACGGGTCGGGGACGCTCTCCGGGCTGATCAGGCGGGAGGAGCGGCCGTCGGGGCCGACCGGGACGTCGCCGTCGACGGTGACCCGGCGCAGGGTGCGCTCGTGGTCGTCGGAGTCGTCGACCCCGTAGTGCTGGGTGGCGCGGTTGTCCCAGATGGCGACGTCGCCGGCGCTCCACTGCCAGCGGACGGTGTTCTCGGGGCGCTCGACGTGCGCCTGGAACAGGTCGAGGAGGGCGCGGGAGTCGCGGCCGGTGAGGCCCTCGATGCGCTGGACGAAGTTGCCGAGGAGCAGGGTGCGTTCGTCGGTCTCGGGGTGGACGCGGACCACCGGGTGCTCGGTGAGGAAGGTGGTGGAGGTGAACACCTCGCGGTACTGGGCGAGGGCCTCGGGGAGGGCGTCGGGGCGCAGGGCGGCGTAGTCGTACTCGTTGGAGTGCACGGCGCGCAGGCCGTCGGCGAGCGCCCGCAGCGGTGCGGGGAGGTTGGCGTAGGCGGTGGCGGTGTTGGCCCACAGGGTGTCGCCGCCGTAGGGCGGGATGGTGACGGCCCGCAGGATGGAGAAGGCGGGGTAGGCCGGCACGAAGGTGACGTCGGTGTGCCACTGGTTGGCGCGGGCGCCGTGGTGGGAGTCGATGCCGAGGGCGTAACGCCCGTCCGCGGAGGGGACGGTGGGGTGCGCGACGGGGGTGCCGAGGAGCTGGGCGAAGGCCTCGTGGCCGGCCTCGTCGAGGTGGTCCTGGCCGCGGAAGAAGACGACCTTGTGGGTGAGGAGCGCGGCGCGGATCTGAGCGACGGTCTCGGGGCCGAGGTCGCCGCCGAGGCGGACGGAGCCGAGCTCGGCTCCGATCCGGCCGCCGACCTTCTTGACGGTGACGGCGGGTGCGGTGGCGGGGGCGGGGGCCGGGTGGGTGGCGGTGGTCATGAGAGCCTCCTGGAGATTCTTTCCGCAGCGGAAGAAATATGGGTGGGCGGGCGGACTCCGCGACGTCGCGGGGCGTGGTGGGACGCGGTGGGGCGTGGTGCGGTGGGGTGCGCGGCGGTACGGGCGGCGGCTACGGGCCGCGCGCCGCCCGGAGGGGATCGACCGGGGCCGGTGGCTCCGGGTGGCGGGGCCGGGGGCCCGGCTCCCCGGGTGTGGCTCGGGGAGGGGGCACGACCAGAGCGCTGGGCGCGGGGCGCGGGTGGCGGGGCGCGGGTGGCGCGGGTGGGGCGGTCAGGCCCGGGAAGGGGCCGGACAGCGGCCCGGACATCCGCCCGGAGCGGTACACGCGCCGGGGGTGTGGAGCCGCGAGACGTTTCGATCGGTCGCGGACATGGCTCGGAGACTGTCAGCGGGTCCGCCGCCGGTCAACCCCCTGGGGGAGGGGTGTGAACCGGCCACCGGGTCCGGTGGGGGGTGGCCTTGCCGACCCGCCTGACCTGGGGTTATTGCGGCTGCGCGCCGGGCGGGGGATGGCCGGTGGCGCATGATCGACCCTGGTGGATTTCATGGCGCCGCAACGTGGGCGCCATGCGTTCGACCGACACGGGGTGGCGGGTGGGGTGGGGTGCGGCGGTCCGCTGCCCTCCGGGGGCGCCTCGAACTCCCCCGGCTACCGCTGGGAGGGGCCCCGGGCGGGGCTGGAGGGGTGGGGCTGCGACGCCGGGTGCGGGTCCGCGTGCCCTCCGGGGGCGCCTCAAACGCCGGCGGGGCTGGGAGGTGCGGGCACCTCGGGTGGCGGGGCCGGGATGCGGGGGCGCCTCTCGTGGCGGGGCCGGGATGCGGGGGCGCCTCGGGTGGCGGGGCCGGGGATGGGCGGGCGCCTCGGGCCGCGGGGCCGGGGATGGGCGGGCGGCTCGGGCCGCGGGGCTGGATGGCGGGGGCTCCGGCATGATCTGGGGGAGGTCGTTTTCGTTCTAGGAGAGCGTTTGAGGTTCGGGGCCAGTGAGCGTGACGGGGTGGCCGTGCCCCGTCGGGCCGGGGACGGGCGGGCGGTGGCCAATGCCGCCACGGTGTTGCGGACCGTGCTCGACCACGGGCCCGTCGCCCGGAGCGCGGTCTCCGGGTTGTGCGGGCTGAGTCCGGCGGCCGTGTCCCGGCAGACCACCCTGCTGGTCCGGCGCGGCCTGCTGCGCGAGGTGCCCGCTCCCCCGGCCGGGCCCGCCACGGCGGCGGGGCGGCCCCGGATCCCGCTGGACCTGCACACCGGGGCCGTCGGCGGCCCGCTGGCCGGGGCCCTGCACATCGGGGTACGGGCCTGCGTCCTCGGGCTGGTCGACCTGCGCGGGCAGGTGCTGGCCCGCCGGGCCCTGCCCCACGAGGAGGGTCTCGGTGCGGACCGGCTGCTCGGCCTGGTCGCGGCCGAACTGGACCGGTTCCTGGGCGAGTTCGGCGGCGGGCGCCCGCTGCTCGGGGTCGGCGCGGCGCTGGGCGGGTGGGTCCGCCCCGACACCGGGACCGTGGTCCGGCACGCGGCGTTGGGCTGGCGCGACGTACCGCTGGCCGACGTGCTGGCCCGGGCAATGGGGGTGGCGGTCCGGGTGGACAACCACGCGCGCGCGGTCGGGCACGCGGAGATCCTCTTCGGGCACCCGCAGGCCCGGCGCAGCCTGGTCCACCTCTTCATCGGCAACGTCGTGGACGCCGCCTTCGGCATCGAGGGCGCCGTCCACCAGGGGCCCGGGGCCGCGGCCGGTGACGTGGCGCACCTGCCGGTGCCCGGGTCGACCGTGCCGTGCGCGTGCGGACGTACCGGCTGCCTCCAGGCCACCGCGTCCGACACGGCGCTCGGCGTCGAGGCGGTGCGCCGGGGGATCGTGCCGGAGCCCTCCGTCGGGCTGGTCGTCGACGCGGCGGCCACCGGGGACCCGCGCGCGGACGCGCTGCTGCGCGAGCGGGCCCGTGCCGTCGGGCGGGCGGCGGCGCTGCTCCTGGACGTCTTCAACCCGGCCGTGATGGTGGTCTCCGAGCTGTCGAGCGTCCTGCACGAAGGCTATTTGGATGAAATCCGCGCGGCGGCGGCCGAGCTGTCCCCGGGGTCGGCGGGCCCCGGGCGGATCGTCGCCCCGCACGCCGGGCCCGCCGTACTCCCCCAGGCCGCGGCGACCGTGTTGCTCGGTCCGTTGTTCCGGGATCCCGCCGGTCTGTCCTGAAGCGCCACGCACCGAGAGTGACAGATCACATAGAGGGAAGGTGGCTTCGCTTTAGCGCCGCCCCTAGCATTCGAGCCATGACGGTCCTGCCTGATGACGGGCTTTCCCTGGCCGCCGAGTTCCCTGACGCGACGCATGAGCAGTGGCAGCGCCTTGTAGAGGGCGTACTGCGCAAGTCGGGCAAGGAAGCATCCGGCGAGGCAGCTGAGAACGCGTTGTCCACCACGCTCGAGGACGGGCTCAGCACGCGCCCGCTCTACACCGCACCCGCTTCCGGGGGCTCCGCGGACACCGGCGCCATCGGCCTGCCCGGTTTCGCGCCCTTCCTGCGCGGGGGCCGGGCCGAGGGCACGGCCGCCGCGGGCTGGGACGTGCGCCAACGGCTCGCGCACACCGACCCGGCGCTCCTGAACGAGGCCGTCCTCGCCGACCTGGAGAACGGGGTCACCTCGCTGTGGCTGACCGTCGGCCGGGACGGCGTTCCGGTCGCGGGGCTGGACCGCGCGCTGACCGGGGTCTACCTGGACCTCGCACCGGTCGCCCTGGACGCCGGAGCCGAATTCCTCGGGGCGGCGCGGGAGTTGCTGCGCCTGTACGCCGAGCGCGAGGTGGCCCCCGAGGCCGCGCGCGGCAACCTCGGCGCCGACCCGCTGGGCCACGAGGCACGTACGGGCGAGGCGCTGGAGCTCGCCGGGGCCGTGGAGCTGGCCCGGGAGACGGCGGCCGGATGGCCCGGCCTGCGCGCCCTGGTCGTGGACGCGCTCCCCTACCACGAGGCGGGCGGCTCGGCGGGGCAGGAGCTGGGGTTGTCCCTGGCCACCGGCGTGGCCTACCTGCGCGCCCTCACCGACGCGGGCCTGGACACCGCGGCGGCCCTCGGGCAGCTGGAGTTCCGGTACGCCGCCAGCGCCGACCAGTTCCTCACCATCGCCAAGCTGCGGGCCGCGCGCCGCCTGTGGGCCCGGATCGCCGAGGCGTGCGGGGCCCCGGGGGCGGGCGCCCAGCGCCAGCACGCGGTGACCTCGCCGGTCATGATGACCCGGCGCGACCCGTGGGTGAACATGCTGCGCACCACCGTGGCCTGCATGGCCGCGGGTGTGGCCGGGGCGGACTCGGTCACCGTGCTCCCCTTCGACCAGGACCTCGGGCTGCCGGACGCCTTCGCGCGCCGGATCGCCCGCAACACCTCCACCATCCTGATGGAGGAGTCGCACCTGGCCCGGGTGATCGACCCGGCGGGCGGTTCCTGGTACGTCGAGCAGCTGACCGACGAACTCGCGCACGCCGCCTGGGAGTTCTTCCAGACGGTCGAGAAGTCGGGCGGCCTGCCCGCCGCGCTGCGCTCCGGCCTGGTCGCCGAACGACTGGCCGCCACCTGGGCCGAGCGGTCCAAGAAGCTCGCCAAGCGCCGCGAACCGATCACCGGCGTCAGCGAGTTCCCGCTGCTGTCCGAGAAGCCGGTGGTGCGCGACAGCGCGCCCGCCGCGCCCTCGGGCGGACTGCCGCGGGTCCGCCGCGACGAGGCCTACGAGGCGCTGCGCGCCCGGTCCGACGCGCACCTCGCGGCGACCGGCGCCCGGCCGCGGATCTTCCTCGCGGCGCTGGGTCCGGCCGCGGCCCACACCGGTCGGGCCACCTTCGCCTCCAACCTGTTCCAGGCGGGCGGCGTCGAGGCGGTGCACGACCCGGTGTCCGTGGACGCGGACACCGCGGCCGCGGCCTACGCGGCGAGCGGCGCCGACGGCATGGCCGTGCTGTGCTCCAGCGACGCGCTGTACGAGGAGCGGGCCGGGGCGGTGGCGGCCGCGCTGCGCGCCGCGGGCGCCACGACGGTCTTCCTCGCGGGCCGACCGGGTACCCGCGCGGACGATGTGGACGAGTACGTCTTCGCCGGCTGCGACGCGGTCGCCGTGCTGTCCTCCGTACTCGACCGGATGGGAGTGACCACGTGAGCATCCCCGATTTCTCCGAGCTGGCGCTCGGCGGGACCGCTCCCGCCGGGTCCGAGGAGCAGTGGCGGGCGGCGGTGAAGGAGTCCACCGGCTCCGCCACCGAGGACCTGCTGTGGGAGACGCCCGAGGGCATCGGCGTCAAGCAGCTGTACACCGGGCGGGACGTGGAGGGCCTGGACTTCCTGGGGACCTACCCGGGCGTGGCCCCGTACCTGCGCGGCCCGTACCCGACGATGTACGTCAACCAGCCCTGGACGATCCGGCAGTACGCGGGCTTCTCGACGGCCGAGGAGTCCAACGCCTTCTACCGGCGCAACCTGGCGTCCGGCCAGAAGGGCCTGTCGGTCGCCTTCGACCTGCCGACGCACCGCGGCTACGACAGCGACCACCCCCGGGTGACGGGCGACGTCGGCATGGCGGGCGTGGCGATCGACTCGATCTACGACATGCGCCAGCTGTTCGACGGGATCCCGCTGGACAAGATGTCGGTGTCGATGACGATGAACGGCGCGGTGCTGCCCGTGCTGGCGCTGTACATCGTGGCGGCCGAGGAGCAGGGGGTGTCCCCCGACAAGCTCGCGGGGACCATCCAGAACGACATCCTCAAAGAGTTCATGGTCCGCAACACCTACATCTATCCGCCGAAGCCGTCGATGCGGATCATCTCCGACATCTTCTCCTTCACCTCGCAGAAGATGCCGCGGTACAACTCGATCTCGATCTCCGGCTACCACATCCAGGAGGCGGGGGCGACCGCCGACCTGGAGCTGGCCTACACCCTGGCCGACGGGGTGGAGTACCTGCGGGCCGGGCTGGGCGCCGGGATGGACGTCGACGCCTTCGCGCCGCGCCTGTCCTTCTTCTGGGCGATCGGCATGAACTTCTTCATGGAGGTCGCCAAGCTGCGGGCCGCCCGCCTGCTGTGGGCGCGCCTGGTCAAGCAGTTCGACCCGAAGAACCCCAAGTCCCTTTCGCTGCGCACGCATTCGCAGACCTCGGGCTGGTCGCTGACGGCGCAGGACGTCTTCAACAACGTGACGCGCACGTGCATCGAGGCGATGGCGGCGACCCAGGGGCACACCCAGTCGCTGCACACCAACGCCCTCGACGAGGCGCTCGCGCTGCCGACGGACTTCTCGGCGCGGATCGCGCGCAACACCCAGCTGCTGCTCCAGCAGGAGTCGGGGACCTGCCGGGTGATCGACCCGTGGGGCGGCAGTGCGTACGTCGAGAAGCTGACCTACGACCTGGCCCGCCGGGCGTGGCAGCACATCGAGGAGGTCGAGGCGGCCGGCGGCATGGCGCAGGCCATCGACGCGGGCATCCCGAAGCTGCGCGTGGAGGAGGCCGCGGCCCGCACGCAGGCGCGGATCGACTCGGGCCGCCAGCCGGTGATCGGGGTGAACAAGTACCGGGTGGAGAGCGACGAGCTGATCGACGTGCTCAAGGTGGACAACTCCTCGGTGCGCACCCAGCAGATCGCCAAGCTGCGGCGGCTGCGCGAGGAGCGCGACGAGGCGGTGACGCAGGACTGTCTGCGGGCGCTGACGAACGCCGCCGAGCGCGGTGCGGGATCGGGCCTGGAGGGCAACCTCCTCAAGCTGGCGGTGGACGCGGCGCGCGCGAAGGCGACCGTGGGCGAGATCTCGGACGCGCTGGAGAAGGTGTACGGGCGGCACGCGAGCCAGATCCGTACGATCTCCGGTGTGTACCGCAACGAAGCAGGCGAGTCCCCGTCGGTCGCGCGCACCCGTGCGCTGGTGGACCGGTTCGAGGAGGCGGAGGGCCGTCGGCCGCGCATCCTGGTGGCCAAGATGGGCCAGGACGGGCACGACCGCGGCCAGAAGGTGATCGCGACCGCCTTCGCCGACCTGGGCTTCGACGTGGACGTCGGCCCGCTCTTCCAGACGCCGGAGGAGGTCGCCCGCCAGGCGGTCGAGGCGGACGTCCACGTGGTGGGCGTGTCCTCGCTGGCGGCCGGTCACCTCACCCTCGTACCGGCGCTGCGCGAGCAGCTGGCGCACGAGGGCCGCGAGGACATCATGATCGTGGTCGGCGGGGTGATCCCGCCCGCGGACGTGCCGACGCTGCTGGAGATGGGCGCCACCGCGGTGTTCCCGCCCGGCACGGTCATCCCGGACGCGGCGCACGACCTGGTGACGCGACTGGCCGCCGACCTCGGCCACGAGCTGTAGGCGGGGCGGCGACCCGATGCCCCCGAAGATCGACATCGAGGCCTATGTCAAGGGCGTGCTCGACGGGAAGCGCGCGCACATCGCGCGCGCCATCACCCTCGTCGAGTCCACCCGGGCCGATCACCGCGTGCTGGCGCAGCGGCTCCTGACGGAGCTGCTGCCGCACACGGGCGCCGCGCGCCGGATCGGGATCAGTGGTGTGCCGGGCGTGGGCAAGTCGACGTTCATCGATGCCTTCGGCACGATGCTGACCGGGCTCGGACACCGGGTGGCGGTGCTGGCCGTGGACCCGTCCTCCACCCGGACGGGCGGGTCGATCCTGGGCGACAAGACCCGGATGGAGCGCCTGGCGGTGGATCCGGCGGCCTTCGTCCGGCCGTCCCCCTCGGCGGGCACCCTGGGCGGGGTCGCGAAGGCGACCCGCGAGTCGATGATCGTCATGGAGGCCGCGGGCTACGACGTGGTGCTCGTGGAGACGGTCGGCGTCGGCCAGTCCGAGACCACGGTGGCCGGGATGGTCGACTCGTTCCTGCTGCTGTCCCTGGCGCGTACGGGCGACCAGCTCCAGGGCATCAAGAAGGGCGTCCTGGAGCTCGCGGACGTGCTCGCCGTGAACAAGGCGGACGGTCCGCACGAGCGGGAGGCGCGGGCGGCCGCGCGCGAACTCTCCGGTGCGCTGCGGCTGATGCACCCGGCGGACGCGGCCTGGACCCCGCCGGTCCTGACGTGCAGCGCGCGCGAGTCGGCGGGGCTGGACGAGGTCTGGGAGCGGCTCGAAGCGCACCGCAGGGTGCTGGAGGCGGACGGCCGGCTGGCGGCCAAGCGGGCGGCGCAGCAGGTGGAGTGGACCTGGTCGATGGTCCGTGACGAGCTGCTCGGGCGGCTGCGGGCGGACCCGGCGGTACGGGAGTTGGCCCCGGGCCTGGAGGCGGGGGTGCGGGCGGGCACGGTGACCGCGACCTCGGCGGCGGACCAACTGCTGGCGGCCTTCGGGCGGGGCGGCGGGCCCGCCGGAGCGTGAGGCGGATCCGCCGGATCCGGGTCGGTCGCACGACGACCCGGATCCGACGCACTCAGGCGTCGACCGTGCTCACGCGTCGACGAGGACCGGGCTCTCGGTCACGAGCGAGCGGTGCAGGATCCGCACCCGCTCGGCCGGGTCCTGGCTGGCCAGCAGCGCGGAGAGGACCGCGATCCGGGCCTGACCGGCGCGCAGCGTGCCGCTCTTCACGGCTCCGGCGGCGACCAGGTCGACGGCTCCGCCGTGGGTGTAGATCTCGGTGACCGGTCCGGCCGCGACCCGGGTGGTCAGCGCCACCAGTACGCCGCGCGCGGTGGCCGCGCGGACCGCTTCCACGATCTCGGGGGTGGCGTTGCCGGCGCCGGTGGCGACGAGGACCACGCCCTGCGCGCCGGCCGCGACGGCGGCCTCGAAGAGCACCGGGTCGGCGTCGGCGTGGTGCATGACCATGTCCACGCGGGGCGGCAGTTCCGGCATCGCGGGCAGGGCGAGCGCCCGCGGGCGCACCGCGTGGCGCAGCACGGTGACCTTGCCGAAGCCGACCTTGCCGAGTTGCTCGCCCGAGGGGTCGGCGAAGGCGTCCGCGATCAGCGTCTGGGTCTTGACGGTTCCGCGGGCGGCGTGGACCCGGCCGGCGAAGGCGATCAGTACGCCGAGCCCGCGGGTGGTGGCGGCGGTGAGCAGGGCGTCGTAGAGGTTGCCGGGGCCGTCGCCGTCCGTGGCGCCCATGGGCAGCTGCGAGCCGGTGAAGACGACCGTGCGCGGGTCGTGGTGGTGCAGGTCGACCAGGAAGGCGGACTCTTCGAGGGTGTCCGTGCCGTGGGTGACGACGATGCCCTGGACGTCGGGGTCGGCGAGCACCTCGTGCACGGTGCGCAGGAGGGTCAGCTGGTGGGCGGTGGTGAGCCGGGGGCTGTTCACGCTGAACAGGTCGACGATCTCGACCGTGATCCCCTCGGGCAGCGGCGCCGTGGCCATGACCTCGCGCCCGTCGGCGTCGGCCGCGAATCCCGAACCCTGCCACCGGCTCGCTATCGTCCCGCCGGTGCTGATGACGACGATCCGTCCCATGGATGCCCGCCTTTCCCCGCATAGCCCCCGTACATGTATTCGTATCCAGCAATCATAGGAATATCTACGCGCAATGTGATTGCGATTTCAGCCCGAGATGTAACGCACGAGGGGTGATAATTGCTCCATGGACGCCATCGACCGTGAAATATTGCGCGAGCTACAGAAGGGCGGGCGGCTCACCAACCAGGAGCTGGCCCAGCGGGTGGGCCTCACCCCTTCCCCCTGCATGCGCCGGGTCCGCCAGCTGGAACAGGACGGGGTGATCCAGGGCTACCGGGCGGTGATCGATCCGGACGCCGTCGGGCGCGGCTTCGAGGTGCTGGTCTCGGTCGAGGTGCGCCGCGACCGGGAGTCCGTCGAGGCCTTCGAGGCGGCCCTCCAGGACATTCCGGACGTGATCGAGGCCTACCGGCTCTTCGGCAGCCCCGGCTGCCTGCTGCGGATCGCGGTCGCGGACCTGCGGGCGTACGAACGGCTGTGGATCGAGCAGCTGACCGCGCTGACCGGGATCACCGAGGTCAACTCGCAGATCATCATGAAGCGGATCAAGGAGCCGACGGGGTTGCCGGTGTGAGGGGGCGGGTCGCCGGTGTGAGCTGACGGATCACCACGGCGGCGCCCCCGCCCCGGCGCGCGGCGCACTAGGGTGGCCCGGTGGTGTTGTCCGGGCACAGGTGCCCGAAGTCCATTGGGGGTTGGTGTGGTTTCTGGTCGTGTGATCCGGTTCGACGGTACCCGGGGTTACGGGTTCATCGCTCCGGAAGATGGTGGGGAGGACGTCTTCCTCCACGTGAACGACATGCTGATCCCGGAGTCCTACGTGCGCTCCGGGACCGCGCTCGAATTCGAGGTGGAGGACGGGGACCGCGGCCTGAAGGCCTCCTCGGTCCGGCTCGCCACGAACCCGGACGGCACCCCCGTGACGCCGCCGGCGGCCGCCTCGGCCTCCGGCGGAGCCTCCACGGGGACCTCCACCGGGCGGGCCGCGGCCGGCGACGACGCCCTGTGCGACGCGCTGAGCCGCAGCCAGTACCTGCGCGAAGTGACCGAGGTGCTCCTGGAGTCGGTGCCCACCCTGACCGGCGCCCAGATCGTCCAGGTCCGCAACCGCTTCCTCCAGGTGGCCCAGGGCCACGGGTGGATCGAGGGCTAGATCGTTCCGTGCGCCGTTCCCGCGCCGGCCCGGGGCCGGCCCGGGGCCGGCGCGGGAACGGCGCTCCGCCGGCTCAGGAGGTGCGCGCGTCCGGGACCGGGGCGTGGGCCGGGTCGAGCAGGCGGGTCAGGTGCTGCGCCTGCGCGTCCCACGACCAGGACTCACGCGCCCACTCGCGGCCCGCGGCGCCCATCTGCGCGGCCCGTCCCGCGTCCAGCAGCAGCCGGGTCAACACGGCGGCCACGACCACCGGGTCGGTGCCGTCCACGACGCGCCCGGTGGTGCCGTCGACCACCGTGTCGGGAGCTCCGCCGGAGGCGCCGACGACCACCGGCAGGCCGCTGGCCGCCGCCTCCAGGAAGACGATGCCGAGGCCTTCCGCCTCCAGCCCGCCCTTGCGGGTCCGGCAGGGCATCGCGAAGACGTCGGCCGCCGCGTAGTACCGGGGGGTCTCCCGGTGGGTCTTGCCGCCCACGAAGCGGACCGCGTCCTCGCCGCCGTGCCGCAGCGCCAGCTTGCGCAGCCGGGCCTCGTGCGGCCCCTGGCCGACCACCAACAGCACCGCGTCGGGCACCTGTCGACGGATCAGCGGCATCGCCTCGATCAGCTTGTCCTGCCCCTTGCGCGGCACCAGCCGGGCCACGCACAGGATGATCCGCTTGCCCTCCAGCCCCAGTTCGGCGCGCAGCGCGGCGCCCGCGTCCGGGTCGGGGCGGTAGGCGTCCGCGTCGACGGCCGGCACCAGGCGGCTCAGCTCGGCCGTCGGACCGAGCGCCGGGGCTATCCGGGAGCGCGTGTACTCGCCGAGGTAGGTGACCACGTCCACGCCGTCACCGATGCGGCGCATCATCCGCCGGGCACCGGGCAGCCGGGCCCACCAGATCTCGTGGCCGTGGGTGGTGGCGACGATGCGCCGCACGCCGTTCGCGCGCAGGGCCGGGGCCATCATGGCGAGCGGCGCGGCCGCACCGAACCAGACCCGGTCGCAGCCGTGGGCCCGGGCTATCTCGACGGCCTTCTTCGTGACCCGACCGGTCGGCAGCAACATGCCGCTGGTGTCCCGGACGACGGGGAAGGGGAGCGTGGCGTCGTAGGCCGCTCCCCCCTCCTCGTGCGAGGTGTAGACGACGACGTCACCGCCCGGGACCCGGGTGGTCATGGCGTGGACGAAGGTCTCGATGCCCCCCTGGCGCGGCGGGAAGTCGTTGGTGATGACAAGAGTGGAGCCCATGACAGTCCAGCATCCTTCAACGGAGGGCGATCGGACGCACTGTGACCGGCATATTGCCGAACTCGTCCGTGACCTCGGTCACCCGCACCCACACTCCGTCGCCCCACCAGTGCGCCGCGTAGCGGGGGGCGTCCGGCCCGCTCGACCGCGGGCGGCGCACCGCGACCGGACTATCCTGGCCTGCGGACCGTGACCGTGGGGGACTCGTGAGCGTGACGACAGCCGGGCCGGCGTGGGCCCGCGAAGGACTGGGGCCGGGCGGCCCGAAGTACCCGCTGGCCGTCGAGGGACCGGTAATGCGGGCCGTGGACCGGCTCGTCCCCGGGCTCTCCGGCGTGACGAAGTACGTGCGCTACCCGTCCCTCTACGCCGCGCTGGCCGCGCACGCGCAGGAGGAGCGGCTCGACCGGGAGGAGTGCCGCGCCCTGCTGCGCCGCGCCGAGGTGCTGCTCGCCGCGGTGTCCGGTGCGCCGGAGCCGGAGCTGACCGCCGCGGATCCCACGGAACAGGTCTGGTCGGCCCACGGCATCGACGGGGTGCGGCCCTTCAGCCCGCAGGACGGCCCGGTGGAACTGGCGCTGGCGGCCGCCGCCTACTCCCCGCGCTCCTGGGGGTTCTGGGACCAGTACGGCGGACCGGCGCAGGTGCTGGGCCTGGTCGAGCTGCGGGAGGGGGCGCTGCGCCCCGGGCGCCACGCGTGCCCGGCCCCGGTGCGCGACCTCTTCGCCCCGCTGCTCGCGCTCGCCCGCCCCGGTAGCGACCGGATCGACGGCGCCGCGCTCGCAGCAGCGCGCCGGGCGGCCCTCGGCGCCCCGTGCGAAGCCGAACGGGCTTGGCTGACCTCGGTCATGACCGCCTCCCGTCACGGAGTCCACCGCCCCGGGGACTGGACGGCACAGGACCGGACCCGGCGGGCCACCCTGCGGCTGCTGGCCCGTTCGGTGGCACTGCACGGCGAGGGGCAACCCTCGTTCCTCTGCGTGCTCCGCGACACGGTGGCCTTCGGCGACCAGGTGGCCGTGGACCCCGTTCTCGCCGGGATCCCCGAAGCGGCCGGCTGGCGGGGCCTGTTGTTGCGCCACTACTCGGTGGGCGCGTGGCGGCGCCTGTGGGCCGCGCTGGTCGGCGAGGTCGCGGCCCACCAGGGGGCGGCGGACCGGTCCGCCGCGGACCTTCGCGCCTGGCTCGCCGGGCAGATGCCGGCGGACCTCACCCTGGAGCAGGCCCTGGCCGGGCTTGGACCGCTGAGCGACCCGGACGGCCACCCCCGGCCGGTGGAGCGCGTCTTGATGACCACGCATCCGCCGTCCTGCTGGCGGGAGGTACGGCTGCTGCTGGTCGGCGCGCTGCGCTCGCGCGAGGGGGCGCTGGGGGACGACGTACGGGCCGTCTTCCTTGGGCGGCAACGACTGCGGCGCGAGTTCCTCGATCCCACCTGGGTGGAAGGACTGGTCCGGGAGTACGGGGACCGGCCTCTGGCCGAGTTCGCGGGCCGGCTCGTCGACGACATGCTCGCGCAGTCCCGCCGGGTGGCCCTGGCGAAGATCCGCACCGAGCGCGGGACGGGGCGGGTCAAGGTCTTCTCCCGGCTCCACGTGCGCGGGGAGCGGTACTTCAGCACGGGCGAGGAGAGCAGCGCGGAGATCGGCACCCGAGTCCCCCAGCTCGGCCGCTTCGGCCTCCAGCTGGGGCTGTTCGAGCGGGAGGGCGAGAGCCTGCGTGTGACGCCCGCCGGACGCGCGATCCTGGAGGTGAGCGCATGAGCACCGCCGCTGTGCACACCACCTTCGCCTCGCCGCTGACCCTGCTTCACCAGTGGGACGAGAAGACACCGCTGCTGGAGTTCCTCCTGCTGGGCTTCACCGTCGACCTGCCGTTCCTGGAGAAGGTCGCGCTACCCGTCGCCCGCGGGCTCGGGGCCCGCGTCGCGGTCCTCGGGGACGCCCGGCACGGGCTCTACCATCCGGTGGACGTGCACCAGGCCGGGCGGGGCTACTTGCACGGGCTGGCGAGCGTCCACGGCGCCTTCCACCCGAAGGTCGCGCTCCTGTTCGGTGAGCACGCCTGCCGGATCGCCGTCGGGTCGGGCAATCCGACCCCGTCCGGCTGGGGCGCCAACGACGAGCTGTGGACGGTCGTCGAGACCGAGGACGACGCCTCCCATCCGGTGCTCGCCGACCTCGCGGATTGGCTGGAGCAGCTCGCCGGATCCCCCGACGTCTCGCTCGCTCCCTGGTGGTCCGCGCACCTGCGCACGATCGCCTGGCTCCTCGAAGAGCACCACGTCGAAGCGCCCGCCGGACCGGTGGAGCCGGGCGGGGCCCGGCTGCTGCACAACCTGGACCGACCCCTGATCGACCAGCTACCGCGCGGCCCGGTCGACGAACTCCACCTGTACGCGCCCTTCGTCGACCCGAGCGGCGGCCTGCTGCGGCCCCTGGTGGACCGCTTCGACCCGGCCGACGTCGTCCTCGGGCTCCAGCCCCGCTGGTCGAGCTACGACTCGGACGTGATCAAGGGAGCCTTCGCGGGGCGTACCGCCGCGGTCCGCAGCCTGGCCGAATCCCGCTCCCGGCACGGCAAGTTCATCGAGTGGCGGGCCGACGGCGTCCGGTACTCGCTGACGGGCAGCCCGAACCTGACCGCCGCCGCGCTCGGCCGCACGGTGGCACGGGGCAACTGCGAGCTGGCCGTGCTCACCCCCGGCGGCGAACCGCTGCTCCCGGAGGCCGTGTCCGTCGCACCGGCGGAGCAACTGACGGGCCGCACGGTCCGCATCCGGACCGAGTCGCGCGCCTCGCTCGTGTTGCTCGGGGCGCGGACCGACGGACTGTTCCTCGAAGTCCACCTGGCTGCTCCGGCGCCCGGACCGGTGCGGGTGGACTCCTCCCGCGACGGAACGCCGGGCTCGTGGACGGCGATCGGCGAGATCGCACCGCAGGAGCGGGGGGCCCGGTTCCCGCTCGACGGCCGGGCACCGGGCAGCGTCCTGCGTGCCGCGTACGGCGGCGCGGTCTCGGCCCCCGTCTTCCTGTACAGCCCCGAGCACTGCGCCCGGGTCGGCGCTGCCGACACCTCGCCCCGGCTGGGGCGCCCGTACACGGTGGAGGAGCTCTTCACCGACCCCCGGGCGGCCAGGCGCTTCGAGGAGGAGCTGGACCGACTGCGGGAGTTGCTCGCTACGGCCCCGAGGACCGCTGCCGCCATCAGCGCCCCGGCGCTGCTCGGCACGTCGCTGGAGCAGGGCAGGGCGGACCGCTGGTCGGCGTACCTCACGGAGTGCCGCCTGATGATCGGCGCGCCACTGACCGAACTGGCCCTGGGTCGGGCGTACTTCGGGCTGCCGGAGCTGCCGAAATCAACGCCCTGGAGTGTCTCGGCGGTCACCGCCGGGTACGACGATGAGAGTGACGGCGACGAGCAAGGGGACGAGGGCGACGGGGAACCGCGGGGCCCGCTCCCGCCGGAGCACCGGGCGTGGTTGCGCACCTGGATCGCCCGCCAGCTACCCAGGCTGCGGAGGAGCGGGCCACCCCTGGTCCCGCTCACCCTCGCAGGCCTGTACGTACAGCTGATGGCGGCCGGGGCCTGGGACGCCACCGACTACGGCTGGCGCGGGGGACTCGCCACCCTCGTCGACGCCCTCACAGAGGGAGCACAGGAGGCGGAGGAAGCTCCGGAACTCACGCAACGCCGCGCCGCGGTGCTGGCCGTGCTGATGTCCTTGCTGGGCCTGCACGGCGAGGTCAGCGGCCCCGGCGCGGAGCCCCTGGCCGCCGGGGCCTGGGCGCGCGCCCGGGAAGCGGTGGCCCGGGCCGATCCGGACGACGCCCGGGACCTGCTGCTCCCGGCGGGACGGCCGGGCGCGCCCACCGTGGCCGCCGGTGACCTGGAGGCCGTGATCGGCCGGGCCGGAGCGGCCGACGATCCGTGGGCCGAGGTCCGCGAGGAGCTGGCCCGGGCGGGGCTGGACGCCCGCTACGACGACGGGCTCTGGGAGGTCACCGGCCGGTCGGGCAGTACCGTGCGGGTCGCGACGAAGGCCGTCAGCCTGCTCGGCGAGCACCTGCCAGGGACCGTACTGGTGCGGGCGGGCAGCAGGAGCGAGTGGACCTTCGCCGCGTGGAACGCCCCGGACCTGGTGCTGTTCACCAAGGGCATGTGGCGGACCTACGCGGTGCGGTCGCCGGGCACCCCGGCGTCCCGGTTCTCGACGGACGGCCTGTCCGGGGTCTTGGGGCACGTGCGGCCCGACCGCAGGGCCGTGCAAGGCCCGCCGCCGGTGCTCGAAGCGATGCTGGGCGCGCCCCTCGACCCCGCGTGGCTACGGAACCGGCTGTTCCCGCTGCCGGGGCCGGGCCTTGGGGAGCGGACGGTCCGCTGACGGTGCGGGGCGGGGCGGAGCCGGGGGTGTGGGGCCCTGGCGGCGCGGGGGTGTTCGCCGCCAGGGCGGTCTTCGGGGGATGGTGTCCGGTCCGCGCGTCAGCGCAGGGTGAAGAACACCATCGGGTTGTGGCCGCTGGTGCGGACCGGGACGCCGAGGCCCAGGCGCTCCTTCGTCCCGGCGAGGTGCTCGATGACCTCGGGGGCCTTCGCGGCCGACGGCGTGAAGTAGGGGATGGACCGCTCCGCGAGCCACTTCACGAGCACCGAGCCCTCGCTGAACGGCTTCGTGCGCCGCCCGTGGAAGACGTCGTGGACGCTGGTCGGGGTCCCGGCGCGCATCTTCGGGAACAGGTTCTCGACGTACCAACGGGCGAACCGGGCGCCGTGGTCGGCGTCGATGAAGAGGTAGTCGGTCGCGGCGGGAATCCCGTCGAGCCGGTCCTTGACGTCGCCCTTGGTGAAGGTCCAGCGGTCCGCCGAGAGTTCCGCCGGCACGTTGCTCAGCACCCGGTCGACGATGTCGAAGGAGTGCAGGTGGCCCGCGCCGTTGTCCCGCAGGGCGCTGAGGATCCACATCGTGGACCAGCCGTAGAACGTGCCGATCTCCACCACCGTCTCGGGGCGGTGCTCGCGCAGCAGCAGATAGGTGATCTCCGCCTCGTAGTCGTCGAGCTGCGCCTTCATCGAGCTGCCGCGCCACGTCAGGAACTCCCGCTGCTCGTCCCTGACCAGGCGCAGGTCCTTCGCGTACTTCCGGTAGAGCGCCGCCACGGAATCCACGGTCAGGTCGTGCAGGGGACTGCCGGAACGCCGCGGGGAGGCCCCGCGGACACAGCGCTCCGCGGAACTTCCGACACCCTGGGAAACGGTCACGAGATTTCTCCTTACAGCTGGTTGGGTTCAACGGACGTGCACGGCGTGCTCGCGGGGTCGCCGCCGGGCCGATCGCTCCAGGTCGCGGAACGACAGCCAGCAGAGGGCGAGCACGCCGGCGAAGACGGGGAGCCAGGCCAGGCGGAACAGCACCCAGAGCGGACCGTCCGGCGCGGTGTGCAGGCCGGACCAGTAGCCGCCGAGACCGAGCGCCACCACGGTGGTGGCGAGCATCGACGTCTGGTGCCAGAGGAAGACCGTCATGGCCGAGAGGTTCAGCAACGCCACGGCCGCCCAGCGGAACTGACCGGCGGTGGCCCGTACGGGCGCACCCGCACCCGCATCCGCGGCGGGCGGCGGGGTCGGCCGCTCCCGCTGCCCGGTCAGGCGGCGCAGCGCTCCGCACAGCAGCAGTCCGAGGCCGCACTGGGCCACCCCGAAGCAGACGGCCGCCGGGGTCGGCGGGCTGAGGTTGGACACCGCGGCCCCGGGGACGCCGACCATGCTCGCCGGGTAGCCGCACCACAGGACCAGGGCCGCCAGCGTGCTCGCGCCGCCGATCAGCAGGGCGAGGCCGTGCCCGCGCCGGGCGAGGCCGCCGGCCGCCCAGTGCGCGCCCAGCGCGTAGGGGACCAGCCAGCCCGCGAGGACGTTCAGCGACCGGAGGGCGTCCGGTCCCGCCGCGTCGCCCACCAGGGCCCGGGCCAGGTCCGGGGCGGCGACCAGGGCGCAGGCCACGAGGGCGAGGCGGCCGGGGCACCGCCGGATCAGCGGGGTGGCCGCGGTGATCGCCGCGTACACGCAGAGGAACCAGAGGGGCGAGAGGGCGAGTTGCACCAGGGTGCGGACCGTCTCGTACGCCGCGCCCGCCGCGGCGAGCCCGATGAGGACCAGGGTCCACACGGCCAGCAGGGCCAGCGCCGGGCGCAGCAGCTGCCGCAGCCTTCGGGCCAGCCAGGCGCGGTAGCCGGTGCCGGCGGCGACGGCCGAGGCGTAGCTCTGGGATCCGACGCGACCGCCGACGAAGAAGAAGAGGGCGAGCGGCTGGAGCACCCAGGTCAGCGGCGTGAGGGCCGGGACGTGGCGCAGGGGGCTGTCGCCGGCCAGGTGGCCGCCGGACCGCAGCACCACCGCGCTCACCAGCCAGTGGCCGAGCACCACGCCGAGGATGGAGTAGGCCCGTAAGGCGTCGACCGCCCGGTCCCGGGAGGACGGCGTCGCCGCGTCGATCCGCAGCACGGCCCGGTGCAGCCGGTCCCGCGCGCTCGACCGGGCGGGCTCCAGGGGTGCGGGGCGGGGCGGGGTCCGGCGGGGGGCGGGCACGGTGGCGGGCGCGGTGGCGGGGCGGACCTGGAGATCAGCCACGGGACACCTGCGCTCCCCGGCCCAGGCCGATCAGGGCGATGTTCCGCAGGGCGGGGCCGCCGGGGCGCAGGTAGCCGCCGTGCGGGCTGTCGCCGGTGGGGAGCGTCCGGGCGCCGAAGTCCGGGGACGCCGGGTCGGCGCCGAAGCCCAGGCGCTCGCCGCCCAGGGTGAACTGGACGTGGGGCACGTTGGCGATCCAGTCCCGGCTCCCCCGGCCGGCCCAGAAGGGGACGGGGATCCGCAGGGCGGAGACCGAATCGACGCCCAGGCCCGGGCTGCCGAAGACGGCGACGCCGGTCAGGGCGGACGACGTCCAGCGGTCCGTGCCGCGCACCGCGTCCGCGCAGACCACGGAGCCGTACGAGTGGCACAACAGGGCGACGGAGGCGTCCGGGGCGAGGTCGCGCAGCCGCAGCAGCTGGTCGCGCAGTCGGCCGCCGCCCTCCGCCGCCCGGTCCTGGGTCACCGTGTCGCGGCTCTTGGTGCGGGGGGCCCGGTAGCCGTACCAGCCGATGACCGCGACCCGGGTCCCGGGGTCGAGGGCGCGCATCTCGTCGTACAGCGCGCGGGTTCCGCCGCCCACCGAGGAGTGCGGGGAGCCGAGGTGGTCGAAGGTGTCGATGGTGGTGTCCGCGCCCGGTACCAGGACGGCGATCCGCTGGGCGTGCGCCAGGTCGCCGAGCACCTCCACCGCCTGGCCGTCGCCCGTGGCGTCGACGTCGAGGAAGTTCCGCTCGGGGGCGCCGAGTTCACGCAGCACCCCGGCCCGTCCGGTGTCGCCCATCCGGTCGGCCGCCGCGGCGGCGTCGGCGAGGTAGCGGCGGTTCTCCGCGTAGCGGCCGGGCAGGTCCTGCGCCGCGGCGGCGGTGTGCCGGGGGGCGGTCGGCAGGCCGGGCACCGCCGAGGCGGTGGCGGCGTTGACGGACGCGACGATGCACCCCGCGACGGCGGCCACCAGCATTCCGTGTCTGATCCGCGCAGCACGCATGGTCAGCTTCCCTTCCTGTGGGCATGGCTCGGCCCGCTGTGTCGGACCGGTGGAGAAACGCGCCGCCGCGGGACGGCGGCGGGGCTGAGCCTCCGGCGGCGCCTCGAACGCCGGCGGGGCCGGATCGGCCGGGGGTCAGATCCGGACGGGTAGTTCGAGCACGGCGGTGGTCGAGCCCGAGGGTGGGCTGTCGAGTCTGAGGGTGCCGTCGACGGCGGCCAGCCGTTCGCGCAGGCCGAGCAGGCCGCTGCCCGCACCGATCCGGGCGCCGCCGGCGCCGTTGTCGGCGACCGTGATCCTCAGCTGCTTCCCGACGAGGTCCGCGTCCACCGAGGCCCGCGTCGCGCCGCTGTGCTTGCTGACGTTCGTGAGCAGTTCGGCGACGCAGAAGTACGCCACCCGTTCGATCACCGGGTCCGGCCGCTCGGGCACGTCCACCGTCAGCGTGACGGGCACGCCGGCCTGCTCGGTCAGTCGGGGCAGTGCGTCGAGGAGTCCCCGGTCGAGCGCGGCGGGGCTGATCCCGTCGATGAGGCGCCGCAGCTCGGCGATGGCCGCGTCGGTCTGGGTGCGGGCCCGGGCGACCAGGGCCCGGGGCCGGTCGAGGTGCGGGGCGCCGTCGAGCGCGTCCGCGGTGAGCGAGAGCGTCATGGCGATCGCGACGAGCTGGGCCTGGGTGCCGTCGTGCAGGTCGCGCTCGAACTGCCGCAGGCTGCGGTCGCTCTCGGTGAGGGCCGTGCTGCGCGCCCGTTCGAGGGTGCGCACGCGCAGTTGGGAGTCGGTGGGTCCGAGCAGCGTGCGGGCCAGCAGCCGGTGCAGGTCCATCACCGCGCGGGACGCCACCGGGGTGAGCGCCAGCGCGGCCGGACAGCAGGCGACGGCGGCCGCCACCAGCCACGCCGGTTCGGCACCGGCCAGTGCCCAGACGGCGCTCCACACGCCGAAGACCGGCAGGCCGACGGTCGCGACGAAGGCCAGCAGGTCGACCGGCAGCCGGAGCAGCAGGTAGAGCATCCCGCGCCAGGCGCTCACGTCGGTCAGGGCCCCGCGGACCCAGCGGACCGGGCCGCCGGCGGCGACCGGGGGCGCGGGGGCGGCGACGACCTCGCCGAGCAGGGCCCGTACCAGCCGGGCGTGGGCCCGGCCGAGGTGGCGGGCTCCGCGCAGGCCGACCGCGAGCAGCGGCAGCCCGATCAGGGTCAGCGAGAGCAGACCGCCGGCGTAGAGGACGGCCGCGACGTAGGCGGCGCCGAGCAGCGAGAGCGGCGGCCCGGTGAGGGCCATGGCGACCGCTCCCGGCCGGATCCGCCACCACTGCTCGCGCACCCCGTCGCCGGGGCGGGGCGCCGTCACGGCGCGGCCACGGCGGAGAGGGCCGGTTCGGAGGTGGCCCGGGCGCCGGTGACCAGGATCGTCAGCACGGTCAGGGCCACGGACCCGAGCACCAGGGGGCCGTAGGTCTGGAGCGGGACCACGGGGATCAGGGAGCCCGTGGCGGCCACCGAGAAGGCCATGCTCATGGGGGCCGCGACCGCGATGCCCAGCAGGACTCCGGCCGAGGCGGTCAGGGCGGCCTCGGTGCCCAGCATCCGCATGAGCTGGCGCCGGGTGGCGCCGGTCAGCGTGAGGAGCGCGTACTCCCGTCGCCTCGCGACGGTCAGGGAGGCGAGCGTGTTCACCGTGGCCACCGCGCCGAAACCGGCCAGCATGGCCAGCTCCACCCCGCGCAGCCAGATGTCGCTCCGGGCGTAGGCGCCGGGCGGAGCGACCTGTTCGAGGGTCGCGGTGACGGCGGCGAAGGTGGTCGAGAGCCCGACCAACAGGGCGATCGGCACCACCGCGGAGGACAGTCGGTGGGCGTGGCCGCGCAGGTTGTCGGCGGCGAGGGCGCCACCGGCCTCACCGCGGTGCCGGGCGCCCGACAGCCGGAAGGGCAGACCGAGCAGGGCCATCGCGAGCCGTGCGAGCAGGGGGCCGAGCAGCCCGACCGCGATCATCAGGAGCAGGGTACCGAGCAGGGCGAGCTGGACGGACTTGTCCACGGGTTGGCGCGAGGTGAACAGCACGAGGGGCACGGCGCCGCCGAGGACGAGCAGGCCCGCGATGGTCCGGAGCCAGCCCGTGCGGCCCTGTTCGGTCGTCTGCGCGAGCGCCGCGGAGGGCCGGCCGCGGACGGTGCGGCGGGCGGCGATCTTGGTGGCGCCGACGCCGACCAGCAGCGTCGCGGCCGTCCCGATCAGCGGGGGGCCGGCGGACCACGACACGGCCGCCCCGGCCGGGGCGATGTCCCGGGCGACCAGCTCGGTCAGGAACCAGCGCACGCCCCAGGAGCCGATCAGCCACGCGGGCGGCGAGACGAGGAGGGTCACCAGCAGCACCTGGCAGCGGACCAGCCGCTTGATCTGCTGGGGGGTCGCGCCGGTGGTGCGCAGCAGGGCCATGGCGCGGGCCTGCTGGCGTACGGCGAGCGCGAGCGTGTTGGCGACGACGAACAGCGCCATCAGCATCGCGATCTCGCCGAACGCGCCGCCGATCAGTCCGAGCCGGGAGCCGCCGCCGCCGTCGATCGCCGTGGCGATGAGGGAACCGAAGAGCGTGATCACGGTGACGGCCAGCAGGAGCGCCGCGGCCAGTCCGGCGAAGGAGGAGGGCCTGGACCGCAGGACTCCCAGGGCGAGCCTCAGCATCCCAGCCCACCCAGCTTCTCGGCGATCAGCGCGGCGGAGGGCCGGACCAGCTCGTCGACCAGGACGCCGTCGGCGAGGATGACGACCCGGTCCGCGAAGCTCGCGGCGACCGGATCGTGCGTCACCATCACGCAGGTGCGGCCTTCGACCTCGACGCCCTCGCGCAGCAACCACAGCACTTCCCGGCCGGTGGCCCGGTCGAGGGCGCCCGTCGGCTCGTCGGCGAAGAGGATGCGCGGCCGGGCGTACAGGGCGCGCGCCACGGCGACGCGCTGCTGCTGGCCGCCGGAGAGCCGGCCGGGCCGTTCCTTGCGGCGGTCCGCGAGGCCCACCTGGGCGAGCGCGGCGCGGACCGCGTCCCAGTCCACCCGGTGGCCCGCCAGCCTGGCGGTCAGGGCGACGTTCTGCTCGACCGTCATGGCGGGCATCAGGTTGTAGGACTGGAAGATGAAGCCCGCTTCGGCCCGCCTCAGCAGGGCGAGCCGCCGCTCGGGCAGGGCGGTGATCTCGGTGGGGCCCCAGTGGACCGTGCCGGAGGTCGGCTGGTCCATGCCCGCGAGGCACTGCAACAGGGTCGACTTGCCCGACCCGGACGGGCCCATCACCGCGGTGAAGGTGCCGGGCTCGAAGCCGATGTCCACGCCGCGCAGGGCGTGCACCGCGCCGCGGCCACGGCCGTACGAGCGGTGCAGGTGTGCGGCGCGAAGGCCCGTACCCGTTTCCACGGTGGGCCGGACAGGGGTCTCGGTGCTCGGTGACATGTCTCTATTCTTGGCCGCTGGGCCGCCCCGGACCACGGTGCTACCTCCCGACTTCGGGGTTCGGATATCCGCCCCCCACGCGCAGCGGGAGGGGCGGTCTAGGGACCGACCTCCTGCAAGTACGCGACGACGGCCTTGACGCGGCGGTTGTCGGCTTCGGTCGCGGGGAGGCCGAACTTGGCGAACACCGAGGCCGCGTGCTTCTCCACCGCGCGCTCCGAGATCACGAGCAGGGCGGAGACGGAGCGGTTCGAGTGGCCCTGGGCCATCAGGTCCAGGACCTCGCGTTCGCGGGCGGTCAGCCGGTCGAGGGGGCGGGTGCCCCGGTTCAGCATGCGGCTGACGATCTCCGGGTCGAGGGCCACGCCGCCCGCCGCGACCCGGTGCAGGGCTTCGACGAAGTCGGCGGTGGCGGCGACGCGCTCCTTGAGCAGGTAGCCGACGCCCGACGCCTCTCCCGCCAGCAGCCGGGCCGCCCAGGACGGCTCGGCGTGCTGGGAGAAGACGAGGACGCCCACCCGCGGGTGGTCCGCGCGCAGTCGGACGGCCGCGCGGATGCCCTCGTCGGTGTGGGTCGGCGGCATGCGGATGTCGACCACGGCGACGTCGGGGGCGTGCTCGGCCACCGCGGCCAGCAGTTCGTCCGCGTCGCCCGCGGTGGCGACGATGTCGCAGCCACGGGCGGTGAGCAGCTCCACCATGCCCTCACGGAGAATGACCGAGTCCTCGGCGATGACCACTCGCACTGTGCGCTCCCCCCGTTCGCGGTCGGCGGTGCGCCGTCGACCGGACTTTCATTCAACCAGCACGTACCCGTCGTCCGGGCGCCGACCCCGCGAGCGGCGCAGCGCGCTGTGCACGAAGGTGCGCTGCAACCAGCGGTCCCTGCCGTCGTAGCGCGGGGTGAAGGCGGTGCGGCCGTGCGCGGTGACGTGATTGTCGACGATAACCAGGTCGCCCGGCATCAGTTCGGACGTGGACGACACCCGTTCGAAGAGTTCACCCAGTTCGGCGAGGGCCGCGGCGCCCTCTTCGGTGGTCGCCCGGGTGGCGGCGAAGTCCACCCGCAGGTCCGGGTCGTCCCACGCGCCGCCCAGCACCGGGTGGTGGACGGCGCCCTGGCAGCCCGGCCCGAAGGAGGGCGGGGCGTCGGTGATGAACTCCGGCAGGCTCAGCTGCTTGCGGGCGGCCGGGCCGAGCAGGTCCAGGATCTCGCGGACGCACGCGGTGCGGGTGCCCGCGACCCCTTCGTGGTCGGCGCGCAGGCACAGCAGCATGACGAAGTCCGGGCGGTGCTCGTGGAAGGCGTTCTCGGTGTGGAAGGAGAGCTGGACCGAGCCCGCGTTGCCCTGGAACCGCTCCAGCCCCGCGACCGGTACGACGTCGTGCACCAGCGCGCCCGACTTCTCCTGGCGGAACCCGACGGGGTCGCCGAGTCCGCAGGCCACCATGAGGAGGGTCGCGGCGACGACGGAGGACTCCCGCTGGACCGAACCCGCGACGGAGGGGGTGTCCCGGGCGTCGTCGCCCACGGGGAGCCCGCGGACCAGCAGTCGGCCCCGGGGACCCGAGTGCCGGCGGAACCGGCGGATCTCCTGGCGCAGCGGGGCCGGCAGGCCCTCCCACGCGTCCCGGGCCGCCGCCACGAACTCGGGCGAGTCGACCCGGCCGTCGGCGACGTCGAGCAGCTCCCGCGCGGCGGCTTCCACCAGGGCGGCGGCCGCGCCGCCGAGCGCGAAGGCGGTCTCCTCGCCGATGCCGTTCTCCAGCAGCTCCGTCATCGGACACCACCCGTACTGGACATCATCGCCACTTCCTCGGGCCTCTCGAATTCGTCGGCGAGCGCTGCGCTGCCGTATATCTCCTCGACCCAGCCCTGGTGGTAGACCGAGTCCAGGTACCGGTCGCCCAGGTCGGGCGCGATCGCCACCGCGGTGAGCTCCTCGCCCGGGGCGTGCTCGTCCAGCCAGCGCAGGGCGCCGCTGATCACGGTTCCGGTGGAGCCGCCGAAGAGGAAGCCCCGGGCGGCCAGCCGGCGGCAGGCACGGATCGTCTCCGCCTCGGCGACGTGCACCACGTCGTCGATGTAGGAGCGGTCGAGCAGCGGCGGGCGCACCCCGGTGCCGAGACCGGGGATCATCCGCGGCAGCGACGGGCCGCCGAAGGTGACCGAGCCGACGGCGTCGACCGCCACGACCGTGACGTCCGGCCGCTTCTCCTTGAAGTACCGGGCGCACCCCATGAGGGTGCCGGTGGTACCGGCCCCGATGAAGGCCACCTTCAGGTCGGGGAAGCGCGCGGCGATCGCCGGGGCCGTCGACCGGTAGTGCGCCAGCGCGTTGTTGGGATTCGCGTACTGGTTCAGCCAGACGTAGCGCTCGTCCGATTCGCACAGTTCCCGCACCAGGCGCAGGCGCGCCCCGAGGAACCCGCCCTCCGCCGCGGGCTCGGTGACGGTGTAGACGGTGCCGCCCACGGACTCGATGAGCTGCTTGGTGGCCAGGTTGCACCTGTTGTCGGTGACGCAGACGAACTTGTAGCCCTTGCTGGCGGCAAGGATGCTCAGCGCGACGCCGAGGTTGCCCGACGACGACTCCACCAGGATGGATCCGGGCCGCAGGACCCCGCTCGCTTCGGCGGCCTCGACCATGGCCCGTGCGGCCTTGAGCTTGATCGAACCGGCGAAGTTGAACCCTTCGCACTTGAGGAAGAGCCTGCGCCCGAAGGTCCGTCGGAGATCGACGAACAGGTCCTCCTCGTGGTACTCCTGCGCCTCTGAGATGATCGGCACAGCTACCTCCCCTTCTCGGGCAGTTGCCCCTAGCCGCCGTAGCGATTCATCTCGTGGAAGAAGTCCTCGACCACCTGCAGGTCGCCGCTGCGCGAGACCTGGTCGTACACATGGGCGCTGACCGCCAGGTCGAGCACGCCGAGGCCGAACGGGGAGAAGACCACCGTGCGGTCGGTCGGGACCGTCGCGCGGCCCGTCATCACGTCGTGGAGGGTGCCGGCGATGAAGTCCCGGTTCCCGGTGAGCTGTTCGGCCAGGTGGGGCGAGGTGTTGGCCTTGAGGCAGTGCTCGACGTCGTCGACGTAGTTGACGGAATCGAGGATGATCTCCGGGGCCAGGTCGCGCAGCGAGACGTGCAGCACCAGCGGGTGGTGTGCGAACAGCTCCGGGTCCGTGACGTACGGGGTGCCCGCCACGGTGGCGAAGACGACCAGGTCGCTGGCGCGGATCAGCTCGTCCACGGTGTCGTGCACCGTCACCCGGCCGCTCTCGCCGGAGCGGTCCAGGTAGTCCGCGAAGCCCGCCGCGTGGTCGGCCGACAGGTCGTGCACGCCGACCTCGTCGAAGGACCAGTCCGTGCCCGCCAGGTAGGTGTGCAGGTAGCGGGCGATCAGGCCGGTGCCCACGAAGCCCACCTTGGTGGGGCGTCCCCGTTCGCGGGTGAGCCGGTCGGCGGCGAGCGCGGCGGACGCCGCCGTCCGGCTCGCGCTGATGATCGAACTCTCCAGGCAGGCGTACGGGTACCCGGTGCGCGGATCGTTGAGTATCAGGACGGCGGAGGCGCGCGGCAGCCCGGACCGCACGTTCTCCGGGAAGCTGGAGATCCACTTGAGCCCGTCCACCCCGTCGTCGCCGCCGAGCGATGCGGGCAGGGCGATGATGCGGGCCGTGGGACGGTCGGGGAACTGGAGGAAGTAGGACGGCGGGTTGACCGTCCTGCCCTCGCCGTGCGCGTGGTACGCCGCCTCGATGATCTCGGTGACCAGTTTCTCCTGGCCGCTCAGCGCACGCTGCACCTGTCGGCCTGAGATCACGGAGAAGGTCGGGTTGTGCTTCGTCATCTGGATCCTCGGACCTCTATGCGGATGCGGATCGGGTGGTGGGGTTCGCCATCGCGACGAGCACCTCGCGCGCCCCGTCGTACGGCAGCCGGCTGTGCGCCGTGCGGAGGTTGTCGACGAGCATCAGGTCGCCCGGGCGCCACGGCTCGGCGACGGTGACGGAGTCGTACACCTTGTTGATCAGGGCGACGACGTCCTCGGTGATCTCGCCGCCGTCGCCGAAGCTCGTGTTGAACGGCAGGCCCTCGGGCCCGTAGACGTCGACGAGGTACTCGCGGACCTCGGGCGCCATCGTCCACTCGTTGAGGAAGGCGATCTGGTTGAACCAGAGCCGCCGGCCGTCGGCGGGGTGGCGCAGCACGGCCGGGCGGCGCTGGCTGGTGCGCAGGTCGTCGCCGTGCCAGGTGAAGGAGATCTCGTTGGCCAGGCAGTACCGCTCGACCTCGGCGCGGTCGGTGGTGCCGAAGGCCTCGGTCCACGGGACGCCGATGTCCTCGGTGTAGCTGCGCCTCAGCAGCCAGCCCTCCCGCTCGAAGCGCTCGACGAGGTCCGCGGGCAGTTCCTCCAGGACGCGGCCCGCGTCGGCCAGGGCGGTGGCCCCGCCGCTGGTGGGCGCGCTCAGGCAGGCGAAGGCCATGGTGGCCGGGAACTCCAGCGCGTAGCTCAGCTCGTGGTGCATGCACATGGGCTGGTTCGGCGGCCACTTGGAGGACGAGTAGATGCGGTCGTCGTAGGTCCAGCGGGGGGCGAACGCCTCGCGCTCGGGTACGAGGTCCTTCCCGAGGGTGGTCAGGACCGCGGCCGCGCCGGCGGCGTCGTGCAGCCCCAGACCGCGCACCAGGACGGCGCCCTGCGAGGCGACGACCCGGTAGAGCGCCTCGCGGTGTTCGGCGGCCCAGGCCACCGGGTCCGCCGCTGCGGCCACGGTGACGATGGCCGGGCGGCCCTCTTCACGCTGTCCGTCGAATCCGGCGAAGGGATCCGTGTCGTGCGTCGGCACTTTCACACTCGCTCTCTGTCGTGCGTGTCATGGACGGCCCGCACCACGGCGGCGCTCAGCGCCGGCCTGGTGCGGAAGAAGTGGTGCCCGCCGTCGGGCAGTTCGCGGACCTCCACGGCCCGGGCGAGGGTGCGCCAGGCGTCGAGGCCGCTCTCGTGTCCCCGGGTGGCGGGGTCGTCGGCGGCGACCACGAGGGTCAGCGGGGCCGCGAGGGGGCGGGCCGGGGGGTGTTCCACGGCGTCGGCGAAGAAGGCGTTCGCCTCCCGGACGTCGTGCCGGTACGCCGCTCCGACCAGCTCCGCCCGGCTCGTGTCCGCATCGGACAGCGCGGTGTAGCCGCCCTCGCCGCCGAGCCGCGCGGCGATCTCCAGGGGGGTCAGGGCCGCGAGCTCGGCGGTGAAGCCGCGCCGGGCCTCGGGGGTGCCGACCAGCTGACCGCCGATCAGGACGGCCCGCGGGCCGCGGCCCTGCTCCTCCAGCAGCCGTGCGGTCAGGACGGCCAGGGCGGCTCCGGAGGAGTGGCCCCAGAGGATGACCGGTCCCGCGGGGCGCCGGCCGAGCTCGTTCGCGACGGCCTTGGCGACCTGTTCCAGCGGGGCGAAGGGCTCGTTCTCGACCGTGAGGTCGTGGCCGGGCAGCTCCACCGCGTGGACGGCCAGCGCGCTGTCCGCCAACGCGGCCGCGAGGGGACGGAAGTTGACGGCGTTGCCGCCCGCGTACGGGAAGCAGACCAGGGTGGCGGCCGGGGAGGGCGGCGTCAGCAGGGGGATCAGGTGGCCGGTCCCGGTGTCCGGGGCGACGGCCGCGCCCGGCCCGTCGGTCGGGGCGCTCCCGTCGACGAACGCGGCCAGGTCGCTCAGGCGCGGGTAGCGGGTGAGGTCCTTCAGGGACACGACCCGGCCGAGCTTCACGACGAGGCGCACGGCGGAGAGGGAGGTGCCGCCCGAGTCGAAGAAGTGGCTGCCGCGGCCGACCTGTTCGGGCGCCAGGCCGAAGACGCCCGCCCAGGCCTCGGCGATGCGCCGTTCCGTCGGGGTGACGGGGGGCTCGGGGCCGTCTTCGCCGTCCTCCTCGACCTCCACCAGCTCCGCCAGCCGCTTCTTGTCGATCTTGCTGTTGGCGGTGAGCGGCAGGGCGTCCAGGCGCTGGAAGCGGCTCGGCACCATGTACTCCGGCAGCGCGGCCCCCAGCCAACCGCGCAGCTCCTCGACGGGCACGTCGGCGGCGGCGGCGTAGAAGGCCACCAGGCTCTCGCCGACGACGATCACGGCGGTGTCCCGGATCCCGGCGACGCCGAGCAGCCGGTTCTCGATCTCCCCGAGTTCGATGCGGAAGCCGCGCAGCTTCACCTGTGCGTCGCGGCGGCCCAGGAACTCCAGCTTGCCGTCGGGGCACCAGCGGCCGAAGTCGCCCGACCGGTAGAGCCGTTCGCCCGACCGGTGCGGATCGGTGCCGTAGGCGGCGGCCGTGCGCTCGGGGTCGTTGACGTAACCGCGGCCGACGCAGATCCCGGCGAACACGATCTCGCCGGGCGAGCCGAGGGGCACCGGTTCGAGGGCGGGGTCGACGACGTAGACCCGTACGTTGGCGACGGCGGGTCCCAGCGGCACCCGGTCGCCGCGCGGCGGCTCGGTCATCACCTCGTGGTTGGTGTCGTCGGAGGTCTCGGTGAGGCCGTAGGCGTTGACGAGCGAGGTGCCGGGGAAGGCCGCGAACCAGCGCTCGACCAGCTCCTTCTTGAGCGCCTCGCCGGTGGCCGAGAGGCAGCGGACGCGACCGAGGTCGCCGCCGTGCTCCTCCAGGTGCGAGAGCACCACTTCGAGGTAGGACGGGACCAGTTGGGCCACGTCCGCGCCGCGGGCGACCTCCACGAACCGCTCGACGTCGAGGATCGCCGCCTGCGGCACGATGAGCGTGGTGCCGCCGACCAGCAGGGCCGAGACGAGCTGCCAGAGCGAGATGTCGAAGCACTGCGGAGCGACCTGCGCGACGACGTCGTCCTCGCCCACCCCGAGGTCGTCGGTCTTCGCGTAGAGGTGGTTGAGCATGCCCTCGTGCTCGCACATCACCCCCTTGGGCGTGCCGGTGGAGCCGGAGGTGAAGTAGATGTAGGCCAGCCGCTCGGGACCGATGGCGAGGCCGAGGTCCGTCGGGTCCGCGTCCTCGCTCTCCTCGACGCGCAGGGCGGTGACGTTCGGGCGGGACCGCAGCGCCTCCTCCAGGCCCGTGCCGCTCCCCGGCTCCGTGAGGACGAGGGAGCACTGCGCGCGGTCGAGGGTGGTGCCGATGCGGTCCGCCGGGAAGTGCGGCTCGATCGGCACGTAGACGCCGCCCGCCTTGAACACGGCGAGGACGGACGCCATCCAGTCCAGGTTGCGCTCGGTGACCACGGCGACGCAGTCCTCGGCGCCCAGCCCGTGGGCGAGGAGGGTGCGGCCGATCCGGTTGGCGCGGGCGTTCAGCTCGGCGTAGCTGATCCGGTGCTCGCCCATGATGGCGGCCGTCTTGTCGGGGTGCAGGCGCACCCGGTCCTCGAAGAGTTCGTGGAAGCGGCGGTCCGGCAGCTCGCGGTCCCGGCCGGCCATCCCCACGAGTTGGTGGTGGCGCTCCTCGGCGGAGAGCAGGCTGCGGCCCTCGTGCGGCGCACCGGGGTCGGTGGCGATGAGGTCCAGGGCGGCGCGGTGGTAGCCGGCGACCCGCGTCGCGTGCTCGGCGTCGAAGTCCTCGGTGCGGTACGTCAGTACCAGTGCGCCGTCGGTGGCGCGGACCCCGAACACCACGCCGTCGGGGAGTGCGTCGGAGGTCGCGCCGACCACGCTCTCGTAGCCGTGGTCGGGGGCGACGGGCGCCGTACGGACGCGCTCCACCAGGCCGGCCCAGGTGGTGCCGGCCACCGGCACCAGGTGGGGCGCGGGGCCGATGGCCACCTCGTCCTCACCACTGAGGATCGCGACGACCTTGCTGTGGGCGGCAAGAAGCTCTGCCGGCTCCGGATCGTATTCCAGGGGAATGCGAACGGTTGCCGTGCCCGGTGCCGCACCGGCAGTCGTCTGCCATCGCGGAACGGCGGTATGACCGGACCTCATGAGAGGACTCCTCCACTCGGGGAGTTGGAATGGGGAAAATGTATTCGGGAGGGTTTCCCTCCCGTTATCGATCACTTTTCAGCGACGTCGATAACGGGATATCGCCAGCGGGACCGCGAAGCACATGAGGCCCACGCTCCACAGCACGGTGCCGAGGACGGGCACGGCGACCGGTCCCCCGCCGAGCAGGTTGCGGCACGCGTCCGTCACCAGGGTCGTGGGGTTGACCTCGGCGAAGGTCCGCAGCCAGCCGGGCATCGTGCTGGTCGGGACCAGCATGGAGCTGCCGAACTGGAACGGGATCATCCACAGGAAGCCCACCGACTGCACGGTGTTGGGGCTGCGGATCGAGAGGCCGATGAAGGCCGAGACCCAGGCCAGCGCGGTGCCGTACAGCAGGGTGAGCGCGACGGCGGCCACCGCGTAGAGGAAGTTGGTCTCCACCCGGAAGCCGATCAGCACCGCGAAGAGGAGCATGACGACCTGGCCCAGCAGGAGCCGGGTCATGTCGGCCACGATCCGGCCCGTCAGGACCGCCGAGCGCGCGATGGGCAGGGACCGGAAGCGGTCCATCACCCCGTTGTCGAAGTCGACGGCCAGCATGTAGCCGGTCGACCGGGACGCGAACATCAGCGTCTGCACCATGATCCCGGGGAGCAGGAACTGCCGGTAGTCACCGGGCCGGTCCCCCCAGATGGCGCCGCCGAAGACGTACAGGAAGATCAGCGTGAAGACCATCGGCATGACCACGGAGTCCAGGAGCTGTCCGGGGTCGCCGCGCAGTTGGAGCATGTTGCGCCGGGCGATGGCGAGCGACTGGCGCAGGGTGTCGCGCGGTCCGTTGCGGGCGGAGCCGGCGAGAGCGGGTACCCCGACGGTCGGCGCGATGTCGGTGGTCGGGCTCACGCGGCGCTCCTGGTCAGTTCGATGAAGGCCTCGTCGAGGCTGGCGACCCGGGTGTCCACGGCCAGGACGTCCACCGCGGAGGCGGTGACGGCCCGTACCGCACGGGTCAGTTCGTCCGGTTCCACGAGCGCCAGCCGGACCAGGCAGGCCTCCCGGTCGATCCGGCCGTCCAGCCCTTCGAGGGTCAGGCTGCCCGCGAGGGCCTCCAGGTCCCGGGCGTGCGCGGGGCGCACTTCCAGGGTGCGGCCGCCCACCCGGGCCCGCAGCTCCGAGGCCGTGCCCGCGGCGATCACCCGTCCCTTGTCCACGACGACGACCGAATCGGCGAGCGCCTCGGCCTCCTCCATGTACTGGGTGGTGAGCAGGACGGTCGAGCCGGCGCGGGCCCGTTCCTTCACGATGGCCCACAGTTCGTTGCGGCTGTGCGGGTCCAGGCCGGTGGTCGGCTCGTCGAGGCAGATGAGCCTCGGTTCGCCCATGAGCGACGCGGCGAGGTCGAGCCGCCGGCGCATGCCGCCGGAGTACTCCCGGGCGAGCTTGCCGCCCACGTCGTCGAGCCGGAACCGTTCCAGCATCCCGTTCGCCTGCGCCCGGGCCCGCCGGGCGGGTACGCCCAGGAGACGGGCGATGAGGTACAGGTTCTCCCTGCCGGATATCTCTTTGTCGACCGAGGCGAACTGCCCGGTCAGTGCGATGCAGCGGCGGACCTGGTGGGGCTCCTTCGCCACGTCGTACCCGAAGATCCGGGCCCGCCCGGCATCGGGCCGCAGCAGGGTCGCCAGGACGCGCACGGTCGTGGTCTTGCCCGCTCCGTTCGGGCCGAGGAGGCCCAGGACCTGCCCGGCGGGCACCGTGAGGTCGACTCCGTCGAGGGCCCGGTGGGCGCCGAAGCGCTTGACCAGACCCTCGACCTCGATGGCCAGAGTCATGACGCTATTGCGCGTCCATCGCGGTGGCCAGACTGCGCGGACGCATGTCGGTCCAGTGGGCCTCGATGTGGGCGAGGCAGGCTTCGCGGGTGTCGGCCGGGTGGGCGGTCCGCCAGCCGGCGGGCACGTCGACGAAGGTCGGCCACAGGGAGTGCTGGCCCTCGTCGTTGACGAGCACCAGGTAGGTGCCGTCCGCGTCCTCGAACGGATTGGTCATACTCGTTCTCCTTCCAATTGGGGTGAGATCACCGCGGCGAGCGCGCCGACGGTGGGGTGTTCGTAGAGGTGGTGCACCGACAGCCGGGCCGTCAGCGCACTGTTGATGCGGTTGACGAGCTGCGCGGCGCGCAGCGAGCTGCCGCCGAGGTCGAAGAAGCGGTCGTCGCGGCCGACTTCGTGGCCGAGCACGCCGCTCCAGAGGTCGGCCAGGGCCTTCTCCAGCTCGGTGCCCGGTGCCACGAAGGGCCGTCCGCCGCGTTCCAGGGCCGCGACCGCGACGGTGAGCAGTTGCTCCCGGTCGTCGGGCAGCCGCTCGACGCGCAGGGTGCGCAGGGGGTGGTCCAGCTCCCGGGCGACCGGCGCCACGGCCGCCCGCACGTCGGCCTCGGAGGCGGTGCCGGTGTAGACGACGATCGCTTCCGCCGTGTGCAGGCTCTCCGGGGCGAGGGCGCGGGCGATGTGCTCGTTGCGGCCGTCGAGGCCGACGAGCACGGTGGGCCGGTCCTGGCCCAGCACCGCGAGGAGCGAGGCGAGGCCCTCGTCGGGGTCGAGGGTGCGGAACCCGCGGGCCGCGGCGGCGCCCTCGGGCGCGCCCCGGTTCATGCCCAGGCCGCTCCAGGTGCTCCACGCGAGGCAGTGCACGGGGCGGCCGCGCTCGCGGCCCCAGTGGTCGGCGAAGCCGTGCAGGAAGCCGTTGGCGGAGGAGTACGCCGCGAAGGAGCTTCCGCCGAACTCGCCGTTGACCGAGGAGAAGAGCACCAGCGGTGTGCGGGGGCGGTCCTCCAGCAGCCCGGCGAGCGCGAGGGTGCCGCTCACCTTGGCCCGGTAGGCGTCCTGGAAGGCGCGGGGCGATTCCCGGACGACCTGGTGGAGTTCCAGCTGTCCCCACTGGTGGGAGACGTCGGCGCCGGCCAGGTGCAGCACCCCGTCCAGGGGCGCCCCCCAGCGCGCTTCCGCCTCGCGCACCGCGGCGTCCAGCGCGACCGGGTCGGCCACGTCGAGCGCCCGGTAGGCCACGTCGCCCAGGACGGCCAGGTCCTCCAGGCGCTCGGCGCGCTCGCCCCGGTCGGCCGGGCCGCGTCCCACCAGCAGCAGCTTCGCGGCGTGGGCGGCCAGGAGGTACTCCGCGACCGGGTGGGCGACGCCGCCGAGGCCGCCGGTGATCAGGTAGCGGCCGCCCGTGACGAAGGCGTCGCCGCCCCGGTCGTCGAGGACGATCGGCCGCAGCCGGGGCACCAGGCGCCGCGTGCCGCGGTGGGCGACGAGGTCGGCCCCGTCGTGGCAGGCGAGTTCCGTGACGATCGCGGCGGCCCGGGCGGCCGGGTCGGCCACGTCGAGCTGGCGGACGGACGGCAGGGCCCGCTCCGCCGCGGCCGTCCGCAGCAGACCGGGCAGGCCCGCGGCGGCGAGGTCGAGGCTCTCGCCCTCGGCCGTCCACAGACCGCCGCTCGTGACGACCAGGAGCGGGGGCGCGGGATCGTGTGCGGCCAGGTCCTGGACCAGGCGCAGCACGTCGAGGGCGACGCTCTGCGCGTCGGGCCCCTCGGCCAGGTGGACCACGGCGCCGACCGGTGCGGGCGCGGGGGCCCCGGCCGCGGGGAGCGCGCGGAGTTCGGGGACGCCGGGTACGGCGGCCAGCTCCTCCCGGAGCGCCCCGCTGACCAGCCACGGGCCGGGCGGCAGCGCGCCGCGGTCGGCGGGGGCCGGTGTCCAGGTCCGCTCGAAGTACCAGGAGCCGTCGGGCTCGTCGACCCACTGCGCGTACGTGCCCGCGTCGAGGTCGGCGATCAGCTGGGCGCGCTGGATCTTGCCGCTGCCCGTCTTGGGGAAGTCGGCCCGTTCCACCGGGATCACCAGGTCGGGCTGGAGGCCGAGGACCTCGGCGACCCGGGCCTTGATCGCGGTGATGGTGTCGTGGACCGCGGTCCGGTCGCCGTCGGCGGGGACGAAGAAGATCACCAGCTTGTCGGTGCTGTCGCCCGCGCCGGACCAGCCGCAGGCGGCGACCCAGGTGACCTCGGTGCCCGGCACCTGCTCGGCGATGGACTCCACGTCGTAGCTCAGGATGTTGGCACCCTGGACGATGATGAGGTCCTTCTCGCGGCCGGTGATGGTGAGCCGGCCCTCGTGCAGGAACGCGAGGTCGCCCGTGCCGAACCAGCCGTCGGCGGTGAACGCCTCCGCGTTCGCGGCCTCGTTGCGGTAGTAGCCCTCCATGATCGTCGGCCCCGTGATCTGGAGCCGCCCCACGTGGTCCTCGGGCAGCACGGTGTCGTCGGGGGCGACGATGCGCAGGCGTACGCCCGGGATCGGCGGGCCGACCTCGGTGAAGGTGACGGCGTCGGCGTCGGCCTCGGTGGACCAGCGCAGCGCCCCGCCGAGGGAGGCCTTGTCCACCCGCAGCCGGCCCGCCAGCGGGTCCCCGGCGCGCAGCGTCGAGTACGTCACGCCCGAGCTGGTCTCCGACATCCCCCAGCAGGGGCGCATCGCGTCGGCCCGCATCCCGTGCGCCGTCAGCAGCTCGATGAAGCGGTCCGCGGTGCGGCTGACGACGGCCTCGCCCGCGTTGCAGAGGTGGCGCAGCGTGGTGAGGTCCCACGACCGGTCGGTCATGGCGTCGGCGCGCTCGTTGACCAGTGCGAAGGCGAAGTTGGGGGCCCAGGTGTTGGTGACGCCGTAGCGGTCGATCCAGTCGAGCCAGCGCAGCGGGTCCGCGAGGAAGGCGTCGATGGTGGCGTTGACGTGGCGGCAGCGCAGGACGACGTCGCGCACGTTGTACATGACGATGCCGCCGACGTGGTCGAGGGGCATCCAGTTCAGCGCGACCTCGGCGGAGTCGAAGCCGTTGGCCGCCGCGGTGGCCCGGGTGCGGGCCAGGACGCTGCGGCTGGCGTGCCGGACGACCTTCGGCACGCCGGTGCTGCCGGAGGTGAGCAGGTGCACGGCGGGGGTGTCCGGGGTCGCCGGGAACCAGTCCGTGCTCTGCGGGCCGTCGCTCAGTTCCTCGAAGACGGCCACGCGCAGGTCGTCGACGCCCCACAGGGCGGAGAGCTTGGCCACGGCCGGGGCGAGGGAGGCGTCGGTGAGGACCAGCGGCCGGTCCAGCAGCTCCCAGGCGTTGCGGAGCTTGGTCGTGACGGCGTTCTCCCGGTCGTAGCCGGGCGCGGCGCCGACCGGGGTGGGCAGGTACCCGCCCAGGACGCACGCCCAGAACGCCGTGACGAAGGCGCGGTTGTCGTCGAACTGGAACAGCACGGACTCGCCGGGGGCGATGCCGGTGGTGCGCAGGCCGGTGAGCAGCCGCTGCGCGTCGGCGAGCAGCTGCGCGTAGCTCTGGACGCGCTCGCTGTCCTCCGTCAGGTACACGGTGCCGTGGTCGGGGGCGAGCGCGGCGGCCTGGCGCAGGGCCTCTTGCAGGGTGGTCGGGAAGTCGGGGTCGGCGGGCAGCTCGCCGCCGTGGGCGAGGGCCGGCGTCGCGGACGCCGCGGGAGCGTCGTCCGCGGCGCGGGGCGCGACCGGGCGCACCCGGTCGAGCCGGGCCTCCCGGCGGAGCAGGGGTACGGCTTCCTCGACCCCCGCGACGGATTCGGCCGCGGCCCTCAGCAGGGCCACCGCATCGTGTCCGGGCATCGTCATCGGATCCGTTCCCCCTGGCCCGCGTGCGCGGGCTCCCGGCCCAGCAGGGTGCTGCCGAGCATCGTGGTGAGCTCCTTCTCGGAGTCGTTGAGGTAGAAGTGGCCGCCGGGGAAGACCCGGGTGGAGAAGGCCCCGGTGGTCTGCTCCCGCCAGCCCTGGAGGGCGCTGACGGGGGCGCGCGGATCGGTGTCCCCGCCGAGCGCCGTGAGGGGTACCTCCAGCGGCTCGCCGGGGCTGTGCCGGTGGTTCTCCCAGAGGGTGAAGTCGGCGCGCAGCGTGGGCAGCAGCAGCTTCATCAGCTCAGGGTCGGTGAAGACGCCGTCCGACGTGCCGTCCAGGCCGCGCAGCGCGGCGGCGAAGTCCTCGTCGGAGAGCCGGTGCAGCTCCGGTGCGCCGCTGTCGACGCCCGGGGCGGGCTGTCCGGACAGGAAGAGGTGTCCGGGCTGGGTGCCGCGCTTGCGCAGCGCCCTGGCCAGCTCGAAGGCCAGCAGGGCGCCGCCGCTGTGGCCGAAGAAGGCGTACGGGCCCTGGAGGTAGGGCCGCAGCGCCACCGCGACCATGCGGACGGCGACCGCGACGGAGGCGGGGTGCGGCTCGCCGACGCGGTCCTCGCGGCCGGGCAGTTGCACGGCCACGATTTCCACCTCCGGCGGGAAGAGCGCCGGCCACGCGGCGAAGGCGCTCGCCCCCGCTCCCGCATGGGGAAAGCAGAAGAGACGCGTCCTCCGGTTCGTCCGCCGCGCACGACGGACGAATGGAGTTTCTGCTATGAGCCTGTCAGGCATGACCGAGCCGCCTCAAAATCTGCGGGACAACAGGAATGAGGACTACGGTATTGAGCAGCCTTATCGGTCCTCTATTACGGCCATTTCCGGGCCGCATTCGAAGGTCCCCGCGATACGGGTGGCCACGTCGCGCAGTACGGTCGCGTCCAACAGGTCGTCGTGGGCGCAGTCGTACGGGATCGTCGTCAGCTCCCCGTCCACGTAGGGGGCCCAGTGGGCGGCCAGCTTTTCGCCCCCCTCCGCGCCGCCGGAGGTGAACAGGGCGGCCTCGCCCTTGTAGGCGGCGGGCCGGTGCGCGGTGACCACCATGATCGTGTTGATCATGACGTCGAAGAGCCGTTCGTCGGCCGCGCCGCCGAGGACGTCCTCGACCAACGTCAGTCCCCGCTCCCGCTGTTCGGCCTCGTCCCCGCGGTCCTCGGGATCACCGCCCGCGTCGTCGCTGACCCGGGCGAGCACGTCGGCGGCGGTGAGCGGCCGGTGTTCCTCCACCGGGCCCTGCTGGCCGGGGTCGCCCGGCCGGGCGTCCATGATGGCCAACAGGTCCACCTGCTCGCCCTGTTCCTGCAGGGCGGTGGCGATGGCGTGCGCGACGTTGCCGCCCGTCGAGTACCCGAGCAGGTGGTACGGGCCGTGCGGCTGCACGGAGCGGATCTGCTCCACGGCGTCGAGCGCCCACTCGGCCAGCGAGTGCGGCAGCGGTCCCGGGCCGTCGAGTCCCCTGGCCTGCAGGCCGTACAGGCCCACGTCGTCGGGCAGTCCGCGCAGGAGTCCGGCGTAGCACCAGCTCAGCCCGAGGGAGGGCGGTGCGCAGAACAGCGAGGGACGGCCCGCGGCGCGGCGCAGTACCACGAGCGGCCCGGTGTCGTCGGGGGCGTCGAGCCGCGCAGCGAGCAGGGCCGGGGTGGGCGCCTCGAAGAGGGTCCGCACGTCCGTCACCACATCGAGCGCCGTACTGATCCGGGTGGCCAGGCGCATCGCGAGCAGCGAGTGGCCGCCGAGTTCGAAGAAGTTCGCCTCGACGCCGACCCGGGGCAGTTCGAGCGCCTCGGCGAAGAGGCCGCACAGGAGCTCCTCGCGCAGGCTGCGCGGGTCGCGCCCGGCCGTCGCCCCGGGCGCCTCCGGTACGGGCAGGGCCTTGCGGTCGAGCTTCTTGTTGGGGCTCAGCGGCAGTGCGTCCAGCACGATGACGACGCCGGGCACCATGTGGGCCGGGAGCGCCGTGGCGAGCCGCCCGCGCAGCCCGCCGGGGTCCAGGGTCTCCCCCGGGGCCGCGACCGCGTAGCCGACGAGCCGTTCGCCGTGGACGGCGGCCGCGGCGTGGGTGACGCCGGGCTGCTCGGCGAGCGCGGACTCGATCTCGCCCAGCTCGATCCGCAGGCCGCGGAGCTTGACCTGGGTGTCGGCCCGGCCGACGAAGACCAGTTGGCCGTCGCGTTCCCACCGGACGAGGTCGCCGGTGCGGTACATCCGGGCGCCCGGTACGAAGGGGTTCGCCACGAACCGCTGGGCGGTCAGGCCGGGACGGTCGAGGTAGCCGCGGGCCAGGCCGGGGCCCGTGCTGTACAGCTCCCCGGGCACACCGGGCGGGACGGCCCGCAGGTGGCGGTCGAGCACGTACACACCGGCGTTGGCGATGGGCCGGCCGATCGGGGCGGGCTGGCGTCCGGGGGCGTCGTGCACCCAGGAGGCCACGTCCACGGTGGCCTCGGTCGGGCCGTAGGCGTTGACGAGGCCGCGCCCCTGCGACCAGTGCGCGATCACGTCCGCCGGGGGCACGTCGCCGCCCGTGACGATCATCCGCAGGGCGGGCAGCTCGATCCGCGGCAGGCCGGCGAGCACGGCCGGGGTGAGGTGCGCGTGGGTGATGCGCCGGTCGGCGAGGAAGGCGGCGAGTTCGTCACCGGCCAGGGCGGCCGGGGGGATCACCAGGCAGGAGCCGCTGAGCAGGGCCAGGCACAGTTCGGAGACGCTCGCGTCGAAGCTCGGGGAGATGAGCTGCGCGACGCGGTTGTCCGGTCCGGCCCCGTAGCGCTCGGCCTGGTTGGCGACCAGGCCGGCGATGCCGCGGTGCGTCACCACGACGCCCTTGGGCCGGCCCGTCGAACCGGAGGTGTAGATGACGTAGGCGGCGTCGTCGAGGTGGCGGGCGAGCACCGGCTCCGTGTCCGGGAGCCCCTGCGGGACCGGGAAGGAGGCGGCCGAGAGCTCGCACACCGGGCGGGCGTCGTCGAGCATGAAGGCGATCCGCTCGGCCGGGTAGTCCGGGTCGACCGGCAGGTAGGCGGCCCCCGTCTTCAGCGTCGCGAGCACGGCGACCACCAGGTCGGCCGAGCGGGACAGCCGCAGGGCGACGATCTCCCCCGGTCCCGCACCCCGCTCGCGCAGCAGGTGCGCGAGCCGGTTGGCCCGCCGGTCGAGGGCTGCGTAGTCGAGCGTCTCGGCGCCGTCCTGGACGGCCGGGCGGTCCGGGGTGCGGGCCGCCTGGCGCGCGAACAGCTCCGGCCAGGTGAGCGCGGGCACCTCGCGGGCGGTGTCGTTCCACTCCTCGACGAGCCGGTGGGCCAGCTCCGGGCCGAGGACGTCGAGCCGCTCCAGCGGCTCGTCGGGCGCGGCCACGGCCTCGGCCAGCAGCTGGACGAAGGCGTCGGCGAGGCCGCGGACGGTCTCCGGGTCGAACAGGTCGGTGGCGTACCGCAGGATGCCGTTCAGGCCCGTGCTCTCGTCCTCCTCCAGGACGAAGGCCAGGTCCACCTTGGCGGACTCCGAATCGACCTGCTCCCCGCGGACCACCAGGCCCGGGAGTTCCGGCTCCGAGATGTCGAGGTTCTGCAGGGTGAGCATCACCTGGAAGAGCGGGTGGTGCGACAGCGAGCGGGCCGGGTTGAGCACCTCGACCAGCCGCTCGAAGGGCACGTCCTGGTGGGCGAAGGCGGCCAGGTCGGTCTCCCGCACCCGGTCGACGAGTTCGTTCAGCGAGGGGCTGCCGGAGACGTCGGTGCGCAGCACGACCGTGTTGACGAAGAAGCCGACCAGCTCGCGGGCGGCCTCCTCCTCGCGTCCGGCGACCGCGCAGCCGAGCGGGACGTCCGTGCCGCAGCCGTACCGGGCGAGCAGGGCCGCGACCGCGGCCTGGAGCACCATGAACACGCTGGCGTGGCGGCGGCGGGCCAGGTCCGCGACGGCGCGGTGCAGCTCGGGCCCGATCACCAGCGGCTCCGTGCCGCCGCGGTGGCTGAGGGCGGCGGGCCGGGGACGGTCGACGGGCAGGTCCAGCAGGTCGGGCGCCCCCGCGAGGGTGTCGCGCCAGAAGGCGGTCTGGCCGGCCAGGACGCTGTCCGGGTCGCCCTCCTCACCGAGGACCTCCTGCTGCCACAGGGCGTGGTCGGCGTACTGCACCGGCAGCGGCGTCCACCGCGGGGCGCGGCCGGCGCGCCGGGCGCCGTAGGCGGTGCCCAGGTCGCGCAGCAGCGGTCCCATCGACCACCCGTCGCTGACGATGTGGTGGACGAGCACGAGCAGCACGTGCTCGTCGGGCGCCTGGGTGAACAGCCAACTGCGGATGGGCAGTTCGTGGTCGAGGACGAAGGCGTGCGCCGCGGCGGCGGTGACGTCGCCGCCGGTCACCTCCTCCAGGACCGGCTCGTCGGTCACGATCCGCTGGTACGGCACGCCGTCCTCGTCGCCGAAGACGGTGCGCAGGCTCTCGTGCCGCCCCACCACGTCGACGAGGGCGGCCCGCAGCGCGTCCCGGTCGACCTCGCCGGTGAGCCGCAGCGCGAGCGGCACGTTGTAGGTGGGCGACGGCCCCTCGAAGCGGTACAGGAACCACAGCCGGCGCTGGGCGGCCGACAGGGGCACCCGCTCGGGTCGCGGGCGCGGGGCGAGCGCGGGCCGTCGCGGCCGGTCGGGCGGTCCCGACGCGGCGATCCGCGCGGCGAAGCCGGCGACGGTGGGCGCCTCGAAGAGGGTGCGGATGCCGACCTCGACGCCGAGTTCGTCCCGCACGCGGGCGACGACCCGGGCGGCGAGCAGCGAGTGCCCGCCGAGGTCGAAGAAGACGTCGTCGACGCCGACGCCCGCCACGCCCAGGCTCTCGGCGAAGATCGCGCACAGGGCTTCCTCGCGGGCGTCCCGGGGACCCCGGGCCCCCGCGACCGCCTCTTCGGGCGCGGGCAGCGCGTCCCGGTCCAACTTGCCGTTGCCGGTGGAGGGCAGCCGGTCCAGCGCCACGTAGGCGGACGGCGTCATGTACTCGGGCAACCGCTCGGCGGCGTACGCCCGGACGGCGTCCAGGTCGACCCCGGCGGGCGTCACGTACGCCACCAGGCGCTTGTCGCCCGGCCGGTCCTCGCGCACCACGGCGGCGGCGTGCGTCACCTCCGGGTGGCCGCCGACGGCCGACTCGACCTCGCCCAGCTCGATCCGGAAGCCGCGCAGCTTCACCTGGTGGTCGACGCGGGCGACGAACTCCAGCTCGCCGTGCCGGTTCCACCGGCCGAGGTCGCCGGAGCGGTACATCCGCGAGCCCGCGGGGCCGTAGGGGTCGGCCACGAACTTGGTCGCGCTGAGGCCGGGCCGATTGAGGTAGCCGCGGGTGACCAGGTCGCCGGCGATGTACAGCTCGCCGGTCACGCCGACGGGCAGCGGGCGCAGCTTCGCGTCGAGCGCGTACATCCGGGTGTTCCACACCGGCCGGCCGATGGTGATGACACCGCTGGGGACGGCGTCGCCGGGGGCGATGCGGTATTCGGTGCAGCCCACGGTCGTCTCCGTCGGCCCGTACTCGTTGACCACGGTGACGCCGGGGTGGCGCCGGCGCCACTCGTCGAGCAGCTCGCCCATCAACGACTCGCCGCCCAGGACCAGTTGTTCGGTCGGGGAGAAGGCGTCCGGCAGGTTCAGCAGCAACGACAGGTGGCTCGGGGTGGCCTTGACGAAGGCGGGCCGCGTAGCGGGGGCGTCGCCCTTCAGGTCGACGAGGTCCACCGCGCCGCCCGCCGTCAGGGGGGCGAAGACGCCGGTGACGGTGAGGTCGAAGGAGATCGGCGAGTGCACGAGCGCACCGCGCTCGACGGAGTCGTAGGCGCCACGGGCCCACGCCAGGTACGCGTTGAGCGAGCGGTGCTCCACCACCACGCCCTTGGGCCTGCCGGTGGAACCGGAGGTGAAGATGACGTAGGCGGCGGCGCCGTCCGGTACGAACTCCGGCAGCGGCGCGTCGGCGCCCCCGTCCCCGTGCGGGGCGTCCTCGTCCAGGTGCAGGCGCGGTCGGGTGCCGGGCAGCGCGGTCGCCGTGGTGGTCAGCACCAGCAGCGGATCGACGTCGTCCAGGACGAAGGCGAGCCGGTCGGCCGGGTGGTCGGGGTCCAGCGGGAGGTAGGCGGCCCCGGCGCGGAAGACGGCGAGCACCGCGACCACCAGGTCGACGGACTTCGGCAGGGCGATCGCCACGAACGTCTCGGGGCCCGCGCCCCGCGCGACCAGGGTCCGGGCCAACCGCTCGACCCGGTCGGCCAGTTCGGCATAGGTGACCCGGTCGTCCCCGCAGACCACGGCCAGGGCCCCGGGGGTGCTGGCCGCCTGCGCGGCGAACAGCTCGGGCACGGTCGTGCGGGGCACGTCGCGGCCGGGGTCGTTCCAGCCGACCAGCACGTCGTGGCGCTCCTGCGCGGACAGCACCGGCAGGTCGCCGACCGGCAGGGTCGGGTCGGCCGCGGCCGCGGTGAGCAGCCGGACCAGGCGGTCCGCCATCGCCCGTACGGTCTCGGCGTCGAACAGGTCGGTGGCGTACTGGATCGCCCCGTGCAGGCCGTCGGGACGGCCGTCCTCGGTGTGCTCCTCGGAGAGGAAGAAGGACAGGTCGAGCTTGGCGCTGTCGCCGCCGACCTGTTCCCGCTCGACCTCCAGCCCGGCCATGTCGAAGTCGCCGCCCGCGGTGTTCGCGAAGGTCAACATCACCTGGAAGAGCGGGTGGTGGGCGAGCGACCGGGCCGGGTTGAGGACCTCGACCAGCCGCTCGAAGGGCACGTCCTGGTGGGAGTAGGCGCCCAGGTCGGCCGTGCGGACGCGGCGCAGCAGCTCCGCGAAGGACGGATCGCCCGAGACGTCGGTGCGCAGCACCAGCGTGTTGACGAAGAACCCGACGAGGTCGTCGAGCGCCTCGTCGGTGCGACCCGCGATCGCCGTCCCCAGGGGGATGTCCGGTCCGGCGCCCATGCGGGTCAGCAGGGCCGCGATGCCGGCCTGGACCACCATGAAGAGGCTCGCCTGGTGGTCGCGGGCCAGTGCCGCGAGCGCCGCGTGGGCCTCGGCCGGCACGGACAGCTCCACGACACCGCCGCCGGTCCCGGCCACCCCGGGACGCGGGCGGTCGGTGGGCAGTTCGAGGAGTTCGGGGGCGCCGGCCAGTGCGGTCCTCCAGTAGGCGAGCTGGCGTGCGATGAGGCTGTCCGGGTCCTCCTCGCCGCCGAGCAGTTCCTGCTGCCACAGCGCGAAGTCGGCGTACTGCACGCGCAGTGCGGCCCATCCCGGCTCCTCGCCGGCGCAGCGGGCCGCGTAGGCGGTCGCGAGGTCGGCGGCGAGCGGCGCGGCGGACCAGCCGTCACCGGCGATGTGGTGCAGGAGCAGCAGCAGCGTGTGCTCCTCGGGGCCGGACGCGAAGAGCGTGACGCGCAGCGGGGCCTCGCGCTCCAGGTGGAAGGCGCGGGCGACCGCTTCGTCGAGGGCCCGCGGGGAGAAGGGCTCGGTCCTCAGGTCGACCTCGGCGGGCAGGACCCGCTGGTAGGGCGTGCCCGCGAAGTCGGGGAAGACGGTCCGCAGGGCCTCGTGCCGCTCGACCACGTCGGTGAGCGCGGCGTGCAGCGCGGCGCGGTCCAGGCGCCCGGTCAGGCGCAGCGCGATCGGCAGGTTGTAGGTGGCGCCGGGGCCTTCCAGCCGGTCCAGGAACCACAGGCGTCGCTGTGCGTAGGACAGCGGCGGGTGCTCCGGGCGGGGACGGACGAGGACCGGCGGGCGCGCGGCGGCCGCGGTGTCGAGGCGGGCCGCCGTCGCGGCCGGGGTCGGCGCCTCGAACAGCGCGCGGATGGGCAGTTCGACGGCGAAGGTGGACCGGATGCGGCTGACCAGCCGGGTGGCGAGCAGCGAGTGCCCGCCGAGGGCGAAGAAGTCGTCGTCGACGCCGACCCGGTGCAGGCCGAGGACCTCGGCGAACAGGCCGCAGAGGATCTCCTGCTGCGGAGTGGTCGCGGCCCGCCCCGCGGGGGCGGCCGTGAACTCGGGTGCGGGCAGGGCGGCGGTGTCGAGCTTGCCGCTGGGGGTCAGCGGCAGGGCGTCGAGCAGGACGACCGCGCCGGGTACGAGCACCTCGGGCAGCCGTGCGGCCAGGTGCTCGCGGACCGTGCGGGCCAGGTCGTCGGCGGCCGGGGCGTCGGCGGCCGGGCCGGACCGGGCGGGCACGACGTAGGCGACGAGGCGCTCGTCGAGCACGGTCACGACGGCCTGGCCCACCTCGGGCAGTTCGGCCGCCGTGGCGCGGATCTCGTCCAGCTCGATGCGGACGCCGCGCACCTTGACCTGGCGGTCGGCCCGGCCCTCGAACTGGATCGAGCCGTCGTGGTTCCACCGGCCGAGGTCGCCGGAGCGGTACATCCGCGAGCCCGCCGGGCCGAAGGGGTCGGCGACGAAGCGCTCGGCGCTGAGGCCCGGCCGGTTGAAGTAGCCGTGCGCGAGCTGGACGCCCGCGAGGTACAGCTCTCCCACGACGCCGGGCGGAACCGGGCGCAGCGCCCGGTCGAGCACGTGGACGCGGGTGTTCCACACGGGGAAGCCGATCGGCGCGTTGCCGGGGCCTATCTCCTGCCCGCCGTGCCACGCGGTGACGTCGACGGTGGCCTCGGTCGGGCCGTACAGGTGGTGCAGGGGGATGCCGAGCAGGTCGCGGAAGGTCCGGTGCAGGTCCGCGGGCAGCGCCTCGCCGCCGCAGAACACGCGGCGCAGGCTGGTGCAGTCGCCGGCCTGCGGCGTCTGCACGAAGGCGGCGAGCACGGCGGGGATGAAGTGCACGGTCGTCACGCGTTCGGCGCGGATCAGCTCGGCGAGGTACTCGGGGTCGCGGTGCCCGTCCGGCTTGGCCATCACCATCGTGGCGCCTTGCAGCAGCGGCCAGAAGAACTCCCAGACGGACACGTCGAAGCTGGTCGCGGTCTTCTGCAGCACCCGGTCGTCGGCGGCCAGGCGGTAGGCCCGCTGCATGCCGTCGAGCCGGTTGACGGCCGCCACGTGCGGGATGACGACGCCCTTGGGGCGGCCCGTGGAGCCGGAGGTGTACATGACGTACGCCGGGTCGGCCGGGTGCAGCGGGCGGAGCCGGTCCGCGTCGGTGAGCGGGGTGTCGGCCGGCGCCTGCGCGTCCGCCGGCGCCCCCGCGTCCACCTCGGCCAGCAGGGCGGCGTCCAGCACGCAGATCGGGGCGGCGTCGTCGAGCATGTAGGCGATCCGCTCGGCCGGGTAGCCCACGTCCACGGGCAGGTACGCCGCGCCCGTCTTGACGATCGCGAGCAGCCCGACGAGGAGGTCCACCGAGCGGGGCAGGACGAGGGCCACCAGCCCGCCGGGGCCCGCGCCCCGGCCGACGAGGTGGCGGGCCAACCGGTTGGCCCGGGCGTGCAGTTCGCCGTAGCTGACCTGCGCGCCCTCCATGACGAGCGCGACCCGGTCGGGGGTGCGGGCGGCCTGGGCGTCGAGCAGCTCGGGCAGGACGGCGGACGGCAGGTCCAGGTCCGTGGCGTTCCAGGTCTCCAGGACCTGCGTGCGCTCGGCGGGCAGGGTCACCTCGATGCGCCCGACGAGACGGTCGGGATCGGCGGCGACGGTGTCCAGGACCTGGAGGAACCGGGCGGCGATGGCCTCGCCCCGCGCCCGGTCGAAGGATCCGGGACGGACGTCGAGCCGCAGGACGAGGCGGTCGCCCAGGACCCCGGTGACGAGGGTGAGCGGGTAGTGGGTCGCACCGCCGCCGTCGATGTCGGTGACCTTGAGCTTCTCCGGGAGCTCCGCCCCGGCGTCCGCCGCCTCCTGCGCCTCCTCGAAGGGGTAGTTCTCGAAGACGAGGATCGAGTCGAAGAGTTCTCCCGCGCCCGCCGCCCGCTTGATCTCGGCGAGGCTGACGTGGTGGTGGTCGAGCAGGTCGCCCTGCTGCCGCTGGAGGGCGCCGACGGCCTCGGCGAACGGCACGGCGGGGTCGAGCCCCACGCGCACCGGGAGCGTGTTGATGAAGAGGCCGATCATCCCCTCGACGCCGGGCAGGGCGGCCGGGCGGCCGGAGACCGTGGCGCCGAAGACGACGTCGTCGCGGCCCGTGAGCTGCCCGAGCACCATCGCCCAGGCGCCCTGCACCAGGTTGTTCACGGTCAGGCCGCGCTCGGCGGCCAGCCGGACCAGCCGCGCGGTGGCCCCGGGCGACAGCTCGGCGCTGATCCGCTCGGGCAGTACGGTGCCCGCGGGGGCGCCGGGGGCCACCAGGGTCGGCCCGTCGAGGCCGGCCAGGGCCGATCCCCACGCCGTGGCCCCGGCGGCCGCGTCCTGGCGGCCGATCCAGCCCAGGTAGTCCCGGTACGGGGTGACCCGGGGCAGCGCGTCGGCGCTGCCCCCGGCCTCGTAGACCTCGAAGAGCTCACCGACCAGGAGGGGCGCGGACCAGCCGTCGAGCAGGATGTGGTGGTTGGTCACCACGAGCCGGTGCTCGTCGGGCCCGAGGTGGACCAGGTGGAACCGGATCAGCGGCGGGCGGGCGAGGTCGAACCGGGTGGACCGTTCGGCCGTCAGGAACGCGTCCAGTTCCCCGGCCGCGAGGGTCGACTCGGACCAGCCGGGCGCCACCTCCCGCGGGATGATCTGCATCGGGCGGCCGTTCGCCCGCATCCGGAATCCGGCCCTGAGGTTGGCGTGCCGCTGGAGGACGGCTCCGGCGCTACGGCGCAGCAGGGCCGCGTCGACCTCACCGGAGAGCTCCAGCACGAGCTGGGTGTTGTAGACGTCCACCGCCTCGTCGTCGTAGAGGGAGTGGAAGAGCAGTCCCTCCTGCAACGGCGTCAACGGCAGTACGTCTTCGAGGCGCGAGCGCTTCATTACCAGTCCCCCAGTTCAGCCTCAAGGCTGTCGATCTCGCTCTGTGTCAAGTCGTCACTCAGGTCGGAAGGCGTCAGCCCGACCGTGTCCGGCCGCTCGTCCGCGAGCGCGGTGAGCGCGTCGAACCACGCCCGCGCCAGCGCCCGTACGTCGGGCTCGGCGAGCAGTCCGGACGCCCAGGCCCAGGTGGCGACCAGGTGCGGGCGGCCCCCGCGGTGCTCGGTCACCGCGGTGATCTCCACCGCGTGCGTCATCGCCATCCGCGGCGACCGCGGCGCGGGCGTCGGCCCGTCGACGGTCTGCCAGTCGGCGCCGGTGTCCTCGCCGTCCCCGAACCGGCCCAGGTAGTTGAAGCCGATCTGCGGTGCGACGGCCAGCTCGGGCGCGTCGCCCGAGTGGCGCAGGATGCCGTACCCGACGCCGTTGTCCGGGAAGGCCCGCAACTGCTCCTTGACCCGCTTGAGCCGGTCGGTCGGCGTGCGGCCCTCCGGGTGGAGGCCGACCGGGTAGAGGCTGGTGAACCAGCCGACCGTCCGGGAGGTGTCCACCCCGTCGGCGACGTGTTCGCGCCCGTGACCCTCCAGGTCGACGAGGACCGGTCCGGCGCCGCGCACGTCCGCGACCGCCGTCGCCAGCCCGTAGAGCAGCACGTCGGTGACGGTGCCGTTCACGCTCGTCGGGATCCGGGTGAGCAGCGCCTCGGTGACGTCCGCCGCCAGGGTCAGCTCGAACTCCTCGGCCGTGGCGGCCGTGTCGAGCGCCGGGTCGAGCCGCCGCGTGCCGAGCAGCGGGTCCGGGGTGGCGGCGATCTCCTGCCACACCGGGAGTTCGGCCCGCCGGTCGGCGGCCGCCAGGTGGCCCGCCCAGGTGCGGTACGAGGTGAGCACCGGGTCGAGTGCGGGAGTCCGCCCCGCCGCGGCCGCCGCGTAGGCGGCGGCGAGGTCGGGCAGCAGGATCTGCCACGACACGGCGTCCACGACCAGGTGGTGCAAGGTGATCAGCAACGTGCCCGGTGTGTCCGGTCCGGCGTCGAACCAGACGAACCGCGAGACCTCGCCGGCCGTCGGGGACAGCTCCCGGCGGGCCGACTCGGCGGCTTCGCCGTCGCCCGGGCCCGCCCGCCGGATCGAGACCGCCGCGGTGCCGCGCTCGCGCACTTCGTACGTGCCGTCCTCGTGGCGGCGCAGTCGCAGGACGTCGTGGTGGTCGACCAGCGCCCGGGCGGCTTCGGCCAGTGCCCGCTCGTCCAGCCCCGCGGGGACCCGTACGGTCATCGACTGGTTGAACCCGTCGGTGGCGTCGTAGTCCTCCAGCCAGCGCATGATCGGGGTGGGGGCGAAGGTGCCGGTACCCGCGTCCCGGTCCTCGACCGTGGTCGCGACCGCGGTCGCCACCTGCGCCAGGAGGGCGGGAGTGCGCTCCCGGAAGACGTCCCGGGTCGTCAGCAGGAGTCCGCCGGAGCGGGCCCGGCTGACCACCTGGATCGACATGATGCTGTCGCCGCCGAGGTCGAAGAAGCTGTCGTCGGGGCCGACGGCGGGCAGGTCGAGGACGTCGGCGAAGATCCGGCAGAGCAGTTCCTCGCGCGGGCCGGCCGGCGGACGCCCACTGCTGGTGGTGGTCCACCGGGGCGCGGGGAGCGCGGCCCGGTCGACCTTGCCGTTGGGCAGCAGCGGGATCTCGTCCAGGGCCACCAGGGCGGCCGGGACCATGTAGTCCGGGAGCCCGCCCGCGACCCGGGCGCGCGCCGCGACCGGATCCGCGTCGCCGACGTAGTACGCCACCAGGCGCCGGTCGCCCGGGCGGTCCTCACGGACCACCGCGGTCGCCCGCGCCACGCCGTCCACGGCGTTCAGCGCGGACTCCACCTCGCCCAGTTCGATGCGGAAGCCGCGCAGCTTGACCTGCGTGTCCGCCCGTCCCAGGTAGCTGAGTTCACCCTCGACGTCCCAGCGCGCCAGGTCGCCGGTGCGGTACATCCGCGAGCCGGCGGGGCCGAACGGGTCCGCGAGGAACCGCTCGCCCGTCAGTCCGGGACGGCCCAGGTAGCCGCGGGCCAGACCCGCACCCGCGACGTACAGCTCACCGGTGACACCGGGGGCCACCGGACGCAGCGCGGCGTCCAGGACGTAGACCCTCGCCCCCGCGATCGGACGTCCGATCGGCGGTGCGACCTCGCCCGACAGCGGGGCGCTCATCGTCGCGCACACCGTCGTCTCGGTCGGGCCGTAGGCATTGATCATCCGGCGCCCGACCGACCAGCGTGCCACCAGCTCCGGCGCGCAGGCCTCGCCCGCCACGACGAGCGTCGTACCGGCGGGCAGCGCGTCCTCGGGCAGGACCGCCAGCGCCGTCGGCGGCAGGGTGACGTGGGTGACCGACCGCTCCGCGCAGAGCGCGGCCAGGTCGGGACCGGGCATCAGCCGCTCGGCCGGGGCGACCACCAGGGTCGCCCCCGACAGCAGGCCCATCACGATCTCCCAGGCCGCCGCGTCGAAGCTGAGCGCCGCGAACTGGAGGACCCGGCTGCCCGGGCCCACGCCGAAGGCGTCCCGCTGGGCCCGCGCCAGGGAGGCGAGGCCGCCGTGGGGCACCACCACTCCCTTGGGGCGGCCCGTCGAGCCCGAGGTGTAGATCACGTAGGCCGGGTGGTCCGGTCCGGGGCGCACCTGCGGAGGCAGCGCGCCGGACGGATCCACCTCGTCCACGAGCACCACCGGAACGGCGCTCTCGCCGAGCCCGGGGAGCGTCGCGCCGTCGGTGACGAGCAGCAGCGGTCGGGAGTCGGAGAGCATGTACGCGACGCGGTCGGCCGGGTAGTCCGGGTCGACCGGCACGTACGCGCCGCCCGCCCGCAGCACCGCCAGCAGCGACACCACCAGCTCCACCGAGCGCGGCAGCGCCACCGCCACCACCGACTCCGGACCCACCCCGCACGAGGCCAGATGCCCCGCGAAGGCATCCACCCGCGCCGCCAACTCGCCGTACGTCAGCTCCACGTCCTCGAAGACCAGAGCGACCGCGGACGGATCCCGCGCCACCTGCGCCTCGAACAACTCCGGGAAGGACGCACGCTCCTCCAGCACGCCCGTGTGCGCGGCCCACTCCTCCAGCACCCGGCCGCGCTCACCGGCCGAGAGCACCTCGACCTGCGAGATGCGACCGTCCACATCCGCGACCAGCCCCTCCAGCACCCGGACGAACCGCTCGCCCAGCGCCTCGGCGCTCACCCCGTCGAACAGGTCCGAGGCGTACTGGACCTCTCCGAACAGCCCGTCGGGGGTCTCCTCCAGGTGGAAGGTGAGGTCGAACTTGGCCACGTTCAGGTCGACGCCCTCGAAGCCGACGTCGAGGCCGGGGAGGGCGAAGTCCGCCTCGCTGTTGTTGTCGAGGACGACCATCACCTGGAAGAGCGGGTGGTGGGCCAACGACCGCTGCGGGCTGACGACCTCCACCAGGCGCTCGAAGGGCACGTCCTGGTGTGCGTAGGCCGCCAGGTCCGTCTCCCGTACCCGGCCCAGCAGTTCGCGCACCGAGGGATCCCCGGACACGTCCGTGCGCAGCACCAGCGTGTTCACGAAGAAGCCCACCAGCGCGTCCAGGGCCTGGTCCGAGCGGCCCGCGACGACCGTGCCCAGGGGCACGTCCGTACCGGCGCCCAACCGGGAGAGCAGGACCGCGACGGCGGCCTGGACCACCATGAAGGGGGTCACCCCGCAGGTGCGGGCCACCTCCGACAGGCGCTCCTGCAGGGCGGCGTCGGTGGTGAACCGGGCCACTCCACCGCGGTACGACGGGGTCTGCGGCCGCGGTCGGTCGAGGGGGAGCTCGATCAGTTCCGGTACGCCGTGCAGTGCGGTGCGCCAGTAGTCGATCTGGCGGCCGGCCGGGCTCGACGGATCGCTCTCGTCACCCAACACCTCCGCCTGCCACAACGCGTAATCCGCGTACTGCACCGGCAACGGAGCCCAACCCGGCACCCCACCACCCACACGCGCCACATACGCAGCCGACACATCATCAGCCAACGGACCCAACGACCAACCATCGGAAGCGATGTGATGCATCAACACCACCAACACCCACGACCGCTCACCCACCCGCAACAACGACACCCGCAACGGCAACTCCACCGACAGATCGAACGCATACCCCGCAGCGCGATCCACAGCAGCAGAGAGCCCCTCCTCCGAGACCTCCACCACCTCCCACACCACACCCGCGTCCGCCACCGGCACCACCCGCTGATACGGCACACCATCCACCGCCGCGAACACCGTCCGCAGACTCTCGTGCCGACCCACCACATCACCCACCGCGAGCTCCAACGCACCCGCGTCCAACTCACCCTCCAACCGCAACACCAACGGAACGTTGTACGTCGCCGACGGACCCTCCAACGCATGCAGGAACCACAACCGACGCTGCGCCGCCGACAACGGCACCCGCCCCGGACGCACACCCGCCGACAACCCCCGACGCGCCACCTCCGCACCCACCACACGCAACGCCAACCCCGCCACCGACGGCGACTCGAACACCGCACGGATGCCGAGCTCCCGTCCGAACGCCGAACGGATCCGGCTCACCAGGCGGGTGGCGAGCAGCGAGTGCCCGCCGAGGTCGAAGAAGTTGTCGTCCGGGCTGACCGCGGTCAGCCCCAGGACGTCGGCGAAGATCTGGCAGAGCAGTTCCTCGCGGGCGTCGGCGGGCCGGCGGCCGCTCGCGGCCGTCGTGGTCCACCGGGGCGCGGGGAGCGCGGCCCGGTCGACCTTGCCGTTGGGCATCAGCGGGATCTCGTCCAGGGCCACCAGGGCGGACGGGATCATGTACTCCGGCAGCGTGGCGGCCACCTGGGCGCGCACCGCGACCGGGTCGACGTCGCCGACGTAGTACGCCACCAGGCGCCGGTCCCCCGGGCGGTCCTCGCGGACCACCGCGGTGGTCCGCGACACGCCGTCCACGGCGAGCACCGCGGACTCCACCTCGCCCATCTCGATGCGGAAGCCGCGCAGCTTGACCTGCGTGTCCGCCCGTCCCAGGTAGACGATCTCGCCGTCGGCGGTCCACCGGACCAGGTCGCCGGTGCGGTACATCCGCGAGCCGGCGGGGCCGTAGGGGTCCGCGAGGAACCGCTCGCCCGTCAGTCCGGGGCGGCCCAGGTAGCCGCGGGCCAGACCCGCACCCGCGACGTAGAGCTCACCCGTGACACCGGGGGCGACCGGACGCAGCGCGGCGTCCAGGACGTACGTCCGCGTGCCCACGATCGGACGTCCGATCGGCACGACCGCCCCGTCCGACAGCGGGGCGCTCATGGTGGAGATGACGGTCGTCTCGGTCGGGCCGTAGGCGTTGACCATCCGGCGCCCCACCGACCAGCGCGCCGCCAGTTCCGGTGCGCAGGCCTCGCCCGCCACGATCAGGGTCGTACCGGCGGGCAGCGCGTCGTCCGCGAGGACGGCCAGCGCCGCGGGCGGCATGGTCAGGTGCGTCACGGCCTGTTCGGCGCAGAGCGCGGCCAGGTCGGGACCGGGCATCAGCCGCTCGGCCGGGGCGACCACCAGGGTCGCCCCCGACAGCAGGCCCATCACGTTGTCCCAGAAGGACACGTCGAAGCTGAGCGCCGCGAACTGGAGGACCCGGCTGCCCGGGCCCACGCCGAAGGCGTCCTGCTGGGCCCGCGCCAGGGAGGCGATGCCGCCGTGCGTCACGACGACGCCCTTGGGGCGGCCCGTCGAGCCCGAGGTGTAGATCACGTAGGCCGGGTGGTCCGGTCCGGGGCGCGTCTGCGGAGGCAGCGCGCCGGACAGTTCCACCTCGTCCACGAGGAGCACCGTCGCCGGGTGCCCGCCGAGTCGCGGCAGGGTCGCGGTGTCGGTGATCAGCAGCAGCGGTCGGGAGTCGGAGAGCATGTACGCGACGCGGTCGGCCGGGTAGTCCGGGTCGACCGGCACGTACGCGCCGCCCGCCCGCAGCACCGCCAGCAGCGACACCACCAGCTCCACCGAGCGCGGCAGCGCCACCGCCACCACCGACTCCGGACCCACCCCGCACGAGGCCAGATGCCCCGCGAAGGCATCCACCCGAGACGACAGTTCGCCGTACGTCAGCTCCACGTCCTCGAAGACCAGAGCGACCGCGGAGGGATCCCGCGCCACCTGCGCCTCGAACAACTCCGGGAAGGACGCACGCTCCACCGAAGCGCCGGCGTGGGCGGCCCACTCCTCCAGCACCCGGCCGCGCTCACCGGCCGAGAGCACCTCGACCTGCGAGATACGACCGTCCACATCCGCGACCAGCCCCTCCAACACCCGGACGAACCGCTCGCCCAGCGCCTCGGCGCTCACCCCGTCGAACAGGTCCGAGGCGTATTCGAGTTCACCGCTGACTCCGGCCGGCAGGCCGTCGGCGTCGTGGCGCTCGAAGAGGGAGAAGGACAGGTCGAACTGCGACACCGTCGTGGTGGAGTCGCCCTCGCTCACCGTGAGTCCGGGCAGTTCGAGGGTCGCTTCGCTGTTGTTGTCGAAGACGACCATCACCTGGAAGAGCGGGTGGTGTGCCATCGACCGCTGCGGGCTGACGACCTCCACCAGTCGCTCGAAGGGGACGTCCTGGTGTGCGTAGGCCGCCAGGTCCGTCTCCCGCACCCGACCCAGCAGTTCGCGCACCGAGGGATCCCCGGACACGTCCGTGCGCAGCACCAGCGTGTTCACGAAGAAGCCCACCAGCGCGTCCAGGGCCTGGTCCGAGCGGCCCGCGACGACCGTGCCCAGGGGCACGTCCGTACCGGCGCCCAACCGGGAGAGCAGGACCGCGACGGCGGCCTGGACCACCATGAAGGGGGTCACCCCGCAGGCGCGGGCGACGGCCAGCAGACGGCCGTGCAACGCGGCGTCGAGGTGGAGGTCGACGGCGGCGCCCCGGTAGGAGGCCACCGCGGGGCGGGGCCGGTCCGTCGGAACCTCGATCAGTGCGGGAGCGCCCTGGAGCGCGGTGCGCCAGTAGTCGATCTGGCGGCCGGCCGGACTCGACGGATCACTCTCGTCACCCAACACCTCCGCCTGCCACAACGCGTAATCCGCGTACTGCACCGGCAACGGAGCCCAACCCGGCACCCCACCACCCACACGCGCCACATACGCAGCCGACACATCATCAGCCAACGGACCCAACGACCAACCATCGGAAGCGATGTGATGCATCAACACCACCAACACCCACGACCGCTCACCCACCCGCAACAACGACACCCGCAACGGCAACTCCACCGACAGATCGAACGCATACCCCGCAGCACGATCCACAGCAGCGGACAGCCCCTCCTCCGAGACCTCCACCACCTCCCACACCACACCCGCGTCCGCCACCGGCACCACCCGCTGATACGGCACACCATCCACCGCCGCGAACACCGTCCGCAGACTCTCGTGCCGACCCACCACATCACCCACCGCGAGCTCCAACGCACCCGCGTCCAACTCACCCTCCAACCGCAACACCAACGGAACGTTGTACGTCGCCGACGGACCCTCCAACGCATGCAGGAACCACAACCGACGCTGCGCCGCCGACAACGGCACCCGCCCCGGACGCACACCCGCCGACAACCCCCGACGCGCCACCTCCGCACCCACCACACGCAACGCCAACCCCGCCACCGACGGCGACTCGAACACCGCACGCACGGGGAGTTCGACGCCGAAGGCCGTACGGATGCGGCTGATCAGCCGGGTGGCGCGCAGCGAGTGCCCGCCGAGTTCGAAGAACCCGTCGTCGACGCCGACCCGGTCGACGCCGAGCACCTCGGCGAAGAGCCCCTGGAGGATCTGCTCCGCCGGGCTGGCGGGGCCGCGGTCCGCCGCGGTGTCCGCGGGGCCGGGCACCGGCAGCGCGTCGCGGTCCAGCCGGCCGCTGGCGGTGAGCGGCAGCCGGTCCAGGACCACCACGGTGGCCGGGACCAGGTGGTCGGGCAGGGTGGCCCGGGCGAAGGCCGTGACGGCGCCGGGCGCGACGGTGGCGCCGGGGGCCGCGACCAGGTACGCGACGAGGGACCCGTCGCGCACCGCCACGGCGGCCCGGGCGACGTCGTCGTGCTCGGCCAGGACGGCCTCCAGCCGCGTCGGCCGGACGGTGAAGCCCGGCAGCGGCAGCGGCGCCCCGACGAACTCCAGCTCGCCCTCGGCGCTCCAGCGGACCAGGTCGCCGGTGCGGACCATCCGCGCGCCGTCCGGTCCGAAGGGATCGGCGACCACCGTCGGCGCGGAGCCGAGCAGCGGCCCGCCGACGTGGAGCTCGCCGACGACGCCCGGCGGGACCGGGCACAGGCCCGCGTCGAGCACGTACAGCACGGTGCCGGGCAGCGGGGCGCCGAGCGGCACCACGGTGTCCCAGTCGTCCGGATCGCACGCGCGTTCCGTGACGGTGCCGGCGGCCTCGGTCAGTGCGTAGCCGTACCAGAGCGGGACGTCCACGGCGTCGAACCAGGCCCGCTGGAGCGGCTCGGCCAGGGCCTCGCCGGAGCAGAGCACGCGCCGCAGACCGGCCTGGGCCAGCGCCGGGTCGGCGAGCAGCACGGCCAGCTCGGAGGGCGTGACGTGCAGCGTGGTGGCTCCCTGCGGGGAGGCCGCGGCCAGGGCGGCCGCGCGGTCGCCGCGCACGACGGTCGCGCCGGCGGTGAGCGGCCAGAGCAGCTCGTCGATCTCGCCCACGGTCCCCGGCTCGGCGGCCGAGCGGACCCGGTCGGTGGCGTCCAGGCCGTGGACGGCCTGACGGGCCGCGATCCGGGCCGCGACGACGTCCTGCGGGACGACGACGGAGGTACCGGTGCGGGTGCGCAGGACGAGGGGCTCGCCGGCGACGACGGCGGCCAGGATCCCGGCGGGCGGCTGCGCCAGCAGCTGTCCGTAGGTCGTCTCGACGTCCGCGTCGACGAGCGCGACGGCGTCCGCCGGGTGCGCGCCGATCAGTTCGAGCAGGGTCGGCGTGGCCACCGAGGCGCCCGCGTCGCGGCCGGTCACGGCGTGCGGCAGGGCGATCCGGTCCACGACGGCGTCCGCGTCGGCGGCGACCGTCTCCAGCAGGTGCGTGAACTGCGCGGCCATCCGCTGCGCCGTGCTCGCGTCGAAGAGGTCCTCGGCGTACTCCAGGTCGATGCCGATGCCCTCGGCGGACCCGTCCGCGCCGACCTTCTCCTGCACGTGCAGGGTCAGGTCGAAGCGGGCCGCGCCCATCTCGACGTCCTCGTCGAAGGCGGCGTCCAGACCGGCGAGCGCGAAGTCGCCCTCGTCGTCGTTCTCGAAGACGAGCATCACCTGGAAGAGCGGGTGGTGCCCCAGCGAACGGCCGGGGCGGACCACGTCCACCAGGCGCTCGAAGGGCACGTCCTGGTGCGCGAAGGCCGCCAGGTCCGCCTCGCGGACCCGGACCAGCAGGTCGCGGAAGGACGGGGACCCGGACACGTCGGTGCGCAGGACGAGGGTGTTGACGAAGAAGCCGACGAGGTCCTGGAGGGCGTCGTCCGTCCGGCCCGCGATCGGCGTGCCGATCGGGACGTCGGATCCGGCGCCCAGCTTGGACAGCAGCAGGGCGAGGGCGGACTGCACCACCATGAACAGGGTCGTGTTCGTCTCCCGCGCCACCGCCTGGAGGCGACCGTGCAGTTCGGCGGGGACGCGGATGGCGACCTCGACTCCGCGGTGGGTGGCCTCGGCGGGCCGCAGCCGGTCCGTCGGCAGGGGCAGCAGCTCGGGAATGCCGTCGAGGGCGTCCTTCCACCACGTCAGCTGGCCGCTGACGACGCTGTCCGGGTCGTCCTCGGAGCCGAGCAGTTCGGACTGCCACAGCGTGTAGTCGGCGTACTGGACCGGCAGTCCGGGCCAGCGCGGCGCGCGGTCCGCCCGGCGGGCGGCGTAGGCGGCCGACAGGTCACGGGCGAGCGCCCCGGTCGACCAGCCGTCACTGGCGATGTGGTGGACCAGCAGGAGCAGCCGGTGTTCGGCCGGCCCGTCGCTGAACAGGGTGGCGCGCAGCGGGGGTTCGCGGTCGAGGTCGAAGGTGTGCCGGGCCGCCTCGGCGGGCCCCGCGACACCGGTGATCAGTACGGGCCGGGCCTCGTCGACCCCGAGCACCCGCTGGTACGGGGTGCCGTCGGCGTCGGACGGGAAGACCGTGCGCAGCGTCTCGTGCCGGGCCACGACGTCGCCCAGCGCCGCTTCGAGGGCGGCGACGTCGAGCGCTCCGGTGAGCCGGATCAGCAGCGGCACGTTGTACGTCGTGCTCGGGCCCTCCAGCCGGTGCAGGAACCACAGGCGTTGCTGGGCGAAGGAGAGGGGCACCCGCGCGGGGCGCTCCTTGCGGACCAGGGCGGGCCGGTCGGGGGCCGCGCCGTCGATCCGGGTGGCGAGTCCGGCCACCGTCGGCTCGGCGAAGAGCGAGCGGACGGTCAGTTCCGCCCCGAGCTGGGACCGGATCCGGCTGAGCAGCCGGATCGCGGACAGCGAATGGCCGCCGAGGTCGAAGAAGTTGTCGTCGATGCCGACGGCGGCGACGCCCAGGGTCTCGGCGAAGATGCCGGCGATGATCTCCTCGGCGAGGGTGCGCGGGGCGCGCCGCACGACGGCGGCGGCGAGGTCCTCGGCCGGGAGTTCGTCGGGGATCCGCGCACCGACGACGAACGCGGCGGGCATCAGGTAGTCGGGCAGCACGGACTCGGCGAGGCGCCGTGCGGAGGTCGCGTCGCCGTCGTGGACGACGTACGCGACGACCCGGGCGGAGCCGGCCACGACGGTGGCGTCCGCGAAGACCTCGCGCAGCCGGGCGGCGACCTCCGCGGGGATGACGCGGAAGCCGCGCACCACGCGGACGTCCTCGGGGCGGCCGAGCGGCTCGATGGCGCCGTCCGGGGCGCGGCGCGCCAGCTCTCCGGAGGGGAGCGTGGCGACGACGCCGGGGGGCACGGCCCGTCCTTCGCCGTCGACGAGCGCCGTGTCGCGCTCGCCCTCGGCGAGCAGGTCGAAGGCCGAGACCGGTGCCGTGGGGTCGGCGGCGGCCGCGGTGAGCAGCCGGATGAGGCGGTCGCCGAAGGCGTTCATCGTCGCCCGGTCGAACAGGTCGGTGGCGTACTCGATCTCGCCGACGATGCCGGCCGGCTCGCCGTCCGGGCCGTAGCGCTCCTGGAGGCGGACGTCCATGTCGAACTTGGAGGCGTCGCCGACCACGTCTTCGAGGCGGGTCTCCAGGCCGGGGACGGCCAGCGTGACCTCGTCGAAGTTCTCGAAGGTCAACATGACCTGGTAGAGCGGGTGTCGGGCGAGCGACCTGACGGGGTTGACCACCTCGACGAGCCGCTCGAAGGGCACGTCCTGGTGCGCGAAGGCGGCCAGGTCGGTCTCCCGGACCCGGTCGAGCAGCTCGGGGAAGGTGGGGTCGCCGGAGACGTCGGTGCGCAGCACGAGCGTGTTGACGAAGTAGCCGAACAGGTCTTCCAGCGCCTCGTCGGTGCGCCCCGCGACGGGGGTGCCGATGGCGATGTCGGTGCCGCCGCTGAGCCGGCTCAGCAGGGCGACCAGACCGGCCTGGATGGTCATGAACAGCGTGGTGTTGGCCGTGCGGGCGAGCCGCAGCAGGGCGTCGTGCAGCGCGGCGTCCAGGCGCAGCGGCGCCTCGGCGCCGCCGTAGGTGGCCACCGGCGGGCGGGGCCGGTCGGTGGGCAGGTCCACGAGCTCGGGCAGGCCGCGCAGGGTCTCGGTCCAGTAGGCGAGCTGGCGGGAGATCGCGCTGGTGGGGTCGTCCTCGCGGCCGAGCAGCTCACGCTGCCAGAGGGTGTAGTCGGCGTACTGCACGGACAGCGGCGCCCAGTCGGGGGCGCGGCCGGCGGCCCGCGCCGTGTAGGCGAGGGACAGGTCGTCTCCGAGCAGGGTCTCCGACCAGCCGTCACTGGCGATGTGGTGCATGAGCGGCAGCAGGGCGTGCTCGTCCCCGGCGAGCCGGAACAGGGTGCCGCGGATGGGCAGTTCGGTGACCAGGTCGAAGTGGTGGCGGGCGGCCTCGGCCAGGGCCGATTCCAGGTGCCGCTCGTCGTCGACCTCGACGAGGGTCAGCTCCACCACCGCTTCGTCCGCGGGCACGATGTGCTGGTACGGGGTGCCGTCGGCCTCGCGGAAGAGGGTGCGCAGCCCCTCGTGGCGGGCGACCACGTCGTGCAGGGCGGTGTGCAGAGCCGGCACGTCGAGCGGTCCGGAGAACCGCATGACGAGCGGCACGTTGTAGGTCGAGCTGGGGCCTTCGAGCCGGTTGAGGAACCACAGTCCGCGCTGCCCGAAGGAGAGCGGCACCCGTTCGGGGCGCTCCATCGGCACCAGGGCGGGCCTGGCCTCCCCCGCCTGGTCGGTCCAGCCGGCGAGCCCGGCGACGGTCGGCGTCTCGAACAGGGCCCGGACGGGCACCTCCACGCCCATCGCGGACCGGATGCGGCTGATCAGCCGGGTGGCGAGGAGGGAGTGGCCGCCCAGGGCGAAGAAGTTGTCGTCGATCCCGACCCGGTCCACGCTCAGCACGTCGGCGAACAGGACCGCGAGGAGTTCCTCGCGCGGGTTGCGCGGCCGTCGGCCCTCCGCGGCGCCGGACAGGGCCGGAGCGGGCAGGGCCTTGCGGTCGAGCTTGCCGTTCGGGGTGAGCGGCAGCTTCTCCAGCGTGACGAAGGCGGCGGGGACCATGTGCGCGGGCAGCACGGCCGCGACGTGGTCGCGGGCGCGGTCGGTGTCGCCGCCGACGAGGTAGGCGGTGAGCCGCAGGTCACCGGGCTGGTCCTCGCGGACCACGACGGCGGCCTGGGTGACGTCCGGCGCCCCGAGGACGGCGGACTCGATCTCGCCGAGCTCGATCCGGAAGCCGCGGATCTTCACCTGGTCGTCGGCCCGGCCGAAGTAGGACAGCGTGCCGTCCGCGGCCCGGCGGGCCAGGTCTCCGGTGCGGTACATCCGGGTGCCGGGAGCGCCGTAGGGGTCGGCGACGAACCGCTGCGCGCTGAGCCCGGGGCGGCCGAGGTAGCCGCGGGCCAGGCCCGCTCCGGCGACGTACAGCTCGCCGGTGGTCCCTGCCGGGACGGGCTGGAGCCCCTGGTCGAGGACGTAGACGCGCAGGTCGGGGATGCCGACGCCGACGACGCTGGCGGCGGTGGCGGCCGCGGTGACCCGGTCGAACGCCTGGTGGGTGACGTGCACCGTGGTCTCGGTGATGCCGTACATGTTGACCAGTACGGGGGCGTCGTCGGCGTGCCGGTCGTACCAGGACGAGAGCCGTCCCGGGTCGAGTGCCTCACCGCCGAAGATCACGTACCGCAGGGCCAGGTCCGTGCCCGGTTCCTCCTCGTCGGCCCGCATGAGCTGGTAGAAGGCGGACGGGGTCTGGTTCAGGACCGTGACGCGCTCGTCGCGCAGCATCCGCAGGAAGTCGCGCGGGGAGCGGCTGACGTCCTGCGGCACCACGACGAGCTTGCCGCCGCGCAGCAGCGGACCCCACAGCTCCCAGACGGAGAAGTCGAAGGCGTAGGAGTGGAAGAGGGTCCACACGTCGGACTCGTCGAAGCCGAACCACTGGTCGGTCCGCGTGAAGAGCCGCACGACGTTCTGGTGCGGGATCACCACGCCCTTGGGCTGTCCGGTGGAGCCGGAGGTGTAGATGATGTAGGCGCCGTTGTCCGGGCGCAGCGCGGGGCGCGCCGGGTCGGTGACGGGGGCGTCGGCGGGCAGTTCGTCGATGACGACGCGGGTGATGCCCTCGGGCAGCGCCACGTCGGTGCCGGCGCCGGTCACGACGGCGGCCGGACGGGCGTCCGCCAGGACGAAGGCGATGCGCTCGGCCGGGTAGTTCGGGTCGAGCGGCAGGTAGACGGCGCCGGCCTTGAGGACGCCGAGGACGCCCACCACGAGGTCCGCGCCGCGCGGCAGGGCGAGCGCGACCACGGTCTCGGGTCCGACGCCCTGCGCGAGGAGGGTGTGGGCGAGCCGGTTGGCCCGCGCGTTGAGCTGCTCGTAGGTCAGGTGCTCCGCGCCGGCGACGAGTGCGCTCGCCCCGGGGTGCGCGGCGACGGCGGCCTCGAACAGCGCGGGCACGGTGGTCCGTTCGGACGGCTCGGGGGCCGGCGCGGTCCACTGCTCCAGCAGTTCCCGGCGCTCGGTCGGGGCCAGGATGTCCGTCTGCCACAGCCCCTGGTCCGGGTCGGCCACGACCGCCCGCAGGAGCCGGCCCAGCCGGTCGACGATCTGCTCCACGGTGGACCGGTCGAACAGGTCGGTGGCGTACTCGACCAGGCCCGACAGGCCCGCGGGCTCGCCGTCGGGGCCGTGGTTCTCCTGCATGTCGAAGTCGAGGTCGAACTTGGCGACGCCGGAGCCGACGTCCTCCAGGCCGGCCCGCAGACCGGGCAGGCCCAGGTCCGCCCCGGCGTTGTTCTGGAAGAGGATCATGACCTGGAACAGCGGGTGGTGCGCGAGCGAGCGGGTCGGGTTGAGCACCTCGACCAGGCGCTCGAACGGCACCTCCTGGTGCGCGTAGGCGGCCAGGTCGGTCTCCCGGACCCGGGCCAGCAGTTCCCGGAAGGTCGGGTTCCCCGAGGTGTCGGTGCGCAGCACCAGGGTGTTGACGAAGAAGCCGATCAGCTCGTCGAGCGCCTCGTCGGTGCGTCCGGCGATGACGCCGCCGAGCGGGATGTCGTCACCGGCGCCGAGCCGGGTCAGGAGTCCGGCCACCGCCGCCTGGAACACCATGAAGAGCGTGGTGTTGGTGTGGCGGGCGAGTTCGAGCAGTCGGCCGTGCAGTTCGGCGTCGAGTTCGAAGCGGACCTCGTCGCCGCGGAAGGAGGCCGCGACCGGGCGGGGCCGGTCGGTCGGCAGTTCCAGCTGCTCCGGGAGCCCGGCGAGGTTCTGCTGCCAGTAGGCGAGCTGGCGCGACAGCAGGCTCTGCGGGTCGTCCTCCGAACCGAGCAGTTCCCGCTGCCAGAGCGTGTAGTCGGCGTACTGGACGGGCAGCGGGGCCCAGGCCGGCGCGCGGCCCTCGGTCCGGGCGCCGTAGGCGACGGAGAGGTCCCGTGCGAACGGCGCGTCGGACCAGCCGTCGCTCGCGATGTGGTGCAGCAGGAAGAGCAGGACGTGCTCGGTCTCCGAGAGCCGGAACAGCGTGATGCGCAAGGGGAGTTCGGTGGCGAGGTCGAAGCCGTAGCGGGTGGCGACGGCCAGCTGCTCGGCGAGCCCCCGCTCGTCGGTCTCGACCAGGGTGACCTCGGGCTGCTCCGCCTCGGTGATCAGCTGGTAGGGCTGCCCGTCGACCTCGGGGAAGCGGGTGCGCAGGCTCTCGTGCCGCGCCACGATGTCGCCGAAGGCGGCTTCGAGGGCGCCGCGGTCGAGCGCCCCCGACATGCGCAGCAGCAGCGGCACGGTGTAGGTCGCGCTGCGGCCTTCGAGTCGGTAGAGGAACCACAGGCGCCACTGCGCCGCCGAGACGGGGACGTGCTCCGGCCGCGGCATCGGGGCGAGGGCGAGGCGGGACTGCTCGGCGCCCTTCAACCGTTCGGCGAGCTCGGCGACGGTGGGCGCCTCGAAGAGGTGCCGGATGGCCAGCTCGACGCTGAACATCGAGCGGATGCGGCTGAGCAGTCGGATCGCGGTGAGCGAGTGCCCGCCGAGCTCGAAGAAGCTGTCGTCGATGCCGACGACCGGCACGCCGAGCACGGCGGCGAAGAGACCGCAGAGGATCTCCTGCTCCGGGGTGCGCGGTGCGCGGAAGGAGAGTGCGACGGCGCCGTCCGGGGCCGCCGGTACGGCGACCTCCGCGGCCGTCGGTGCGGCGACCGGCGCGAGGGCGGTGGCCGCTCCGGTGCCGACCAGCTCGCCGACGGCCGCGGTGGCGTCGTCGACGAAGGCGGTGAGCAGGCGGACGAGGTCGGCGGCGAGCCCGGCGATCTGGGCCGCGTCCAGCAGGTCGGGGCGGTACTCCAGGCGCAGCTTGAGCCGCGCGCCGGGCAGCACCGACAGGGTCAGCGGGTAGTGGGTGGCGTCGTGGTCCTCCAACACGCTCGCGCGCAGGCCCGGCGCGGGCTCCCACACGTCGTCGTCATCGTGCGGGTAGTTCTCGACGACGGTCAGCGTGTCGAAGAGTTCGCCCAGCCCGCCCAGGCGCTGTACGTCGTTCAGCCCGAGGTACTGGTGCGCGATCAGCCGGGACTGCTCGTCCTGGACCCGCTCCATCAGCCGGCGCAGGGACTCCGCCCCGTCGAGCCGGACCCGGACGGGCAGCGTGTTGATGAACATGCCGACCATCGCCTCGCTGCCGGCGAGTTCCGCGGCGCGGCCCGAGTACGTGGTGCCGAACACCACGTCCTCGCGGCCGGTGCGGGCACCGAGCAGCAGGCTCCACAGGCCCTGGACGGCGGTGTTGAGGGTGATGCCGTACTCGCGCAGGCGGTCCTGGAGCCGGCCCGACACCGCGTCGGGCAGGTCGCAGTAGACCTGCACGGGACGGGCGGGCGCCGCCGAGGAGGGCTCGGCGAGCAGGGTCGGCGCACCGAGCCCGGCCAGCGCGCCGCGCCAGACCTCGTGGGCGGCCTCGCGGTCCTGCCGGGCCAGCCAGGCCAGGTGGTCGCGGAAGGCGGCGGGCGCGGGCAGGGTCTCGCCGCGGTAGAGCGCGAACAGCTCGTCCAGCAGCAGCTGCATGGACCAGCCGTCGAAGAGGATGTGGTGGTTGACGAGGACGAGGCGGTGCTCGTCCTCGGCGAGCCGGACCAGGGTGAACCGCAGCAGCGGCGGCCGGCTCAGGTCGAAGCGCTCGGCGCGCGCCTCGGCCACGACCCGGGCCAGGGCGCCCTCGCGTTCGGCCGCGGGGAGGTCGGTGAGGTCGACGTCGCGCCACGGCGGTTCGAGGCCGTCGACGACGACCTGCACGGGCTGGGACAGGCCCGCGTGGTGGAAGCCCGCCCGCAGGTTCGGGTAGCGCTCCAGGACGCCCGCCGCGGCGGCGCGCAGGGCGCCGGCGTCCAGCGGGCCGCTCAGCGCGAAGACCTCCTGGACGGAGTAGACGTCGGCGCCGTCGGAGTCGTAGAGGGCGTGGAAGAGCAGACCCTCCTGGAGCGGGGCGAGCGGCAGCACCTCGACGATGCCGGGCAGGGCGCCCTCCAGCTCCTCGATGTCGCCCTGCGAGAGGTCCACGAGCGGCAGGTCGGAGGGGGTCAGACCACCGGCGTCGACCGTGGAGAGGGCGCTCAGCGCGGCGAACCAGCCCTCGGCGAGGTCGCGGACCTCGTCCTCGCTCAGCAGGCCCTCGGCCCAGGTCCAGGTGGCGACGAGGCGCGGCCCGTCGGCGTGGTCGACGGTGACGGCGTCCAGCTCGATGCCGAGGCCGAGCGGTGCGGCGTCGTCGAAGCCCGCGCCGAGGGCCGGGGCCTCCGGCGCCGGGGCCCAGTCGGCCAGTTCGGGGGCGGCGAACCGGCCCAGGTAGTTGAAGCCCAGCTGGGGGCGGGCGTAGTCGGCGAGCTCCGCGACGGTCCGCGGGTTGCGGTGGCGCAGCATGCCGTAGCCGATGCCGTTGTCCGGGACCGCGAGCAGCTGCTCCTTGACGAGCTTGAGGGCGCGGACGCCGTCCACGCCGCCCGCGTCGACCCGGACGGGGTACGCGCTGGTGAACCAGCCGACGGTACGGGTGAGGTCGACCCCGGCCGCGATGTCCTCGCGGCCGTGGCCCTCCAGTTCGAGGAGCAGCGCCGCGGCGTCGACGCCGCGGCGGCCGCGCCAGTCGGCGACCGCCAGCGCGAGACCGGTGACCAGCACGTCCCGCACGCCGGTGCGCACGGCGGCGGGGACCGCGCCGAGCAGCGGCGCGGTGGCGCCGGCGGGCAGGGTGAGCGTGAGGGTGCCGGCCGCGGCCCGGGTGTCGGTGGTCGGGTCGAGGGGGCGGCTGCCGAGCAGCGGGTCGGGCGTCTCCATGATCGTCCGCCACAGCGGGAGTTCACCGGCGCGGCGGTCCGCCTCCTCGTCGAGGAGGGCGCTCCAGCGCCGCAGCGAGGTGCCGACGGCTTCGAGGGCCTCGCCCTCCCAGGCGGCCCGCAGGTCGCCGAGGAGCGGCTGCCAGGACACGCCGTCGACGGCGAGGTGGTGCACGAGCAGCAGCAGCCGCCCGGGGGCGGCTCCGGCGTCGAACCACACCGCGCGCACGAGGTCGCCGTGGTACGGGTCCAACTCGGCCTGGGCCGCGCGGTGGTGCTCCTCGATCACGCGGCCGAGCGCCTCGGCGTCGGCCGCAGAGGCGGCGACGTCCACGCGGCGCACGGAGGCGGTGGCCGCGCCCGGCGCGGGGACGGAGAACTGCTGCTCCTCGTCGAGGGTCAGCCGCAGCGCGTCGTGCCGGTCGAGGACCGCCTGGAGCGCGCCGGTGAGCCGGTCGGCGCCCAGGTCGGCGGGGACCACGAGCAGCATCGACTGGTGGTACCCGGCGAGCGGGCCGCCGAGTTCGAGCAGGTCGGCCATGACCGGGGTGGGCAGCAGGCCGCCGGTCGCGACGTCCCGGACGGTCGGGGCGACGGGCGCCGCCGTGCGGGCGGCCGCCGCGAGGCGGGCGACGGTCTTGTGCTCGAAGACGTGCCGCGGGGTGATGTGCAGCCCCGCCTTGCGGGCGCGGCTGACCAGCTTGATGGAGACGATGCTGTCGCCGCCGAGGTCGAAGAAGCCCTCGTGCAGGCCGACTTCCGGCAGGCCGAGCACCTCGGCGAAGAGCGAGGCGAGCAGTTCCTCCTCCGGCGTGCCCGCGGCGGCGGGGCCCTCGGCCCCGGGAGCGGGCAGCGCGCCGGTGTCGAGGCGGCCGTCCGCGGTGCGCGGCAGCGCGGCGAGGGTGACGTAGGTGTCCGGGACGAGGTGGTCGGGCAGCGTGCGGGCGAGGTGCTCGCGCAGGTCGACGGCGCGCACCGAGAGACCGGGGGTGGGCACGACGTAGGCGACGAGACCGTCCGCCACGTCCGCCTCGACGAGCGCGGGGTGGGCGAGCAGCGCGGCGACGGTACGGGTGACGTCGAGCGGGGCACCGCCCACGAGGACCGGCGCACCGAGGCGTTCGAGGCGGCCGTCGAGGGTGTACCGGGCCGGGGCGCCGTCGAGCATGCCGCTGACGCCGTCGGGCACCAGGGAGCCGGACGCGTCGACGACGTGGGCGGAGCGGCCGGTGAGCGCCGCGCGCTCCTCACCGGTGAGCAGGTCGATCTCGGCGATCCGGCGACCGGGGTCGGCGACCGCGGCGCGCAGCATCCGGGCCAGTCGGCCGACCAGCGCGTCGACGGTGGAGCCGTCGAAGAGGTCGGTGGAGTATTCGGCGACCACGTCCACGCCGGCGGGCGTGCCGTCGGCCGCGAAGCGCTCCTGGAGGCGCAGGTCGAGGTCGAACTTGGCGACCCCGGTGGCGGCCTCGTCCACCTCGACGGTGAGGCCGGGCAGCGCGGGGCCGGCCAGGCCCAGGTTCTCGAAGGTCAGCATCACCTGGAACAGGGGGTGGTGCGCGAGCGAGCGGGCCGGGTTGAGCGCCTCGACCAGCCGGTCGAAGGGCACGTCCTGGTGCGGGTAGGAGGCGACGGCGGCGCCGTGCACGCGGTCCAGCAGCTCCTGGAAGCTCGGGTCGCCCGAGGTGTCCGTGCGCAGCACCAGGGTGTTGACGAAGTAGCCGACGAGTCCGTCGAGCTGCTCGTCGGAGCGGCCGGCGGAGGGCGTGCCGAGGGCGATGTCGGTGCCCGCGCCGAGCCGGGTCATCAGCGCGGCGAGCGCGGCCTGCACCACCATGAAGACGGTCCGGCCGGTGGAGCGGGCGAGCGCGGTCACCTCGCGGTGCAGCTCGGCGTCGAGGCGGGTGCGCAGCTCGTCGCCGCGGAAGCTGGCGGCCGGGGGGCGGGGGCGGTCGGTCGGCAGGCCGACGAGCTGCGGCAGACCGCCGAGCGCGGTCCGCCAGTGGTCGATGCCCTCGGCCTCGGCCGCGCCCTGCCACAGGGTGTAGTCGGCGTAGGTCACGGGCAGCTCGACGAACCGCGGCTCGTGTCCGGCGCGGCGGGCCGCGTAGGCCAGGGAGAGGTCCTCGATCAGCGGTCGCTCGGACCAGCCGTCGGCCGCGATGTGGTGCATCAGCAGCAGCAGGGTGTGCTCGTCCGTCCCGGTCCGGGAGAACAGGGTGGCCCGCAGGGGGGCCTCGGCGTGCAGGTCGAAGGGGTGGCGGGCCGCTTCGGCCACGGCGGCCCCGACGTCCGCGGTGGTGACGACGGTGAGCTCGGCGGGGGTGTCGAGGACGACCTGACGGGCGACGCCGTCGGTCTCCGGGAAGACCGTCCGCAGGGTCTCGTGCCGTGCGGCGACGTCGCGGACGGCTGCATGCAGCGCCCGCACGTCCAGCTCACCGGTCAGCCGCAGCACCAGGGGGATGTTGTAGGTCGCGCTCGCGCCCTCCAGCCGGTGCAGGAACCACAGGCCGCGCTGGGCGTGCGAGAGCGGCATCGGGTCCGGGCGTCCGGCGCGGACCAGCGCCGGCCGTGCGGCCCCGGCCTCGTCGAGGCGGGCGGCCAGGCCGGCCACGGTCGGCGCCTCGAAGAGGGCGCGCAGGGACACCTCGCGGTCGAGCGCGGTGCGGATGCGGCTGATCAGCCGGGCGGCGAGCAGGGAGTCGCCGCCGAGGTCGAAGAAGCCGTCGTCCACGCCGATCCGGTCGATGCCCAGGACGTCGGCGAAGAGGCCGCCGAGGAGCTCCTCGGCGGGCGTGCGGGGAGCGCGGCCGGCGCCGACGGCGACCTCCGGCGCGGGCAGCGCGGCGCGGTCCAGCTTGCCGTTCGGGGCGAGCGGCAGGGCGTCGAGGAGCACGTAGGCGGAGGGCACCATGTGTTCGGGCAGCCGGGCGGCCAGCCGCTCGTGCACGGTGGCGGTGTCCACCGCGCCGACGAGGTAGGCGACGAGGCGCTGCTGTCCGGGCCGGTCCTCGCGCACGGTCACGGCGGCCTGGGCCACCTCGGCCAGCTCGGTGAGCGCCGCTTCGATCTCGCCCGGCTCGATCCGGAAGCCGCGGACCTTGACCTGGTCGTCGGCGCGGCCGGCGAACTCGACGAGGCCGTCGGCGTTCCAGCGGGCGAGGTCACCGGTGCGGTACATCCGCTCGCCCTCGGCGAACGGGGAGGCGACGAACCGCTGGGCCGTCAGCTCCGGTCGGCCCAGGTAGCCGCGGGCGAGCTGGACGCCCGCCACGTAGAGCTCGCCCTCCGCTCCCGGCTCCACGGGGCGCAGCGCACGGTCGAGGATGTGGACCTCGGTGCCGGCGACCGGGGTGCCGATGGGGACGGACCGGTGGTCGCCCCCGGACCGCACCTCGTAGGCCGTGACGTCGATCGAGGCCTCGGTCGGGCCGTAGTGGTGGGCGAGCCGCACGCCCAGCTTGGTGACGACCTCGTCGGCCAGGGACGGCGGCAGCACCTCGCCCGCGACGAAGAGCAGCCGCAGGGCGAGGCCGGGGGTGTCCCGCAGCGCGGGGAGCGCGACGGACAGCAGCGAGGGGACGAACTGGGCGACGGTGACGCCGTGTTCGGCCGCGTAGGCGAGCAGCAGGTGCGGCAGGCCGAGCACGTCGTCGGGGGCCATGCAGATCGTCGCACCGGCGATCAGCGGCAGCCAGATCTCGGAGCCCGCCGCGTCGAAGCTGAAGGCGGTCCGGGCGAGCACCACGTCGTCGGCGTCGACCTGCCACTCGGCGGCCTGCCACAGCATGTGGTTGGCGACGCCCAGGTGCGGTACGACCACGCCCTTGGGCAGACCCGTCGAACCGGAGGTGTAGATGACGTAGGCGGCGTTCGCGGTGTCGATGGTGACCTCGGGCGCGGTGTCCGCACCGGAGGTCAGGTCGATCTCGTCGAGGAGCACGACGGGGGCCCCGACCTCGGGCAGCGCGCCGCGCGTGGCGGTGTCGGTGACCAGGGCCGAGGGACGGCCGTCGGACAGCATGTGCGCGATCCGCCGGGCGGGGTAGCGCGGGTCGACCGGCAGGTAGGCCGCGCCGGTCTTCAGCACGGCCAGCATCGCGACCACCGCGTCGGCGGAGCGCGGCAGCGCCAGGGCGACCACCGCTTCCGGTCCCGCGCCGAGGTCGACGAGCCGGTGCGCCAGCCGGTTGGCCCGGCGGTCGAGCTCGGCGTAGCTGAGAACGGTCGCGCCGAAGATCACGGCGGGGTGATCGGGGGTACGTCGTACCCGTGCCTCGACCAGTGCGGGCAGCGGCATCGTCGCCACATCGCCATCCAGGTCCGACCCGATCGGATTGCGCGTCGCACGACGGTCCACGCTGCTGACTCCTGTACCTCGACGAGAACTCGGAAGCGGCCGGAACGTGTATACGTCCGACACGTTTCCAGACCGTACGGAGCGGCATTTTCAGCGTGTTATCGAGACCCCATCCGGTCCGCTTCGCAGGTCGATACCGGCCTGATATGCGGCGCCTCTACATTGCGAAGCCCGCTGAGCACAGGAGTCGCGCAATGGTTCGCAACCACGTCATCTCGTTGGCCGATATCCCCGATGTCGATCTGTATCGGATCGTGGAAAGGGGAAAGGAATTCGCTTCCGGGGCGTGGTCGCGGGAGACGCTCGCCGGCGCGGTGGTCGGCATCTACTTCAAGGCGACGTCCACGCGCACGCGCACGGCGTTCTCCTCCGCGGCCCTGCGCCTGGGCGCGCGCCTGATCACCTACGGGCCGCACGACCTCCAGCTCAACACGGGCGAGACCACGCAGGACACCGGACGGGTCCTGGGCGGCATGCTGGACGTCCTGGTCGCCCGTACGGCCGGCAGCGTCGCGGAGCTGCGCGCGCTGGCCGCGCAGGACGGGATGGCGGTGGTGAACGCGATGGGCGCGCAGGAGCACCCCACCCAGGCCCTGACCGACCTGACCGCGATGGCCGGGCACTTCGGCGATCCGGCCGGGCGCAAGGTGCTCTACCTGGGCGAGGGCAACAACACGGCCGCCGCGCTGGCGCTGGCGCTGCCGCGCTACCCGGGCACGGAGCTGCACCTGCGGACCCCGGCGGGCTACGGCGTCGATCCCGAGATCATGGTGCGGGCCAAGGAGTTCGCCGCGGCGCACGGTTCGACCGTCACCGAGCGGCACGACACCTTCGAGCTGCCCCAGGGCGTCGACGTCGTGTACACCACCCGCTGGCAGACGACCGGCACGTCGAAGGCGGACGCCGACTGGCGCGAGGACTTCGTCCCCTTCCGGGTCGACGAGGCCGTCATGCGGTCCAGCCCGGACGCGGTCTTCATGCACGACCTGCCCGCGCACCGCGGCGACGAAGTCACCGCCGCGGTGCTGGACGGGCCGCGTTCGATCGCGTTCACCCAGGCCGAGGCGAAGATGCACAGCGCCGCCGCGGTCCTGGAGTGGAGCCTCGGGGCGCTGTGAGCGGGGCCTTCGGCCCCGGGAGGTTCACCGGGCGGGCGGGCGGCGGGACGGCCACGCCCGCTCGAAGCCGTGGGCGAGCCGGAACAACACCGGCTCGCTGAAGGCCCGTCCGGTGAAGGTGATCCCGACGGGCAGCCCCTCGGTCCAGCCCGCGGGCACGCTGATGGCGGGGTAGCCGGCCAGTCCGGGCGCCAGTGCGGCGCCGTGCGGATCGGGGTCGCCCTCGACCATGTCGATCGGCCACGGCGGCGGGCAGGTGGGCATGACCAGCGCGTCCAGCCGGTGCTCGTCCATGACGGCGTCGATGCCCTCCGCGCCCGCCAGCCGCCGTACGGTGGCCAGCGCCTCGCGGTACACCGGGTCGTCCGTGTCGGGATCGACGCCGGCCAGCATCTCCAGGATGTCCTGGTCGAAGAACTCCAGCTCGACCGCCGCGTTCTCCCGGTTCGCCTCGACCAGGGCGGCGATGGTGCGCGGATGCTCCCCGGGCGTACGGGCGAGGTACCGGCCCAGGGCGGACGCGGTCTCGTGCATCGCCACGGCGCCCAGCTCGGGACCGGCGAACCGGTCCGCGGTGGTGATGTCCGCGCCCTCGACGATGACCGCGCCGGCGCGGCGCATGGTCTCCAGGGCGGCGTCGGCGATCTCGTCGGCCGCCGCGCTGTAGCCGTAGAACACCTTGCGGGGCACGCCGATGCGCATCCCGCGCAGGCCCTCCCCGTCGAGGAACGTCCGGTAGTCGAGGATGGGCGCGCCCTCCGTCGCCCCGTCCAGCGGGTCGGGTCCCGCGATCACCGAGAGGACGTCCGCCGCGTCGGCGACCGTACGGGCGAGGGGCCCGATCGAGTCGAAGCTCGGGATGCCCGGGATCATTCCCGCGCGGCTGGTGAGCCCGGTGGTCGGCTTCACCCCGACGAGGCAGTTCGCGGCGGCCGGGCCCAGGATCGAGCCGATGGTCTCGGTGCCGAGCGCCACCGCGCACAGGTTCGCCGAGACGCCCACCGCGGATCCCGAGCTGGAACCGTGCGGCGAGCGGTCCGTGTCGTACGGGTTGCGCGTCTGGCCGCCCCGGGCGCTCCAGCCCGCGGTTCCCAGGATCCACGAGGTCTTGTTCGCCTTGCCGAGCAGCACGGCCCCCGCGGCCCGCAGCCGGGCGACGACCGTGGCGTCGCGTGCGGGCCGGGAGCCGAGCATGACCGTGGAACCGCTCGTGGTGTGCATCCGGTCGGCGGTGTCGAGGTTGTCCTTGAGGAGCACGGGAATGCCGTGCAGCGGCCCCCGGACCGGGCCCTCGTCCAGCCGCGCCGCTTCCGCCTCGGCGTCCGGGTTCACCTCGATGACCGCGCGCAGTTCGTCGTTGTGGCGCTCGATCCGGTCCAGGTACCAGCGGGTCAGTTCGAGAGCGGTGAGCCGCCCGTCGGCGAGCGCCTCCCGCAGCTGGGCCAGGCTTGCTTCGGTCGGGTCAAACAAGGGACACCACCGGGAGGGAGGAGAGCTCGCGCAGCAGGGCGGACTCGTGGTCGGTCAGGTAGAAGTGGCCGCCGGGGAAGCGGTGCGCGGTGAAGCGGCCCGTGGTGGTCTCGCCCCAGGCCTCGACGTCGTCCGCCCGGGCGTCGAGGTCGTCCTCGCCGTAGTAGGCGTGCACCGGGCAGTCGAGCGGCTCCACCGGGCCGGGCCGGTAGGTCCGTACGAGCTCGAAGTCGGACCGGATCGGCGGCAGGACCAGGTCGCGCAGCTCCGGGTCCTCGAAGAGCTGGGCGTCGTACCCGCCCAGCCGCTTGACCTCTTCGACCAGTTGGTCGTCGGTCAGCGGACCGGCCCCGCCGCGGGGCGCCCCGTCATGGGTCGACTCCCTGCGCGCGGGCGGCACCTGGCCCGAGACCAGCAGGGCGCGCACCGGCGTCCGGCGCGCGACCTCGTAGGCGATCCACGCGCCCATGCTGTGGCCGAAGAGGACGAGCGGCCGGTCGAGCAGCGGTGTCAGCGCCTGCGTGACGGCCTCGGCCATCGGCTCCATCCGGTCGACGCAGGGCTCGGTCACCCGGTCCTGCCGTCCCGGGTAGCGCACCGCGAAGACCTCGACGTCGGACGGCAGCGCGGCCGGCCAGGTGCGGAAGGCGCTCGGGCCACCTCCCGCGTGCGGGAAGCAGATGAGGCGGACCCGTGGCCGCTCGACCGGCCGGTACCTCCTCAACCAGGTGCTGGCCTGCTGAACGGCAGTCATGATGCGCCTCCGTGGATGCGTTCGGGCGGGGGGCCGTGACGCGGGCGCGGACGCGCCCCGCGGGCCACGGCGACCGGCGCCGCGGCCCGGGGACCGCGGCGGCTCGCCGCGGCCCGAGGACCGCGGCGAGCCGTCACCGCGGACGGCACCCCTCCCCCGATCGCCGGCCCGGGAGCGAGTCCCGGGGCCGTTCGGGGTGCCGTCAGCTGACCCTACGAAGGGCCGGTATCGACGTGCTATCGCTCGCGTGCGAGGCCTCGGCGTCCACCATCCGCTCGTACGCCGCCGTGCGGGCGGTCGCGGTCATCTCCTGGTGGGCGGTCTCCTCCGCGTGCAGGGAGAGCAGACCGGGCAGGCGGTAACGGAACCAGCCGTCCGGCCCGGTGTCGGAGACCTCGATCAAGGTGGCGTCCACCAGCTCCTCCAGGAGCCCCTGGGCGTCCATGGGGTCGGTGTCGAGGAGCGCCTGGGCCACCCAGACGCCGATCCGCTCGCCGCAGACGAGCCCGAGCCGGACGTACAGGGCAGCGGCCTCGCGCGAGAGCGAGCGGTACACGCCGTCCAGGGACCGGCGCAGCATGGGCGCGCCCGTGCAGAGTTCCTCCAGCCGGTGCCGGGGGTCGCCGAGCCGGGTGAGCAGGTGGGACAGGCGCCAGTGGGGCTTGGCGATGAGCCGGGCCGCCGCGGCGGACAGGGCGAGCGGCGCGTGGTCGCACAGGGAGGCGAGGCGGTGCGCCGCGGTGGCGTCCTCCTCGACCCGCCCGTCGCCCACGAGGGAGCCGAGCAGCGTCACGGAGTCCGCCGGCGCCAGCTCCTGCAGGGTCAACCGGACCTGCGCCGGGGTCGCCAGCACCCGGCGACTGGTCAACAGGACGCTGCACTTGCCCGCCTTGGGCACGAGCTCGTACGCCACGGTGTCGTCGGGGACGCCGTCGAGGATCACCAGGATCTGGCGCTCCTCGACCCGCCGGTGGAACTCCCTGAGCCGGTCCTGGTATTCCGTGGGGATCTGGGAGTCGGACATGCCGAGGGCCCGCAGCAGGGCCGCGGGGGCGTCCGCGGTGCCGGTCCGTTCCAGGTCGACGTGGATCTGTCCGTCGGGGAAGGCGTGGGCCGCCCGGCGCGCCCAGTGCAGCGCGAGGGCGGTCTTGCCGATGCCGGGGCGTCCAACGACCAGGCCGACGGCCGAGACACCCCCGCGGGCTCGGCGCAGCAGACCGTCGAGGGCGTGCAGATCGCGCTCCCGACCGATGAACGAGGCGGCGCCCGGAGGAAGTTCGGGCAGTGCGGAACCGACGCTCAGCGGCCCGACCACATCGCTGACCGGCATCAGTCCGGAGGTCTCCTGGAGGATGGCCGTGTGCAGGTCCTGGAGGACCCGGCCGGGTTCCAGCCCGATCTCCTCGCGGAAGACCCGTTGCGCCTGCCGGAAGAGGGCCAGGGCCTCGGACCGGTGGCCCGAGCGGTAGTGGGCGAGCATGAGGGCGGCCCGCGCCTGTTCCCACAAGGGCTGTTCGGACACGAGGGCGGTGAGCTCGGCGATGATCTCGCGGTGCCGGCCCAGCTGGAGCTGGAGGGTCGCGTACTGCTCGTACGCCGTCAGGCGCCGGTGTTCGAGCAGTTCGGCCTCCGTCTCGATGACGGGGCTCGACATGTCCGCCAGGACCGGCCCCCGCCACAGGCCGAGCGCCCGGCCCAGCACGTCGGCCGCCGAGCTGGTGTCCCCGCGCTGCGCGAGCGTCTGCGCGCCCTCCACGCCGGACGCGAACTCCACCGCGTCGATCCGGTGCCCGTAGGAGCGCAACAGGTACCCGGGCGCCGCGGTGACGATCACTTCCTCGGTGTGCCCCGCGGCCTGGAAGGCCTTGCGCAGGCTGGCGACGCAGATGGCGATCTGGGTGCGGCAGGTCGCGGGCGGCCGGCCGTTCCACACCGCCTCCACCAACTGGTCGATCGACAGCACCCGGTCGGGCGCGAGCAGCAGCATCGCCAGCACGATCCGCTGCCGGGGCCCGCCGATCTCCACCCTGCGGGGCCCGACCCAGGCCTCCAGGGGGCCGAGGACCTGGAAGGTGATGTGCAGGTCCGCCTTTGCGGCGCCGTCCTGCCGTCCGTGAAGGAAAGGAAGCGAGGCCTCTGTTCGTCGTAATGGCTGTGTTGGCGCGGCAATCGTCTGCTGCATGTGTATCCCCCGTGCTCGCTGCTGCTTCGCCCTGCGCATCGCGGTGTGCGTCACGCCGTGCGTCATTCGCCTGTCTTCAGGTGTTTCGAATGTCTTCAGAATGTGATGGCGGCCATACGGCTCCGTCCCGTAGTCATGTCGTGGTCACGCGGTCATGTCGTACTCACGTGGTCATGTCGGATTCCCTCGACTTCCCTCGACCGCACGCCGAGCCGCGCCCTCCCGGAGCACTTCGGCCGGGCACGGAGCCGCGGCACGCCGGTGGGCGGACAGCGCGTCCTGGACGAGGAAGGGTGGGCAGGGGTGGCGGGCCCGCCGACATCGGTCGGCAGGCTGGTGCCGTGACCGGAAGGGTCTGCCGCGTCACAGCACTAGGAAGGGGCGGAAACGGGCTGGCGCTCTCCCGGGGCCGCCGGGGCCGCGGGCGCGGCGCCGTTCAACACCCGGGGGCCACGTCCCAGATCACGGGCGCGGAGCCGCGCCGGGGCAGCCGCATCTCTCCGCGTCGAGGAGGCACTCGCCGAGCGTCCGGGTGCGGACGGTCTGGCGAGGCATACCGCTCGCGGTGGTGATGGCACGGATCGACTCGCTGGCCATTCGCTCCCCAGGTGCGAAGTCTGACGATGGGGCGTGAGGTCGAACCGCCCCTACTATCCACTGGTGTTCAACTGAACGGCCACGTCGTCGCACCTCAGTCGAACACCCGCTCGGCGACGCTAACCCTGCGGCCTCACCCGAGTCAACTGACGTTGGATTCGCCAACTTTCGACTTACACGTCAGTCGGAGGGTAGGATGCAGCCGACCAATGAAGACGGGACGCGCATGACCGACCTGGAGATTGGGCCCGCGAACAGCCTGGCTCACAAGCTGAACCACCTGTTCGCCAGCACGGCCCCCGCCGGCCGGGCGCCCCACACCACCGAAGAAGTCGCCCGCGCGATCACCGCCACCGGCGTGCCGATCTCGGGCAGTTACATCTGGCTGCTCCGCAAGGGACAGCGCGACAACCCCACGATGCGGCACATCGAGGGGCTGGCCACGTTCTTCGGCGTCCCGCCCGCCTACTTCTTCGACAACCGGGTCACCGACACGGTCAATGCCGAACTGGCCCTCCTCACGGCCCTCCGGGACGCGGACGTGCAGCGGGTGGCCCTGCGCTCGGTCGGCCTGTCGGAGAAGACCCTGCGCTCGATCACCGAAGTGATCGACCGCGTGCGCGAACTGGAAGGACTCCCCGTGGGCCCGCAGGAGGAACCCACCGCCTGACGAGCGCCACCCGGGCTCGGCGCGGTCTCCGCACCGACTCTCCACGGGCTCCGCACGGGCTCGGCGCGGGCTTCTGACAGACTCCTGACGGCAATTCTGGAATATGGCAAAAAATAATCTGCCTGAGCTATTGCCATATGACGAACTGTCTTGTTCTGCCCTGGACGCGGCCGGAACGCTGTGTTCAGATACCACTCATGCCGACCCTGCAGGAGTGCCCGTGACCAGCGACGACGCGACGCCCGACGCCGGAGCTTCGTGATCGTCGTGCGCTGGCGATTAAAGCCCCGCGCGCGCGGCGCGAGCACGCTCGGAGAGCGGTGCGAAGAGCGGGTGCTCAGCCTCGGCCTGCGCCTCGACGAGAACCTGACCATCGGGGAACTCTGCGAACACCTGGGTGAGTTGCGCGGGCGACCGGTGCGGGTGGCCGCCCTCCCACTGCCGGCCGCCGGTCCGCACGGGTTATGGGTCTCCACCGAGGCGAACGACTACATCTTCGTCGAAGAGCGCCTCGTCCCGATCCACCAGCAGCAGGTGATCCTGCACGAAATCGGCCACGTCCTGTGCGACCACGACGCGTCGCCCGTCATGTCGACCGACGCGTCCCGACTCCTGATGCCCTCCCTCGACCCCGGCCTGGTGCGCCGCGTCATGGGGCGCGAGCACTCCGACGCGGAGGCGGAGATCGAGGCCGAGCTCGTCGGCTCGCTGATCGGCCAGCGCATCAACGCGTGGGGAGGCCAACGCACATGGCCGGTGCCCCCCGAAGCCCGGGCCATCGTCGAGCGGTTGGCCGCCCTGGAATCCCCGACCCACGAGAAGTGCAATGAATAGCCTCCTGTACCCGCTGTGTTCGACGGTCGCCCTCCTTGCACTCGTCTACAAGTCGCGGGTCCTGCGCACCGACCGTTCCGTCACCCAAGTGGCGCTCGTGGCCAACTTCTTCCTCCTCTTCATCATCTTCACGGTGTCCACCCCCTCGGTATGGGCGGCCACGAGCGACTTCGTCGGCATCGTCAACTTCTCCGGGCTGCTGAGCCAGAGCTGCGTCGTCGTCATGACCGCGTGTCAGCAGCTCGTGCTGCTCCACCTGACGCACGGACCGGAGGCCGCACGGCGCAAGACGCTGCCCCGCATCCTGGCGCTCGCCCTGGTGCTGATCACCATGACCGTGCTGTTCACCGGAGCGACAGCGCAGGGCGAGACACCGGACGACTTCGCCGTCACGCACGCCCAGTACATGCCGGCCTACCTCGCCGTCTACCTCGCGGCCTTCACCGCGAACCAGGTCGAGATCGGCGTGATGGGGTGGCGGTACTCCAAGATCGCGCCGTCGGCCTGGCTGCGCCGCGGGCTGCGCATGGTGGCCTTCACCCTGCCGTTCGCGCTCGTCTACACCGGCTGCCGCACCGCCGACCTCATCGCCGCGCAGTTCGGCGGGTCCGGGCGGTCGTGGGAGTCCATCGCCCAACTCGGCGTGGGGATCGCCGTCATCATCCAGACCGTGGGGTGGATCCTGCCCGACTGGGGCCCGCACCTGACCTCCGCAGGCGACCGGCTGCGCAACCGGCGGGCCTACCGCGCCCTCACCCCGCTCCACCGCACGCTCACCGCGGAGGTACCGGAACCGGTCATCCCCATGGGCCCGACCCTCGACCTGCAGACCCGGCTGTACCGCATGCTGATCGAGATCCGCGACGCCCAATGGGAGCTGCGCACCTGGATGGACCCCGAGATCGCCCGCGCCGTCCGGGCCGAGGCCGAAGCCGCCGGCCTGCGCGGCGACGAGCTCGCGGCCGTCGTGGAAGCCGGCCAGCTCCTCGGCGCGATCGAGGCCAAGCGCCGCGACCAGCCGCCGGAGCAACCGCCGCAGACGCCCGTCGTCATCGCACCGGGCGACCTCGCCGCCGAGCTCGCCTTCCAGCAGCGGCTGGCCCGGGCCATGACCTCCCCCGTCGCCCTGCGGTCGGTCCCGGTGGCGGCGATCCCTGCTCCCTGACGGTCCCGCGCGGAGGTCCGCGCGCGGTGGGCCCGTGGTCCGGGCGCCGGGCCGTCGGCCGAGCTCACCCCCGTGAAGCTCAGCCCCGCCCCGGCGTCGCCGCCGCTCCCCTCAACACTCCAGTGGCGACGAAGCATTGGTAACGTACACCAGAGTGACTGTCCGGCGTCAACCAAAGTGTTGCCGGAGCCGGCCCGATGGGCTTCGAGAAACACTGTGGTGGGCAAAGGCTCGGCATCACGCCAAGGAGGACGTGTACGTGGAGGATGACCAGTCACCCACCTTCGCCCAGCTTCTGGACCACCTCTTCCGCACGGTGCACCCCCCTTCCCGGGGGCCCTACACCTACGCGGAGGTAGCCGAGGGGATCCTCAAGGCAGCGACCGGAGAAGGCCGCGGGGTGACGGCGAGCGCCATCCAACAGCTGCGCACGGGGGCCAAGCGGAACCCGACCCGCCACACCATCAAGGCCCTGGCCGACTTCTTCGGCGTACCGGCGGGCTACTTCGTCGACAGCGCGGCGGCCGAACGCACCCGGGCGGAGATCGACCTGCTCGCCGCCATGCGCGACCAGGACGTCCGCAAGGTGGCCCTGCGGGCCAACGGCCTGAGCATCGACAGCCTGAAGATGCTGTCCACCGTGATCGAACAGGCCCGCAAGCTCGAAGGACTCGCCGCCGACGACCCCGCCCAGGACCTGGGCCTGAACCTGGACGACTGACCGCGGACGATCGAACCGCGGACGATCTAACCGCGGACAGCTGGACCGCGGACAGCTGGACCGCGGACGACTGGACCGCAACAACTGAACCGCGCATCGGGCGCCGCTCGCACGATCCGCCCCGACGTTCCACCCCCCTGGGGCCCCGTAAGGCGGCCCGTGGTCGATCATCACGACAGGGGGGCATCGGCCATGTCCCGGGACAACCCCGACAAGCCGCGCCGCGAGGCGCGTGCGCGGCGACCCCCGACCGCGAAGTGGAGTCGCGAACATGTCAGCATGGGGGCGCATGGAGCGGACTTCCGGGGTGGGGTCCGCCGCGGCCGACCACCCCCGACCGGCGCCACCAGAGTGAGGACATGGACCTTGAGCAGCTTCGCGCCGCGTGTGAGGCACGCGTCGGGGCGCTCGGGCTCCCGCACCGCTTCAGCACCCGCGACCTGCGCGACGCCGTGGCCGAACAACGCGGACGCCCCATCATCCTGCGCCCCTTGAGCACCCTGGGCGCCGCGGACGCTCCGTGCGGCATCCGCCTGGAGACCCCGGACGCCGACCTGTTGTTCTACGAGGAGGCCACCTCCCCCCTCCACCAGAACCACATCCTCGCCCACGAGATCAGCCACATCATCTGCGACCACCCCGGCAGCCTGGAACTGGACCGGGACACCCTGCGCGCGATCGGGTTCGACCCCACCCTCGTCCAGCGCATGTCCGGCCGGACCAGCTACACCAGCGAGGACGAGCGCGAGGCCGAGGTGATGGCCAGCGTGATCCGACAACTCATGTACCGGGGGCGCGAGGCCCCGTCGAGCCGGCCCGCGAGCGGCGCCGAGAGCTGGGACGCCCTGTTCGCCGAGCCACACAGGAAGAAACGCCACCGGAAATGATCGACATCCTCTTCTCGGGCACGGCCGTCGTGCTGCTGTGCTTCGCCGCGTACTGGGTGCGCGGACGCGGCGGGCACCGGCCCACGGGCAGCTGGGCGATGGCCGCGCTGCTGACCTCCTTCGCCCTCGCCTTCGCCTCCTACGCCCCGGCCGTGGAGCACGCGGTCGAATCGGTGGTCCCCCACGTCGCCCGGCTCCTCAGCAACTCCTTCACCCTGACGGCGGCCACCTCCGTGCTCGCCTTCCTCTTCCAGCTCAACCTGGACCGCGAGCGGGCCCAGCGGCAGATCCGGCTGCGCGTCATCGCCCTCGCGCTCTGCGTCGCCGGCATGACCGCATTCTTCGTCGCCGAGCAACTCACCGGCCGCAAACCGGTGTTGTACGCGTGCTACGTGCTCATCTACATCTCCTACCTGGGGTACACGGCCAAGGACTTCCTGCTCCAGACCTGGGCCCAGTCCTCCCGTTCGACCCGCCGCAGTCAGCGCTGGGGCCTGCGCACGACCTCGGTCGGCTGCGGCTTCGCCCTCGTCTACGCCGCGTACAAGCTCTTCGCCCTGGTCTCCATCGGCCTCGGTCTGGGGCTCGTGCCCGACGGCGCCCGGTGCTCGACCCTGGTGACCCCGTTCCGTTGCACCTTCAGCGTGACCGCGCCCGCCGTCGCCGTGCTCCTGATCACCCTCGGGCTCACCCTCCCCGCCCTGCTGTGGCCGCTCAGCCAACTGCGCCGGCGCCGCTGGGAACGCACCTCCTTCACCGCACTGGAACCCCTGTGGCGCGAGGTCACCTCGGCGGTCCCCGAGGTCGTGCTGGACCCGGGCAACACCGACACCGACGCCGACGCCCACGACCTCGACTTCCACCTGCACCGCCGGGTCATCGAGATCAACGACTGCGTCCTGGCCCTGCGCCGCTACCGGCAGGCGTCGGTACGGGACGCCGCGGCCGCCGAGGTCGCACGCGGGGGCAGGGCCGACACCCCCGAGGGCGACGCCGAGGTGGAGGCGGCGGTCATCGCCGCGGCCGTCCACGCCAAGCGCACCGGCCTCCCCCTCGACGGCGACGAGGCCCCGCCCGCCGCCGGCACCCGCTCCCGCAAGGGCGACCTCCCGGCGGAGACCGCGTGGCTGCTGCTCGTGGCGAGCGCCTACGCGGCCCACCCGGCACGCCCGGAGCCCGAGACCGCGGGCGCGGCCTCGTGAGCGCCCCCCGGCAGGACCCGCTGCGCGACCCGCGCTTCTTCGCCGACCCCTACCCCACCTACGCCGGGCTGCGCGCGGGCTGTCCCGTCGGGCGGGTCCCCACCGGCTCCGGCGGACACCACTCCTACCTGATCACCGGCCACGCCGAGGCCCGCGAGGCGTTCACCGACCCCCACCTGTCCAAGGACACGGTCCGCTTCTTCGCCGACAAGCCCTCGAACCGGGACCTGCACCCGGCGATCTCCCGCAACATGCTGGCGAGCGATCCCCCCGAGCACACGCGCCACCGGCGGGTGGCGACGCCCCTGTTCACCACCGGCCGCGTCCGGCAGATGCGCCCGTTCATCACTCGCGTCGTCGACGACCTGACCGCCGCGTGGCGACCGGGCACAGAGGTCGACCTGGTGGCGGAACTGGCGGTACCCCTCCCGGTCACCGTCGTCTGCGAACTGCTGGGCGTGCCCGAAGCCGACCGCGCCACCCTCGCCGCCCATTCCCACGACCTCTTCGACGCGACCGACACCGCCCGCGTCGACGCCGCCTCGCACCACATCGGCGACTACCTGACCCACCTCGTCGACACGGCCCGCGCCACGCCGGGCGAGGGCCCGCTCCACTCCCTCGTGCGCGACTGCGCCGAGGGCGGCCTCGACCGGGACGAAACCGTCTCGCTGGCCGCCCTCCTGCTGGTCGCCGGGCACGAGACCACCACCCACCTCATCGGCAACGCCGTCCTGGCCCTGCTCCACCACCCCGAGGCGTTCGACCGCCTGCGCCGGGACCCGGAGCTGATCCCCGGCGCCCTCGACGAACTGCTGCGCTACGACTCCCCGGTGAGCGTGGCCACCTTCCGGCACAGCACCCGGGACCTCCGGATCGGCGGGGTCGACATCCCGGCCGGCCACCCGGTGCTCATCGCCCCCGGCGCCGCGAACCGCGACCCGGCGGCCTTCCCCGACCCGGACCGGCTGGGCCTCGACCGCGACGCCACCGCCCACCTCTCCTTCGGCCACGGCATCCACCGCTGCCCGGGCGCCCCCCTGGCCCGCGCCGAAGCCGAAATCGCCCTCCACACCCTCCTGACCCGCTTCCCGAACACCCACCTCACCACCCCCGCCACCCCCCCGACCTGGCGCCGAACCCGCCTGACCCGAGGCCTCACGTCCCTCCCCCTCACCCTGGGCTGACCCCTCCACGGGGAGGGCACAATTCCATTAGGTCCGCAAATCAAAAGCGGCGCCATGAATTCACCCGCAAGGCCACAACTCCCCATATAACTCAAGACTTACCTTCGAGGAATTTCGACCCTATGGTGTGGCTCGAATCGAAGGAGCCCGTGTTGTCAAAAACGAATGACCCCGTCGTGCGTGCGGTGAAATCGGAGCGGAAATACGTCTCCAACCTGTACGAGCTGCTCGGCGAGCGGCTCGCCGAGGCGCGGGCGAACCGGGCGAGCGTGCTGAAGGCCCCGGCGGATAGCCCCGGCGAGACGTACGAGCGAGAAATCGCCGCTGAGCGTCTGGCCAAGGAGATCGGTCGACTGGAGGGAGCCGAGAAAGGGTTGACCTTCGGCCGCATCGACGGGAGGGACGGCACGACCCTGCACATCGGCCGGATCGGACTGCACACGGCGGAGGACGAACTGCCGCTGCTCGTGGACTGGCGCGCGAGGGCGGCGCGCCCCTTCTACGAGGCGACACCGGTCCACCCGATGGATCTGCGGCGCCGCCGGCACCTGCGTCTCGAAGGGCGCACGGTCGTCTCGGTGAGCGACGAACTGCTGGACGGGACCGCTCCGACCGCCGAAGACGTCGTCGGGGACGGCCCGTTGATCGAGGCCCTCTCGGCGCGGCGTACGGGCACGATGCAGGCGGCCGTCGCCACACTCCAGGCCGAGCAGGACGAGATCGTCCGCTCCGCCCACCGCGGGGTGACGGTGGTCCAGGGCGGACCCGGCACCGGCAAGACGGTGGTCGCCCTGCACCGGGCGGCGTACGTCCTGTACGCCTTCCCGCGCGCCGCGGAGGAGGGCGTCCTGGTGGTCGGCCCGAACGCCCGGTTCCTCGACTACATCTCCCAGGTCCTCCCCTCGCTGGGCGAGAACGACGTCGTCCTGGCGACCTGCCGCGAACTGGCCGCAGTATCCACGGACCCGGCAGCCCCGGTGGACCCCTTCGACACGGCGCGCCTCAAGGGTGCTCGCGACCTCGCCGACGCCCTGGCCGCTCTCCTGCGCGTCCACCAAGCCCCCGCCGGCGAATTCACCGTGCGGGTCGGCCAGGAACTGGTCCACCTGTCCGCCAGCGAAGTGGCGACGGCCCGCGACGCCGCCGTGGCAGCCGCACCCGGCCACAACCCCGCCCGCCAGGTGTTCACGGAACTCCTGGTCGACGCCGTCACCGACGCGATGCAACGGGACATGGGAGATGTCCTGGAGCAGATCGACGCCGACTCCGAAAGGATGACGGGGATCGACCTGGACCGTTTCACGGGCGCCGCCGGACGCCGTGTCGAAGGCGCGGCCGACCCGGTTCCGGTCCACGAACTGGACCTGGACGCCCTCCGAGCCGACCTCCTCGACGACGCCGGCGTCGACCGCGCGGTCGAGGCGTTGTGGCCCCGGCTGACACCCGGTGACCTCGTACAGGCGCTCCTGACGAACGCCGACGCCCTCGCCCGGCACCTGCCCCACTTCCCCTCCCGGGACCGCTCCCTCCTCCTGCGCGATCCGGACGCCCCGTGGACCGACGCCGACGTGCCGTTGCTGGACGAGGCGGCGAGCCTCGTCACCGGTCCCCCCGAGCGGACGTACGGACACGTCGTCGTCGACGAGGCCCAGGAACTGACCGCCATGCAGTGGCGGATGATCCTGCGCCGCTGCCCGTCCCGGGCGATGACCCTGGTGGGCGACTTCGCCCAGGCGGGCCCGGTCGCGACGGCGCGCGACTGGAAGGAAGCCCTGAGCCCTCACATCGGACCGCGCTTCAACCTCCACAACCTGACGGTCAGTTACCGCACCACCCAGCAGATCCTGGAGAGCGTCCGGGACCTGCTCACCCGCATCGCCCCGGACCAACAACCCACCCGCTCCCTGCGCACCGGCGAACCCCCTCGAACCGTCACCACCCCACCCCACGAAACGATCCCCGCCCTCACCCGGGAACTCCGCGCCCAGCGCTCCGCCCACCCGGGCGAACTCCTGGCCGTGATCTGCGCGGACACCAGGGTCAGCGAACTGACCACCCCCGACATCACCGCCCACGCCCGCATCGTCCCGGCCTCCGAAGCCCGCGGCCTGGAATTCGACGGCGTCATCGTCCTGAACCCCGAAGAAATCACCACCTCCCGCCCCGCCGGCGAAAGAGACCTCTACGTAGCCCTCACCCGAGCCACCAAACGCCTGTGCACCATCACCACCCGGCCCGCCTGACATGACGAGCCGGGAAGCCGAGGCGGACGCGGGCGCGCGCTCCGGTCGATCTTGATCTGAATGCGGGAACCCGTCAGAGGTGCAGTGTTCGTGGAGGCGGGACGGCAGGGCACGGCGACGCACAACTCCCCATCCCGCACTGCGGAAGGTCTCCCGCTCCCCCGCCCGGAGGCCTAATCTCGCCGAGGGGAAGCAGCGGACGGCAGAGCTGTCCGCAACTCCCCCTCAGAAAAGAGTCCTTCGGCGGAATCGGGGATTGACGTGACAACGAACCTGAGGCGGCGCACCCGGGCCGCGTGTACCGCAAGCCTTGTCGTGGGGGCCCTCGTCGGGGCCCTCTTCACGGTCTCGACGCCCGCCCACGCCGCCACCGCCGCCCCGCCCGTCAGCGCGCGCGGCGCGATCCTCATCAACGGCGCCACGGGGGCCGTGCTCACCTCCAAGACCCCCGACACCAAACGGCAGATGGCCAGCACGACGAAGGTCATGACGGCCGTGGTGGTCGCGACCTCTGCCGGTCTCGACCTCAACCGGAAGGTCACCATCAAGCAGACGTACCTGGACTACGTCTACCGGGAGGGCGCCAGCTCGGCCTCCCTCAAGCTGGGTGCCACACCGACCGTCCGTCAGCTGCTGTACGCGATGCTGCTCCCGTCGGGCTGCGACGCGGCGTACGCACTCGCGGACACCTTCGGGGCGGGCTCGACCACGGCGGCCCGCCGGGCGGACTTCATCTCGAAGATGAACGCCAAGGCGAGGTCGCTGGGCATGACCAACACCGTCTACGACTCCTTCGACGGCATCTCACCGACCGGCAACAACCTCACGACCCCGCGCGACCTCGCCACGCTCACGCGGTACGCGATGGGCAACGCCCTGTTCCAGTCGGTCGTGAAGACCACCTCCTACAGCTCCGGCGGCACGTCGACCCTCGCCACCTGGTGGAACACCAACCTGCTCGTCCGCGCGCGACCCACCGGGTACGGATACCCGGGCGCGATCGGCGTCAAGACCGGCACCGGCACGGCCGCGGGCAAGTGCCTCGTCTTCTCCGTGACCCGCAACGGCAAGACGATCATCGGCGTCCTGCTGAACGACGAAGAACGCTACGCGGACTCCATGGCCCTCTCGAACTGGGCCCTCGGCGCGACCACCAGCTCCCGCAACACCCTGCGAGACACCGACACGCAACGACTCCCGGACATCCTCGACTGACCCATGAGCAAGAAGCCGGGGCGCGCCTGGGGCCCGCACCGACTCGACCACCCCCACCAAGAAGGGCGCCTCCCGCGGCAGAATCATCATCCACCGCAGGGGGCGCCCGTCCCGGCCTGACGGTTGCCCGCGATGTGCTCTTTCACCAGAGAGAGCAGTTCGTCCCGGCTGCGGGATTCAAGCTAGGTGGCGAGCCGCCGGCCCCGAGACGCAGCGGCGGCCCGGTGACGGGGAACGGACCCCGCCTGTCGTAGGCCGACCCCGAACAGGGCCCCGACAAACGCCTGCCCGACCTCGCATGCGAGCGCCCGCGCCTGCCACCGGACCCTCGCCACGGAGCGCGGGTGCACCACCTACATGACCACCCTGCGTGCCGACCAAAGACGCAAACAAACGAAAGCTGCTGGCGATGCTCGACCAGCACGGCCTGTAGCCCCTCGCTCTCATCCGGGGCCCGGACGTGTCGCGCTACCTCATCCCGCGAGGTCCCTCAGCAGCACATCCAGTACCGCCTCCTCCTCTATGCGCACTCCGTGTTCGGTGAGGGCCGGCGCCAGATCCAGGTCCCATGGCGAGGGGGCCACGACCCCGGTCAGGGGCCGCGGAGCGTGATGGGCGGCCTTCACGGCAGCCCGGTAGTCGACGGCCGAGTAGCGCCAGGGCTGCCACGGCACGTGCTGGTGCAGCGTCGTGGCGATGCGCAGGCCGCCCCAGTCGAAGTCGCCGTGGTAGCGGAAGGTGGCACCGAGCTCGTGGAGGTGTGCCAGGAGGGCCAGGGCGGCAGCCGACGGCTGGCCCTGGAGGCAGACCAGCGGGAGGGCATCGGGGCCGTGGGTGTCGGCCGCGGCCGACAGAACGGCGGGATTCTCACAGATGTGGACCACCGGCGGCGCGGTCCGGGGCGGACGGTGGGCGAGCTGGCGAAGGGTGAGAACGCACGGTTCCCCCGTCTCGGCCATCCAATCCAAAGCCGGGGTCCCACGGAGGTTGAGCGTGAGGACCGTGGACGAGACGTCGTCACGGAGCAGGCCCGCGGAGGCCCAGGCGGCCCGCCGCCAAGCCCCGCCCGCCCCGTCCGGGTGTCCGGTGAGCACACGGATGCCCGAGATGCAGAGCGTCGCCGCGGGCGTCCCGTCGTCCAGTGCGTGGGCGCTGCCCAGGACGTCCGCGGCGAACACGGACAGGGAGCGCGGCGGCTCGGCCGGCAGCTCTCGCAGGACGCGGGCCACTTGGTCGAGCAGCGGTCCAGCGGCCTCGGGCGTAGCGGCGATACGTCGCAGCAGGAGGCCGCCTTCGCACACCCGGGCGGCCCATTCCGCGAGGGCCGGAACCTCCCCGGCGAGTGCAGTGAGCGGAGCGTATGCCTCCGCCCAGGCCTGCTCCTCACTGCGGCGGACCTCATCAAGAGGGACGACGGGCCCGGTGAGCGTCGTCACGGCCACCTTCAGGCCCTCGGGGCTGATACCCGATCTGACCAGTACGGCGTCCACGGTGTCGAGCCGAACCGTCAACGCCCTGCCACCACCCGGAGCCCGGCCCAGCAACCGCTCGGCCGCGACCCGTTGGGCCGGGTTCGGCGCGGCCAGCGAGACGGGTCCCGTGAGCGGCTGCCCGCGTTCCAGCCGGCGGCGCACGCGCTCCACCAGCCAGGCCAGATCGGGCCCGCCGAGCAGACGGCGCAGGCGGGCTTCGTCGACCGGAGCCCTGTTCACGTCCACAGGGGCTCCGGGTCCGGCGTCCGCACCGGGTCCTCATGACGAGTACGGGCCGTGCCGTTCCATTCCCAACGGGTGACCAGAACGGCAGCCACCTCGTCGACGCGGGACAGCTGGGCGATGGCGATGCCCGGCACCTGCGGGTAGCAGGCCCATTCCCGCTCGCTGGTCATGACCACATCCAGGTCGAAGGCGTGCAGGAGACCGAGGCACTTGGCGCGCGAGTCGTCGTCGACCCCGGCGAACGCCTCGTCCAGGGTGACCAGCCGTGGTGCGTACGGGCTGGCCGCGCTCGCGTAGTGCGAGGAGGCCGCGGCGAACAGGGGCACGGAGACCGCCAGGACACGCTCGCCTCCGGAAGCGGGACCGGTGGCGGACACCCAGCGGCCGTGCTGCTGCCGCTCGACGGCGAACTCGTGCCAGGAACGGTAGTCGAGCGCCGCCGTGAGGTGTTCCAGCCAGCTGCCGGCCGCGTCCTCGGTCTGCTGACGGGCGATCTGCGTCTGGAGGAACTCACCGACCGCGGCCCGGTCCTGGGAAGTCCAGGCATCGGCGGTCTGGAGCAGTCGGCCACGCGCCTGGGCGAGGCCGGCGGGAGCCTTGCGGGAGGCCCGCCACACCAGGCGCAGGGTCATGCCCGTGGAAGTCGGTCGACCTTCCAGTTCGGCATTCATGGCCAGCACCTGACGTTCGGCGGTGGCGATCAACTCCTGAAGGGTTCCCGCGACCTCGGTGATGAGGTGGGTTTCGAGAATTTCACGTTCGTTCGCGGAGAGGATGCGGGTGAGTTCGCCGACCTCGACCGCCAATGCTTCGGCTAGTTCGGGTACCGCACGCTCGCGACCCTGGTAGACGATGTCGACGACCATCCCGTCCTCGACCATTCGTGCCGAGGCGGAGTGGCCGTGCCGGGACAGTGCGTCCTGCAGGGTTTTGAGCTCTTCGCTCAGACGCCGCTGTACGCGCTCCCAAGCACCATCCGAGTCGTCGGTGGTCGACAGTTCCGATTCGAGGGAACGGGCGAGGGCAATGGCCGGGGTGGCCGCCCACGGCCCGTCGCCGGCGGCCGGTACCGCGAGATCGGGAAGTGCGACCGTGATCAGCCCGGTGACGGTGAAGCGCTGGAGCGCGGCGATGGCTTCGGAACGCGCGGCGGCAGCGTCGTTGACGGCCTTCTCCAGCTGTACGATCCCGCCTTCGGCCTGGTTCGCCCGCCGGTCCGCCGCCGTGCGTCGGTCCTGGGTCGACCGCTGATCTGCAGCGCAGCGGCGAAGGGACTCCGCGGTCTCTGCGAGCCGCCGTTCCAGCTCGGCCACGGCCGCGCCCACGGTCGAGCGCAGCGTGGTGAGCCGCTCGTCCGCGGCTGCTGCCTCGCGCGCGGCGTCCTCCGCGCGCAGGGCGAGTTCGGCGGTGCGCTCCCCTGCCCGGCCGGCTTCCTCACGCTCCTCCTGCGCCTGCCGTGCCGCCTCGGTCCGCTCGCGCAGTGCGGGCCAGAGTGCGGCCAGGACGGCCGCGAGGTCGATGAGGGCCTGCCGTACGACGGCCAGCGCCGGCCGGTCCGGGGGCAGACCCAGATCGGCGGCGGCCTCCTGGAGCTCGGCGCTCGCCGACTCCGACCGTTCAGCTGCGGCCAGCACGTCGGCGGCCCACACCGCACGACGGGACCGGGCCCGGCGCGCGGTGTGGGCCGCAGCCGCCGCACGCGCGTGCGCCCGGGTCAGCGGCCCGTCGTCGGGCACCGCGGCCAGCTCGGCGTCGAGCGTACGGCGACGGCTCTCCCACACCTGCGCGTGCGCGGCCTCGGATGCCGCCTCCTGCTGAAGGAGGGTGAGTTCGCCGCGCAGGGCGGTGATTCGGGTGCGCCGCGCGGCCTCCCGGGCGCCCTCGCCGATGTACTCGGCCGCGGGTTTGGCCCACCGGCCGATGAGGACGCCTACGCGGTATCGGCCGTCAGGGTCCACCCACGTCTCCCCTGGCGGCTCGTTGCCCCCTGGACCGGCACCCGCCTCCGTGTCCCCGGCAACCGCGCCGAGGCCGATCGCCGCGAGGAGTCGACCCACCGCCTCCTCACCCACGTGGGCCGCCTGTGCATCGCCGTGGTCGACGGCCGGGCGCAGCACGTCGGCGAGCGACGGCCCGTCGACCGGTCCCCTCCGCGCGTCGAGGAGTACGTCGTGACCTTCCGCCGTCAGGGCCGCGCCGTCGGGCCGCACCCACGCGTCCAGCAGCCCGGCCGCCTCCAGGGCCGCCTCCAGACCGGCGCGCTCCTGGTCCGCGGCCCCGCCCCGGAAGTCGACCAGCCGCCACAGCGGAGCGCCGGGCACCTGATCGCGCAGGCCAGGGGTCCGGGTGTACGGGGCCAGCGGTCCGCGGCGGCCGCCGGCCTCCAGCTCGGCGAGCTCCTGTGCCGTGTCTCGGGCGCGGGCAGCCAGGGCCGCCCTGCGCTGCGTCGATTGCGCTGCCCGGTCGGCGAGTACCGCCGCCGCGGAGCTGTGTGCGGCCGATCCGTGCCGACGTGCCGGGTAGGGCCCGTCCTGGTGTCGGGTCCACTCCTGGAGCTCGTCCAGCAATCCGACCGGGTCGGCGTACACGAGCTCCTCGCACCGGCCCGTGTGCTCGCGTACGGCATCCACCAGGGCCCGGCCCGCGGCCGTCACGGTCTCGTCGGCCGCGCTCTGTTCCTCGGCGGCGTGCGCCAGATCGGCTTCCGTCTCGTCGAGCCGCAGCGCGGCGGCCCGGTGCTCGGCCACCGCCGCCTCGGCCCGGTCCGCGAGCTCCTCGGCGTGCGCGAGGGTGCGGTGGCGGCGGTCGGTCGCGGCGGTCACGGCGGTGCGCAGTTCGGCCTCCGTCAACCCCGCGTCCCCGGGCAGGTCCAGCCGGGCCACTTCGGCGGTCTCCCGCGCGAGCCCAAGCGCGTCCTCGACACGGTGCAGGGCGGCCCGGAGCCGGTTCTCCGCCGCCCCGAGGCGGCCGAGCGCCCGTGTGTGCCGCAGCGCGGCCTCCTCCCGGTCGCCACGCGCGCGTGCGCTGTCCTGCCCGCACCGCTCCAACGCCTTCGCAGCCCGCTCCAGTTCATGAGCACTGCGCATCTCCGGGCCCTCGCGCAGGGCCGCGTCGACGGCCTCCAGTCGCGTCTGCGTCTCGGTGAGCGCGGCGATCCGCTCATCGGCCGCCGCCCGCTCCTCCTCGGCCGTGGCCTTCTCGGCCTGTGCCTCGGCGAGGTCACGCAGCAGGTGCTCGTACTTCGAGTGCTCGCTGCGCGGGAGGCGTGCGCGGCGGCGGGAGGCGATGCGGGCATAGCGCCGGTAGTGGTCGAGGAAGGCGGAGGCCGCGCGCTCGGCCGCTCCGGCGGCCCGTAGCTCGTCCTTCTCCTCGTCCAAGGATCGGAAGGCCTCGGCCACGTCCGCGATCACCGCCTGGTCCATGGGCGGGAGAGCTTCGGTAAGGGCGCGGGAGAGGGCCACTTCGTTGGGGCGCTTGGACAGTTGGGGCTGGCGCAGCTGGATGAGCAGGTCCACCAGGGCGCCGTAGCGCTGTTCACCGAGCCCGAAGAGCGCTTCGTCGACGGCCCGGCGGTAGGTCTTGGCCTGGTCGTAGACCATCCCGTGTCCGGCGACCGCCTCGATGAGCCGGTCCCGGGACAACACCGTGCCGGTGGCGTCGAGGAGGCTGAGCGCCCCCTGCGACCTCGCCCCGGCCGGTGCGTGGTCGATCCGCTGGGCGGTCACGGCCCACCAGTGCCGGGCGATACCGCGCCCGCTGACGGCCTTGAGTCCGCAGAGGAGCGTGCGGAACTGCTCCTCGCCGCTCACCTCGTCCCGGCGGCCGAACTCCACCCAGGTGTAGCCGAGCCGTTCGGAGTGCGGGTGCTCACCGCCGAGCAGCAGATTCCACTCCATCCTCTTTCCGGCGTCTCCGTCGGGTTCCACCCGGCGCGCACTCAGGTCCCCGTCGAGGAGGAAGGGCAGGGTCAGGGCGAGCACCTTGGACTTGCCGGTCCCGTTGTTCCCCCGGAGCAGCAGCCGGCCGTCGCGGAAGTGGAACTCCTCCACGTCGTAATGGAAAAGATCGACGAGACCGATCCGCAGGGGCTGCCAGCGGTCGCGCGCGGGGGCCGGGAGTACGGCACGGGGGGTCAACGCTGGTGGGCCTTTCGCTGCGCGGGCACCGGAGAAGTGCCTATCGTTCGGGGTTCGAGCACGACGGTCTCGCCGACCGCGTACCGGGCGAGCGCCGGGCGCGGCACCACCCCATCCGGAGTGCGGGAGACGAGTCCCAGGCCGGCGAGTCGACTGACGGCCTGCTCCACCAGCTCTCCCTCGGCTCCCGGTTCACGGGCCGACTTGGCCCAGAAACCTCCGTGTTCGGCGGCCAGTGCGGCAACGCGGCGCTCAAGGTCTGCGGTGGAGACGACCGGTTCTTCGGCCCTCGTGAGGTACTCGGCGAGCAGAAGGGTGACGTGGCCGTGGGTTCCCGACTCGGGCATCCGCACGTCGGTGAGGTCGTCCTCGGGGTCGACCATGGCGATGCCTTCGGCCCTGACCTCGGCCACCAGGCCCGTCAGTTCGGTGATGCGCGCGGTGAGGAAGCCGCGCTGGCGGGTGAGGTAGCCCAGCTCGGCGTCGGTCAGCTCGTCGTAGTAGAGCACGGGGTCGTCCAGCAGTCGGCGGGTCAGCGAGCGGCGCATCGCGCGGAACCGGAGCTCGTCACTGTCGAGGGCCGTTTCGGCGGTGAGCCCGACGAGCCGCTCGTGCAGGGTCGCGGCCCGGATGGTGGACGGGCCGCGCCGGGCCGCGAGCAGCCCGGCGAGCACCCGCCGTTCGACGTCGTACAGAACGTCTCCGGCGCCGCTGACGTACGCCTCCTCGTCGCCGGCGACGCGCCGCAGCACGCCCAGGCTGAGCAGGAGGCGTACGACGGCTGCCAGGTCGAGCCGCTCGTCGCGCCGGTCCAGGGTGAACTGGATTCGTGTCGCGGCCAGCTGGGGATCAGCGGCGTCGAGGACGACCTGGTCGGCGAGGTGGCCGAGGGCGATCTGCGCCTCGCCGCGTTCGAGGGCGGCGAGGGCGAGACAGAGCAGGACGTACCGGCGGCGGCTGAAGGGAGCGGCACTGCGCGTGGCCTCGCGGGCCGGGTGGGTGGCATCGGCGAGGTGGGCCGGTATCTTGCCCAGCCGGGCGGTCTCGGCGTCCACCTGGAGGGACCAGCCTGTGTTGCGGTCGAACCACTCGCGCAGGTCGGAGGCGTGCCGCCGGACGAGACGGAACTCGTCGGCGTACGCGCCGCCGGCGAGCAGCAGGGGCTGCTTCAGCAGGGCGCGGGCGGCCTTGCGCAGCTCCGCGGCATGCTGGCCGTCCAGCACTTCGGCGAGCGGAGTGCTCATCGTCCGTCGCCTCCTTCCGCCAGTTCAATGATCTCGATGGTGTGGTCGGGGCCACGGAAGACGCCGCCCTGCGTGCGCACTTCAGTCACGGACCCGTCGGCCAGGGCGGTGAGCCGGATCTCCATGGACCCGTCGTTGCTGGTGGCCACCGTGTGCGTCATACCGGGCCGCCAGGTGGCCAGCGCATCCCCGAGGAGCTGGAGGAAGAGCCGGAAACTGACGGGATCGAGCTCACCGAGCCCGGACAGCCGGGTGATGCCGTCGGTGACCAGGCGGGCCCGCGCTGCCGCGATCTCCGCGGCCTGCTTGACGGCCACCTCGGCGAGCCTTCGGCGCGCATCCTGGCGGTCCTCCACCTTGCGGGGCTTGCCGCGCCGCTCATAGCTGCCGGTACGGCGCAGCTGCGGGCTGATGCGCAGCGGCGCGGCGGCGGCCCACGGGGTGGAGGCGGGCTCGGGACGGGCGACACGGGCGGCCAGCGTCTCGGCGTCCACGGTCAGGTGCCGGGCCGGGTACAGCCCGAAGGCGGTGCGCCACAGTCGGTGCCGGGCGTCGTCGTCGGGAGCCTCGGCGAACCAGCGGGCGAGCGTACGGAAGTCGGCGGACCGGTCGGAACGACCGGCCCTGCGTTCGTTCAACGACCTTACAACGGCCAGCAGTTGTGGCACCGCACCGAGCGCACGGCCGCGCAGCAGCCGGGCCTGCGATTCCCGGCCGTCCCGGCTGAGGAACCAGGCCGCCAGCCCGGCCCACCGGCCGGCCCACCGCTCGTACGCGGCCTGCTCGGCGTGCGCGGCCTCCTGCGGCGTGGCATCGGCGGCCTCACGGGCGGCGGCGGCCCGCAGCAGCGCCTCGATGCTCCCGCCCTCCTCCAGCTCCAGGATCAGCCGGGCGATGCGGCCGCCGAGGGTGATCAGGTCCTGGATGAAGCGCTCCAGGTACTGGATGAGCTGGTCCTTGTAGGCGAGGAAGACCTCCTCCCCCACGTCATGCAGGTCGATGGTCCGCTGGAGCGACCCCATGAAGGCCCGCGCGTTGTCGGCGAGCGCGGCGAAGCGGCTAGCGAGCCCGTCGAGCGCTAGATGTGTCTTGGCCGGATCCGGTTCGTCCTCGGCCGCGAGCACCAGCAGGGCCCGTAGCTGGGTCACGATGTCGTGCAGCGCAACGGCCTGGAGCGCACCCCGCCGCCCGAGTACCTCGTCGTAGACGGCCAGGGCCTCCTCGGCCGCCTCCCCCTCCCGGGTGAGTTGGTAGATGAAGCGCTTGCGATAGAAATCCTCGACGGCCGTGACCCGCCCGGTGTCCGGATCGGCCCGCAGGTTCCCCCACACGACCAACTTGTCCAGCGCCCCGACCACCCCCTCCAGCCCGCCGGGCCGTACGTCCGCGGACAACCCGGCGAAGACGTCCTCGGGCCGCAGATGCACGGCGAACCGCTCCTTGGCGACGCGGAAGGCCCGCATCACCCCCCGGTAGAGCAGCACGTTCGGAGCGGCTAGATGCGCAAAGGGCCCGTACCCGTCCGGCGGGCCCTCCACCTGCGGGGAAGTCATGTCCATTGCCCACCATCCTCCTGGACCGCGGTCCATGATCGACAGAGACTTTGGTACTTGGCCGATTCGCACCGGGTACTGATCGTGCCGGGCCGACAACGACGTCACCACATGATGGAACCGTGTTCGACGCGCGGCCCGGCACCCCTCGACCCAACCGGTCGAAGGCTCAGCGACCGACGTACAGGAAGCGCACGTAGCGCGGATACGAAAGCCCGCGCTGCTGGAGCCTCGCAGTCTCCAGCGCGGTGCTCAGCGTTCCGTGAAGGGCGCTGTCCTGCTGGAGCACGACCGTGCGTCGACCGAACTCCTGCCTCTCCTGCCGAGCCCGATCCCCGGCAAGGGTGTTCTCCCGGGCAAGTCGCTCCTGCCCCTCGTCCAACCTCTTCCGCGCCAGCAGCCGCGCACTCTCGGCATCGGACTCCACGGCCTTGCGCTGGTCGGTGAGCTGGGCTCGGCGGCGACCGATACCTTGCTCGATCGACTGCCGCTCCGGGCGACCGAGGGCCGTCGGCTGCTTGGCCACGGCGGACGCGACCACGGCCTTGCGCCAGACGTCCAGGGCGATGGCCTTTGCCTCGCCGATTCCGTGGACGTTGGCGACCCGGCCGCCAGGCAGGACGAGCACCGCCCCCGTGGTGTTGTACGGGCTGTGCTGCACAGCCCGGTAGCCGGTGAAGTCAGCGGCCGTCCGAATGCCGTGAGCAGCAAGGCGAGCAGCGAGTGTCGGCCCGATACCGTGTGGCGGCGACTGCACGATCAGCCTCCGACTCAGCTGATCCCGAACATGAGCGGCCTGCTTGTCGGCAAGTGCCTTGGCCAACGCCTTGCGGAGTTCGTCCGAGAGCCCGTCGATCTTCCTGTCCGTGTCCCGCTGCTTGCGCGCCTTGCGCTTCTCCGCTTCCGTGAGCGCGGCGTGGTACTCGGCCGTGACCTTGTCCTGGGCCCGGGGGTAGGCGGCGCTCCGGTCCGACTCCGCCGCGTCGAGCTTCGCACGATCCTTGCGGAGCTTCGCCGCCGCCTTCTGCGGGTCTTCGATCCGGCCCAGCTGGTGCGTCAACACGGCCATGACAGCCCGGGACTGCGACCGCTCGGCGCGACGGCTCCGAGCGAACACGGTCATCGCGGCGGCGAGGACGAGCGGTACCCCTGCCGCGGCTGTTTGCGCCGTGAGCCCGACGATGAACATCAGGACGGTCATCACCAGGGCAAGGGGCCACAACAATGCTGCCATGACGTCCAGCGGCGTACGGGTGCGAAAGCTGCCCGGCGCGATCGCGGCAGCCGCGGCCGGCGTCGGCACGTCCCGCGCGGGGACGTGCCCGGCCATCCAGCCGGGCAGTCCCCCCGTACCGGCGGCAACGCTGGAGGGGGCCGGCACCGAAGTGCTCGCCGTAGTGGAAGGCCGTTGGTTCGGGACGGCCCGGGCGAGCGGGGGAAGGAGGTCCAGGGGCTGAAAGGCCAGGGCCCTGACCTGGTCCGCGAGGCCCCGCACCATCCGGTCGGGATGGGCGAGCAGCGTCCGGAGCCCCGTGGACCCGGCCGGATTCTTGAAGTCGTCCTCCGCGAGCAGGAGGAACTCGCCGCTCGGTTCGTGCAGCCGGTTCCACAGTGCCGGGTCGGCAGCGATCGCCTTGAGTGACAGGAAGATGACCCAGGCGGAGAACCGGTCCAGCGTCGATCCGAAGTCGTCGTTCCCCCGCATGGGTGACTGATAGTTGCGGTGACCTCTCTCGGTCCCGCCCAGGCCGGCGAGCTCCGGCACGTACATGCCGTCGTAGTCGACCAGACGGAAGGTGTCATCGCTCGCAACGAGCAGATTGCCGTGCTGGAGGTCACCGTGGGCGATCTCGTGTACCGACAGATCGCGGGTCAGACCTTCGAACCGGTCAGCCAGGCGGTCGACGGCGAACCGGTCCGCATGATTGTCCTCCAGCCACGAGGAAAGAGTGACGGCCTCGATCCACTCCATTTTGAGAACGGGGAAGAGGCCCGTCCCCACACGGATCGCATCGGGAAGATACTCGAAACCGAGGTTCCAATGCTGAGACAGCTCAGCCGAGTCCAGCCGAGCGAGTCGGGCACTGATGGCCTGGTAGCGGCGCTCCTGATCGGCGACGTGCCGGGTGAAGCACTTGACCGCGTACCTCTGCCCCGAGGCGGCGGAGGCCAGCGAGAACACGCTCGCGAAGGCGCCGGATATCGCACGGGGCAATCCGAGCTTGGTCAGTTCTGGTCGTGCGCCCTTGAGTTCGGGGTGCTGGAAACACAGCTGCGTGTGCTGCAGGGCTTCCGCGTAGGCTGCGCCGCTGGGGAACTGCACCTGCGGTCCGGTGGGCGGGGACACGGTCACCGCCCTTCGAAATCGATCCGTACGACTGCCACATCGTCGTTGCGCAGCTGCTGGCGCTCCCGCAGACCGTCCAGCCATTCCCTGAATCCACCCAAGTCACTGGGTCCGGAGAAGTCCAGCAACTGACGTATGGCGCCGTCCTGGTCAGGAACCGACAAGAACCAAGCAGCCAGAGCATCGGTCATCAGGATCAGCCTGTCCCCGGGCCCACAACGGCCTTCGGCGAACCGAGTCCGGCGGGCCAGCAGCGCCGCGTCGTGATTGCGGCTACCGAACAGGTCCGGCACCGTACCGAACTCCTCGGCCGAGCTCACGGGGAACGTCTCGACCAGCCGGTTATCGTGCAGCTGGAACAGACAACTGTCCCCCAGCGCAGCGGCTCGCCACCACCATCCCGGTTCGGAGGTGTCGGCGCCGGTGTCGCCGTCGGGTCGAGGAGCAGGATCGGGGTCGACACGCAGGGTGAGCAGGGTCGCGTAGGCACCCTCGGCGAGCTTGGTGTGCTCGTACCACTTCAACGGGCGCCCCTCCTCTACGCGCCCTTTCGTGTACTGGGCGAGCCAAGGGTCCCACTGGGCGACGGCCGAGGCGGCGAACCCTTCGAAGGCGGCGCCACCGGCCAGCATTTCCGGTCGCTCCATGGCGTACTCGGCCGCCGCTGCGGACAGCAGGCGTGCCCAGTTCTTGGCCAGGGCACTCTCCGTGGCCCCGTCACACACACCTGCGGTGAAGGGCCCCAGCAGCATGTGATCGTGCGAACAGTTCGGGAGCACAGCGACGGCATCCTCGCATTCCTCGTCCGTGCTGCCGTACTTGGGAGCCACGAGGTGAGTGACGTACACGCAGGATGACGAGGTGGTCACCGCAGTTCGGTGGCACGGGTGCCGATGTCGAGGAACTGGACGACCGTGGTGATGTCCGCGTTGTAGACGAAACCGCGGGTGGTTTCGCTGACTTTCTGGCCCTGGGAAGCAGCGTAGGAACGCATGTGGCTGGGCAGAGGGCTCGACATGCTGAAGAGCGTGCGGGCGTAACTGTCGGGGAGCCCGTCGGCGGTGTCGGGGAACGCAGTGGGTGTTCCACCCGCCGCCGAGACGTGCAGGTTGAACAGCAGGGCAGCCCCGTCGGCCGTGGCGTGCGACGTGATGGCTTCGGCAGCTGCGCCGGGGTCGCCGTCGGTCGACTCTCCGTCCGTCAGATTGATGACGATCGGCGGAAAACCGGCCGGGTAGCGCTCGGTCCACCCGGCGACGAGGTTCGCGGCGTACTTCAGAGCGCGGTTCATCGGTGTGCCGCCGTGGGCGACCGGGTCCATCCACAGCGGGAAATTGACCAAGGTCTCGACCAGACCGCCGGCACCGTCGGGCACCTTCTTGTGCCGCTCGTCGATGCGGGCCGGATTGTCGGCCACCTCGCTCAACGGAACGATGTCGCGGCCTGCGAGTGAACCCGCGAATGCCGAACCGACGGTGGCGCCGTAGCCGATGACGGCCACGTGGAAGTAGTCGCGTACGCCCTCTTCCTTCGCGCACTTGACGGACAGTTCCGTGAGGAGCCGGTTGATGGCATCGGCGACGACATCGGCCTTCTGCTGGGGGACTTCACCACCGATGGGGTCGCTCATGGATGTCGACTGATCGACGAGGAAAATAATGCTCGTCGGATTGCTGCGGCTGATCTCGGCCGTGTACGGCACGTTGCACTCCTGGCGACTGCGGAGAGGTCGGTCGTTGGAGGAGCTCACACGACATGCTGACGCCCGGACACCGACTCTCAAGCTTCAGACACCGAGATTCCCCCGGTTGCATCGTAGTCCGCGACGCCGCCGGGCGAGTGATAGTCGATCAGAACGATGCCCGCGAAACGGTGCGCTGTGGTTGTCGGACGGTCTCCATGAGTTCGGCGACGGGCGCTGCGCCTCCTGAGAGTTGACCATGCGCCGGACCGGGGTCTCGCGGCGACGAAGTGCGGAGGATCGACCTGTGCGTGGGCATGACGACCACTGTGGCCGCCGTGCCCGGCGGCCCCCGCTCCCTCAAACCCCGAACACCGTGCTCTGCCACATCACCCTCAAGAGCCTGCCGAACCCTGGCGAATCCCAAACACCGTGCTCCCTGTCGCGCAAGGAGCGCTTCCTCTACCGTCCTACCTGACAACAAGGACCCCACGGCGAGGTCCTGTTCGTCCAGGTCGCTTGATCTCAGAAGGGAATCCAATGGAACAAAGGGTGTTATTCGTGATCATCGCGGTCCTCTCGGCCCTGGTTGCTGCCCTTGCCGGCAGCCTCGTCGCGACTGTCGAGGAAGGCGGGCCCACAGTCGCCTTCAAGGCGGGGGTGGCGGCCTTCGCCGTTGCGCTCACCCTGAGCCTCGGGGTCATGGCCTCCCTCGGCGTGGTGGGCCCGTGACGGAGCAGGGGGCGCCTCGCCCGACCTCCCGGCGTACGACAGGCGTCACCCGGCAGCCGTTGCTGTTGGTCGACGAGTTGACCACCGGCTTGTCCCGTCTGATGAACGTTCATGACGCGGCTCGTCTCGTCCTCGGGCTGCTCTATCTGAGCCGGACCGCGCACACCGATTCCCCAACTTCCGTCGCCCCCACCTGGTCGTGGCTCTCACACCAGGCCGCGAAGGACGGACCCATCACAAGTGCCGTGAGCCAGTGCCTTCATCGCTGGCTCACCCTCCCCGATGACGGGGGCAGCAGAACGGGTATGCAGGATGTCGTCCCGTTCCTGCCCCCCAACATCGACTCCCTGCTGCGCAGGCTCATCCGGGCCATCGATGCAGCACAGCAGGTGGGGGACTTGCTCGATCAGTGCTTGCAGAACCTATCGGCCGCTCAGGCGCGCGGCAGCCAGTACTTCACCCCGCGCGACATCGCCCGTCTCATGATCGGCGTCTCGGTGCCTCAGGACGGTCACAGGGTGCTCGATCCCGCCTGCGGTTCCGGAGGGCTCCTGGCCGAGAGCCACCGCTACGTTCATGAGAAGGTCGGGCTGAATCCGACCATGTCGTTGGTGGGCAAGGAACAACACGCCCACACCTCCCAGGTCGCCCGTATGAATCTCGCCGTACGGGGCATCGGGGCGCGAATCGCCCCTCCGGGAGACAGCCTCGCCAGGCCGGAGACCGGCTCGTCGTACGACGTCGTCCTGGCCAACCTTCCGTTCAACCAGCCGGCTTGGGCCGCGGAGGGCCTCGCGGGGCTCCCGTACGTCGACCCTCGATGGCCGGACGGCCCCCCGCCCAGGGGGACAGCCAACTCCGCCTGGATTCTGCACATCGCGCATGCGCTCGCTCCGCAGGGTCGGGCCGCCTTCCTGATGGCCGACATCGCGGCCAAGAGCCCGCAACCTGCCACGCGAAGTCTGCGGGAACAGCTGGTCGGGGACGACATCGTCGAGTGCGTCATCGCGCTTCCACCCAGGGTGTTCGGCACTTCCGATGCCACCGCCTGTCTCTGGGTGTTGAACCGGGACAAGAGTGCGCGTTCCGATTGGGGAACCATCGACAGGCGTGGGGAGGTGCTCTTCATCAACGCGCGGCGGGCCTTCGAACTCATTCCGGATTCGAGGGCGCGGCAATTGGGCGACCGGCACTCCGAACGGATCCTGGCCACGCTCTCGACGTGGCGGGGAATGGTCGAGGAGAACTCTGCGGACGTTCCCCATCGTGATGAGGCCGGCTGGTGTCGAAGTTGCACGACCGAGGAGATCGCCCGCCGCTCCTACGACCTGATGCCGACGACGTACGCGGCGACGCCACCGGGGCAGCAGGAGGCCACCCGTAGCAGGATCGACGAGTTGAAGCGCGACCTGGCCGACAAGCTCGGCCAGGTCCACGCACTCGAACCGCGGCTGCTGGAAGCGCTGAAGGAGATCTGATGGACACCACGACCGACAGTCTTGGTCCCGAGGCATGGCGGGAGACCACCATCGCCGAATTCCCCGGACGAGCCATGTTCACCACATTCGGCGTTCTCAACGATGACGGTTCCGAGCAGCGGGCCGTGGTCAGTTCAACTCACGTCAGGGACGGGCACATCCGCACGCCTCCCGGCAACACTGCCCACCCGCCGGATGTGCGTCCCACCCGGGCCACGCTTCAGGAGGGTGATCTGGTCGTCGTACTCGTCCGTCGGACGGGCGATGCCGCGCTCGTCACCGCCCATCACTCCGGATGGACGGCGACCAGATCGGTCGGAATCATCCGAGCAGCCCCACACATCGTGCGCTGGCTTCAGATCTGGTTGCAGACACCCACGGCGAGAGCATGGATCGACGAGGAAGTGACCGCCCACGTCGAACCGACCCTGAGCCTCGACTCGCTTCGCCGCATGCCCTTCCCCCTCCCCCCGGCGAGCACGATCGCGAGGTTCCACAGAGCGATCAGTCTCATCGAGGAGAAGACGACCCTCAACAGGGCAGCAGCGCTGGCGACGTCGGAGTTGTGCGATGCGATGCACGCCGAATGGACTTCCAACAGCGCCACGTGGGAAACACGACGACTCGGCGAGGTCACCAAGGCGAAGAGCGGCACGGGCTCCGCGAAGTCGTTGGCCCCCCGCTCCGAGGCTTCGGGTATCGACGGGATCACCCCGACCGATCTCCTCGAGCTCTCGCTGCCCTACGTCAGGAGAAGCGGCTTGTGCAGCTCGGGGGACACTCGGGCGACGTGCCCCCCGGGCACAATCCTGCTGACCACTCGTCCGACCGGCGCGCACGTCGCGGTGACGCCTCGCCTCGCTTCACCCGCCAGGGGCGTCCTGGCCGTACGCCCTCAGAACCCCGTGGACACCTGGTGGCTACTGCACGAACTGAGGAGCCGGAGCAGCGCCATCGTGGGCGCCACGCAGGGCCAGAACGGACGGGAGATCTCCGCGGGCGCCTTCTCGCGCCTGAGCATCGCATGGCCTGACGTGAGCATCCGGACACGCTTCCACGAGTTGACCGACCCCCTGCACGCGATGGCGATGCAGCTCGATTCGGAGATCAGCACGCTGTCCGAACTGAAGGACGCCATCCTGCGCGACATCTCGGCAAGGGCCAACATGCTCTCGCCGCGGGATCCCGACGCCGAAGCCGACGGCATCAGCCTCCGGCCCAGCGTCGATACAACAGCGGCTGCACCGCCCTGACGGCCCATCGGGCGATGCTCCCACTGTCCGTCGAGCGTGCGTCATGTCACGAGCATCGAAGCCGATCGATATCGCCGTGACGCCCACGACACGCCTCACATACCACCCAGCCAACCCAGTCAGCCGGCCTTCGCCACCGGCTCCAGGATCGCCACGCACTCCACGTGGTGCGTCATCGGGAAGAGGTCGAAGACGCGCATCGTGCGGACCTTGTAGCCGTTGTCCTTGAAGTACGCCAGGTCGCGGGCCAGGGCGGCCGGGTCGCAGGCGACGTAGGCGATGCGGCGCGGGGAGAGGCCGGCCAGGTGGCGGACGGTCTGCTTGCCGGCGCCGGCGCGGGGCGGGTCCAGGACGATCAGGTCGCACTCGCTGATCTTGGTGCGCGGCAGGACCTGCTCGACCTTGCCGTGCTCGATGCGGACGCGCTCCATGTCCTGGAGGTTGTGCCGGGCATCCTCGACCGCGCGCTTCGTCGACTCGATGCCGAGCACCGCGCCCGTGTCGCCGAGCCGCTCGGCCAGGGCGCCCGCGAAGATGCCGACGCCGCAGTAGAGGTCGAGGGCCATCTCGCCCTTGCGCGGCATCAGGCCCTGCATGACGGCCTTGACCAGGGTGTCGGCGGCCTGCGGGTGGATCTGCCAGAAGCCGCCCATGCCGACGCGGTAGGTGCGGCCGTCGGAGCGCTCGCGGACGAAGGCGCGGCCGTGGACGCGGTGGACGCCGCCGTCCTTCTCCTCGACCCGCAGGACCGAGACGGGCTTGTCCAGCTCGACCAGCGGCAGGCGGCCGCCGGGCTGCGGGGTGAGGACGACCTGGCGGTCGCCGGAGCCGGAGGCGGCGATGGCCTCGACGGAGGCGAGCTGGGGCCACTCGCGCTTCTCGATGCCCAGCTCGGTGACGCCCGGGGCGGCGATCAGGCACTGGTCGACCGGCTGGATGTCGTGCGAGCGGTGCTTGCGCAGGCCCGCGTGGCCGTCCTCGTCGATCGCGAACTGCACCCGGGTGCGCCAGGCGGGGACCTGTCCGGCGGGCAGCTTGTCGCCCTCAGCCGGCAGGACCGTACCGTCCCAGCCGGCCTCTTCGGGGGTGAGCCCGGCCAGGCGCAGGAGCTGCTCGGCCACCACCTCGCCCTTGAGGCGGCGCTGCGCGCCGGGCTTGGCGTGCTGCCAGTCGCAGCCGCCGCACTTGCCCGGGCCGGCGTAGGGGCACGGGGCCTCGATGCGGTCCTTGGAGGCTTCGAGCACGGTCACCGCGTCGGCGCGCAGGAAGCGGGAGTCCTCGTCGCCCTCGGTGACCTTCGCGATGATCTTCTCGCCGGGCAGGGTGTGCCGGACGAACAGGACCCGGCCCTCGGCGGTACGGGCGATGCAGTGGCCGCCGTGGGCCACGGCGCCGACCTCGACCTCGTACTCTTCCCCGACCAGTGACTTCTTCGTCTCGTTCTGCTCGGTCATGTCGGGGGAACTCCAAGGTTCAAGGGCGAGAATCCGCACGGGCGTGCGGGTCGTGCGGGGCGTACGGGAAATGCGGGGCGGGCGCACGGGAACGGCCGGACGACCGACCCACCAGTTTACGTGGATCTCGTCCGGCCGTTCACCAACCAGCGACCGCGGCTACTTCGCGGCCGTGCTACTTCGCGGCCGTGTCCTTCGACTTCGGCGGCCTGGGCGGGCGCGGCGTGTCCACGGGGCCGCGGCGCACCGCACCCGGGGCGTTCCAGTCCTGGCGCCGCTTGGCGCGCTTCTTCGCCAGCTCGGAGGACTCCAGCTGGTAGGGCACCGAGGTGACCATCACGCCGGGGGTGAAGAGCAGCCGGCCCTTGAGCCGCAGCGCGCTCTGGTTGTGCAGCAGGTGCTCGTACCAGCGTCCGACGACGTACTCCGGGATGTAGACGCTGACGGCGTCGCGCGGGTTCTCGCTGCGCAGCCCCTTCACGTACTCCACCACCGGCCGGGTGATCTCCCGGTACGGCGAGTCGAGGATCTTGAGCGGCACGTTGATCCCGCGCCGCTCCCACTCCTGGCGCAGCGCCTTCGTCTCCACCGGGTCGACGCTGATGCTGAGCGCCTCCAGGGTGTCCGAGCGGGTCAGCTTGGCGAAGGCCAGTGCCCGCAGGGTGGGCTTGTGGACCTTGGAGACCAGGACGATCGAGTGGATCCGGGAGGGCCGCACGCTGTCCTCGGAGGGCCCGTCGGCCGCAGCGATCTCCGCGGAGACCCGGTCGTAGTGCTTCCGGATCGCGGTCATCGTGCCGTAGAAGATCACCATGCCGAGCAGGGCGACCCAGGCACCGTGCGTGAACTTGGTGGCGAGTACGACGACCAGCACCAGCCCGGTGAAGATCGCGCCGAAGGTGTTGATCGCCCGGGAGCGGTGCATCCGGCGGCGGGTCGCCGTGTCCCGCTCGCTCCGCAGGTGGCGGTTCCAGTGCCGGACCATGCCGATCTGGCTCAGCGTGAAGGAGACGAACACGCCGACGATGTAGAGCTGGATGAGCTTCGTCGAGTCGGCGTCGTAGATCCACACCAGCAGCATCGCGGCGCCGGCGAGCAGCACGATGCCGTTCGAGAAGGCCAGCCGGTCGCCGCGGGTGTGCAGCTGGCGCGGCAGGTACCGGTCCTGGGCCAGGATCGAGCCGAGCAGCGGGAAGCCGTTGTACGCGGTGTTGGCGGCCAGGAAGAGCACGAGCGCGGTGGCCGCGGCGAGCACGATGAACAGGAAGCTGCCGTTGCCGAAGACGGCCTCGGCGACCTGGGAGATCACCGGGTGCTGGACGAATCCGGAGCCGACCGGGACGCCCTTGTCGAGCAGGTCGCTGGCCGGCGTCTCGGCCATCTTCACGTCGGTGGCCATGGCCAGGCCGATGATGCCGCAGAACATGGTCACGGCCAGGCCGCCCATGAGGGCGAGGGTGGTGGCCGCGTTCTTGCTCTTGGGCTTGCGGAAGGCGGGGACGCCGTTGCTGATGGCCTCGACGCCCGTGAGCGCGGCGCAGCCGGACGAGAAGGCCCGTAGGAGCAGGAACACGAGCGCGAAGCCCGCCAGGCCCTGGTGTTCGGCCTTGATCTCCAGATGGGCCGTCGGGGCCTCCATCGTGTCGCCCATGACGAGGCCGCGCCAGGCGCCCCAGGCGATCATCACGAATACCGCGCCGACGAAGATATAGGTCGGGATCGCGAAGAGATTCCCGGATTCCTTCACTCCACGCAGATTCATGAGCGTGAGCAGCACGATCATGATCATCGCGGCGAGCACTTTGTGCTCGATGACGAAATCGACGGCGGAGCCGAGGTTCTCGACGCCGGAGGAGATGGAGACGGCGACGGTCAGGATGTAGTCGACCAGCAGGGCGCTGGCCACGGTGAGGCCCGCCTTGGGGCCGAGGTTGGTGTTGGCGACCTCGTAGTCGCCGCCGCCGCTCGGGTAGGCGTGGACGTTCTGCCGGTAGGAGGCGACGACGGTGAACATCAGCACGACCACCGCCACCGCGATCCACGGGCTGAAGTGGTACGCCGACACGCCCGCGATCGACAGGACCAGCAGTACCTCGCCAGGGGCATATGCCACTGAGGAGAGCGGGTCGGAGGCGAAGACGGGTAGGGCGATCCGCTTGGGGAGGAGCGTTTCTCCGAGGCGGTCGCTGCGTAGCGCCCGGCCGATCAGGATCCGTTTGGGCACGTCGGTCAGTTTGGACACGCAGAGGATCGTAAGCGTTGGGAAATTCGGCTGGCCAACCACCACCCCCGGGTCGGCGTATTTGCAGACCACAGGACCCCAACAGACGACACTGGAGTCACACTGGTGACCGCCCGTGTGTAGCTTGGGCCACGGTCTGAGACCCTGTTAAGCCTGAGCAGGTAACAAGGCTGGCCCCCGTGGAACCCCGACGCAACGCCGACGGAACTCCGATGGAACCCCGACGGAAGCCCGAAGGAAGCCCGAAAGGCGATCCACGGCAGGCCGCCAGCCGCCGACAGCCGGAAGGACGGCCGTGCACATCGTCATTATGGGCTGCGGAAGGGTGGGCTCCGCCCTCGCGCAGACCTTGGAGCAGCAGGGGCACACGGTCGCCGTGATCGACCAGGACCCCACCGCGTTCCGCCGGCTGGGGGCGTCCTTCGGCGGCCGCCGCGTCACGGGCGTCGGCTTCGACCAGGACACCCTGCGCGAGGCCGGCATCGAGGAGGCCGGGGCCTTCGCCGCGGTCAGCAGTGGTGATAATTCCAACATCATCGCCGCCCGGGTCGCCCGGGAGATGTTCGGCATCGAGAACGTCGCCGCCCGCATCTACGACCCCAAGCGCGCCGAGGTCTACCAGCGCCTCGGCATCCCCACCGTCGCGACCGTACGGTGGACCGCCGACCAGATGCTGCGCCGGCTGCTCCCGTCCGGGGCCGAGCCGCTGTGGCGCGACCCGAGCGGCGGGGTCCAGCTCGCCGAGGTGCACACCTCCGCGGCCTGGATCGGGCACAAGGTGAGCAACCTGCAGGAGGAGACCGGCGTGCGCGTCGCGTTCCTCACCCGGTTGGGCGAGGCGATGCTGCCGACTTCCCAGACCGTGCTCCAGGAAGGCGACCTCGTCCACGTGATGATGCGCACGGACGAGATCGAGAAGGTCGAGGCGGCCTTCGCCGAAGGCCCCGAGGAGGCACACGCATGAGGGTCGCGATCGCCGGCGCAGGCGCCGTGGGCCGCTCCATCGCGGGCGAACTGTTGGAGAACGGGCACGAGGTCCTCCTCGTCGACAAGGCACCGACCGCCATCTCGGTGGAGCGGGTGCCGCAGGCCGAGTGGCTGCTGGCCGACGCCTGCGAGATCACCTCGCTGGACGAGGCCGCGCTCCAGCGCTGCAACGTGGTCATCGCGGCCACCGGTGACGACAAGGTGAACCTCGTCGTCTCGCTGCTCGCGAAGACCGAGTACGGGGTGCCGCGCGTGGTGGCCCGCGTCAACAACCCGAAGAACGAGTGGCTCTTCAACGAGGCCTGGGGCGTGGACGTCGCCGTCTCCACCCCGCGCCTGATGTCGGCCCTGGTCGAAGAGGCGGTGAGCGTCGGCGACCTGGTCCGGCTGCTGCGCTTCAGCCACGGCGACGCCAACCTCGTCGAGCTGACCCTGCCGCCGGAGTCCCCGGTCGCCGGGACCCAGATCAGCGAGATCAGCTGGCCCGAGGACACCTCGCTGGTCACCATCATCCGCGGCAACCGGGTGCTGACCCCGCACCCGGAGGAGACCCTGGAGTCCGGCGACGAGCTCCTCTTCGTGGCCGCCCAGGCCCGCGAGGAGCAGCTGGAGGAACTCCTCCAGGCCCGCCGCTGACACCGGCGCGCCCTTCGTAGACGCGCACCCTTCGTAGACGCGCACCCTTCGTACACGCGCACCCCGCGTACACACACGGGAGGGGCGGGCGGCCCGATGGCCACCCGCCCCTTTCGTGTGTGCGCACACGCCCCGCCGGCCCTCAGGCCTGCGGGTTGCGCGCCGCCTTCGCGGCCTTCGCCGCCGCCTTGCGCTCCTTCTCGGCGGCCTCCTCGGCCTCCCACTCCGCCAGCACGTTGATCGGCGGCGGCGCCTTCGCCAGGAAGAGCCAGGTGAAGTAGACGGCCAGCACCATCGGCGGCAGCTTGAGCGCGATCAGCACCCAGCCCAGCTGCGTCTCGTCACCCCAGAAGTACAGCGGGAAGAGGATCGCGTACTTGGCGAGGAAGATCAGGCCCCAGGCCAGACTGGCCTTGGTGTACGCCGTCTTGCGCCCCGGGTTGCGGGTGCGCCAGGACAGGTTCTCCTTGAAGACCGGCCCGAGCATCACCCCGAGCAGCGGGAAGCCCACGAGCGCGGAGAGCGTGAAGGCCACGCCCAGCCCGGCGCCGTAGATCATCCCGGGCAGGTAGAAGCCCTTGGCGGTGCCGGTGAACAGCGCGAAGGCCACGCCGACGCCCACGCCGAAGACGCCGCTGAAGGCGTGCTTGACGGTGTCCTTGCGGACGAGCCGCACGATGACCAGCAGGACCGCCACCGCGCCCGCCGCGATGGCGGACATCTGCACGTTCTTGTTGATCGTGTAGATCATGACGAAGAGCAGGCCCGGGAGCATGGTCTCGACCGTGCCCCGGATGCCGCCGAAGGCGTCGAAGAGGGCCGCCTGGGTCACGGCCTTCTGGTCCTCGGTCGGCTGCGCGTCGCTCGCCTGCGCGTCGGGCAGCTGCGCGTCGGGCACCCGTGCGTGGCGCGCCCGCGCCTCCTGCGACGGGCCCGTCGGCTGATGGGTCGGTTTGTCGAATGACGTCACCGGCTAGTGCTCCTGTCCGAGCGGTCGGAGTTCGTACTTCGGGTTGAAGAGGACCCGGCGCCCATGGCTCATGGAGATCCGCCCGGAGGCGATCATGCGCCTGCCCGGTTCGATACCCACGATCGAGCGACGGCCGAGCCAGACCACGTCCAGCGCGGCGGAGCCGTCGAACAGCTCCGCCTCCAGCGCCGGCACGCCCGCCCTCGGCCGCAGCGTGACCGTGCGCAGCGTACCGGTGACCTTGACTATCTGACGGTCGTGGCAGTCGCAGATCCGCGTGCACCCCGCGGCTTCTGCGTCCTCTTGCAGCTCCGCCGAATGCAGCTCCTCCTGGGAGGTGGAAAGCCGCTCTATCATCCGGCGGAACCGGCCCCCCGGCCTGGCCGGTTTCGCGGGCTTCTCGGGACGCGGTTCAGCACTCATACAGGAAGCGTACCGGCGCGTCGGCTACCTCTCGAAGCGGTATCCCATGCCCGGTTCGGTGATGAAGTGCCGGGGGTGCGAGGGGTCGGCCTCCAGCTTGCGGCGCAGCTGCGCCATGTAGACCCGCAGGTAGTTCGTCTCGGTGCCGTACGAGGGCCCCCAGACCTCCTGGAGCAGCTGCTTCTGGCTGACCAGCTTGCCCCCGTTGCGGACCAGGACCTCCAGCAGGTGCCACTCGGTGGGGGTCAGGCGTACGTCGCGCCCCTCGCGCACCGCCTTCTTCGCGGCCAGATCCACGGTGAACCCCTCGGTCCGCACGACCACCTCGTCCTCGCCCGCGCCGGCGCCGGGTTCGGCCCGGCGGACGGCGGCGCGCAGCCGGGCGAGCAGCTCGTCCATGCCGAAGGGCTTGGTGACGTAGTCGTCGGCGCCCGCGTCCAGCGCCTCGACCTTCTCGTCGGAGCTGTGCCGGGCGGAGAGCACCAGGATGGGCACCCGGGTCCAGCCGCGCAGCCCGCGGATCACCTCGACCCCGTCCATGTCGGGCAGGCCCAGGTCGAGCACGACCACGTCCGGGTGGCGGGCCGCGGCCAGCTCCAGGGCCTGCGCCCCGTCGGCGGCGGCGTCGACCTCGTACTTGCGCGCTCTGAGGTTGATCACGAGGGCTCGGACGATCTGCGGCTCGTCGTCCACCACGAGCACCCGGGTCATTGGGGTCCTGCCTTCTGTCGCACGTCTGTGGGTGTCTGTCGCATGTCTGTGGGTGTCCGTCGCACGTCTGTGGGTGTGAGCACGACGCCTTCGGCCGCGGGCGACGGACCCCTGCCGGCGGCGCGCAGGGTGAGCACCATCGTCAGTCCCCCGCCGGGGGTGTCCTCGGCCGCCAGCGTGCCGCCCATGGCTTCGGTGAAGCCGCGGGCGACGGCGAGGCCGAGGCCGACCCCGGCGCCCCGCGGGGCGTCCCCGTGGCGCTGGAAGGGCGCGAAGATCTTGTCCTTGGCCTCGTCGGGCACGCCGGGTCCCCGGTCCACCACGCGGACCTCGACCCGGTCACCGAGGAAACTCGCGGCGACGGTCACCGGTTCCCCTCCCGGGCTGTACTTGACGGCGTTCTCCACGACGTTGGCGACGGCCCGTTCCAGCAGCCCGGGATCCACCGCGACCATCGGCAGCGACTCCGGCACGTCGAGCACGACACTGTCCTCCGGTACGCCGCCCAGCGCCATCGGGACCACCTCGTCGAGGTCGATCTCCCGGATCAGCGGAGTGACCGTACCGGTCTGCAGCCGGGACATGTCGAGCAGGTTGCCCACGAGGTGGTCGAGCCGGTCGGCGCCCTCCTCGATCCCGGCCAGCAGCTCGGCGCTGTCCTCCTCGGACCATTCCACGTCGTCGGAGCGCAGCGAGCTCACGGAGGCCTTGATCGAGGCGAGCGGGGTGCGCAGGTCGTGGCTGACGGCGGCGAGCAGGGCGGTGCGGATCCGGTTGCCCTCGGCCATCCGGCGGGCGTCCTCGGCCTCGCCGACCAGGCGCTGGCGGTCCAGTACGACGGCGGCCTGCGCGGCGAAGGCGCCCAGCACCCGGCGGTCCTCCGCGGGCAGTACGCGCCCGCTCAGGGCCAGCGCCATGTGGTCGCCGATGGGCATGTCCACATCGGCGTCCTCGGGGCGGGCCACCGGATTGGGGCCGACGCTCCCGGCGGGGGTCCAGGGTTCCACGTCGGCCGCGCGTTCCAGCAGGGCCACCGACTCCATCGCGAAGGTCTCCCGGACCCGCTCCAGCAGGGCGTCGAGGGTGGTCTCGCCGCGCAGGACGCTGCCCGCCAGGAAGGAGAGGATCTCGGACTCGGCGCGCAGCCGGGCCGCCTGGTGGGTGCGCCGGGCGGCCAGGTCGACCACGGAGGCCACGGACACGGCCACCCCGAAGAAGACGGCGATGGCCACGATGTTCTTGGGGTCGGAGACGGTGAACCGGTGCACCGGCGGGGCGAAGTAGAAGTTGAGCAGCAGGGAGCCGAGGGCCGCCGAGGCGAGCGCCGGCCAGAGCCCGCCGAGCAGCGCGGCCCCGACCGTCAGCGAGAGGAAGAGCAGCATCTCGTTGGCGATGCCGGGGTCGGAGTCGATGTGCGTGAGGACCAGGGCGAGCAGCCCGGGCAGCGGTACGCCGACCAACCAGCCCGCCAGGATCCTGCCCCGCCCGAGCCGGGCGGCGGAGCGCACGACGGGCAGTCCGCGCCCCTTGGCCACCGCCTCGTGGGTGACGATGTGGACGTCGAGGTCGGGTCCGGAGTCGCGGGCCACGGTGGCGCCGACGCCGGGGCCGAAGACGTACTGCCAGGCCTTGCGGCGGCTGGAGCCGAGGACGATCTGCGTGGCGTTGACCCCCCGGGCGAATTCCAGCAGGGCGTCGGGGATGTCGTCGCCGATCACATGGTGAAACGTTCCGCCAAGGTCCTCGACCAGGGTCCGCTGGACCGCCAGCTCCTTGGGCGAGGCCGCGGTCAGCCCGTCGCTGCGGGCGATGTAGACGGCCATGATCTCGCTGCCGGAGCCCTTGGCCGCCATCCGGGCCGCCCGACGGATCAGCGTGCGCCCCTCCGGGCCGCCCGTCAGGCCGACGACGATCCGCTCGCGCGCCTGCCAGGTGGAGCGGATGCCGTGCTCGCCCCGGTACTCGTTGAGGTACTCGTCGACCCGGTCCGCGACCCACAGGAGGGCCAGCTCGCGCAGGGCGGTGAGGTTGCCGGGCCGGAAGTAGTTGGACAGGGCCGCGTCGACCTTGTCGGGCTGGTAGACGTTGCCGTGCGCCATGCGGCGGCGCAGCGCCTGCGGGGACATGTCGACCAGTTCGATCTGGTCCGCCCGCCGGACCACCTCGTCGGGGACGGTCTCCCGCTGGCGGACCCCGGTGATCGCCTCGACCACGTCGCCCAGGGACTCCAGGTGCTGGATGTTGACCGTGGAGACCACGTCGATGCCCGCCTTGAGCAGCTCCTCGACGTCCTGCCAGCGCTTGGCGTTGCGCGAGCCCGGCACGTTCGTGTGCGCCAGCTCGTCCACCAGGGCTATCGCCGGCCGGCGGGCGAGGAGCGCGTCCACGTCCATCTCGGTGAAGGCGGCCCCGCGGTACGTCGCCTCGCGGCGCGGCGTCTGCTCCAGGCCGTGCAGCATCACCTCGGTGCGCGGGCGCCCGTGGTGCTCGACGAAGCCCACCACGCAGTCCGTGCCCCGTTCCACCCGCCGGTGGCCCTCGGACAGCATGGCGTAGGTCTTGCCCACGCCGGGCGCCGCACCGAGGTAGATCCGTAGTTTGCCGCGTCCCATGCGCTCATTCTCCGGGACGAGTCGACCGAATACGCGCAGATGAACGCCCATCCGGCCATCCCTGACGGATCCCTGACGCGATCGCGCCGCCCCGGGAACGGCCGTGGGGCGCCCCCCCCCCCGGGGGGGGCCCCCCCCCGGGCCCGGGGGGGCGGGGGGGGGGCCGCCCCGCGGGGTATTCCGGGCCCCCCCCCGCCGGGCCCACCCCCCCCCGCACCCCCCCGCCCCCCCCCCCCGCCCCGCCCCCCCCGCCCCGCGCCCCCCCCCCCCGCCCCGGGCCCCCCCCCCCCCCGGGGGGGGCCCCCCCCCGGCGGGGGGGGGGGGGGGGCCGCCCCCCCGCCCCCCCCCCCCCCCGCGCCTGCGTTCCCGGGCACCACAGGGCCCCTGGGAGCCACTGGCGCCCCACCGGCCTCGCCGGGCCCCACAGGCCCCGCCCGGCGCCGTCCGGCGCCGTCCGCGCCAGCACGCGTACCGCGTCCCGGGTCCCGGGTCCCGCGGAACCGTTCCGGCCCGTTCCCCAGCGAGGCCGCGCCCTTCGATGGCAGTCTGCTCATCATCAGACACGCAGAGAGACAGTAAGCAAACAGCAAGCAAGCGGAGGTGCCGTAATCGTGGCGTCCAATGTCAACCCCACCGTCCGACGCCGCCGATTGGGCATGGAGCTGCGCAAGCTCCGTGAGGACAAGGGCATGACGGCCGAACAGGTCGCCGAACGCCTGCTCGTTTCCCAGTCCAAGATCAGTCGGCTCGAGAACGGCCGCCGTTCCATCAGCCAGCGCGACGTCCGCGACCTGTGCGACGTCTACGAGGTCGAGGACCGCCGGCTCGTCGACTCCCTGATGCAGATGGCCAAGGATTCCCGCCAACAGGGCTGGTGGCACGCCTTCGGCGACATCCCGTACAGCGTCTACATCGGTCTGGAGACGGACGCGGCCAGCCTGCGGACCTACGAGCCCCAGGTGGTCCCGGGGCTGCTCCAGACACCGGAGTACGCCCAGGCGCTGATCCGCGGCGCGCTGCCGGAGACCGCGCCGGTCGACATCGAGAAACGCGTACAGGTGCGGATGCACCGCCAGAAGCGGCTCTCGGAGACCGACAACAGCAACGTCGACGTCGGTCCGCTGCGCCTGTGGGCGGTCATCGACGAGGCCGCCCTGCGCCGGCGCGTGGGCGACGGGCAATTGATGGTCCGACAGCTGGAGTACTTGATAGAGCAGTCGGAACAGCCGTACGTCACCGTCCAGGTGATGCCCTTCTCCATGGGCGCGCACCCCGGCGTGAACGGCCAGTACGCCATTCTGGAATTCCCGGACGCCTCCGACTCGACGGTCGTGTACATCGAGGGCGTCACGAGCGATTTGTACCTGGAGAAGGCGAATGACGTCCAGAAGTACAGCGTGATGTACGAGCACTTGCGCGCCCAGGCCCTGAATGTGGACCAGACCCGGGAGTTCATCTCCGACATCATCAACGACCACGCGGGCAAGCGTCGATAGAAGTGGAGCAAACCGGGCAGGTGGCGCTGGGCGCCGGTACGGTACACCGTCACCACCCGGCCACGGAAGACCTGGCCTGAATATGCCATCCGGACGGGTGAATGGCCCCTTCACCCGTCGGGCGGTGCCGGTAGCGTCGATCACGTCAGCCAGGAACAGGAAATTGGCTGGCGTCAATTCGGAACGACTCGCTGAACCGGAGAAAAACATGGCTATTCGACTGGGCGCCACGGAAAACTGGACGAAGTCCTCGTACTCCGGCGGCAACGGCGCGTGCGTCGAAGTCAAGTCCCCCGTCACCGAGGCCATCGCGGTCCGCGACTCGAAGGTGCAGGACGGTCCGTCCATCGCCTTCGCGCCGGGTTCCTGGACCTCGTTCGTCAACGAGGTCAACGAAGGCCGGCTGGGACAGCTCGTCTGAGCATCACGACGAGCTCCCCGACCGACCTGCCCGCACCACTGGCAGGACCCGTAGGACCGGCAAGACCCGTAGTAACCGCAGTACCCGCAGTACCCGCAGTACTGACTGGAGCCCTCTCGACTGGCCCGCCGTCCCGGCCGAGGGGGCTCGGCCGTGCCCGCGCCCCCGGCCGCAGCGGCGGACGCGACCGGGGCCGCCGGGGCCGGGGCCTCGACCAAGGCCACGGCACCACCCCCTAGCGGAGCTGGTCGACGTACCGGTCCGTCCCCGGCACGGTCGGGACGAACGGCGCCACCAGCTCCACCTTCCCGCCCGACCCCGCCGCCGCGATCTGCGCGTCCAGCCCCTGGAAGCGGTCCCAACAGGTGCGCGGGTCGGCCTCCAGGAACCACAGCAGCGTCAGCCGGGTGTCGACCCCCTCGACCTGCTTGACGTACGTCATCCGGTCGCCCGGCAGAGGGGTCGGCCGGAAGACCGTCACCATCGCGGCCGGCGAGCCGTGCAGCCGCTGCGGCAGGTGCCGCGAGCGCAGCCACTCCAGCAGCTCCGCCCGCTGCTCGGGGCCCTCCGCGTCGATGACCTGGAGGACGAGCCCGGCGTACGGGTGGTCCATCGCGTGGTAGTCCCGGGGCCCGGCGGCCCCGTCGCGGTAGACGGTCGCCTCGTGGTCCTGGAAGGCGGTGAAGACGTGCGTGCGGTCCTGGTAGACGCGCCCGTCGCGGCCCAGCCGCTTGTTGATGCCGACGGTCCACTTCATGTGCTCGTCGTAGCGGCCCTCGGTCACCCAGTACGTCGAGAGGTAGCAACCGGCGGTGACCGGCTGCGCGACGGCGGACTTCTCCGGGTAGCGCAGCTCCTGGAGTTCGCGGGTGGCGACCCAGCGGCGACCGGCGAACATCCACGGCATGGCCATGGCCCCCGCGTAGTAGTGGTCGTCCTCGTACCAGCGGTTGTAAGCGAACTCGTGCCCCGGGTGCGGCTCGACCATGGTGATGAGCGCGTGTCCCGGGTGGACGCCGTAGGGGCCGACCGACGCGAGCGCGGCGTAGTCGTCGGGGCGAGTGTCTTCTGTCGTCATGGGACCGGTCTAGCTGATGATTCATCAGATGTGGAGTGGTGGGGGCGAGTTCAGGTCGTGGACAGGTGGGTGCCATATGCATCTTCCACCGCTACGCTGCGCCCATCCGCCTCCCGAAGGAGCCACCGTGCCCGCATCCCCGCCCCCCTTCGCCGCACGGGCCGCCAGCGTCGCCGGCTCGCCCGTGCGCGAGATCCTCGCCCTCACCGAGCGGCCCGGCGTGATCAACTTCGCGGGCGGACTGCCGGCGCCGGAGCTCTTCGACACCGAGGGCCTGCGGGCCGCGTACGACGCCGCCTTCGCGACCTCGGCCGCCCGGGCCCTGCAGTACTCGACCACCGAGGGCGCCCCCGAACTGCGCGCCGTCGTCGCCGCCCGGGCGAGCGCGCGCGGGCTCCCGACCGGGCCGGACGACGTGCTGGTCACCACCGGTTCGCAGCAGGCCCTCGCGCTCGTCACCGCCACGCTGGTGGAGCCGGGGGACGTGGTCCTGGTCGAGAACCCGACCTATCTGGCGGCCCTCCAGTGCTTCCAACTGGCCGGGGCCCGCGTGGTGGCCGTGGCCTGCGACGCGGACGGGATCGTGCCGGAGGCGCTGGAGGAGGCGGTGCGGAGCGAGCGGCCGAAGCTGCTGTACACCGTGCCCACCTTCCAGAACCCGACCGGCCGCACCCTGCCCGCCGCCCGCCGGGCCGCCGTGGCCCGGATCGCCGAGCGGCTCGGGACCTGGCTGATCGAGGACGACCCCTACGGCGAACTCCGCTACGAGGGGGCGGAGGTCCCGTGGCTGGCCGCGCACCCGGGGGCGCTGGACCGTACGGCGCTGCTCGGCAGCTTCTCCAAGGTCATGGCGCCCGGGCTGCGGCTCGGCTGGCTCCGGGCCCCGGCCGCGCTGCGGCGGGCCGCGGTGGTGGCGAAGCAGGCCAGCGACCTGCACACCTCGACGGTGGACCAGCTGGCGGCGGCGCACTACCTGGCCGCCAACGACCTGGACGCGCACGTGGGCGTGGTCCGGCGGGCCTACCGCGAGCGGCGGGACGCGCTGCTCGCGGGACTGCCGGACGCGCTGCCCGCGGGGTCGCACTGGAACCGGCCGGAGGGCGGCATGTTCGTCTGGGCGCGGCTTCCGGAGGGGTACGACGCGGGCGCCCTGCTGAAGGTCGCGGTGGAACACGACGTGGCGTACGTGCCGGGGGCCGCCTTCTTCACCGGTCCCGCGGACCCGCGCACCCTGCGCCTGTCGTTCACGACCCACACCCCCACCGAAATAGCCGAGGGCCTGACCCGCCTGTCGACCGCCCTGTCCTGACCGGACTCCCTCACCGCCACCTCCAGCCCCGCCACCTCCAGCCCCGCCCGGGGGCCCCTCCCAGCGGTAGCTGGGGGAGATTTAGGCGCCCCCGGAGGGGAGACCGACCGCACCCGCCCACCCCACCGCACCCACCCACATCCGAGCCCGCCACAAGGCTTCCCACCCCGCCCGCGCCACCGTAGCCTGACGCCCCGTCAGATCTGTGCGCGCGCAAGCGCGCCCAGGCCCCGCCGCCCCACCAGGAGCCCGCATGCTGCTGCAAGGCAAGACCGTCATCGTCTCCGGCGTCGGCGCCGGGCTCGGCCACCAGGTCGCCGCCACCGTCGTGCGCGACGGCGGCAACGCCGTCCTCGGCGCCCGCACCGAGGCCAACCTCGCCAAGTCCGCCGCCGAGATCGACCCCGACGGCACGCACACCGCCTACCTCCCCACCGACATCACCGACGAGGCGCAGTGCGCCGCCCTCGCCGCCCTCGCGCAGGACCGTTTCGGCCGGATCGACGCGGTCGTGCACGTCGCCGCCTGGGACTCCTACTTCGGCGGCCTCCAGGACGCCGACTTCGGCACCTGGCAGCAGATCCTCGACGTCAACCTCCTCGGCACCCTGCGGATGACCCGCGCCTGCCTGCCCGCTCTGAGGGCCAACGGCGGGGCCGTCGTCATCATCGGCACGCAGTCCGCCGTAGCCGCCCCCTCGGAGGTCCAGCAGGCCGCGTACGCCGCCTCCAAGGGCGCGCTGACCTCCGCCATGTACTCGATGGCCCGCGAGCTCGGCCCGGACCGGATCCGGGTCAACACCGTGCTGCCGGGCTGGATGTGGGGGCCGCCCGTACAGGCCTTCGTGACCTTCAGTGCGCACTCCGAGAACGTTCCGGAGGAGGAGGTGCTGGCGCGCCTCACCCAGCGGATGGCACTGCCCGAGCTGGCCACCGACGGGGACGTCGCGGACGCCGCGGTCTTCCTCGCCTCCGACCGCGCCCGGGCGATAACCGGCCAGTCGCTGCTGGTCAACGCCGGTGAGCTGATGCGATGAGGCCCGTCACAGCAGCCCACGCACCCCGATCCTCGGATCGTATGCTCACGCCATGAGCACTCCGAGCACCGCTCCGACCGACAACTCCATGCGCCGCGCCCTCAAGCGGGCGCGCGACGGCGTCGCGCTGGACGCGGCCGAGGCGGCCGTTCTGCTCCAGGCGCGCGGCGAGGCCCTGCGGGACCTCGCCGCCTCCGCCGCCCGGGTCAGGGACGCCGGCCTCGACGCCGCGGGCCGCCCGGGGGTCATCACGTACTCCCGCAAGGTCTTCATCCCCCTCACCCGCCTCTGCCGCGACAAGTGCCACTACTGCACCTTCGTCACGGTCCCCGGCAAGCTCCGCCGCGCGGGCCACGGCCTGTACCTCTCCCCCGACGAGGTGCTCGACATCGCCCGCCAGGGCGCCGCGATGGGGTGCAAGGAAGCGCTCTTCACGCTCGGCGACCGCCCCGAGGACCGCTGGCCCGAGGCCCGCGAGTGGCTCGACGCGCACGGCTACGACGACACGCTCGCCTACGTCCGGGCGATGGCGATCCGGGTGCTGGAGGAGACGGGCCTGCTCCCGCACCTCAACCCCGGCGTGCTGACCTGGTCCGACCTCCAGCGCCTCAAGCCGGTCGCGCCCTCGATGGGCATGATGCTGGAGACCACCGCGACCAGGCTGTGGTCGGAGCCGGGCGGCCCGCACCACGGCTCCCCCGACAAGGAGCCGGCCGTGCGGCTGCGCGTCCTGGAGGACGCGGGCCGTTCCAACGTCCCCTTCACCACCGGGGTGCTGATCGGCATCGGCGAGTCGTACGAGGAGCGCGCGGACGCGTTCTTCGAGCTGCGCCGGATCCAGCGGGCCTACCACGGCATCCAGGAGGTCATCGTCCAGAACTTCCGCGCCAAGCCGGACACCGCGATGCGCGCGATGCCCGACGCGGAGCTGGAGGAGCTGGCCGCCGCCATCGCGGTGGCCCGGCACGTCCTGGGCCCGGCCGCCCGGATCCAGGCCCCGCCGAACCTGGTGGACGCCGAGTACGCCCTGATCATCGGCGCGGGCATCGACGACTGGGGCGGGGTCTCCCCGCTCACCCCCGACCACGTGAACCCGGAACGCCCCTGGCCGCACGTCGAGGAGCTGGCCGCGCGGACCGCCGCCGCCGGCTTCGAGCTGCGCGAACGCCTGACCATCTACCCGGAGTTCCTCCAGCGTGGCGAGCCCTGGCTGGACCCCCGGCTGCTGCCGCACGTGCGCGCGCTGGCCGACGGGGAGACCGGGCTCGCGGACGAGCGCGCCCGGGTCGAGGGGCGTCCGTGGCAGGAGCCCGACGAGGGGTTCACGAGCGCCGGCCGCACCGATCTGCACGCCACCATCGACACCGAGGGCCGCACCTCCGACCGGCGGGACGACTTCGACCACGTCTACGGCGACTGGGAGGCGCTGCGCGAGGCCGCCGCCCCCGGCATGGCCGCGGACCCCGGGCGCAGCGACCCCGAGCGGCTGGACACCGAGGTCCGCGCGGCCCTCGCGCAGGCCGCGGACGACCCGACGGCGCTCACCGACGACCAGGCCCTCGCCCTGCTGCACGCGGACGGCCCGGCCCTGGACGCGCTCTGCCGGATCGCCGACGACCTGCGCAGGTCCGTCGTGGGCGACGAGGTGACGTACATCGTCACGCGCAACATCAACTTCACCAACGTCTGTTACACCGGCTGCCGTTTCTGCGCCTTCGCGCAGCGCCGCACGGACGCCGACGCCTACACCCTCTCCCTCGACCAGGTCGCCGACCGGGCCGCGCAGGCCTGGGACGTGGGCGCGGTCGAGGTGTGCATGCAGGGCGGCATCCACCCGGACCTGCCCGGGACGGCGTACTTCGACATCGCGCGCGCGGTGAAGGCGCGGGTGCCCGGCATGCACGTGCACGCCTTCTCCCCGATGGAGGTCGTCAACGGCGCGACCCGTACCGGGATGTCGGTCCGCGACTGGCTGACGGCGGCCAAGGAGGCCGGGCTGGACTCGATCCCGGGGACGGCGGCGGAGATCCTGGACGACGAGGTCCGCTGGGTGCTCACCAAGGGGAAGCTGCCCACCGCCGACTGGATCGACGTCGTCACCACCGCGCACGAGCTGGGCATCCGCTCCTCGTCGACGATGATGTACGGGCACGTGGACCAGCCGCGGCACTGGCTCGGCCACCTGCGCACCCTGGCCCGGATCCAGCAGCGGACGGGCGGGTTCACGGAGTTCGTGACGCTGCCCTTCATCCACACCAACGCGCCCGTCTACCTGGCGGGCATCGCCCGGCCCGGCCCGACGGACCGCGACAACCGGGCGGTGATCGCCATGTCCCGGCTGCTGCTCCACCCGCACATCACCAACATCCAGACCAGCTGGGTCAAGCTCGGCGCCAAGGGCGCCGCCGAGATGCTGCGCTCGGGGGCGAACGACCTGGGCGGGACCCTGATGGAGGAGACCATCTCCCGGATGGCGGGCTCGGGTTACGGCTCGTACAAGTCGATCCGGGACCTGGTCGCGATCGCGGAGGCCGCCGGGCGACCGGCCCGGGCCCGTACGACGCTGTACGGCGAGGTGCCCGAGGAGCGCCTGCGCGCGGCGCACGCCTCGGACGGGCACCTGCCCGAGCTGCTGCCGGTCCTGGAGTAGGCGGGAGCGGGCGGGGGACGGACGCAGAACGGCCCGACGGTCGGACGTCCGCGCGTCCGCCCATCGGGCCGCTCCCCCTCGTGGCGGGTCAGCCGACGAGCAGGTCCCGCTTGAGCCGCTTCAGCTCGCGCGCGTCGATGCCGAGCCCCTTGTCGAGGTAGCGGTCGAAGGACCCGTAGCGGGCCGCGACCTCGGCGTAGCCGGCGTTCAGGTACTCGGGGCGGACGTCGAGCATCGGCTTGTAGACGGCGGCCTGCTGGGCCGGCAGGTGCGCGAGGACCGCGTCGTTGGCGGCCTTGCGGTAGTCGTTGCTGGCGAGGTAGTCGGTCATGACGGTCTCGGCCGGCACGCCGAGCGCGGTCAGCAGGGAGGCGTTCGCCCAGCCCGTGCGGTCCTTGCCCGCGGTGCAGTGGAAGAGGACGGCGCGGGAGCGGTCGTTGCCGATGCCCTCGAAGACCTGCGCGTACGCCTTCTTGCCGCCCGCGCCGCTCACCATGGCCTTCTCGGCCTCGGTCATGGCCTTGACGGCCTCGTCGGGGGTCTTGGGCAGGGTCTGGAAGGAGCCGGAGCCCGCGAAGACGTCGGCGACGACGTAGGTGGCGCCCGCCGGGACCTTGTCGGGGCCCTTGGTCCGCTCGTCCTCCATGCGCAGGTCGAAGACGGTCTTGACGTGCAGCCGGCCCAGCTTGGCCCGGTCGCCCTCGGTGAGCTTGTCGAGGGCGTCCGAGCGGTAGATCTCGCCCATCTTGACCCACTGGCCGGTGGTGGTCCGGTAGCCGCCCGCGTCACGGAAGTTGGCCGTGCCGTCCAGCTTGATCAGGCGGTCGGCGAGGTGCAGGCCCTGGCCGCGGTCCGGTACGAGGTCGAACCACTGGCGGTCGGCGGCGGGCAGGCCCTTGACCACGGCCTGACCGGTGGCGCCGCCCTTCGCGACGACCTTGCCGTTGGCCTTGATCTCGACCCGCTCGACGCCCTTGGGCCCCTTGGCGTTGCCGGTCCTGCGGGCGTCCCACTTCACGGTGAACGAGCCGTCGGCGCCGGCCGTGACGGTGGCGGCGGTGAACGGAACGGCCGAGCGGCCCCGCTCGTCGCTCCCCCCGTGGGCGCTGGCGGCCGGGGCGACGAGGGCGGTGAGGGTGAACGCGGCGGCGACGGCGGTCGCGGCGAGGAGTGCCTTCTTCATGCCGTCGAATCTGTGGGCCCGGCGCGAACGTCGCGTGAACGAAGCATGGCCGGAAACAGCCACCTCGAAGGCTAGTGGCAAAACGTGCCACTTGGCCGATCACCGGGCATGCGGAGCCGGAAGTACCGCTATTCCGGCCTTTCTCCGCACACTTACGGGCCGCTTGAAAGCATCTCTCCGGAATCGAACGGGCCGGTCCACTACAGTGCCCGCCAGAGCCAGCGGGGGGATGAGTCGATGGACTTGGCGGCGGCAGACGTGATGACGGGAAGCGTGACCACCGGGAGCGTGACCACGGCCCTGTGGGGCCGGGTCGAACAGCAGGACTTCCGCAGCCGGGTGCGCGGCGCCCTGCTCGGCTCCGCCCTCGGCGACGCCCTCGGCGCGCCGATCGCCGGGCTCTCCCTCGATGGGATCCGCGAGACCCACGGCCCGCAGGGCCTGACCGAACCCGCCCCCGCCCACGGCCGGCGCGGCGCCGTCACCGCCGCCACCCAGCTCACCCTCTTCACCGTCGACGGCCTGATACGGGCCCACGTGCGCCGGGACACCGGCGCCTGGCACCCGCCCACCGACGTCCACCGCGCCTACCTGCGGTGGGCCGCGACCCAGCACGACTGGGGCCCGGACGAGCGGCGCAAGGAGAACGGCTGGCTCGCCCACGAGGAGTGGCTCTACGCCCGCCGCGGCCCCGACCGCGCCTGCATGACCGGTTTCGGCGACGAGATCCTCGGCACCCTGGAACAGCCCAAGAACCCCACCGCCCGGGACGCCGGCGCGATGGTCCGCTCCGCCCCCTTCGGACTGCTCGTCGGCTGGGAGCCGGCCCTGGTACTCCAGTTGGCCGTCGAGTGCGCCACGCAGAGCCACGGCCACCCCACCGCCTACCTGTCGGCGGGCGCGCTCGCGGTCATCGTCCACGGCCTGACCCGCGGCGAGAGCCTCGACGCGGCCGTCCAGCGGGCCCTGGGCCTGCTCGGCTCCCGGGCCGGACAGCAGCCCGTCACCGACGCCCTCCAGCGGGCCACGGCCGCCGTGACCCGAGGCGTCCCCTCCCCCGAGATCATCGCGTCGCTCTCGCCCGGCGACGGCCACGGCGCCGAGGACGCCCTCGCCGCGGCCGTGTACTGCGCCCTGGTCGCCGAGGACGTCCGCCACGGCCTGCGCCTCGCGGTCAACCACGGCGGGAACTCCACCGCGACCGGCGCCCTCTGCGGAGCCCTACTGGGCGCCCTGCACGGCGAGACCGCCCTCCCGGCGCCCTGGCTGGCCGACCTGGAGGGCCGGCCCACCCTGCTGGAACTCGCCGACGACTTCGCCCTGGAGATGACCCAGGGCCCCACCCTCCACGGCCCGACGCTCTCCTCCCCGGGCTGGCTGACCCGCTACCCCAGAGCCTGACCGGTCTCGTCACGGGACCCGTCGGCGGCCTGGCGCGGGAGCCGGAGACGCGGGTGCACGGTTCCGGGAGACAGGTCGTGGAGCGCGACGCGTTCATCTCGTACAGCCACCAGCAGGACTCGGCGCTCGCACAGGGGCTCCAGCGGGGACTGCACCGCCTCGCCCGGCCGTGGACGCGCCGCCGAACGATCAACGTCTTCCGCGACACGACCAGCCTCGCCGCCACCAGCGACCTGGGCGGATCCATCAGGAGGGAGCTGGCGAACTCCCGCTACCTCATCTACCTGGCGTCTCCGGCGGCCGCCGAGTCCCGCTGGGTCCGCGAAGAAGTCGAATTCTGGATCACCCACCGCTCCATGGACCGGTTCCTCATCGCGGTCAGCCGGGGAACCATCGCCTGGGACCCCGGCGCCCGGGACTTCGACTGGGAGAAGACGGACGTCTTTCCGGACGTCCTGCGCGGCCGTTTCACCACCGAACCCCTGTGGGTGGACCTCGTGGACATCCGGGAGAGCGGTGAGTTCTCCCTCCGCCGACCCGAGTTCCGCGACGCCGTCGCCACCTTGGCCGCGCCGCTCCACGGGCGCACCAAAGACGCGCTCGACAGCGAGGACCTGCGTCACCGCCTCGCGACCCGCATCCTGCGCACCGCCGTCGTCACCCTCGCCCTGCTCCTGGTGACCTCCCTGATCGCCGGCGCCTTCGCCTGGCAGCAGCGCGACACCGCCCTGGCCCGTGCCCGCACCTCCGCCTCACTGGCCCTGGCCGCCCGTTCCCTGGAGATAGCGGGCTCCGACCCCCGCAAGGCGGCGCAGTTCGCCCTCTACGCCGACGAGGTCGAGCCCACGGGCGAGGCCGCACAGGCGCTGGGGCGGGCGGTGGCGGCGAACGGCCGGGGCACCGCGCGGGCCCAGACCGGCGCGCCCGTCGCGAATCCGCAGCAGTTGAAGCGCGAGGAGTTCACCGCGGACCACGGGCTCGCGTTGCGCGACGTCGACGGCGGGACGGACGTCTGGCGGGTCTCCGCCGCGCCCTCGGGCGCACTCCAGCGGCTGGGGCACCTGCCCGTCGCCATCAGCCGCAAGCCCGGTTCCACCGACTCCGTGGTCGTCACCGCCGACGGCACCCGGGCGGCGGTCTCCCAAGCGGCGAAGATGTCCCTGTGGGACCTGCGCACGGGCAAGCGGATCGGCTCCGAGATGCCGATCGAGGACGACGAGCCCCAGTTCCTGTCCTTCCTCCCCGACGACGTCCACGCACTGGTCCAGTGGAAGAAGGACGTCTCCGTGGTCGACACCCGGAGCTGGGAATCCGGCCAGCGCATCCCATACCGCACGGACCCGCTCCTTCGGGTCGGCATCAGCGGGGACCGCTCCACCTTCGCGTTCACCGGGAGCGACACCACGACCATATGGCGGTGGTCAGGAGGGAAGCTGGTCAAGCAGCCCTCCGAGATGCCCGGTCCCCTCAGAATCCACACCGTGGCGTTCACTGGGAACGGCGCCAAAGCGGCTGCCGTGGACACGGACGGGCGCGTGCACATCCTCGACGTCGCTTCGGGCCGCATTGTCGAGAGCACGTCCGTCACCCAGCAAGGCACCACCGCCATCGCCTTCAGCCCCGACGGGCGACTGCTCGTGCAGGCGATCCCGAAGGGCAAGGACTCCTTCCTGCAGTTCTGGGACGCCGACACCGGTGAGGCCCGGGGCACCTGGGCGCTCGACGGGCAGCCGCTGGGAACGGAGTGGCACGACCGCTCCGTCCTCAACGACCCCGACGGCCAGATCCTGACCTTCGGCAGCGACGGGTCCCTCGTCCGTCGCGGCATCGACGTCGCGTCCTGGCGCCGGATCCTCTGCGGGGTGGTGTCCGATCCGCTGAGCAAGACGGAACACGACCGCTACCTCTCGGAGTTGGCCGTCTCGGCGCCCTGCCCACCTCGTGCGTGAGCCCGTACCGTGACCCCACCCACGTCACGGAGGTCTCTGTCAGCATGCCGAGCACACCGAACCTGCGGATCGCCACCACCATCTTCCTCACCGACCGGACCATCGCGCCCGTGCCGCTCGCGCGCGCCCTGGAGAAGCGGGGGTTCTCCGGGCTCTACCTGCCCGAGCACACCCACATCCCCGTCAGCCGCGACACCCCGGCCCCGATGGGCGGCGCGCTGCCCGAGGAGTACGGGCGCACCGTCGACCCGTTCGTGGCCCTCGGGCAGGCCTCCGCCGTCACCGAGCGGCTGCACCTCGGCACCGGGATCACCCTGGTCGCCCAGCACGACCCGATCGGGCTGGCCAAGCAGATCGCCACCCTCGACCACCTCTCCGGTGGCCGCTTCACCCTCGGCCTCGGCTACGGCTGGAACGTCGAGGAGGCCGCCGACCACGGGGTGCGGTGGCGGGAGCGGCGCGAGCTGGTGCGGGACCGGATGGCCCTGATGCGTGCGCTGTGGGCGCCCGAACCCACCGCGTACGTCGGCCAGTTCTCCGGAGTCCGGGCCAGCTCGGCCTTCCCCAAGCCGGCCCAGGCCCCCCGTGAGCTCGCTTCCGGCGTCCCGCTGCACGGCCCCCGCACCCTGATCGGCGGCCAGGCCGGGCCCAAGCTCTTCGCCGCGATCGCCGACCACGCCGACGGGTGGATGCCCATCGGCGGCGGCGGGCTGACCGAGTCCCTGCCCGCGCTGCGCGCGGTGTGGGAGGCCGCGGGGCGGGATCCGAAGTCCCTCCAGGTGGTTCCGTACGCCGTCCGGCCCACTCCCGGGAAGCTGGCCCACTACGCCGACCTCGGCCTCGACGAGGTCGTCCTGCAACTGCCCTCCGCGGACGGGGCCGAGGTCATGCGGACACTGGACGAGTACGCCCAGTACCTCTGAACGACCCCCGGACCCGGCCCTCTTGACACGCGCACCTAGACTTCCCGTCGGAAATGAGCCACGGGCGGGAATCGGCCCGCACACGCGACGGACGGGGGCCGGGCCGGGATGCAGAACTCCGACCTCGACGTGTCCCAGGACGACCTCGGCCGGCTCGCCGACGACCTCGACGCGATGCAGTCGTACCTGGAAGAGCAGACGCGCCGCATGGACGGCGTCGTCGACGCCGTCGCGGCGGGCTGGCAGGGCCCCACCGCCACCGCCTACCGCAGTCTCCACCGGGGCGTGGCGGAGGACGCCGTCCGCATCCGCCAGGTCCTCGTCTTGCTCGAAGCGGCCACCCGGGCCAGCCGGGACGGCTTCACCGAGCAGGAGCTGGAGACCCTGTCGCGGCTCAAGAGGATGCAGGACACCGAGGACGTCCCCGCGGCGGCCCGCGCCCTGGAGTCGCCCGACCCGGCCCCGGCCGCGCCGCCCGCGCGTCCCCAGAGCCGGATCCTGGACATGTGAACCACGGGGGACCAGCGACACCATGACGGACGACGACCGCATCACCGTCGACTTCGCGACGCTGCGCAGGCTGTCGGGCGAACTCGAAAGCATCCTCAAGACGCTCAACGAGAAGCTCGACGGCCTGTACGAGCGCACCACCAAGGTGGTGCTGAGCTGGGACGGCGAGGCCCGCGACGCCTTCGTCGACGAGCTGGACAAGTGGGACCGCTCCGCGCAGGACCTCGTCGCGGCCCAGGCCTGGCTGCACGAAGTGGTCGTCAAGGGGCACCTCAACTACGACGCGGCCAACCGCTCCGTGCTCCGCGGCTGGGGCGGTGGCGCCTGATGGCCGGCCCAGGCACGCCCGGCACGCCCGGCACCCCCGGCGCCCCGGCCGGTCCCGCGCAGCCGCCCGGCGGCGCGGGCTCCATCGACGTCAAGCCCAGCGACCTGTGGCGGGTGTCGGGCCACATCGCGCAGCAGCAGGGCATGATGCACACCGGGGCCAAGAACCTGATCACGGGCCTGGAGAAGTACCCGGACGCGGGCGGCGCGGGCACGGACGCGGCCCGCTTCTCCCAGGCGTACATGAAGACCGGCAACCGCTGGCTGGAGGTCTGGGGCAAGGGCGTCCTGAGCATCGGCGGCGCCGCCGTCGGCTTCACCGAGACCGCGAACGCCTACTCCCAGGCCGACGCCGCCGCCCACCCCAAGCCCGGCCAGGCCGCCGAGACGCGACCGGTGCCCGCCGTCACGGACAAGACCCCGGACTACGGCAAGGTCCCCGACCTCAAGTGGGGGGACGACGACGGCGGCGACGACTTCATCCGCAGCGTGCTGGAGATGATCCCCGAGGCCGTACGGAGCATCCTCCAGCCGGTGCTGAAGAAGGCCCTGCGCATCGGCCGCCTCGCCGACGTCTTCCCCGAGCCGCAGCAGCACTACCTCAACTCGCTCTCCCAGACCTGGTCGAACACCACGATGTGCCTGGGCCAGGTCTCCGGCACGCTGACGGCCGAGGTCTCCACCATCACCAATCCGCAGCAGGCGGACTGGGAGAACGCCATGAAGACGTTCTGCAGCGCGGTGTGGGGCACCTCCGCCTGGGGCAAGGCCACCGCCGGCTACCAGTGGGCCCACAGCTCCGGTCACGGCCCGGGCGCCGCGCCGACCGGCAGCCAGCCCGTGATGACCGTCCTCTTCGACACCGCCATGGAGATCAGCAACATCCTGCGCGAGTACGCGGAGGCGGCGGTCAAGCTGAACCACGAGATCTGGGAAGAGTTCGTGAAGGCCGCGAAGCAGGCGGCCAAGGAGGTCCTGGAGGACGTGGACCTCAAGGACGGCTTCAGCATGAAGGACGTCAAGGGCCTGGCCAAGGGCCTCGGCAAGGCCGGCAAGATGCTGCTGGACTTCGACGTCCAGCTCATCCTCAAGCTGGACACCGCCGCCATCAACCGGATCGTCGACACCTACACGCACACCCTGGGCGGGCTCACCACCCGCGTGGACAACAAGATGCCCGCCCTGGACGAGGCCTTCCTCAGCGCGCCCAAGTTCGAAGCGGGCGTCGCCCGCGCGCACGGCTTCGGTGCGCGCGCGCTCAACGAGTTCAAGCACGAGCAGAAGTGGACGGTCCAGGACAAGGACGGCAACCAGGCCTTCGACCTGGCCGGCAACGAGTACCTGGGCGGCGGTCACACCCTCGACAAGCACGTCGGCAAGACCGACGAGCAGCTCGCCCAGCGCCTGCGCGACCAGTCCGACCCGCCGACCGCCGCCTGGCCGCACAACAAGCCGAAGATCGGCGGCTCCTCGACCTTCAGCGACTACGCGCACGCCCAGTCGCTGACGGAGTACAACCTCAAGAACCGCCGCTCCGAGATCCAGGCCTGGCTCACCGGGCCGCCGCCGCCCGCCGAGGGCACCAACAAGGACTTCACCAGTACCGCGCCGAACGGTGAGAACAGCGGCCGCTACGTCTCCAAGCAGCCCGACCCCGCCCACCCGGGGTCCGGGTACAAGGACAACGGCCTGAACGCCAAGGCCGTCGACGTGAAGAACGTCAAAACGGTGCTCAAATACGACTCCCGCCTCGATCCGCCGTACATCATCTACACCTCGATGCCCGCGCCGTGATCGGACCCGTGACCCGCCCCGTGACCGGCCCCGAACCCCTTGGACCCCCGATGAACGCACCCGGAAGCACGCCCTCGGACGCGGACGCTGCCGCGGAAGACGGCGCGCGGGCGTGGGAGGGGGCCGCGCTGCGGCTGCTCGACGACCCGTACGTCTTCGCCTCGGTCGGGCCGCGGCTGCGCCCCGACTGGGCCGAGGACGTCCTCGCCGTGCTGCGCCGCGAGCACGCCGACCCGCGGGGCTGGGCCGGCCTCGACTGGGACCGGGACGGCGAGGAGCGGGCCGCGGCCGGCCCCTCCTTCCCCTTCCGCGCGGACCTCACCGCCGCCGCCGTGCCCGCGACGCTGTACCCGCTGGAGCGCGCCGCCGCGACGGACCTGCTCGCCTCGTTCACGCAGGAGTGGACCTTCGAGACGGCCCCGCTGTACGGACGCCCGGCCGCGGCGCTGGAGGCGGTGCGGGAGGACGCCCGTACCCTGCTGCGGCGCTTCGACGGTGGCGGGACGGGGGTCGAGGGGGCGTCCCCCGCCTACTGGACCACCTCGCCGGCGGCCCGTACGAGCGCCCGCCCCGACTTCCTCCGGGAGCGCCTGGCCGGCGGCGGGGCCCGCTGGACCGACTACCTCGAAGAGCTCGGCCTGGTCGTGGTGAGCGCGGCCGAGGTCGGCGTCTTCTGGTCCTTCAACGCGCAGTGAACCGAGCGGAATCCGCCATCGGGAGACAATGACCCCATGCTCACCAGATCCGCCAGCTACCCCGACCGGGAAACCGCCCAGTGGGCCACCCAGCGCGTCGTGACCGCCAACGAGCAGGCCATCCACCGCTGGCTGGCCCAGGGCACCCGGCAGCGGCTCACCATCGAGGCCGCCTGGCCCTCGCGGGAGGAGCCCGTCGGGCGGGTGCTGCTCGAAGCGATGCTGCTCGCCGGGCGCGACCCGGTCGACGTCCGCGCGGCCCGCATCGTGCTGCGGCGCGAGCCGGCCAGCCCGCACGGGTTCGTCGTACTGACCACCGTCCCGATCTACCTGTAGAGGCCCGCCCCCGTGTCCATGAAGCCCCTCGAACACGACCGGCGCTACGGCGAGCTGGACCAGGTCATGCGCGCCTACCTCGGCCAGCCCGCCGATGACACGCCCGAGCGGCGCAGCACCGCCCTCGACGCCTACCTCCGCCACACCTGGCACACCCGCCCCTGGGCGATCGCCGAGGCGGAGCGCCAGCTGCGCGAGTACGGCCGTACGCCCCCGGGCCGGCTGCGCCTGAGCCTCGGGGAGTACTACGCGGTTCCCGACACCGGCATGGCGGAGTCCGACGTGGGCGCGTGGCTGCTCGTCCTCGCCGACCACCTCAGGGCGAGCGTCGAGAACGGTGAGGTGCCGGCGCCCGCGACGCCGCGGACCCACTGGGAGTGGCACGCCCGCTTCCCGGAGACGGGGCAGCTGCTGGGCGGCTGGTTCTCCCAGGACATCGTGGACCAGTTCGACGACCACGACGCGGCCGTCGCGGACTACGCCGCGACCACCCACCCGCACCTGGTGGCCCGCCTGGTCGGCGAACTGAACGAGCTGGTCGCGCTCCCGCTGGAGGAGAGCGACTACGCCGTGGCCGTGGCCGAGTTGGGCATGGAGGTCGGCGTCCCGGAACCCTTCTCCTACGGCGCCTGGCTGAGCCTGGTAGCCGCCGACCTCACGGCCTGACCAACCCTCCGGTCTCCGGCCGCGCCCCACCGTCCCGGACTCCGCCCCGGCCCCGCGCACCGGACCCGGGCCGATCCAGCCCGTCCGGCGTTTGAGGACCGGGTCCGGGCGGAGCCCGGGGGTGCGCCGCACCAGGCTCGGGGATCCGGCTGCCGCCCGTCGTCCCGGGCTCCGCCCGGACCCGCGCCTCAAACTCCCCCAGCTACCGCTGGGAGGGGCCCCCGGGCGAGGCTGGATGGGCCGGCGCAAGGTGTCCGGCGAGGCTGAATCGGCAGGCCCTTGGCCACCGGACCCCGGCCGTATCCAGCCCGTCCGGCGTTTGAGGACCGGGTCCGGGCGGAGCCCGGGTGGGCCGCGCAGCGGCTAGGCCAGGGACTTCCGGGCGGCCTTGGCGGCGGCCTTGACCGCCTTGCGCTCCTTGCGTTCGGCGCCGATGCCACCGAAAAGGGCAAGCCCCGTGACGGTGACCCGCGGCGAGCCGGCCGCGCCGGGCCCGCTCGCGCGGTCACCGAAGCCACCCAGGATCCCGATGCCCTTGACCTCGCACTCCAGGTCCGGCGGTACCACCACCGACATCCCGCCGAAGAGGGCGAAGCAGCGGATGTTCGCCTCGGCCCCCTCGAAGCGCGCCTCGCGCAGGTCGATGACCCCGCCACCCCAGAGGGTGAACGCGGTGAAGGTCCGCCCCACCGTCCAGTGGCCCCGCCGGGCGAAGCCGCCCCAGACCGCGAAGGCCCCGGACGAGGTCGCCCGCCCCCCGGTGCGCTCGCCCCAGCCACTCGCCGACGCCCCCACCACGGAAGCGGGAGCGGCACCCCCCACCGGGAGGTCACTGGTCAAGGTGGCCAGCTCACCCCGGGTACGCGCACGCAGCGCCGCGCCCAGGCGCTCGTCGAACTCCTCCATGTCGAGGCGCCCCTCCGCGACGGCCTGCCGGAGCGTCTCGGCCACGTCTTCGCGCTCGGCATCGGAGGCACGCATCTCAGGGAGTTGGTTCGTCATGTACACACCCTAAGGAGGCGGCTTCCCGAGGGACCAGGTCAGCCCCCGTACAAGGCGTCGATCTCGGCCGCGTAGCGATCGGTCACCACCTTGCGGCGCAGCTTCAACGTCGGGGTCAGGGCGCCCGACTCCACCGTGAACTCCCCCTCCAGGACGTGGAACGCACGGATCCGGGCGGGCCGCGAGACCGATGCGTTGGCCTCGCTCACCGCTGCCTCCACCAGCGCGCGGACCGCCGGGTGCGCGGACGGCGCACCGGCCAGGTCGAGGCCCTCGCGGGCGGCCCAGGCCGTGACCTCCTCCGTGTCCAGGGCGATCAGGGCCACCGGGTGGGGGCGGCGGTCGCCGACCATCACCGCGCGCGAGACGAAGCGGGAGCGCTGGATGGCGAACTCCACCTCCGTCGGGGTGATGTTCTTGCCCGACGAGGTGATGATCAGCTCCTTCTTCCGGCCGGTGATGCTCAGGAAGCCGTCCTCGTCCAGGCGTCCCGTGTCGCCCGTGTGGAGCCAGCCGTCGCCGTCCACGGCCGCGGCCGTGGCAACGGGGTCCGCGTGGTAGCCGGGGAAGACCATGGGCCCCCGGGCCAGCACCTCACCGTCGTCCGCGATCCGCACCTCGCAGCCCGCTATGGGCCGCCCGACCGTCCCGTACCGCACGGCCGCCGGATGGTTGAGGCTGATCACCCCGGCGGACTCGGTCATCCCGTACCCCTCGAAGACCGCGATCCCGCAGGCCCGCAGGAAGTCCAGGGTCGCGGGCGCGATGGGCGCGCCGCCCGTCAGCGCCCACTGCAACCGCCCGCCGAGGGCTCCCCGCACCAGGGAGTAGAGGGACTTCTCGGCCGCCTCGTACGCGTCCCGCGAGGCGGCCGGCAGCTCACCGTCCGCCGCCAGCACCCCGAGCCGGACCGCCTCCTCGAAGCGCTCCCGGCCGCCCTCCTGCGCTTCGGCGAGCGAGAGCACCACCGAGTGCAGCTTCTCGAACAGCCGCGGCACGGACGGCAGGTGCGTCGGCCGGGCCTCGGCCAGCTCCGAGATGACGTCCTCGATCCGACCCCCGAAGTACGCCAGCTCCCCGCCCTCCAGCAGGGTGGTGAACTGGATCAGCTGCGCCAGCAGGTGGGCGAGCGGCAGGTAGAGGTACGTCGAGTCGCCCGGGCCGCCCTTGATCAGCGGAAGGGTGGCGTCCTGGATGGCGCCGAGGTTGCCGTGGGTGAGGCGGCACCCCTTGGGCAGGCCGGTGGTGCCCGAGGTGTAGACGATGGAGGCGTCGTCGTCCGCGCCGACCGCCGCCGCGCGGGCGTCGAGCTCCCCCGTCGCTCCGCCCGCCGGTGCGAAGGAGGACAGGAACGGGGTGCGCCCCGGCAACGGATCCGACGGATCAGCCAGGTCCGCCGGGTCAGCCGCGTCCATAAGGACCACCTCGCGCAGGTCCGGCAGCCGGTCCCGCAGGGCCGTCACCCGCGCCGCCTGCGCCTCGTCGTCGCAGACGACGACCACCGATCCCGAGTCGGAGAGCACCCAGGCCAGTTCCTCGGCGCCCGCCGTCGGGTACACCGGCACGATGACCGCCCCCGCCGCGAGCACCCCGAAGTGGGTGCGGGTCCACTCCGGCCGGGTCTCGGCGAGCACGGCGACCCGCTCGCCCGGCGCCACCCCGAGGGCCAGCAGCGCCCGGCCCGTCTCCTCGACCAGGGCGTCCAGTTCGGCGTACGTCCGGGTCAGCCAGCTCCCCGCGCGCCGGAAGCGCTGGGCCGGCTCCGGCCCGTACCGCCGTGCGGTCCAGCGGGTGAACACCGCCAGCGTGTCCGGTCGCACAGCGTCCATCGGTATCGCCTCCAGGGCTACCAGCGGGTACGGGGGTACGTACGGACGACGCTAGGCAGCCGATCGCCCCCGGCGACATGACCGGAAACGTCACCCCGGCTGACCCCAGCGCTCATTGCGGCTACCGTCGCAGGCATGGGGAGGCGGACGGTCACCGTGCACCAGGTGCGCGCCGTGCTCGCGGGCGCGCGCACCAACGGCGTCGACGTCGTGCCGCTGCTCCAGGAGGCGCAGATTCCACCGCTGCTGCTGGGGGACGACCGCGCGCGGGTCACGCCCGCTCAGTTCGCCCGGCTCTTCCGCGCCCTGTACCGGGTCACGCAGGACGAGTTCCTCGGCCTCGGCACGGCCCCGAGCCGCCCCGGCACCTTCGCCATGATGTGCCACGCCTCGCTGGGCTGCCGGGACCTGGGCGCGGCGATCGAGCGCGGGGCCGCCTTCTACCGGCTCTTCCCCGGCGGCCCGGAACTGACCCTGGAAGCGGCGGGCCGGGCTACGGGCGGGGCTACGGACGGAGCCACGGGCGGAGCCGCGGGCGCGGGGCTGGCCTGGTTCGGGGTCCACAACGACTTCGGGCGGGACGCGGACCGCTTCCTCACCGAGTGCCTGCTCGCGATCTTCCACCGGCTGTGCAGCTGGCTGATCGGGCGGCGCATCCCGCTCGCCCACGCCTCCTTCGGCTATCCCGCGCCGCCCCACGAGGACGAGTACGCCCTGCTCTTCGACTGCCCGGTGCGCTTCGGGCAGCCCCGCACCGGGGCCGCCTTCGACGCGCGCTGGCTCGGCGCACCGCTCGTACGGGACGAGGCCGCGCTGGACGCGATGCTGCGCCGCGCCCCCTTCGACCTGCTGTCGCGCCCGGAGTACGGGACCACGGTCGCCGAGCAGGTGCGCCGGGCGCTGGCCCGGCAGCTGCGGGTGGCCCCGCGCCTGTCGGAGGTCGCGGAGGTGGCGGGGCGGCTCGCGGTCTCACCGGCGACGCTGCGGCGCCGGCTGCATGCGGAGGGGACCTCGTTCCAGCAGCTCAAGGACCACGTACGACGGGACGCGGCGATCGCCGGGCTGGCCGAGGGCCGGGAGCCGATCGCGGAGTTGGCGGCGCGGCTGGGCTTCTCCGAGGACACCGCCTTCCACCGGGCGTTCCGCCGCTGGACGGGCACCACCCCGGGCGCCTACCGCGCGCAGCCGGCGTCCCCGACGGCCTCGACGACCCCGACGCACCCTGCGGCCCCGATGGACCAGCCGCCCGGTCCCTCTTTCGGGTGAAGTTACCGGCGTGCCCGCCACCGGGTGGAGCGGGATCGGGGGGGCGGGTCGGCAAGGGTGGGGCACCCCGCACGCCCCACCCGGCCCCTCGGGAGAACCACTCATGCGCATCCGAAGCACCGCCCTCACCGCCGCGACCACCATGGCCCTGGCCCTGGCCCTGGCCCTGCCCATCGCGGCCTCGATCCCCGCGAGCGCCGCCCACGCCCCCGCCGGGGCGGGCGACCGCGCCGCCCGGCCCGGCGACCTGCTCTCCGCCGCCCCCTCGGCCTTCCGCCCCACACCGACCCAATCCACCAACACCCGCGCCTGGAAGATCAGTTACCGCTCGACCACCGCCGACGGCGCCCCGAACGTCGTCTCCGGAACCGTGATCGTCCCGCAGGACGGCCGCAGCGGCCCCCGCCCCCTGATCGGCTACGCCGTCGGCACGGTCGGCCTGGACGACTCCTGCGCCCCCAGCGCGCACCTCCCCAAGGGCACCTCCGCGGAGGGCGGCATCATCCAGCGGCTGCTCCAGCGCGGTTGGGCGGTGGCCGTCACCGACTACGAGGGCCTCGGGACGCCGGGCCCGCACACCTACAGCGTCGGCCCCTCGGCCGGCCACGCCGTCCTCGACGCGGCCCGCGCCGCCCAACAGCTGCCGGAGGCGGGCCTGTCGGCCGCCGGCCCGGTCGGCCTCCTCGGGTACTCGCAGGGCGGCCAGGCCACCGGTTGGGCGGCCGAGCAGCAGCGCGCGTACGCCCCCGAACTCCAGGTCAAGGGGGTGGCGGCCGGCGGGATCCCCGCCGACCTGCGCAAGGTCGCGGCCGCCAACGACGGCCGTGCCGGCTCCGGCGTCGTCCTCATGCTCGCCGCGGGCCAGGACGCGGCCTTCCCGGAGCTGAAGCTGGACTCCTACCTCAAGCCGGCCGGCAAGGACCTGGTCGACTACGTCAGGAGCCACTGCGCCGCGATCGACACCACCGTCGGCTCCTTCAAGCGGATGGCCGACCTGACCACGACGGACCCGCTGACCCTGGCCGACTGGCAGGCCCGCCTGAACCAGTCCAGGCTCGGCGGTGGCACGCCCGCCGCGCCGGTGTACCAGTACCACGCGATCAGCGACGAGCTCATCCCGTACGCCGTCGCCCAGCAGCTGCGCGCCGACTGGTGCGCGAAGGGCGCGGACGTCCGCTGGCGCGCGATCCCGAACCGCGGCCACATCACCGGGGGGAACAGCGGCGCGACCCCGGCGGCCGACTGGCTCGCCGACCGCTTCGCCGGCCGCCCCTCGGACGGCGACTGCGCCGCACCTCGACCGCGGACCTGAGGGCTCGGGTCAGCAAAGGTGAGCTGCCCGGTCAGCGACCTTCCGACCGGTCGGTCACTACGGTCTCCTCACCACACCCCCCACCGGACCCCTCGGGAGAGCCGCCCCATGCGCATCCGAAGCACCGCGCTCGCCGCCGTCGCCGCCCTGGCCCTGGCCGGCGCGATCCCCGCCACCACCGCGCACGCCACCACCGCCCACGCCAGCACGGACCAGGCCACCCCCACCACCGCCACCGCTCAGCCCGCCGGCCGGCCCGGTGACGTGGTCGCCGTCGCCCCCTCGGCCTTCCACCCGCTGCCGGACCAGCCCACCAACACCCGCGCCTGGAAGGTCCATTACCGCTCGACCACCGCCGACGGCACTCCGAACGTCGTCTCCGGCACCGTGATCGTCCCCCAGGACGGCCGCAGCGGCCCCCGCCCCCTGGTCACCTACGCCGTCGGCACAGTCGGCCTCGACGACTCCTGCGCCCCCAGCAACAACCTTCCCCGGGGCACCAGCATGGAGGCCAACCTCATCCAGCAACTCACCCAGCGCGGTTGGGCGGTGGTCGTCACCGACTACGAGGGCCTCGGCACCCCCGGCCTGCACACCTACACCGTCGGCCGCTCGGCCGGCCACGCCGTCCTCGACGCGGCGCGCGCCGCCCAAAGGCTCCCGGAGGCCGGCCTGTCGGCCTCCGGCCCGGTCGGCATCATGGGGTACTCGCAGGGCGGCCAGGCCTCCAGCTGGGCCGCCGAGCTACAGGGCTCCTACGCCCCCGAACTCCAGGTGAAGGGGACCGCGACGGGCGGGGTACCGGCGGACCTCCTCAAGGTCGCGGCCGCCAACGACGGCTCCTACGGCTCGGGCCTCGTCTTCATGGCCGCGGCGGGCCAGGACGCGGCCTTCCCGGAGCTGGAGCTGGACTCCTACCTCAACCCGGCCGGCAGGATCCTGGTCGACCAGCTCAAGACCACCTGCGTCGCCGCCGGGTCGGTCGCCGGCTCCTTCAAGCGGATCGCCGACATGACCACGACGAACCCGCTGTCCCGACCCGACTGGCAGGCCCGCCTGAACCAGTCCAGGCTCGGCGGGAGCGCACCGGCCGCGCCGGTGTACCAGTACCACGCGCTCGGCGACGAGCTCATCCCGTACGCCGTCGGCAAGCAGCTGCGCGCCGACTGGTGCGCGAAGGGCGCGGACGTCGACTGGACCACGATCTGGATCGGCGGTCACGTCACCGGCGCGATCAGCCAGTCCCTCGCGGCCGGCAACTGGCTCGCGGACCGCTTCGCCGGGCGCCCGGCGACCGGCAACTGCTGAGCGCACGGTGGCACGCGTGCCCCGCCGGTCACTCGCCGGCGGGGCACGCGCGCGTGCCCGTGGCCAGCTCCCCCTCGACGAGGAAGGCGTCGACCCGCTCGCGCACGCACCCGGAGTGGATGTAGGCGGCGTGCCCGTCGCCCTTGTAGTCCAGCACCACCGCCGAGCCGAGCCGCGCCGCGGTCTCCTCGGTCCAGCGGTACGGGGTCGCCGGGTCGCCGCGCGTGCCGACCAGCAGTACGGGCGGGGCGCCCGGCCGGTCGATCCCGCGCAGGAAGTCGCTGCCGGCGGGGCGCCCGTAGCAGGACAGGACCGTCATCAGCTGGTGCGGCCCGAAGAGCGGCGAGGCGGCGCGGAACTCGGCCGCCCGGGCGTCGATCTCCTTCTCGATCACCGCCGGTGCGGCCTTCGCGTCGCCCCGGTCGGGGTCGTCGGCGCAGTTCACGGCGATCAGCGCGGCCTGCATGTTGTCCGCGGGCACCGGTGTCGCCCCGGGCGGCGGGCTCTCCTGCGGGGGCGGCGGCCCGATCGGCCCGCCCAGTTGCAGCAGCCCGGTGGCATCGCCCTCCCGGTCGGCCATCGCCAGGCCCTCGGCGAGCCCGGGCCAGCTCTTCTCCGAGTAGAGCGCGCCGCCGATGGCCTCGACGACGTCCTGCCCGGTGAACCGCGAGCCGTCCTCGCCGATCAGCGGATCCCGGTCGAGGTGCGCGACGAGATCGGTCAGGTTCTCCTTGGCGCTGCGGGTGTTGGTCCCGAGGACGCAGCCGCTCTGCCGGGTGCACCAGCGCAGGAAGTTCTCCAGCGCCTGCTGCTGGCCCTGGGCCGATACGAGCGCCTGCTGGGCCAGCGGTTCGGTCAGCGTGTCCACCCCGTCGAGGACCATCCGGCCGACGCGGCGCGGGAACAGGGCGGCGTAGGCGGCGCCCAGCCGGGTGCCGTAGGAGAAGCCGAGGTAGTTCAGCTTCGGGTCGCCGAGCACCTGGCGCATCACGTCCAGGTCGCGCGCCGCGTGGACGGTGCCGATGTACGGCAGCACGGGCCCGGAACGCTCGGCGCAGCGCTCGGCCACCGCGCGCAGGGCGGCGAGCTGCGCGGCGGGGTCGTCGTCGCCGGCCCCGTCCTGCGCGTCGAGGGCGCCGCCGCAGCTGATCGGTGCGCTGTGGCCGACCCCGCGCGGGTCGAAGGCGACCAGGTCGTAGGACTCGCCGAGGTCGGCGAAGGCCGTGGGGTCGGCGGCCAGCCCCTCGATGCCGGGAGCGCCGGGCCCGCCGAAGTTCAGCAGCAGCGAGCCGAGCCGCTTGCGGCCGTTGGCCGGGATCTTGGCCAGGGCCAGCTCGATCGTGCCCTTGGCGGGGTCGGCGTGGTCGAGGGGCACGGTGAGGGTGCCGCAGCGCATGGCGGCGGGCGCGCCGGGCTGGTCCGGACAGCCGCCCCAGCGCACGTGCTGCCCGTAGAACCGGGCGAGGGGGGCGGGATCGGGGCTGGGGCCCGCGCCGGGGCCGGAGCCGAGGCTGGGGCCGGGGCCGGGGCCGGGGCTCGCGCCGAGCGAGGTCAGCGCCACCACGGCGGCGGCGCACACGACGGCGGTACGGCGGGAACGGAACCGGTGCACGGCGCCCTCCTCGGCGGCTGCCCCCGGACCACCATAAGCGGGCCGCCCGCCGCCCGCCCGCCCACGCGGGACGGCCCCGGTCACCGCCCGTACAGCCCCGGTACGGCCCCGGTCAGCGCCCGTACGGCCCCGGTACGGCCCCGACTCAGCGGCGGTAGAGCTCCTCGATCTCCCGCTCGTGGTCGCGGGCGACCGCTGAGCGTTTGAGCTTCATCGAGGGGGTGAGGTGGCCGCGCTCCTCCGTGAAGTCGGCGGGCAGCACCGCGAAGCGACGGATCGATTCGGCGCGCGAGACGAGCTTGTTCGCCTCGTCCACCGCCTTCTGCAACTCCGCGCGCAGGTCGTCGTCGTGCACCAGCTCCGTGAGCGGCATCCGCTGCTTCTTGTGCATCTGCCGCCAGTGCACCAACCCCTCGGGCTCCAGGGTGATCAGCGCCGTGACGTACGGGCGGTTGTCGCCCACGACCATGCACTGGCCGACCAGCGGGTGGGCGCGGAGCCAGTCCTCCAGCGGCGCGGGGGCCACGTTCTTGCCGCCCGAGGTGATGATGATGTCCTTCTTGCGGCCGGTGATGCTCAGGTACCCGTCGACGTCGAGCTCGCCGATGTCCCCGGTGGCGAACCAGCTGCCCTGGGGCAGGCCCGCGCCGCTGTTCCAGTACCCGGCGAAGACGTGCCGGCCGCGCAGCAGCACCTCGCCGTCGTCCGCGATCCGCACGGCGGTGCCGGGCAGCGGCCAGCCGACCGTGCCGAGGCGGGGCCGCAGCGGGGGCGTGACCGTGCTGGCCCCGGTCGTCTCCGTGAGCCCGTATCCCTCGAATACCTCGATGCCGGCGCCCGTGTAGAAGGCGGCGAGGCGGCGGCCGAGCGGGGAGCCGCCGCTCAGCACGTAGCGCACCCGACCGCCGAGGGCGGCCCGGATCCGCCGGTAGACCAGCGGGTCGTAGAGCGCCCGGGCGGCCCTCAGGCCGAGTCCCGGGGACCTGCCCTCGACCAACTCGCCGTAGCTGCGGGCGATGCGCGCGGCCCGGTCGAAGGAGGCGGCTCGGCCCATCTTCTCGGCGGTGGCGCGGGCGGTGTTGTAGACCTTCTCCAGCACGTAGGGGATGGCGAGGAGGAAGGTCGGGCGGAAACCGGCCAGGTCGGCGAGCAGGTCGTCGGTCCGGATGCTCGGGGCGTGGCCGAGCTTGACGCGGGCGCGCAGGCAGCCGATGGCCACGGTCCGGCCGAAGACGTGGGAGAGCGGGAGGAAGAGCAGCGTCGAGGCCGGGTCCTTGCTGACGGACCGGAAGACGGGGTGCAGCAGGGCGACCGAATTGTCCGCCTCGGCGAGGAAGTTGCCGTGGGTCAGGACACAGCCCTTGGGGCGGCCGGTGGTGCCCGAGGTGTAGATGAGGGTGGCGACGGAGTCGGGCGCACAGCGCTCGCGCCGCTCGTGCACGAGCGCGTCCGGGATCCGCTCCCCCGCCTTGACCAGCCGGGCGAGGGCGCCGGTGTCGAACTCCCACAGGTGCGCGAGGCCGGGCAGCGCGACGCGTTCGCCGCTGATCACGCGGGCCTGCGCGGTGTCCTCGACGGCGCAGGCGACGGCGCCGGAGTCCTCGATGATCCAGCGGGCCTGGTGGGCGGAGGAGGTGGGGTAGATCGGTACGGTGACCAGCCCGGCCGCCCAGCCGGCGAAGTCGAGCAGGGTCCACTCGTAGGTGGTGCGGGCCATGATGGCGAGCCGGTCGCCGGGCCGCAGGCCCTCGGCGATCAGGCCCTTGGCCACGGCGAGCACCTCGGCGGCGAAGGCGGCGGCGCTCACGTCGTGCCAGACACCGTCGCGGTCCTTGCGGGCGAGGACGGGCTCGTGCGGCGCCTGCAGGGCATTGTCGAAGGGGATGTCCCCGAGGGTCCCGTGGGCCGAGGGGCCGACGAGCGCGGGGACCTCCACCTGCCGGACCACCCCGTCGATCAGGGTCTTGACGGGCTCCACCAGCTGCGGGGGCTGCTGCTGCTCGGCTTCCACGGTGCACGCTCCTCGGCCCGGCTCGGCTGTTACCGCCGGTAATCTACCCAGCGGTAACACCGTCCGACCAGCCCCCGCACCCCTTTTTCCCGAACCGGGACCGCCCGGACCGTCCCACCCCGGGGCCACAAAGGAGGCACATGGGTGCATCGAGCCCTCGCCAGCACCGGCGCGGGCGCGGCCACCGCCTGGGCCCTCGGCGGGGCGGGGGTCGCCCTCGGCCTGGGCGGCGTGCTCGTCGTGGGCTTCCGGCGCGGAAGGCACCGCGACGACCGCGGATCCGCCGCCGCCTGACCGGCAGCGAGGGGCGGGGGGCGGGGGCCCGCCACAGCAGGCGCGATCAGGCGGCCTGCTGCGCCACTGGCCCGCAGTCCCGGCAGTACCCGCCCGGGACCGGCGCCCGGAAGGCCCGTTCGCACCCGTCGCACGTCTGGAACGGGTCCGGCCGCGCGGTCGGCGGGGCGCCCCGCGGCGCCGGGAGCCGCGGCGGGACCTGCGCTCTCAGGCGGTACCCGATCAGGGCCGCCGGATTGCCGAGCTCCGCGGGCAGGTTCCCGGCGAGCAGGTGCGCCACGGCCTCGGGCTCGACGCCGAGGTCCAGCCACCCCGACACCTCCGGTGCCAACTGGCTGACCGCCCGCGCCGGAAGCAACAGCCGAGGATCTCGCAGCCGCAGTTCCGCGAGCAGGTCGAACGCCTCCTGCCGGACCCGCCCGACCGGAACCCCGCCCGTGCCCGCCGCACCAGCGGCACCCCACCCGCATCCATGTGCGACCACGGCCTCGACCGCGGGCCCGCGCCCGGCCCCGGGCAACGGCCCCAGCGACGACCCTCGGGACGCCGGCCGCGACCCCGGCTCCGGCGCGCACCGAGGCCCCTGCGGCTCGGGATCGGGATCCGGCTCGGGGTCGCGGCCGGGGCCGGGGTCGGGCTCGGGATCCGGCTCGGGGCCGGGGTCGGGCTCGGGATCCGGCTCGGGGCCGGGGTCGGGCTCGGGATCCGGCTCGGGGCCGGGGTCGGGCTCGGGATCCGGCTCGGGATCGGCATCGGGATCCGGCTCAGGATCGGCGTCGGCGTCGGCGTCGGGCTCCGGAGTCGGCTCGGCGTCGGGCTTCGGCTCCCGCTCAGGCTCCGAATCGGGCTCCGGCACGGCGTCCAGCGCAGGACCCGGCACGACATTCAGCGCAGGACCCGGCACGGCATCCGGCGCAGGACCCGGCTCCGCCTCCGGCTCGGCGTCCGGCGCATGCCCCGCCTCCGGCTCGGCCGTGGGGGCGCCGGCCCGGAACGGCGGCGGTGCGTGGTCGGTCGTCGCACCTTCGGGGTACGCCGCGCCCGGCTGGTTGTAGGACACCGTACGGGTGATGACCTGCCCCGTCGCCAGCCGCACGCGCACCCGCTCCAGGTACCCGTGCGTCTCCAACTCCCGCAGGGCCGAGGCGATCCGCACCTCCCCCTCGGGGAACCGCCTGGCGAGTCGCTTGATGCCGATCTGCGCACCGGTGGGCAGCGACTGGATGTGCGTGGCGAGACCGATCGCCATCAGCGACAGGGCGTAGTGCTGGGAGAGGTGGTTGCCCACGACCACGAACCGCATGGTGTGCGGAATGTTGACGTGGAAGACACCGGATCGAGGTGTCCCGGCAGGAAGGCGGGACGATGCGCGCGAGGCCGCGCTAGGGTGCTCAGGAGCCATTGGGAAGCTGCTACTTCCTAGTTGGTCAGGCCCTCGTTCGGGATGCCAGTCCCGGCGGGGGCCGTCTCATGTCTGGACGGTGTGCGGCGAGCATATGCCCGGCAACCCCCCAGAAATCCAGCCGAGTTGGAACAGTTCACCCATGCGAGTTACCCACCCCCTTCCGGTGTGACGCGGCGGCGTGCGGCCGCCGTCAGCGGCCGGTGAGCGCCTCCGCCTCCGCGGTGTAGAGCAGCGCCGGATCGAATCCCATGCCGGTGAAGTGGCCGGAGAGTTCGAGCGAGAGCGTGCCGTGCAGCCGGGTCCAGAAGGTGAGCGCGCGGTGCAGGGTCGACGGCGGACCCGGATGCTCGGCGGCCCATATGCGGTGCTCCGCCAAGTGCGCCTCCAGATGCGCCTCCAGCGGTGACGGGGGCCTGGCGGCGGGCTCCTCGGCGGCGCAGGCGTCGAGGAGGACGGCCATGATCTCGGCGGTGATCCGGGTCGTGTCCTCGGGCGCCTCGTAGCCGGGCACGGGGGTGCCGTAGACGAGCAGGTACCGCTGGGGATCGGCCAGGGCCCACGCGCGCAGGGTGTCCGCCAGGCCGCCGAGGTCGACGCCGGCCTCGGCCCGGACGCGGAAGGCATCGGCGAGGCTGCGGTAGGCGTCCCTGATGAGTTCGCTGATCAGCTCGTCACGGTTGGCGAAGTACCGGTACAGGGCCGGCCCGCTCATGCCGATCTGCTTGGCGATGGCGTTGAGGGACAGCGCGGAGGCCCCGGCCGCGGCGATCTGGTCCCACGCGTGCTGCTTGACCTCCTCCCGCACCTGGGTGCGGTACCGCTCCCGGGGAGTCCTCGCATCCGAATCACTCACGACCTGCCTCCACTCTCTCGTCTCTCATCCACCGTTGGTTAGAAGGTATCACGAAAGCTCTTGACTATCGCGACCCAAACGGGTTACAACTTCTAACGAACGAGAAACCCCCTACGAAACGAGTGAGCGACATGAACACCGACCACCTCACCCAGACCCCGCGGTCCACCCGGAACCCGCAGTCCGCCAAGGCCACCCAGGTCGTCCTGCCGGGCGTCGTGGCACCGGAGGGCCTGCAGGTCCTGCGCACCTCCGTGCCGGAGCCCGGCCCGGGTCAGCTGCTGATCGCCATGGAGGCGACCGGCGTCTCCTTCGCCGAGCAGCAGATGCGCCGCGGGCGGTACTACGACCAGCCGCCGTTCCCCTTCGTGCCCGGCTACGACCTGGTGGGCCGCGTGGTGTCGACCGGCCCGGGAGTCGCCCCGGACCTGGCCGGCCGGAGGGTGGCCGCGCTGGTCAAGGTCGGCGGTTGGGCCAGCCATGTGGTCGTCGACGCGAAGGACGCCGTCGAGGTGCCGGAGGGCCTGAGCGCGGCGCAGGCCGAGACGGTCGTGGTCAACGGCATCACCGCCTGGCAGATGCTGCACCGCACGGCCCGCGTGCGCGCCGGGCAGACCGTCCTGGTGCACGGCGCCAGTGGCGGAGTGGGCTCCGTCCTGGTCCAGCTGGCCCGCGCGGCCGGCGTGAAGGTGATCGGCACGGCCTCCGCCCGCCACCACGAAGCACTGCGCGAGCTGGGCGTCACCCCGATCGACTACCGCGTGGGGAATGTGGCGGCCAGGACCCGGGAGCTGGCCCCCGACGGCGTGGACGCCGTCTTCGACCACGTCGGCGGCCGCAGCGTCATCGACTCCTGGCACCTGCTCGCCCCCGGCGGCACCCTCGTCTCCTACGGCAGCGCCTCCACCCGCGACGACAGCGGCTCCAAGCAGCTCCCCGTGCTGAAGATCCTCGCCCGCACCTGGCTCTGGAACGCCCTGCCCAACGGCCGGCGCGCGCACTTCTACAACATCTGGGCCGGTCGCGCGCTGAACCAGGACCGCTTCCGCGCCCGACTGCGGAGCGACCTCACCGAGGTCTTCGCCGCCCTCCAGCGCGGCGAGATCACCGCCCGGATCGCCGCCCAACTGCCGCTCGCCAGGGCCGCCGAGGCCCTCGCCCTGGCGGAGTCCGGCACCGTCACCGGCAAGGTCGTCCTGACCCCCTGACCCCCTGACCCCCTACCTGCCCCCTCACCCCCCGCCCCCAAAAGAACCACAGACCTCAACGACGGAGGACGAACGCCATGAAGCCCCGCACCACCCACACCCGCACCGCCCACACCCGCCTCGCCCACACCCTGACCGCCTTCGCCTGCGCCGCGATCGCCACGGTCGCGCTCGGCACCGCCTCCTACGCCTCGTCGCCCGGCGATCGGCACCTGCCGAAGGTCGTCGCCGCATGGCAGACCGCCTGGAACGGCACGAAGCCCGACGCGCTCGGCGCGCTGTTCACCTCCGGCGGGACCTACACCGACCAGGCGATAGGCGTCACGTTCACGGGCCGTCAGGAGATATCCGGCTGGAAGGCCCGCACCGACGCCCTCATCGAGAACGTCCGGGTCACCGTGCGCGCCGCGCACCGGGACGGCGACCACATCACCATCGAGGCCGTCTACTCCGGGCACCTCAAGGGCGCGCCCAAGCCCTTCGCCGTGCCACTGGCGACCCTGCTCGACCTCGACGGGCCGCGGATCGCCCACGACCAGGACTTCTACAGCCTGAATGCCGTCCTCGCCCAGTCCGGCCTCCCCGCCGACTGGACGCCCCCCACCTCGTGACCACCGCGCCACCGCGCCCCCCGGGGGCAGCCGCGGGGAGCCGGAGGGGTTTGGTTGGGTTGGTTTCTCTAGGTTCTTTGGTCTTATACGTCGGGCCGAACCGGGTCGCAGACACCGGGGATCCGGCCCTCCGGGCACCTACCACCCGGCCCCGGACCACCCGACCCCGGACGCACCGCAGCCCCCGCCCGGACGGGGGCGGAGGCTGCGATGAGTGTGCGTGCCGGTGTGCCGGCCTGGGCCCGTACGGTCAGACGGCGACCGGGACCTTCTCCTCGGCGGCGGACTCGGCGGACTCGACCGACTCGGGCTCGGCCGGGAGCTCGTCCAGCGGGGAGGACGAGGCGGTGGCGTAGGCCGTGCGGTCCAGGATGCCCTCGCGGGCGGCGACGATGACCGGGACCAGGGCCTGACCGGCCACGTTGGTGGCGGTCCGCATCATGTCGAGGATCGGGTCGATCGCCATCAGGAGACCGACACCGGCCAGCGGCAGGCCCAGCGTGGACAGGGTCAGCGTCAGCATCACGGTCGCGCCGGTCAGACCGGCGGTGGCGGCGGAGCCGACCACGGAGACGAAGGCGATGAGCAGGTAGTCACCGATGCCCAGCTGCACGTCGAAGATCTGCGCGATGAAGATCGCGGCGAGCGCCGGGTAGATGGCGGCGCAGCCGTCCATCTTCGTGGTGGCACCGAAGGGAACGGCGAAGCTCGCGTAGTTCTTCGGGACGCCGAGGCGCTCGGTGACCTTCTGGGTGACCGGCATGGTGCCGACCGAGGAGCGCGAGACGAAGGCCAGCTGGATCGCGGGCCAGGCGCCCTTGAAGAACTGGATCGGGTTGACCTTGGCGACGGTCGCCAGCAGCAGCGGGTAGACGCCGAACAGCACGAGCGCGCAACCGATGTAGACGTCGGCGGTGAAGACGGCGTACTTGCCGATCAGGTCCCAGCCGTAGCTGGCGATGGCGGTGCCGATGAGGCCGACCGTACCGATCGGGGCGAGCCGGATGACCCACCACAGGGCCTTCTGGAGCAGCTCCAGGACGGACTCGGCGAGCGTCAGCACGGGCTGTGCCTTCGCGCCGAGCTGGAGGGCGGCGATGCCGGCGACGGCGGCCAGGAAGACGATCTGGAGGACGTTCAGCTCGGTGAACGGCGTGACGATGTCGTTCGGCACGATGCCGGTCAGGAAGTCGATCCAGGAGCCGTGCCGCTTGGGCTCCTTGCCGTCGGCGGCGGTGAGGCCGGTGCCCGAGCCCGGGTTGGTCAGCAGGCCGATCGCGAGGCCGATGCCGACCGCGATCAGCGACGTGATCATGAACCAGAGCAGCGTGCGCGAGGCGAGGCGGGCGGCGTTGTTCACCTTCCGCAGGTTGGTGACGGACACCAGGATCGCGAAGAAGACGAGCGGGGCGACGGCCAGCTTCAGGAGCTGGACGAATATGTCGCCGACCTTCTCCAGGGTGGTGGCCAGCCAGCTGATGTCCTGGCTGCGCGAGAGCCAGCCGAACAGCACGCCGAGCACGAGACCGGTGACGATCTGGGCCCAGAAGGGGAACTTGAAAGAGGCCTTGGCGGGGGCCTCGGGGGTCGCGGACACGAACACTCTCCGGAAGGTGGTGGTGATGCGGTACGGCAGCCGGAGGTGGCCGGCCGGGACCGCTGCTGCGTGCGTTGCGTGGGCTGGATCAGCGACAGCAGCAACAGGCCGCGGACGCGCGGCGGCAGAGGTCGACGTGCAGGCGCGCCACGAGCAGGGTGCTCATGGCTTCGAAGGGCGCAGCTGACGTCAACATGTTGAACACGCTAACACTTTTCCTTTGAGAATCTCAAAGAACTGCTTTGAGCACCGATCTCGGCCGATCCCGGAAGGACCCCGAAAGGACCCCGAAAGGACCCCGGGAGGGACCCCGGAAACGCCGAAGCGCCCCTGCGGCGGGAGGGATCCCGCCGCAGGGGCGCTTCGGCAATACGTCGAGGTCAGTGCGCGCGGGCGGCGTCGTCCGCCGCGTCCTCCTGCGTCTGGTTGTCGGCGAGCCGACCCTTCGCACCCGCGATGCGTCCGGAGATCTGCTCGGACATCACGTCGCGCTGCTTGCGCAGCAGCACGAAGGAGAGCGGGGCGGAGAGCACCAGCGCGAGCAGCACGACCCAGGCGAGGTTGGCGTCGCCGAGGGAGGACGGCACGAGACCGGCCTTGACCAGGCCCAGGACCAGGACGAAGCAGCCCACGAAGATGGCCAGCCGCATCGTGGTGTAGCGGATCGTTGCGCTCGGCTTGAGGGACACGGTGACCCCTTCTCTCTGTCTTCGTCGACTGTGAGCGTCGGATACGCCCGGAAGTGCCCGACCAGTGAAGCATGCCGGACCCCCCGTGCCGCCCGCCGGGGCCCCACCCGACCGGCGTCGCCCGGCGCCCGTCCCCGACTCAGCGCAGTCGCAGCAGCATGGTGACGTCGTCGCGGTCGTCGCCCGGGGCCACCCGGATCGCACCGGGCACGCGCCCCACCTCGTGGTATCCGCAGGAGGCGTAGAAACGCTCCAGGCCGAGGCCGCCTCGGCAGCCGAGCCGGATCGCGTCGATGCCCTCGATGGCGCGGGCCGCGTCGGCGACGGCCGCCATCAGCCCGCGCCCGACACCCCGCCCCTGGAGGCCGGGCGCGACCATCACCGTGTACGCCCAGAGCCAGTGCTTCATGAGCCCGTGCGCATTGCTGGCGAGGAAGGCGGTCGCCACGACCCGACCGTCCCCGTCGCGCCCGACGACCAGCCGGGTCCGCCCCTCGGCCATCGCGACGAGGTGCTTGAGCAGCTCGGGGCGGACGACCTCGTGACGGACGGGCGGCACGAAGCCGACGGCGCCACCGGCGTTGCTGACCTCGACCCAGAGGTCGAGGACCTGCGCGTGGAGGGCCGGGTCGACGACCGGGTCGACGCTGAAGGTGAGCGGAAGCGGAAGGGGGGCCGTAATGGTCATATGTGCAGAGTAGCCATTACCGTCGACATTCGGCAACGAAGAAGCCCCGACCCCCCGGGCACGTCCCAGGGGGTCGGGGCCTCCTCGTCACAACGTCAACAGCGCGGCGTCAGAGGCGCATCGCCTGCGGCTCGTCGCGCAGACCCGCGTCCGGACCCGGGTACTCCCGGATGATCTCGTAGCGCGTGTTGCGCTCGACCGGACGGAAGCCCGCGTCCCGGATCAGCTCCAGCAGGTCGTCACGACCCAGCTTGTTCGGCGTGCCGTAGTTGTCCGCGTCGTGCGTGATCTTGTACTCGACGACCGAGCCGTCCATGTCGTCCGCACCGTGCTGGAGTGCCAGCTGGGCGGTCTGCACGCCGTGCATCACCCAGAAGACCTTCACGTGCGGGACGTTGTCGAAGAGCAGTCGCGAGACCGCGAAGGTCTTCAGCGCCTCGGCGCCGGTGGCCATCGTGGTCCGCGCCTGGAGCTTGTTGCGGACCTTGCCGTCCTTCATGTCCACGAAGTCGTGCTGGTAGCGCAGCGGGATGAAGACCTGGAAGCCACCCGTCTCGTCCTGCAGCTCGCGCAGCCGGAGCACGTGGTCCACGCGGTGGCGCGGCTCCTCGATGTGCCCGTACAGCATCGTGCACGGGGTCTTGAGACCCTTCTCGTGCGCGAGGCGGTGGATGCGCGACCAGTCCTCCCAGTGGGTGCGGTGGTCGACGATGTGCTGGCGGACCTCCCAGTCGAAGATCTCCGCGCCGCCGCCGGTGAGCGACTCCAGGCCGGCCTCGATCAGCTCGTCCAGGATCTCGGACGCCGAGAGACCGGAGATCGTCTCGAAGTGGTGGATCTCCGTCGCCGTGAACGCCTTCAGCGAGACGTTCGGCAGCGCCTTCTTCAGCTCGCTCAGCGAGCGCGGGTAGTAGCGCCACGGCAGGTTGGGGTGCAGGCCGTTGACGATGTGCAGCTCGGTGAGGTTCTCGTTCTCCATGGTCTTGGCCAGGCGAACGGCTTCCTCGATGCGCATCGTGTACGCGTCCTTCTCGCCCGGCTTGCGCTGGAACGAGCAGTACGCGCAGGAGGCGGTGCACACGTTGGTCATGTTCAGGTGGCGGTTGACGTTGAAGTGGACCACGTCACCGTTCTTGCGGGTGCGCACCTCGTGGGCGAGGCCACCGAGCCAGGCCAGATCGTCCGACTCGTAGAGGGCGATGCCGTCCTCACGCGTCAGCCGCTCGCCGGAGCGGACCTTCTCCTCCAGCTCGCGCTTGAGCCCAGCGTCCATGTGCCGGTCGCCTCCTATGTCTGTCCTGCTGTGTCTGTCCTGCGGACGTCCGTACCTGTCCCTGCGGAACCCCGCCCCACCGTACTCTCAGTGCTCTTCCGGCAGATCCCCGACCCGGTTCTCCCACTTGGTGGAGAGCACGATGGTGGTGCGGGTCCGGGAGACGCCCTTGGTGCCGGACAGCCGCCGGATGATCTTCTCCAGGCCGTCCACGTCGCTCGCGCGCACCTTGAGCATGAAGGAGTCGTCGCCCGCGATGAACCAGCAGTCCTCGATCTCCGCGAGGTCGCGCAGTCGTCGGGCCACGTCCTCGTGGTCCGCCGCGTCGGAGAGGGAGATGCCGATCAGCGCGGTGACCCCGAGGCCGAGCGAGGCCGCGTCCACGGTCGCGCGGTAGCCGGTGATCACACCGGCCGTCTCCAGCCGGTTGATCCGGTCGGTGACGCTGGGGCCGGAGAGGCCCACGAGCCGGCCCAGCTCCGCGTAGGAGGCACGGCCGTTCTCCCGGAGGGCCTGGATGAGCTGCCTGTCCACGGTGTCCATATACCTGGAGCCTTCCATTATTCGGCGATCCCGCAAGTTTACGTATAGAATCTAAGGCACACAGGGTCGACGTCCTGTGAATCTTTCAACAGATCAACGATGATCTGACAATCTTCAGGAGTGGTTCACCGTGTACACGATCGAGATGGCCTACGCACACATGCGACAGCTCCAGGAGCTGGCCAACCGATCCCGTGCCCACCAGCCCGCCGCCGCCGTGCGTGTCGACAAGACCCGCAAGTCGTTCGGCGCCAAGAAGCGCTAGTACCGGTTCACCCGGGCTAGTCCTCACCAGCACCGGGAGCACGGGCCGCGCCCAGCTCCCCGTCCCAACGGCGGTACAGCCGGTGCGGCACCTCTGCCGCGTCCAGTACCCGCCCCGCGACGAAGTCAGCCAGATCCTGGATGTGCGTCGCACCCGCGTAGAACGCCGGAGAGGCGGGCAGCACCACTGCGCCCGCCTCATCCAGCGTCACCAGCGCCTTGAGCGTCTGACCGCTCAGCGGCGTCTCGCGCACCACGACCACCAGCCGGCGCCGCTCCTTGAGCGTGACGCTCGCCACCCGCTGGAGCAGGTCCTTCGAAAGCCCCAGTGACACCCCCGCCACGCACGCCGTGGACGCGGGCACGATCAGCATCCCCTTGACCGGGTACGAGCCGGACGACGGCCCGGCCGCCAGGTCCCCGGCGTTCCAGTAGCGCACCGCGTCCAGGTCGAAGCCCGCGAAGGTGCCCGGTTTCCCGTCGGCCCCCCGCTCCAGCCACTGCTCCAGGTCCGCGCGCCAGTGCGCGTCCCGGAAGGCGATCCCCGTCTCGTCGAGCAGCGTGAGCCGCGCGGACCGGCTGACCACCAGGTCCACGCTCTCCCCCGCCGCGAGCAGCCCCCGCAGCACGGACGCCGCGTACGGCGTCCCGGACGCCCCTGAAACCCCGACCACCCAGGGGGTGCGCTTGCCCTCACTCATGCGTCCGAGCCTATCCGGGACTTACAGCGTCAGCCCCCGCACCATCAGGTCCCCCAGCGCGCAGACGAAGAGCGCGATGCCGATGAAGCCGTTGACGGTGAAGAAGGCCCGGTTCAGCCGGGACAGGTCCTTGGGCGTCACGATCGAGTGCTCGTAGCCGAAGGCGGCCACCACGACGATCATCCCGGCCCAGAAGAAGACCCCGGCACCGGTCGCGAGCGCGTACCAGACCAGCAGTCCGGTGGTCACGACATGACAGACTCGCGCGCCCCAAAGCGCCGCCGGAACACCGAAGCGGGCGGGGACGGACTTGACGCCCTCCGCACGGTCGGCCATCACGTCCTGGCAGCCGAAGATCAGGTCGAAGCCGCCGATCCACACGCCGACCGCGAGCCCGAGGACGACCGCGTCCCAGGACCACTCGCCGGTGATCGCCAGCCAGGCCCCGACCGGACCCATCGCCTGCGCCAGGCCCAGGATCGCGTGCGGGAAGTTCGTGAAGCGCTTGCCGTACGGGTACACCACCATCGGGATCACCGCGATGGGCGCGAGCGCCAGGCACAGCGGGTTCAGCAGCGCCGCCGCCCCGAGGAACACCGCGAGCGCGACGCCGGCGCCGGTCCAGGCCGAGCGCACCGAGACCGCGCCGGTCACCAGCTCGCGGCCCGCGGTGCGCGGGTTACGGGCGTCGATCTCGCGGTCGATGATCCGGTTGGCGGCCATCGCGAAGGTGCGCAGGCCCACCATGGCGACGGTGACCAGCAGCAGCTTGATCCAGTGGACCTCGCGGTCCAGCTGGAACATCGCGGTGAGGGCGGCGATGTAGGCGAAGGGCAGTGCGAAGACCGAGTGCTCGATCATCACCAGCCGCAGGAACGCCTTCACCTTGCCGGTGGGCTGCGGCGCGGGGCCGGGGCCGACCACTCCGTCGGCGGTCGTCATCATGCGAGGCTTCTCCGGAAGTCTTCGAGGTCGGCCAGGAGCTCCGCGGTGGGGAGCGGGCCGAGTTCCAGGGTCCGGGGACCCTGGTCGTGGCCTTCGGGCGGGGTGACCCGGACGGTCAGCCGCCAGCCGTCGGCGTCGGCCGGGCGCGCGTCGAGGGACAGGAAGCCGCCCGCCTCCGCGGTGAAGGGCTCGGCGGCCCCCAGGGACCGCTGGAGCTGCTCCGCGAAGTCGTCCGCCTCCACGTCCCGCGCGCCGGGCAGCTCGAAGCCGTCGCCCTCGCCGTCCACGTCGAGCATCAGCGCCCAGATGTTGCCGGGGCCCGCGAACTCCTCGGGCGTCACCCCGGCCTCCTCGGCCGCGAGCTTGACCTCCGCCAGCGTCGGGTCGATCTGCGGCCGGACGAGGGCCACGTAGGCGGCGTCGGTGCCGATGAACAGCTCCGGGCCGCTCACTCCGATGGGGCTCACAGTCCGTATTCCTTCCAACGACGGTCGACCAGGGCCGCGGTCGCGGGGTCGGACTCGACCATGTCCGGCCAGCCGCCGTCGCGGGTGTAGCCCTCTTCGGGCAGTTTCTTCGTGGCGTCGATGCCCGCCTTGCCGCCCCAGAACTGCTGGTAGGAGGCGTGGTCCAGGTGGTCCACCGGGCCTTCGACGACGGTCAGGTCGCGGGCGTAGTCCGTGTTGCCCAGCGCCCGCCAGGAGACCTCGTGCAGGTCGTGCACGTCGCAGTCGGCGTCCACCACGATGATCAGCTTGGTCAGCGACATCATGTGCGCGCCCCAGATGGCGTGCATGACCTTCTGCGCGTGCTTCGGGTACTTCTTGTCGATCGAGACGATCGCGCAGTTGTGGAAACCGCCCGACTCCGGCAGGTGGTAGTCCACGATGTCCGGCACGATGATCTTGAGCAGCGGCAGGAAGAACCGCTCCGTCGCGCGGCCCAGCGGCCCGTCCTCGGTCGGCGGGCGGCCGACGACGATCGACTGGATCAGCGGACGCTTGCGCATCGTCACGCAGTCGATCGTCAGGGCCGGGAAGGGCTCCTGCGGGGTGTAGAAACCGGTGTGGTCGCCGAAGGGGCCCTCGGGGAGCGTCTCCCCCGGCTCCAGCCAGCCCTCGATGACGACCTCGGCGTGGGCCGGGACCTGGAGCGGGACGGTCTTGCAGTCCACCATCTCGATCCGCTTGCCCGCGACGAACCCGGCGAAGAGGTACTCGTCGATGTCGCCCGGCAGCGGCGCGGTGGACGCGTACGTCACGGCCGGGGGGCAGCCGAAGGCGATCGCGACCGGGAGCCGCTCGCCCCGCTTGGCCGCGACGGCGTAGTGGTTGCGGCTGTCCTTGTGGATCTGCCAGTGCATGCCGATGGTGCGCTTGTCGTGGCGCTGGAGGCGGTAGAGCCCGAGGTTGCGCACGCCCGTCTCGGGGTGCTTGGTGTGGGTCAGCCCCAGGTTGAAGAAGGAGCCGCCGTCCTTGGGCCAGGTGAAGAGGGCCGGCAGCCGGTCCAGGTCCACGTCGTCCCCGGTCAGGACGACCTCCTGGACGGGCGCGGACTCGCCCTTCACCTTCTTCGGCGGTACGTGCACCATCGAGCCGAGCTTGCCGAAGGCCTCGCGGACCCCGATGAAGCCCTGCGGCAGCTCGGGCTTGAGCAGGCCGCCGATCTTCTCGCTGATCTCGGCGTAGGACTTCAGGCCGAGGGCCTTGAGCAGCCGGCGGTCGGTGCCGAAGACGTTCATGGCCAGCGGCATCGCCGAACCCTTGACGTTCTCGAAGAGCAGCGCGGGCCCGCCCGCCTTGTTCACTCTGTCGACGATCTCCCCGACCTCCAGGTACGGGTCCACTTCGGCCTTGATGCGCTTGAGGTCGCCCTCCCGCTCCAGAGCCCGGAGCAGCGAGCGGAGATCGTCGTAAGCCATGCGACCCAGTATCGGCCACGGACTACCCTGGGGGAGTCACCGGGGCCCGACGCGGCCCCGCCACCGTCTTGGGGGTCTGGCTCTCACCGTGTTGCGCTATCTGCCGTTCCTGCTGATCATCGCGCTGACCATCTACGCCTTCATCGACTGCCTGAACACGCCCGAGGAGGAGGTCAAGCACCTCCCGAAGGTGGTCTGGGTGATCATCATCCTGCTCTTCTCGATCGTCGGCCCCGTCGTGTGGCTGTTCGCCGGGAAGAAGCGCTCCGCGGTCGGCGGCGGCTTCGGCGGCGGCCGGGCGCGCCGGACCCAGTGGGTCGCGCCGGACGACAACCCGGAGTTCCTGAAATCGCTGCGCGAGGAGCAGGAGCGACAGGACGGCCCGGGCAAGCAGGACGGCCAGGGCAAGCAGGACGGGAAGGACCGCAACGACCCCGACAAGGGCTAGTCGACGCGGTGAAACACGGCGAACGGCGAAGGGCCCGACCCCCCGAGGGGGGTCGGGCCCTTCGCCGTTCGCCGTGCCGCTCGACTACACCCCGCCGTAGGAGTGCTTGCCGTTGAGCAGGATGTTCACGCCGTAGTAGTTCCAGATCCAGCACGCGAAGGCGAAGAGCGCCAGGTAGGCGGCCTTGCGGCCCTTCCAGCCGGCCGTGGCGCGCGCGTGCAGGTAGCAGGCGTAGGCGACCCAGGTGATGAAGGACCAGACCTCCTTGGGGTCCCAGCCCCAGTACCGGCCCCAGGCGTCGTTCGCCCAGATCGCGCCCGCGATGATCGTGAAGGTCCACAGCGGGAAGACCGCCGCGTTGATCCGGTACGAGAACTTGTCGAGCGAGGACGCCGAGGGCAGCCGCTCCATGATCGAGGTGCGGAAGGTGCCGGGCTTGCGCCCCTGGGCGAGGTGGTTCTCGTACGCGTCGCGGAACAGGTAGAGGACCGTGCCGGCCGCACCGATGTAGAAGACCGCGCCGCAGATGATCGCGGTGGAGACGTGGATCCACAGCCAGTACGAGTGCAGGGCCGGGACCAGCGCCGCGCTGTCGGTGTAGAGCCAGGTCGTGGCCACGCCCAGGTCCAGCAGGACCGTGGTGACCAGGATCAGGCCGATCCAGCGGACGTTCTTGCCCAGGGCCAGCAGCAGCAGGTACGCGCCCGCGGCCACCGTGGAGAAGGTGATCGAGAACTCGTACATGTTGCCCCAGGGCGCCCGCTGCACCGACAGGGCGCGGCTGACCACGCCGCCGGCCGCGAGCAGGAAGCCGAGGGCGGTCAGCGAGATCGCGATCCGGCCGTACAGGTCGCCCTTGACCGTGCCGCCGGCCGCGCCGGGGCCGTCCGGCACGTCGCGCGTGCCGGTGGCGGAGCGGGTGACGACCTGCGGCTTGTCGAGGACCGCGGTGCCCCCCGCCTTCGTGCGGACCTGGACGGCGGGGGCCTTCGCGGCGCCCGCGCCCGCCGTCAGCGCGTTGGCCGTGCGGGCCACCTTGCTGCGGCTGCCGAAGGTCCATTCGGCGATGTGGGCGAAGAAGGCGAGCATGTAGACCGCCATCGACGAATAGATCAGCACGTTGCTGGCGTGGGCCAGGCTCGTGTTGGTCGCGGCGGCTGCGAGCAGGGTCATCCGCGTCCTCCTTCAACGGTTGCTTCGACAGGGGTGTTGCCGGGGACGGCCTCGGGCGCGGGTGCGGTCGGCGCCCGCTCGTTCAGCCGGGCGGCCAGGTCGGCGAGTTCCTCGGGGAGCTTGGCGGACTCGCTGCGGCCCAGGCCCGCCATCTCGACGACGGTCACGCCGTCCTCGCCGGTCACCGCCCGGACCCAGATCCGGCGGCGCTGGATGAAGAGGGACGCGGCCAGGCCCAGGATGGCCGCCACCGCGCCCGCCAGGGCGTAGCCGGTGCCGGGCTCCTGGGAGATCTGGAAGGTGGCCCAGCGCTCGATGCCCTCGAACTTCACGGTGCCCGCGCCGTCGGGGAGCGTCATCGTCTCGCCGGGGAGCATCAGCTGGGAGAACGGGTCGCCGTTCTCCTTCTTGAACTGCTGCATCTTGGCGGTGTCGAGCTGGTAGACGTTCTGCGGCAGCCCCGAGTCCACGCCCAGGCTGCCGTGCCAGGCGTTGAGCGCCAGGACCGGGAAGTCCGCGGCGGGGAACTGCGAGAGCATCGTGCCCCCGCCCTTGCCCGCGAAGGTCGGCACGAAGCGGGCGTTGAAGCCCAGCTGCTCCTTCTTGCCGTTCTTGTCCTGGTAGCCGTCGGTGACCTTGACGGCTCCGGCGGAGGTCAGGTTCGCGTCCTGCGGCAGCATCGGCACGGCGTCCTTGAAGATCACCTTGCCGGAGGGGTCGGTCACCGAGAGGATCGGCGCGTAGCCGTGGCCCAGCAGGTAGACCTTGGAGCCCTCGACGTCGAGGGGCTTGTTGACCTCGATCTCGGTCTTCGTCGGGGTGCCGTGCGCGCCCTTGCTGTAGGTGACGTACGCCTTGAACTCGCGCGGGGTGCCCTTCTGCGGGCCGCTCTTCTCGTACTCCGCGTCGAACTTGTCCAGGGTGAAGCTGAAGGGCGGCAGGTCGTCCGAGTCGAAGAGGCTGCCGGACTTGAAGTCGTCGTACTGGGTGAGCGTGTTGGCGAAGCCCTTGCCGCGCAGGACGAGCTTGCCGCCCTCGGACTTGAGGAGCTGGCCGGTGGCGAAGGCCACCAGCATCACGATCAGGGCGATGTGGAAGGCCAGGTTCCCGGCCTCGCGCAGGTACCCCTTCTCCGCGGCCACCGCGTGCCCGGCGGTGTCGGGGGCGGTACGGAAGCGGCGCCCGCCGAGCACCTCCTTCGCGTGCGCGAGGACCTCGTCCGGGCCCACCTCGGTGCGCCAGGTGGTGTAGGCGGGGAGCCGGTCCAGGCGCCGCGGGGCGCCCGGCGGGCGGCCGCGGAGCTGGCCGACGAACTGCCAGGTGCGCGGGACGATGCAGCCGATCAGCGACACGAACAGCAGGATGTAGATCGCGGAGAACCACACCGAGCTGTAGACGTCGAAGAGCTGGAGCTTCTCGGCGACCGGCACCCAGAACTCGTGCTTGCCCTTCCAGAGCGCGACCTTCATCGGGTCGACCCGGTTCTGCGGGATCAGCGAGCCGGGGATCGAGCCGAGGGACAGCAGGAAGAGCAGGATCAGCGCCACCCGCATGGAGGTGAGCTGGCGCCAGAACCAACGGGCCCAGCCGAGCACGCCGATGCCGACGGCGGGGCCGCCGGCCGGGGGATCCTCCAGCGGGGCGGTGGACAACTGGGCCGACGCCGCGGCGTCGGTGGCGGCCGCCGCCGCTTCCGTGTCGGCTTCCGGGGCGGCCGCGTCGTGTTCGGGGTCCGACGCCGCGGTGGGCGCCTTGTCGCTCGTACTCATGTGCTCTTAGTCCTCAGATCCCCACCGTGAAGCCCTGTGTCCAGCTCTGCATGTCGTTGACGATCGTGGCCCACCAACCTGTGACGAGCAGCAGACCGGTCAGGACCAGCATGCCGCCCCCGATCCGCATCACCCACGCGTAGTGCTTCTTCACCCAGCCGAAGGCGCCGAGCGCCTTGCGGAAGGCGATCGCGGCGAGGATGAAGGGCAGGCCGAGGCCCAGACAGTACGCCGTGGTCAGCAGCGCGCCGCGGCCGGCGCTCGCCTCGTTCAGGGAGAGCGTGTTCACGGCGGTGAGGGTCGGGCCCATGCAGGGCGTCCACCCGATGCCGAAGAGGACCCCGAGGACGGGCGCGCCGATCAGGCCCCCGGTGGGCTTCTTGTGGAAGCGGAACTCCCGCATCGTCAGGCCCGGGATCAGGCCCATGAAGAAGAGCCCCATGAGGATGACCACGCCGCCGAGCACCCGGGAGATCACGACCCGGTTGTCCTGGAGGACGTCGCCGAAGAACCCGAAGAGCGCGCCGGTGGAGACGAAGACGGCGGTGAAGCCGAGGACGAACAGGCTCGCCCCGGCCAGCATCCGCCCGCGCCGGGCCTCGGCCATGTCGGCGCCGGTGACGCCAGTCACGTAGGAGAGGTAGCCGGGGACGAGCGGCAGCACGCACGGGGAGAAGAAGGAGACGAGCCCGGCGAGCACGGCGATGGGCAGGGCGAGCAGCAGGGCGCCGCCGAAAACGGTCTCGTTCACGCCGGTCACTTCTCCGCGAGGAGCGGGTCGACCATCTTGCGCAGCTGCTCCTCGTTGACCGCGACCAGGGTGCGGGCGGCGATCTTGCCCTCCTTGTCGAGGACGATCGTGGAGGGGATCGACTGCGCGTTGAGCGTGCCCTTGGGGAAGCGGAGCATCAGCTTGCCGTCGGGGTCGTAGAGGCTCGGGTAGGTGATCCCGAAGTTCTCCTCGAAGGAGACCGCGTTCTGCTTGCTGTTGTCGCGGGTGTTGATCCCGACGAAGGCGATGTCCTTGCCCGCGTCGGCCATCTCCTTGGAGACCTTGGCGAAGTAGGGGGCTTCGGCGCGGCACGGCGGGCACCAAGAGCCCCAGACGTTCAGGACGACGACCTTCCCCTTGAGGGTGGTCGTGTCGAGCGTCTTGCCGTCGACGGTCTCGCCGTCGAGCTTGGGGGCGTCGTCGCGCTGGCCCTTGGCGACGGTGGAGATGCCGCCCGGGCCCGTCACGTAGTTGCCGCCCGCGGAGCCGGAGGACTTGGCGCCACCGGCCGAATCTCCGCAGGAGGTGAGGGTGAGGGCGCCTGCGACGGCCACCGCGGTCAGCAAGGCGGCGCGGCCGCTGGTCGAGCGGCGGCGTCGGGGGGCGCGGCTAAGGCTCATGTGAAAAGTTTCGCATGGGCGAATTGTGGATCTTGCGCGCCCCCCGGCCACCAGGCCGGATCCTGACCACCCCCTGGTCAGGGGCCGGTCAGGGGGTGGTCAGCGGCTGGTCAGGTCGTGGTCAGGTCGCGGTCAGGAAGGTCTTCCAGCCGCCGGTCGGCGGCTGACCGGGGGCCAGGCCCCGCAGTTTGGCGAGCACCTTGGGGTCCTGGACGTCGAGCCAGTCGGTGAACTGGCGGAACGATACGAGGCGTACGTCACTTTTGTCCGCCATCGACTTGAGCGCTTCCTCGACGGCGTCCATGTAGATGCCGCCGTTCCAGTCCTCGAAGTGGTTGCCGATGAAGAGCGGCGCGCGGTTCGTCTCGTACGCCCGCCGGAAGCCGCCCTGATAGGCGGCCGTGGCCTGGCTGCGCCAGCCCGGGTAGTTGGAGGGAACGCCCCGGGTGGTGTTCTGCGACTGGTTGGCGAGGATGTTGTAGTCCATCGAGAGCACCTCGAAGGAGTGGCCGGGGAAGGGCATGGACTGCAGGGGCAGGTCCCATACGTTCCCCTTCTTCTCCGGCCACTGCTGGAGGCCGCCGGGCGAGCTGGCGTCGTAGCGCCAGCCGAGCTTCTCGGCGGTGGGCAGCAGCTGGTCCTGGCCGAGCAGGCACGGCGTGCGGGCCCCGACGAGCTCCTTCGCGTAGTCGAAGGGCAGCGGTTCGAGGTCGGTGAAGCCGGTGTTGGTGCGCCAGTTGGTGACGAAGGACACGGCCTGCTCGATCTCGCTGTGCCAGTCCTGCGCGCTCCAGTGGGCCACCGAGCCGGATCCGCCGCAGAAGTGCCCGTTGAAGTGGGTGCCGATCTCGTGGCCGTCGAGCCAGGCCTCGCGCACGCACTTCAGGGTGTTGCGGACGTTCTCGTCCTTCAGGAACCCGATGTCGGAGGCGCCCACCGGGTTGTTGGGCGGGCGGTAGAGCTCCCGCTTCGACTCGGGGAGCAGGTAGAGCCCGGAGAGGAAGAAGGTCATGCCCGCGTGGTGGTCCTTGGCGAGCTTGAGGAAGCGCGGGAAGAGACCGTTGCCGATCTCGCCCGCGCCGTCCCAGCTGAAGACGACGAACTGCGGCGGGGTCTCCCCGGGCTGGAGGGGGACGGGCTTCGCGGGCTGGTGGGGCTGGGGGCCCGTGTCCGCGGTGGAACCGTCCCCGATGGGCCTGACCGGGTGGGCGGCCCCGCCGCTCGGGGCGGGGCCGGCCTTGCCGGAACCCGCACCCATGTGGGCGCCCCCGGAGCCGGACCCGCCGCTGCAACCCGCGATCCCCATCGCGGCCACGGCGCCGAGCCCGAGTCCGAGCGCACCCCTCCGGCTGACCTCACGCATGTCGCTCACCTCGCTGATGGAATGTCGTATAAACGGACATTCCAACGCAGGCTGAGCGTCAGATCGGCAGTAGCGCGGCGACTTGTATGAAATTAGGTCTGGTCATGTCGAATCTTGACGATCGGAGGCAGCGCCTCCGGGCCGGCTCGCGAGCCGGCGGGTCCGCGGGTCCGCGGGCTCGCCGGCTCGCGGACCGGCGTCACGACTCAGGCGCCGAACGCCTTCGACTTGCCCTTCACCGGCTTCGCGCCCGCGAGCAGGTGCGCCGGGACCAGGTCCCGGGCCGGCTCGCTGTAGCCCACCGACACGATCTTGTCGCCCTGGTACGTGAACGACGTCAGCGAGGCCAACGTGCACTGCCGGCGCCGCGGGTCGTGCCACAGCCTGCGCTTCTCGGCGAAGCTGCGCACGATCCAGATCGGCAGCTGATGGCTCACGCACACCGCCTCGTGCCCGCGGGCCGCGTCGCGCGCCGCGTCCAGCGCGCCCATCATCCGGACCACCTGTTCGATGTACGGCTCGCCCCAGGACGGCTGGAACGGGTTCGTCAGGTGCTTCCAGTTGGCGGGCTTGCGCAGGGCGCCGTCGCCGACGCCGAAGGTCTTGCCCTCGAAGACGTTGCCCGCCTCGATCAGCCGCCCGTCGGTCGCCAGGTCCAGGCTGTGCGCCTTGGCGATCGGGGCCGCCGTCTCCTGCGCGCGTTCCAGCGGGGAGGACACGACGTGGGTGATGTCGCGGTTCTCCAGGTGCTCGGCGACCCGCTCGGCCATCTGCCGGCCCAGCTCGGAGAGGTGGTAGCCGGGGCGGCGCCCGTAGAGGACCCCGTCCGGGTTGTGCACCTCTCCGTGGCGCATCAGGTGGACGACGGTGATGTCGCTGCTGCTCATGCGGTGGCCTCCGGGGTGGCCTCGGCGGCGGCGCGGGCGGCGGCGGGCAGCGCGGCCGCGATGCGCTCGATCGCCCGCTCGTCGTGGGCGGTGGAGACGAACCAGGACTCGAAGGACGAGGGCGGCAGGTAGACGCCCTGGGCCAGCATCGAGTGGAAGAAGCCGGTGAAGCGGAAGCTCTCCTGCTTCTTGGCGTCGTCGTAGTTCCTGACCTCGTCCTCGGTGAAGAAGACGGAGAACATGTTGGACGCGGTCTGCAGCCGGTGTGCCACGCCCTCCTTGCGGAGCGCGTCCGTCACCAGGCCCTGGATCTCGGCCGACACGGCGTCGACCTTCGCGTACGCCGCGTCGTCGAGCAGCCGCAGCTGCGCGAGGCCGGCGGCGGTGGCGATCGGGTTCCCGGAGAGGGTGCCCGCCTGGTAGACGGGGCCGACGGGGGCCAGGTGCCCCATGACGTCGGCGCGGCCACCGAAGGCCGCGGCCGGGAAGCCGCCGCCCATGACCTTGCCGAAGGTCATCAGGTCGGGCGCGACCCCGTCCACGCCGAACCATCCGGCGCGGGAGGTGCGGAAGCCCGTCATGACCTCGTCGGAGACGTACAGCGCGCCGTTCGCGCGGCACAGGTCGGCCAGGCCCTGGTTGAACCCCTCGCCGGGGGTCACCACGCCCATGTTGCCGGGCGCGGCCTCGGTGATCACACAGGCGATCTCACCGGGGTGCGCGGCGAAGGCGGCACGGACCGCTTCGAGGTCGTTGTAGGGGAGGACGATCGTGTCGCCGGCCTGCGCACCCGTCACACCGGGGGTGTCGGGCAGCGCGAAGGTCGCGAGGCCCGATCCGGCGGCGGCGAGCAGCGCGTCCACGTGGCCGTGGTAGCAGCCCGCGAACTTCACGATCTTGGCCCGGCCGGTGAAACCGCGGGCCAGCCGGATCGCGGACATGGTGGCCTCCGTACCGGAGGACACCAGGCGCACCTGCTCGACGGGCGCGATCCGCGCGACGATCTCCTCGGCGAGCGCGACCTCGCCCTCGCCGGGGGTGCCGAAGGACGTGCCGCGGGCGACCGCGGCCTGCACGGCCTCGATCACGGCGGGGTGGGAATGGCCGAGGATCATCGGCCCCCACGAGCAGACCAGGTCGACGTACTCGCGGCCATCGGCATCGGTGAGGTACGGACCGGTACCGGACACCATGAACCGGGGCGTTCCCCCCACGGCGCGGAATGCACGCACCGGAGAGTTCACGCCGCCGGGGGTCACGAGGGACGCGCGGTCAAACAGGTTCTGCGAGACTGGGGCTTCATACGGATACGGGTAGCTCACACCAGCCATGGTCTCAGAGGCCGCGACAGACTTGCGGACGGGCGTTTCACCGCGCCGCCGCGGGGGAGGTCACTGCCATGATGATCAGGCCGCGTGGCGGGGGTCACGGGGCCGGGGCAGGCAAGACCAGTCGGGTGGAGATATGCAACGCGGTGGCGGACCGGGCGAGGGTACGGACGGCCTGGGGCCCGAGCGTGCGCGCGAGGCCCGCGACGCTTCCCGAGAGGCATCCCGGGAGGCCCGGCGCCGCGGCAAGCACCGCCGCCGGGGCGCGGACGCGGTGGACGGCGTACCGGCACCCGCGAGCGCGGTCCCGGGGGGTCGCGGCATGGGAGTGACCTACAAGTACTTCGGCGCCCCCGACGGGGCCACGGCGGCGCGCGTCCCGATCTCGATGCGGCCGGAACAGCTCGGCGGCGACGAACTCGGCATGGGCGGCATGTTCAGCAAGATCAAGCCGGAGACGGTGGCCGCGATGGTCCTCACCGGCATCGAAGGCATACCCCTGCACAAGGTCCCGCCGCTGGAGCTCGTGGTCCTGCACCCCGACTACGCGGTGGTCAAGCTCCCGATGACGGTGGTCGACCCGCTGCGCGGCATCGGCGAGGAGTCCGTCGGCGCGGCCGCCTTCATCTGGTCCACGGTCCCCGACCGCGGCGGCCCGCGCGACGCCTTCAACGTCTACCAGCTGCTGCACGAGTGGCAGGACTTCTCCCACCGCCTGCACGAGGCCGGCCACCAGCCGTACTGCCTGGTCTGGCCCTGACGGACCGCGCCGGGCCGGGAGGGACCGGGACGGCTCCGCCCCGTTCGTCCCCCTTCGACTCCGTTCCACTTCCTTCCGCCTCCTTCAGCTTCCTTCCGCTTCTCACCGCTTCCGGCCACGACATGGGGCCGAGTCCCGGACAGCGGGGAGGAGTTCCTCGTACCCTCCTCAACATGGAAATATCGCTGCGTCTGACCCCCTGGTCCCAAGAGGACCTCGGGTTACTGCTGCGGGCCAACGAGCCCCAGATGACCAAGTACTTGGGGGGACCCGAGTCCGAGGAGAAGCTGGCCGACCGCCAGCGCCGGTACGTCGCCCTGAGCGACCGGGAACCCGCCGCCGGACGGATGTTCCGGGTCAGCCTGGCGGAGACGGGCGAGACCGTCGGTTCCGTGGGCTTCTGGCCCCGCGAGTGGCGCGACGAAGAGGTGTACGAGAGCGGCTGGGCGATCTTCCCCGAGCACCAGGGCCGCGGCCTCGCGGTGGCGGCGATCACCGAACTCCTCGCGTACGTCGCCGAACACGGCTCCCGCCGCTTCGTGCACGCCTTCCCCGGCACGGACCACGCCGCATCCAACTCCGTGTGCCGTCGGGCGGGCTTCGAGTCGCTCGGTGACGTCAACTTCGAGTACCCGCCCGGCGTGTTCCACCCGAGCCACGACTGGCGCTACACCCTGCCCGCCTGACCCGACCCGCACCGCACCGCACCGCCCACCTGACCCTGCGCGGCCCGCCCGCCCGGCACGACCGTCGGAGCGGGCTCAGGCCACCGTCAGGACCAGCCGGCCCCGGGCGCCGCCCTCCGCGAGGCGGGCGTGCGCCTCGGCCGCGTCGGCCAGGGCGTAGGTCCCGCCCACCCGCAGGGTCAGCGCGCCCTCGTCCACCAAGGACACCAGCCGCGCCAGGTGCGCCCCGTCCGCCGCGACCTCCTGCTCCAGGACCCGGATCCCGCGGACCGGAGCGGGGGCCCCGCCCGGCCGCAGCCCGACGTAGGCGCCGCCGTCACGGACGAAGTCCAGCGCGGCCTCCCCCAGCACCGCGGTATCCAGCACTCCGTCCACCCGCACCCCCGCATCCGCCCCGGCCGTGCCCCGGGCCACGAAGTCGGTGGCGCCCAGCGACCGGACCAGCTCCTCGTCCGCCGGGGCCGCCAGCGCGGTCACCTTCAGCCCGGCGTGCACCGCGAGCTGGACCGCCAGCCCACCGACCACCCCGGCAGCCCCGGTGACCAGCACCGACTCCCCGCCCGCCAGCCCCAACTGGCCCAGGGCCCGGGCCGCCGTGAGCCCGCCGAGCGGCAGCACCGCGGCGGCGGTCGCGTCCACGGATTCGGGGGCGGCGGCGAGGGCGCCCTCATCGAGGACCACGTACTCCGCGTGCGTCCCGAGCTCCTTGACCTGGCCGTAGTGCAGCCCGACGACCTGCTGACCGGCGCTCCACCGGGTCACCCCGGCGCCGACCGCATCGACCTCACCGGCCACGTCCCACCCGAAGCCGAGCCGCTTCCCCTCGCCCCCGAAGACCCCGAGGCGGACCAGGGCGTCCACCGGATTGAGCCCCGCGGCCCGTACCCGGACCCGTACCTGCCCGGCCCCCGGAACCGGCAGCGGCACCTGCGCCGTCACGACCCGCTCCGGGCCGCCGAATGCGGTGACGACCGCCGCCTCGATCAGCTTCTGACCCTGCGTCTGGCCCTGCGTCTGGTGCTGGTGCTGGTTCTGGCTCATGGGTCTCGTCCCTTGCGCTCGTTTTCGTTCGTTCCGATGCGCACTAACTTAGGGAGAGGTACTTTCATTTCGTAAGTACGTACTCCAAGGTGCGTACCCGACCCGAAAGTGAGCCCGCCATGGCCACCCGCACTGCCGAGACCCGCCGCCAGGAGGCCCGCCACGCCTACGACGCCTTCCTCAAGGAATGCCCGACCAGCCAACTCCTGGACCGCATCAGCGACAAGTGGGTCGGTCTCGTCCTGAGCGCCCTCAACGAGACGGAGGTCATGCACTACAGCGACCTCGGCCGCCGCATCCCCGGCGTCAGCCAGAAGATGCTCACCCAGACCCTGCGCGCCCTCGAACGCGACGGCCTCGTCAGCCGCACCGTCACCGCCTCCGTGCCCGTCCGCGTCGACTACCGCCTCACCCCCCTCGGCCACAGCCTCGGCGGCCTCCTCACCTCCGTGAAGCACTGGGCCGAGCAGCACTTCGACCAGGTCAGCGCCCACCGCGAGGTCTACGACGAGGAAGCCGCCGCCCCCGCGTAATTGGCCTTCGCCGCCCCGCCCCGAGCTGGCATGCTGGGCCACGTGAACGGACCGGACATCACCCTCACCCTCGCCCCCGAGCTGCGCGTCTTCACCGCGCCCAGTCGACGCGGCGAGCGCGTACCCACCACGGTCGACGGCACCTCCAGCCTGGGCCACGTCGTCGAATCCGTCGGCGTCCCGCTCACCGAGGTCGGCCGCCTGCTCGTCGACGGCCGCGAGGCGCCCGTCTCCTACGTGCCCCGAGGCGGTGAGGCCGTCGAGGTCTCCGGCCCGCCCCGCCCGCAAGAGGTCCCCGGCGCCCCGCTCCGCTTCCTCCTCGACGTCCACCTCGGCACGCTCGCCCGTCGGATGCGCCTGCTCGGCATCGACACGGCCTACGAGAACGAGGACATCGGCGACCCCGCCCTCGCCACCCGCTCCGCCGCCGAGCGGCGCGTCCTGCTCTCCCGTGACCGCGGCCTGCTGCGGCGCCGCGAGATCTGGGCGGGCGCCTACGTCTACAGCGACAGCCCCGACGAGCAATTGCGCGACATCCTCGGCCGGTTCGCGCCGGAGCTGACCCCCTGGACCCGCTGCACCGCCTGCAACGGCACGCTGCGCGCGGCCGACAAGGACAGCGTCGGCGACCTCCTGGAGGGCGGTACGCAGCGCTCCTACGACGTGTTCGCCCAATGCGCCGAATGCGAGCGCGTGTACTGGCGGGGCGCGCACCACGCCCGCCTGGAGCTGATCGTCAGCGAGGCGTTGGCCGAATTCGGCGGCGGCGTCACCGCGTAGGGCCCGGCGGGGGTGGGCAGGATCTTCCACCATGACATCCCCAGCCCCAGCCCCAGTGCCCGATCCCGCGCCCGAATCCGAATCCGAACCCGCCGCGAACATCGGGGACATCGTGGACGTCGCGGTGATCGGCGCCGGTCCGACCGGTCTGCTCATCGCCGGAGATCTCGCCGCCGCCGGACTGACCGTCGCCCTGATCGAGCGGCGCCCGCAGACCGCCGCCAACCTCACGCGCGCCTTCGCCGTCCACGCCCGCACCCTCGAACTCCTCGACGCGCGCGGACTCGCCGACGACCTCGTCGCCACCGGCCGCCCGATCCGGCAACTCCGCCTCTTCGGCGGACTCACCCTCTCCTTGGACACGCTCCCCACCCGCTTCCCGTTCGTCCTCATCACCCCTCAATTTGAGACCGAACGCCTGCTGGAGCGTCGTGCGTTGTCCACAGGTGTGGACTTCCGGTACGACCATGAGCTGATCGCACTGCATCAGGCCGAGGGCCAGGACACCGTCACCCTCGACCTCCGCACCCCCACGGACACCACCGGCGCCACGGACACCACAGGCACCGCAGACACCCCCGGCACCCCCGGCACCGCGGTCACCCTGCACGCCCGACACGTCGTCGGCGCCGACGGCGTCCGCTCCACCGTCCGCCGCGAACTCGGCCTGCCCTTCCCCGGCCACGCCGTGGTCAGCTCGATGGTGCTGGCCGACGTACGCCTGACCGAGGAACCCCCGGACCAGCTCGCCGTCAACAGCAGCGGTCGGGCCTTCGCCTTCCTCGTCCCCTTCGGCGACGGCTGGTACCGGGCCATCGCCTGGCACCGCGACGGCCGGGCCCAGGACGGCGACCCCGTCGACTTCGACGAACTGCGCACCATCACGCGCACCGCCCTCGGCACCGACCACGGCATGCACGACCCCCGCTGGATCTCCCGCTTCCACGCCGACGAACGCCAGGTCCCGCACTACCGCGTGGGCCGCGTCTTCCTCGCCGGCGACGCCGCCCACGTCCACTCCCCCGCGGGCGGCCAGGGCATGAACACCGGCCTCCAGGACGCCGCCAACCTCTCCTGGAAGCTCACGGCCGTCCTCCTAGGACGCGCCCCCGACCCCGAGGCCCTGCTGGACAGCTACGAGGGCGAACGGCACCCCGTCGGCCGCCTCGTACTGCGCGGCAGCGGCGCCCTGACCCGGATCACGATGGCCACCACCCCGGTCCGCCGCACGGCCCGCAACATCGGCGCCGCGCTGCTGGGACGGATCCGACCCGCGCGCGACCGCGCGGTCCGCACGGTCTCCGGGATCGGCATCTCCTACCCGCCGCCGCCGGGCGTTGCCCGCCCCGCGGGCCGTCGCGCACCCGACGCCGTCCTGCGCGAGGGCAGGCTGTACGAGCTGCTGCGCGCCGGCGCCTTCGTCCTGATCACCCCGCCCGGGACGACCCCCGGAACCGGCGCCACCGCCACCGCTGCAACCACCACAACCGGCACCACCACAACCGGCACCGACGGATCCGCCGCACCGGCACCCCGCCCCGCGACGGAGCCGGGGCTCACCCACGCCTCCTGGCGCACCCCCGGACGTACCGCCTGCGTGCTCGTGCGCCCCGACGGCTACGTCGCCTGGTCCGCCCCCGCACCCACTCCCGCCGAGGTCGACCGGGCCGTCGCGCGCTGGACCCTGCGACCCCAGAAGGAGTAGCGCCCCAGAGGGAGTAGCGGAGCAGCGGCCTCAGAAGGAGTAGGAGTCGCCGGTGTCGAGGGCGAGCACCGTGTGCTCGTCGTTGGCGTGGTTGCGGTCGTTCGCGCCACCGTTCCACCAGGTGTCCACGCGCACCACCACCTCCGACGGCCGCTCCTTCAGCCACAGCCGCAGCCCGATGTGGCGGCCCGGCCCGTGCGCGGGCAGGGCCCCCGTCTCGCACATCACCTCGCGCTGCCCGGCCCGGGCGCAGCCCTCCGCCAGCTCCTGGCCGTCGGCGAGGGCCGCGGAGAACCGCAGCCGCAGGGTGGTGTTCGCGAGCGGGGCGGGCCCCTGGTTCTCCGGGACCACCCAGACGGCGAGCCGCCCCGCGGACAGCTTCACCCGCCCGCGGTAGGACACATCGGCCTCGGGCGCCCGCCAGGCGTCGGCCCGCACGGCACCCGCGCCGGCCCGCACGGCACCCGCGCCGGCCCGCTCGACCCCCGCCCCGGCCGGTACCACCCCGGCCTGCGCGGCTCCCGTCTGGGCCGCGGCCCCGGCCAGGACCAGCCCGAGGGCCACCACGATTCGTACGACGCCACGGCACACCGCCACCGTCACCACCTCCACGCGCGGAGGCTAACGACCCCCGCCCCCCACCGGTCGGACCATCACACGAACGAGGGCGCGCCCACCGCCATCTGCGACGTACCCGGCGGGCACGCACCGACGCCGGTCGCATGCCAGGGTTGCCCCATGCTGATCGTCCGCTCCGCGTCCCTGTTCGCCCTCGCCGCCGTCCTGGAGATCGGTGGCGCCTGGCTCGTCTGGCAGGGCGTGCGCGACCACAAGGGCTGGGTCTGGATCGGCGCCGGGGTCATCGCCCTCGGCCTCTACGGCTTCGTCGCCACGCTCCAGCCCGAGGGGGACTTCGCCCGGGTACTGGCCGCCTACGGCGGGGTCTTCGTGGCCGGATCCATCGCCTGGGGCATGGTCGCCGACGGCTACCGCCCCGACCGCTGGGACATCGCCGGAGCCCTGGTCTGCCTGGCCGGGATGGCCCTGATCATGTACGCCCCGCGCGGCCGCTGAGCGCCCCCCGGGGTCCCGTCCGCATGCCTATGCTGGCCGGGTATCGATCACCCGAACGAGGAGCGCTCCCATGACCCCCCGCATCGCAGTCGTCACCGGGGCGAGCAGCGGAATCGGCGCGGCCACCGCACGGCAGCTCGCCGGCGCGGGCTACCACGTCGTGCTGACCGCCCGCCGCAAGGACCGCATCGAGCAGCTCGCCGCCGAGATCACCGCGGCCGGCCGGCTCGCCACCGCCCACGCCCTGGACGTGACGGACCGCGCCGCCGTCGACGCCTTCGCCGCGTTCCTGGAGCAGTTCCCCTCCGTCGACGTGCTGGTCAACAACGCGGGCGGGGCCATCGGCGCCGAGCCGGTCGCCACCGGCGACCCGGCCGACTGGCGCACGATGTACGAGGTCAACGTCATCGGCACGCTCAATGTCACCCAGGCCCTGCTCCCGGCCCTGACCGCCTCCGGCGACGGCACCGTCGTGATCCTGTCCTCGACCGCCGGGCACTCGACGTACGAGGGCGGCGCGGGCTACGTCGCCGCGAAGAACGGCGCCCGCGTCCTGGCCGAGACCCTCCGCCTGGAGATCGTCGGCCAGCCGGTCCGCGTGATCGAGATCGCGCCGGGCATGGTCAAGACGGAGGAGTTCGCCACGACCCGCTTCCGCGGTGACGCGGACAAGGCGGCCAAGGTGTACGCGGGCGTCGCCGAACCGCTGTCCGCCGACGACGTGGCCGACACCATCACCTGGGCCGTGACCCGCCCCAGCCACGTCAACATCGACCTGCTGGTGGTCCGCCCCCGCGCCCAGGCCTCGAACACGAAGGTCCACCGCGACCTGTGACACCCGCCGCGTGACCCCGGCCCCGGACCGCGGTCCCAGGCCCCGGGGCTACGCCAGCCCGGCCGCCTTGAGCTGGGGCAGGAGGGCCGCAGGCTTCAGGCCTGCGGCCTTCGCCGCTCCCAGCGCCCGCTCCAGGTCGGCCTCCAGCGTGGGCGTGAAGTGCAGCAGCACGATGTCCCCCGCCTGCAGCCGCGGGGTCGGCGGGGTCTGGCTCCAGGTGGTGAAGTCGTAGGTCCAGGTGATCAGCGCCTTCGCCCCGCACGCCTTCGCCGCGAGCCGCACGTCGTCGTTGACGGCCCCGTACGGCGGTCGCAGCAGCTGCGGCGCCCGCCCGAAGGTCCCCGTCAGCTGCTGCCGCGCCCCGCACACCTCCGCGTCCTTGCCGGCCGCGTCGAGCGTGGTCAGGTCCGGGTGGTTGACGGTGTGGTTCTCCACGGTGGCCCGGCCCTGCTCGATGAGGTCCGTGAAGTAGCCGGTGTCGTAGGACGTCGCCCCCGGCAGCAGGAACAGGGACACCGGCACCCGCTTGTCGATCAGCGTCCGCGCGGCGGCGGGGTCGTGGTTCCAGCCGTCGTCGATGGTGATGAAGACGACCTTGTCGGTGGTCGGTACGTGCGAGACGACGGGCGGCAGCCCCACGCCGACGACCGCGCCCACGGCGCCGGCCGCGGCCTCGGAAGCGGCAGCGGACGGGACCGGATCCCCCGCCCCCGCCACGGCGGATCCGGCCACCCCGAAGGTGAGCGACAGCGAAGCGAACACACCGAGAACCACGCGAGATCTCCACATGGCGCACACCTTGGTCTAGACCAACTCTGACCGTCAACCCCCTTGCGTGCGGCAACAGTTGACCCCGATCGACCCCCACATACGGAGGGACCCGGACCGTTTGACCGGTCCGGGCCCCTCCACTCCCCCGAGCTGCGCCCGAGCACCGCTCCCGAGCACGACGTACGGGCCGACGATCAGCCCTTGACGCAGATGACCTGCTTGAGCTTGGCCACGACCGCGACGAGGTCGGTCTGCTGGTCGATGACCTGCTCGATCGACTTGTAGGCGCCCGGGATCTCGTCCACGACCCCGGAGTCCTTGCGGCACTCCACGCCCTTGGTCTGGTCCGCCAGGTCGCGCGCCGAGAACTTCTTCTTCGCCGCGGTCCGGCTCATCTTCCGGCCCGCGCCGTGCGAGGCCGAGTTGAAGGACTTCGCGTTGCCGAGGCCCTTCACGATGTACGAGCCGGTGCCCATCGAACCGGGGATGATCCCGAAGTCACCGCTGCCCGCGCGGATCGCGCCCTTGCGCGTGACCAGCAGGTCCATGCCGTCGTAGCGCTCTTCGGACACGTAGTTGTGGTGACAGCTGATCTCGTGGTCGAAGGAGACCTTCGCCTTGCGGAACTCCTTGCGGACGACCTCCTTGAACAGGCTCATCATCACGGCGCGGTTGTACTTCGCGTACTCCTGCGCCCAGAAGAGGTCGTTGCGGTAGTCCTGCATCTGCGGGGTGGCCGCCAGGAACACCGCGAGGTCGCGGTCCACCAGGTCCTGGTTGTGCGCGAGCCCGCGGGCCACGCCGATGTGGTGTTCGGCCAGCTCGTTGCCGATGTTCCGGGAACCGGAGTGCAGCATCAGCCAGACCGCGCCCGTCTCGTCGAGGCAGAACTCGATGAAGTGGTTGCCGCCGCCGAGCGTGCCGATCTGCTTCGCGGCGCGCTCGCGCCGGAACTTGACCGCGTCCGCGATGTAGTCGAAGCGCGACCAGAGGTCGTCGAAGCCGTCGGCCGCGAAGCCGTACAGCCGCGCCGGGTCCACCGCCTCCTTGTGCAGGCCCGCCCCGACCGGGATCGCCTGCTCGATCTTCGACCGCAGCCGTGACAGGTCACCGGGCAGGTCGTTGGCCGTCAGCGAGGTGCGGACCGCCGACATGCCGCAGCCGATGTCCACGCCCACCGCGGCCGGGCAGACCGCGTCCTTCATGGCGATCACCGAGCCGACGGTGGCGCCCTTGCCGTAGTGCACGTCCGGCATGACGGCCAGGCCCTTGATCCAGGGCAGGGTCGCGACGTTGTGCAGCTGTCGCATCGCACTGTCCTCGACCGTGGACGGATCGGTCCACATCCGGATCGGGACCTTCGCCCCGGGCACCTCTACATAAGACATAACGTCCTCAACACCCCGTTAACCACTGAAAAGTCTCAATACGCAAAAAGCCTCGCAACAGGGCCCAAAGACGACATGGGACCGGCGTCAGCACCAGCGTGTGCGATAGACATTGTGTCCACGCGCGGCCCAGCAGCGGCAACGCAATTTCCCGACCCAAGGCCCACCCAGAGCCTGTCGAAAGCCTGTCGAACGGAGCCAGACGACGTGCAGCGCAACGCGGTACGGCAAGTCCTTCCGGGCATCCTGATGCTCACCGCGCTGATGGCCGGGTGCTCCGGCGGCGCCGGAGTCGGGGACACCAGCGACTCCAAAGCGGGCGGCGCCACGCCCGTCGCCGCGCCGCCCGGGAAGTACCGCAGCCTGCCCTCGCCCTGCAAGGCGGTCGACGCGAAGCGGCTGAAGGCCATGCTCCCGGCCGCCGCCACGCTCACCCCGGAGCAGCGCGACCAGCTCTACGCCGGGAACGCGGACACCTCGTACGACGGCGACCGGCGCGTGGGCTGCCGCTGGAAGGCGCAGACCCCCGAGGAGACCCGGCTGCTGTCCGTCGGCTTCGAGCGGGTGGTCTCCTACGACCGCGCCGCCAGCAGCGACGACGACAAGGCGAAGCAGGTGTACGAGCGCCGCCTGACCGACGCCCACCTGCCGGCCCCCGTACCGTCGACCAACCCGCCCCCCGGCGCGACCACGAGCCCCGCGGGCACGACACCCGCCCCCGGCCCGGACCCCGGCGCCGCGGCGGTGCCGTCCACCACCCCGTCCACCGCACCCTCCACCGCGCCGTCCACCACACCCGCGGCCCCGCCCGCGGGCGCCCCCGCCGGCGCCCCCGCCGGTTCGCCCGTGCCCTCCGCCACGCCCACTCCGCCCGAGCTCGGCTCCCGCGTCCTGGACAGCCTCGGGGACGCCGCCTTCGTCGAGGACCGGCTCAGCGCGGCGGGGTCCGCGGCCCAGTCGCGGACCGTGCGCATCGTCTTCCGCACCGCGAACGTCATCGTCACCGTCGAGTACAGCGTGCAGCCCGCACTGCCCGGCGGGGTCCCCTCCAGCGCGGAAACGCAGGACGAAGCGCACCAGTTGGCCGAGGCGCTGGTGGAGCGCTTCAACGACTGACCCACCACCCGACGGGCGACTGCGTGCCTGGTCAGCCGCCGATCGGCGGCTGACCGGAGGGCTCCGGGAGGGCTCCCGAAGCCCTCCGGGAGGCACGCGCCGGACCCCGGCGTGACCGCGGGCACAGCAGGGCGCGCCCCGATCGGGCTACCGTTGCCCGGTTCCCCGCGCCCATAGACACACAAACGTACGAAGGAATCATGCACCGATCAGCCTCGCGCCTCACCCGCGTCATCGCCTGCGCAGCCGTCCCGGTGATCCTCGCCGTCTCCGGCTGCTCGTCCGACTCGGGCAAGAGCGCAGACACGGGCAAGAAGTCCGACTCGTCCGCTTCGTCCAAGTCGCCGAGCACGAAGCCGTCGTCCGCCCCCGAGAAGGCCGCATTCTCCACGCTGCCCGACCCGTGCAAGACGATCCAGAGCAAGACCATCGAGGCCCTCGTCCCGAAGGCCAAGGACAAGAACGGCAACGCCACCAAGTCGAACGACCTGACCAGCCGCGCCAGCTGCTCCTGGAACGGCCTGGACGAGAACGGCCTCAAGGGCTCGGACTACCGCTGGCTCGCGGTCTCCCTCGTCCGCTACGACTCGCACGAGTCCCTGGGCAGCGGCAACAAGCGCGCCGAGGAGCAGTACAACAAGCAGCTCCAGACGGCGAAGGCCGTCGAAGGCGCCCAGAACGTGAAGAACGACCAGGTGGGCGGCGTCGGCGACCAGGGCACCTCGGTCACCTACGCCACCAAGAAGGACGGCGCCGACTTCTTCAACACCACGGTCATCGTGCGCACGCAGAACGTCGTCGTCTCCCTCGACTACAACGGCGCCGCCTACGAGGGCGCCGCCGCCCCCGACCAGGCGAAGCTGCTGGAGAGCGCGGTCGCCGCGATCCGCGAAGCCGTGAACGCGGTCTCCGCCGCCGGCGAGAAGCCGGCGTCCTCGGACGCGCCCTCCGAGTCGGCCTCCCCGTCCTCGTCGGCGTCGGCCGTCTCCTCCTGACCTGGCGGAAGGGGCGAACGGGGGCGCGGAGCAGGGGACATCGCGTCACCCGTACGCTGTGCCTGCCGTAGCTCGATAGTGGGAGGGGATCGCGGGTGGCCGCGATGCAGCTGACTCGTACGCACCGGATACTCATCGGCGTCGTCGTCGCCGGCGCCGTCGTCATCGCGGGAATCGGCTTCGCCGGTTCCTACGCCGCGGTGCGCGCGCTGGCGCTGCAGAAGGGGTTCGGCAGCTTCTCGCTGGTGTTCCCGATCGGCATCGACATGGGCATCTGCGTGCTGCTCGCGCTCGACCTGCTGCTGACGTGGATCCGCATCCCCTTCCCGCTGCTGCGCCAGACCGCGTGGCTGCTGACCGCCGCCACGATCGCGTTCAACGGCGCGGCGGCCTGGCCGGACCCGCTGGGCGTCGGCATGCACGCCGTCATCCCGATCCTGTTCGTGGTGACCGTCGAAGCGGCCCGGCACGCGGTGGGGCGGATCGCCGACATCACCGCGGACCGGCACATGGAGGGCGTGCGGATCACCCGCTGGCTGCTCTCGCCGATCCCCACCTTCAAGCTGTGGCGCCGGATGAAGCTGTGGGAGCTGCGCTCCTACGAGCAGGCGGTCGGCATGGAACAGGACCGGCTCATCTACCAGGCCCGCCTCCAGGCCCGGTACGGGCGCGCCTGGCGCCGCAAGGCCCCCGTCGAGGCCCTCATGCCGCTGCGCCTGGCCCGCATAGGCGTCCCGCTGTCCCAGACCGTCCCCGAGGGCCTGGCGGCCGCGGGCATCGAGCCCGCGCTGCTGCCCCCGGTCAGCGTCCCGGTCGCGGTCGCGGACCCCGAGGCGGGCCCGGCGGCCCTGGAGGCGCACCGGGCGCACACCGCACCGGGCGCACACCCGCAGGCCGCGGCCGCGGCCGTGCAGCAGGCCGTACCCGGCCCGCGCCTGCCCGGCGCCGTCACCGGCCCCACCACCGGTCCCGCCGCCGGCCCCACCGCCGGCCCCGGGCACGCCCCGCCGGCCTTCGCGGTCGACCCGACGGCAATGCCCGCGGCCCACAACAGCGCCTGGTTCGCGGCGCCGCTGGCCCCGCAGGCCGCGTACGAGGGCGGCTACAACCCGCAGTACGTCGAGGGCCTGGAGCCCATCCCGGTCCTTCCCCCCACCGGCCCGGACGCCCAGGCACAGGACCCGGCGGACCCGCAGCAGCCCCCGCAGCCCCAGCCGACCCCGCAGCCCCAGGGAACGGCGGCAGCACCGGCGGCAGCACCGGCGCCCTCGCCCCAGGACGAGAGCCCGATCGACGAGGTGAAGTTCGCCGAGGCGGCGTACGAGGTCTTCCGCACCTACGTCGACGAGCACGGCAACTGGCCGAGCCCGGAGCAGCTCGACATACACCTCTCGGACGGCCACGGCATCGTCCACCCGCGCAGCGCCACCACGCTCAAGCGGCTGATGCCCGAGCTGAAGCAGCGCTACCAGACCGACCTGGAGAACGAGCACATCGCGTAGCCCGGCACCCGGTACGCAGCACGCAGCACGCGGAAGGGCCCGCACCCCCGGATCAACCAGGGGGTGCGGGCCCTTCCGCTTACGTCCGTCCGTACGGTCAGACCGCGAGCAGCTTGCGCACCCGGTCCGCCCCGACCGCGAGCAGCAGCGTGGGCAGGCGCGGGCCGGTCTCCCGGGTCACCAGCAGCCGGTAGAGCAGCGCGAAGAACGTCCGCTGCGCGACCTTCAGCTCCGGCGTCGGCTTGGCGTCCGGCTCCAGGCCCGCCATCACCTTCGGCACGCCGTAGACGAGCGTGGTCAGGCCGTCGAGCGACCAGTGCGAGTCCAGGCCCTCCAGGAGCAGCCGCAGCGACTCCCGGCCCTCGTCGTCCAGCGAGCCGAGCAGCTCCGCGTCGGCCTCCTCGCGCACCAGCGTGCGCTGGTCGGCCGGGACCTGGGTGGAGATCCAGTTCTCGGCGCGGTCCAGACGCGGGCGCACCTCGTCCAGCGAGCCCAGCGGGTTCGCCGGGTCGAGGTCGTTCAGGATCCGGACCGTCTGCTCGTCGTGCCCGCCCGTGATGTCCACGACCGAGGCGAGCGTGCGGTACGGCAGCGGCCGCGGCGTGCGCGGCAGCTCACCGGCGGCGGTCCGCACGGCGCGCGCGTGCGAGGCGGCGTCGGCGGGCAGCACGCTGCCGTCGGCGACCTTGGACTCCAGCTTGTCCCACTCGTCGTAGAGCCGCTGGATCTCCTGGTCGAAGGCGATCTTGAAGGACTGGTTCGGCCTGCGGCGGGCGTACAGCCAGCGCAGCAGCTGCGGCTCCATGATCTTCAGCGCGTCGGCCGGGGTCGGGACCCCGCCCTTGCTGGAGGACATCTTCGCCATGCCGCTGATACCGACGAACGCGTACATCGGGCCGATCGGCTGCTCGCCGCCGAACAGGTGCACGATCTGGCCGCCGACCTGGAACGACGAGCCGGGCGAGGAGTGGTCGACGCCCGAGGGCTCGAAGACCACGCCCTCGAAGGCCCAGCGCATCGGCCAGTCGACCTTCCAGACCAGCTTGCCGCGGTTGAACTCGCTGAGCTTGACCGTCTCGGTGAACGCGTCCTCGGTGCAGACGTAGGTGAGCTCGGTGCTCTCGTCGTCGTAGGAGGTGACCTTGGTGAAGTCCTTGCCGCACTCGGCGCAGTACGGCTTGTACGGGAAGTACTCCGTACCGTCCGCGCTGCCGTCGTCCTCGGCGGCGGCGCCCGAACCCTCGGCGGCCTCCAGCTCGGCCTCGTCGACCTGCTTCTGCTGCGGCTTCTTGCCGCCCGGCTTCTGCTTGGTCCGGTACTGGTCGAGGATCGCGTCGATGTCGGCGCGGTGCTTCATCGCGAACAGCACCTGGTCGCGGTAGGTACCGGCGGTGTACTGCTCGGTCTGGCTGATCGGGTCGTACTCGACGCCCAGCTCGGCCAGTGCCTCGACCATGGCGGCCTTGAAGTGCTCGGACCAGTTCGGGTACGCGGAGCCCTCGGGCGCGGGCACGGCGGTCAGCGGGCGACCGATGTGCTGGGCGTGGGACTCCTCGGTGACGCCGGGGATGCCCTTGGGCACCTTGCGGTACCGGTCGTAGTCGTCCCACGAGATCAGGTGGCGGACCTCGAAGCCCCGGCGGCGGATCTCGTCCGCGACCAGGTGCGGGGTCATGACCTCGCGGAGGTTGCCCAGGTGGATCGGGCCGGAGGGGGAGAGTCCGGACGCGACGACGATGACCGGAGCGGTAGCGACTGATGTTGCCGTGCCCGGGGCTCGGCGCTCCGCCTCGGCGATGACCTCGTCCGCGAAACGGGAGACCCAATCGGTCTCGGTGCTGCTCTGGGCGCTCTGAGCCACGTCACGTCCTTCTATCTCGAATGCCGGCTTCGGCCATTCTCCCAGACGGAAGAGAACGCTCCGGGGTTGCTCCCGCCCCCTCACCTCACGCGAGCCGTCCCGCCCGATATCCCGGGAAGCGCCGGGCCCCCGCATGGGATACTCGATCCTTGTCGGAACCCCCAAGAACACGCTCGCGCACGACCTCACAGGAACGGCAGCTCATGGCCTCGGTCCCTTCCCTCGCTTCCTCCGTCAACCAGCGCGTCGCCGACGCACTCGCCTCCGCCCTGCCGGACGCCGGTGCGAGCGACCCGCTGCTGCGACGAAGCGACCGGGCCGACTTCCAGGCCAACGGCATCCTGGCGCTCGCGAAGAAGGCCAAGGCCAACCCGCGCGAGCTCGCGACCACCGTGGTCGAGGGCATCCCCACCGGTGACCTGATCAAGGAGATCGAGGTCTCCGGCCCCGGCTTCCTCAACATCACCCTCACCGACCGCGCGATCGTCGAGACCCTGGCGGCCCGCGCCGCCGACGCGCGCCTGGGCGTGCCGCTCTCGCCGACCGCGGGCACCACGGTCATCGACTACGCCCAGCCGAACGTGGCCAAGGAGATGCACGTCGGCCACCTGCGGTCCGCCGTGATCGGCGCCGCGATGGTCGAGATCCTGGAGTTCACCGGCGAGAGCGTGGTCCGGCGCCACCACATCGGCGACTGGGGCACCCAGTTCGGCATGCTCATCCAGTACCTGATCGAGCACCCGCACGAGCTGGACCACGGCGCCGCGGCCGGCGGCGCGGAGGTCTCCGGCGAGGAGGCGATGTCCAGCCTCAACCGCCTCTACAAGGCCTCGCGCGCCCTCTTCGACTCCGACGAGGAGTTCAAGACCCGCGCCCGGGCCCGGGTGGTGGACCTCCAGGCGGGCGAGCCGGAGACGCTGGCGCTGTGGCAGCGGTTCGTCGACGAGTCGAAGATCTACTTCTACTCCGTCTTCAACAAGCTGGACATGGACATCCAGGACCCCGACGTCGTCGGCGAGTCCGGTTACAACGACATGCTGGTGGAGACCTGCCGCCTGCTGGAGGAGTCGGGCGTCGCCGTCCGCTCCAACGGCGCGCTGTGCGTCTTCTTCGAGGACGTCAAGGGCCCGGACGGCAACCCGACCCCGCTGATCGTCCAGAAGTCCGACGGCGGCTTCGGCTACGCCGCGACCGACCTGTCCGCGATCCGCGACCGGGTGGGCAACCTCAAGGCCTCGACCCTGCTGTACGTCGTGGACGCGCGCCAGTCCCTGCACTTCAAGATGGTCTTCGAGACGGCCCGCCGCGCCGGCTGGCTGAACGAGGACACCAAGGCCGTCCAGCTCGCCTTCGGCACCGTCCTCGGCAAGGACGGCAAGCCGTTCAAGACCCGTGAGGGCGAGACCGTCCGGCTGGTGGACCTCCTCGACGAGGCCGTCGAGCGGGCGACCGCGGTGGTCCGCGAGAAGGCCGAGAAGGTCGGCCTGACCGAGGCCGAGATCGTCGAGAACGGCCAGTACGTCGGCATCGGCGCGGTGAAGTACGCGGACCTCTCCACCTCCGCCGCGCGCGACTACAAGTTCGACCTGGACCAGATGGTCTCGCTCAACGGCGACACCTCCGTCTACCTCCAGTACGCGTACGCCCGCATCCGCTCCATCCTGCGCAAGGCGGGCGAGCGCAGCCCGCTGGCCCACCCGGAGCTGGAGCTGGCCCCGGCCGAGCGCGCGCTGGGCCTGCACCTGGACGGCTTCGGCGAGCTGATCGAGGAGGCCGCCACCGAGTACGCCCCGCACAAGGTGGCCGCGTACCTCTACCAGCTGTCCTCCCTGTTCAGCACCTTCTACGAGCAGTGCCCGGTCATCAAGCCCGAGCCGGAACTCGCCGTCGGCGAGAACCGCCTCTTCCTGGCCGACCTGACCGCCAGCACCCTTGCCAAGGGCATGTCCCTCCTCGGCATCCGCACCCCCGAGAAGCTCTGACGGAGGCCCCCGACGGCCCCCCGCGCACCCGCGCGGGGGGCCGTCGCGTTTTCCCCGGACACCGCGTGACACGCCGCGCTACGTTCTTGCCATGGCCTCCGAGGAGCGGGAGCGGTTCAGCATCAGCACGGACGACGCACTGCGCACGCGGCGCTTCGCGGACATCGACGCGGACATCGCTGCGACCGAGGCCATGCCCGCGCCCGCCGGGTGGGAGGACAACTTCGACGAGGCCGAAATCGCGGCCGCGCACGCGGGAATCGCGCAGGCCCTGGCTGCCGACACCAAGAAATCCGCCGTGTGAGCGATCGCCTCTACGGCTCGGCGTGCCGCACCGAGCTGGCGGAGCTCAGCTCGGCCGACACCCGGGAGCGGATCCGCGTGACGACGTCCTCGACGGACGGGGTCGCCGCTTCCTCCTCCAGCAAGGTCCGGACGTACGCCTGGAGCGACTGGCGGCTCCGGGCGGCTCGTACCTTCAGCTCGACGAGCGCCTCGTCGGACAGGTCGCGTACGTACAAGGTGGCCATGCGAAAAGAATGGCGCCAGCGCGAGCATCCGGCTAGCACGCACCCTCACCCGTACGGCCCGGTTCGGTCGGTACAGGGTGGGTAGGGGACCGGCCGTCCATCCCCGAGCAGTCCTCACCCGGAGGCATCCGTGCCCGACATGAGCGGCCCCTACAAGCCCGGCACCCCGTGTTGGATCGACCTGATGGTCCCCGACCAGCAGGCCGCCCTCGACTTCTACTGCGACCTCTTCGGCTGGCAGGGCGAGGTCGGCCCGCCCGAGACCGGCGGCTATTCCGTCTGCACCCTCAAGGGCAAGCCCGTCGCCGGCATCATGAAGGCGAGCAACCCGGACGGCACCGTCCCCGACCCGCTGCCGCCGACCGTGTGGACGACGTACCTGTCCACGGACAACATCGACGGCACCGTCAAGTCCGTCGGCGACGCCGGCGGCACGGTCATGATGGGCCCGATGGACGTCATGGACCTCGGTCGGATGGCGGTCCTGGCCGACCCGACGGGCGCGGTCGTCGGCCTGTGGCAGCCCGGCACGTTCGACGGCGCGGGCATCGTCAACGAGCACGGGGCGCTCATCTGGAACGAGCTGGTCACCTCCGACCTCCCGGCCGCCGCGGCGTTCTACTCTTCCGTCCTGCCCATCACCACGGCCGCCTCCGAGATGCCGGGGGCCGACGGGTACGTCGAGTTCAAGGTCGACGGCCGCGAGGTCGGCGGGATGATGGACCTGTCCTCGCTCCCGCCCGGCGTCCCCCCGCACTGGCAGGCGTACTTCCACGTCGACAGCGTGGACGAGGTCCAGGCCGCCGCCGTCCGCGCCGGCGGCAGCGTCCTCGCCCCCGCCTTCGACATGGCGGCGGGCCGCATGGCCGTCCTCGCCGACCCCCAGGGCGGCGCCTTCTCGGTGATCACGGCGTCGATGCCGCAGTAGCGGTTCTGCCGTTCAGTGGTTGAGCGGGTAGGAGTGCCGGCCGGTCGCCTCGTCGATCTCGCCGTGCGCCTTCTGCAACAGCTGGGACGCGATGTCCATCAGCGCCCGCGCGCCCGCGATCTCCTCTCCGACCCTCAGCTGTTCCGGGTCGGAGGGGTGTCGCATGGCGTAGCCGCGCCCCTTCACCTCCGAGCCGTCGGCCAGCCTGAGCAACGCCGCCGTGTTGGTGCGGTGGCCGTCCTCGGTGAATTCCAGTTCCACATGCCATCCGGCGAGCGTGGACATGACGCACCACCTCCAAGGCTCTGTCCCTCCAGCCTGCGCCCCGCCCCGCGCTAGAGCCAGTCGAAGCGGGCCGTGGCCGCCCGGCGCCAGCGCTCCACCACCCGCAGCGGGGGCTGGTCCGGCCCCGGCAGGCAGGCCCGCAGCCACGGCACGTCGAGGTGGGTGTCCTCCAGCCGCACGCCGTCCGTGTCGACCTCCTCCAGCGAGCGGTCCCGCCCGTAGGCGGCGATCCGCAGCCCCGAGAGCCCCACCCGCGGCCAGACGGCCGCCGCCACCACCAGCCGCCCGCCCCCACCCCGGGCCCGGGTCGGCGGCCACGGCCCGGTCGACTCCCGTACGTACACGGCGCATTCGGCGCCCAGCCGCGACAGGTACCGGGTCAGGTCGGCCGACCCGCCCTCGTCGGGGAACCAGCCCAGCGCCTCCACCTTCGGCGCCTGGAAGGCCCATATTCGGCGCTGGAGGGCGTCGTGCAGCCGCATGGTGGCGCACGCCCGGCGGAAGGCCTGCCACTGGACGCGTTCCAGGTACTCGAAGGGCTCCGGCGCGGGGGCGGACTCGTCACCGGTCATGAGTCCAAGTGTGGCCCGCGCCGGGCCCGTTGAGAAAGCGAGATCTGGCGGAAGGATCCGCTCAGCGTGCCTCGCGCAGCCAGCCGGCGACCTCGGTCGCCCAGTAGGTGAGGATCGTGTCGGCGCCCGCGCGCTTGATACCGGTCAGCGTCTCCAGGATGGCCCGGTCGCGCTCGATCCAACCCTTCTCGGCCGCCGCCTCGATCATCGCGAACTCGCCGCTGATCTGGTACGCCGCCACCGGCACGTCCACCGCCTGCGCGACCCGGTACAGGATGTCCAGGTACGGCCCCGCGGGCTTCACCATGACGATGTCGGCGCCCTCTTCGAGGTCGAGCGCCAGCTCGCGCATCGACTCGCGGGAGTTCGCCGGGTCCTGCTGGTACGTCTTGCGGTCGCCCTGGAGCGAGGAGCCGACGGCCTCGCGGAAGGGACCGTAGAAGGCGGAGGTGTACTTCGCCGTGTACGCCAGGATCGCGACGTCCTCGTGGCCCGTCTCGTCCAGGGCGTCACGGACCACGCCGACCTGCCCGTCCATCATGCCGCTGGGGCCCACCACGTGGACCCCCGCGTCGGCCTGGACCTGCGCCATCTCGGCGTAGCGCTCCAGCGTCGCGTCGTTGTCGACCCGGCCCTGCGCGTCGAGCACCCCGCAGTGACCGTGGTCGGTGAACTCGTCGAGGCACAGGTCCGACATGATCACCAGGTCGTCGCCGACCTCGGCCTTCACATCGCGGATCGCGAGCTGGAGGATGCCGTCCGGCTCCGTGCCCGCCGTGCCGAGCGCGTCCTTCTTCTCGTCCGCCGGAACGCCGAAGAGCATGATGCCCGCGACGCCCGCCTCCACGGCCTCCGCGGCGGCCTTCCGCAGCGTGTCCCGGGTGTGCTGGACCACGCCCGGCATCGCGGAGATCGCGACGGGCTCGCTGATGCCCTCCCGGACGAAGGCCGGCAGGATCAGGTCCGAGGGGTGCAGCCGGTTCTCCGCGACCATCCGCCGCATGGCGGGGGTGCTGCGCAGCCTGCGGGGCCGCGAGCCGGGGAAGGATCCGTACGCGCTCATCTTCAGTCGCCTCTTCGAGCATCGACAGCAGTCGGAACCCAGCCTAGGGGGTCCCGGCCGGCCTCCTCCCCGAGCCCGAACTCGCACCACACCACCTTCCCCGGCACCCGCACGCCGACCCCCCACCGGTCCGCGAGCGCCGCCACGAGCAGCAGCCCGCGCCCGCCCTCGGCCTCCGGATCCCGGTCCGCCACGCACGGCCGCCCGCCGCCACTGTCGTGCACCTCGAACCGTACGGACCCCCCGCACCGCAGCACCCGCAGCCGGTACCCCCGCCCGGCCGGTACGCCGTGCAGCAGCGCGTTGGTCGCCAGCTCGCTCACGCAGAGCAACATCTCGTCCCGGCGGTGCGTGACACCCCACGCGTGCAATGTGACACGGGTGAACTCCCTGGCAGAGCACACGGTTTGGCGGCTGCGAGGGTAGACCCGCTCACGCAGCACGGCGACGTCCATTTCCACGTTCACAAGGCGATGGTCGCGGTGTGTGACTAGCGTGGAGGAGTCCGGGAACTCGTACTCCTTCATGAGTACGAGTCGATACCGGTATCTCTTCTGCGTACTCGGGGAGTTCACAGGTATGCCACCACGCAAGAGGCTACGGCCCAACGACACGGCGATGAAGATGGTCGGCGCCATGGCCGCCACCGCACGCATCGCCAAGGGATTGACCCAGCGCGCCTTCGCCGAAGCGCTGCACATCGACATCGAGACTGTCGCCTCGATCGAGCAGGGCAGGCGAGTCCTGATGCCGAACGTCGCCGAGAAGATGGACCGGGTTCTCGGACTCCCGGGCCTCTTGACGGTCGCGGCCAACCGGCTCCCCGAAGTCGACATGGTCCCGGCTTGGGCCGAGGAGTACATGGAACGGGAGGCAGAAGCCCTCGCCCTCTCCTGGTACAACACGCTTACCGTTCCCGGGTTGCTCCAGACCGAGAACTACGCACGTGCGGTCCTCAGCTGCCACGTGCCGTTCATCGGCACGGAGAAGATTGAGCTCCAGACCTCTCACCGGATCCGGCGCCAGGAGATCCTCACCCGTCCCGTCCCGCCGACCCTTAGCTTCGTCATCTCGGAGGCGGCCCTACGCGACCGGATCGGTGGACCCGAGGTATATCGGGAACAACTGCGCCACCTCCGCGCGTGCGCCGATCGCCCGGGCCTCTCACTCCAGGTGCTCCCCCTCGGCATCACGGTCCACGCTGGTCTCGCAGGCCCTTTCACGCTGCTGGAAACACCGGAGTTCCAGCACCTCGCCTACGCGGAAACGCAACGCGGCAGCTTCCTCGTACGGGACCCAAACGAGGTCAGCATCCTCACGCAGAAATATGCGATGCTGCGGTCACAGGCCCTCAACTTCGCTGACACGACGGACTTGTTGGATCGGCTGCTAGGAGAGCTATGAGCACCTCACTGACGTGGTTCAAGTCCAGCTACAGCAGCGACCAGGGCGACGCTTGTCTGGAAGTCGCCCCCTGCGCCGACACCGTCCACGTCAGGGACTCCAAGCTCACTGACGGCCCCACCCTGGCCGTCAGCCCCGCGACCTGGGCCGACCTCACTCGCTGGGTCGCTGCCTGACCCGCCAGCGCCACAGCCCGTCGGCCCGGTGGTCGTACTCGAACTCCGGGCCCAGCGGGCCCACCCGCTCGTACGCCTCCGGGGCGCGCGGGTCGTCGCGCAGCGCCAGCCCGAAGGCGCCCTCCAGGCGCAGCAGCTGGTCCTCCTCGTCCAGCAGGGCTGCCAGCGCCTCCACCACCTCCGGCGTCCGGTGCTGTCGCCATTGGGCCAACGCCCCGGCGGTAGCGAGCCGTACCGCGTGCTCGGCATCCCCCAGCAGCCTCAGGAGCACCTTCCTGGAGACGGCCGTCGACTCGTCGTGGGCCAACGAATCGGCCACCGAACTCCGCACCCGCGCGTCTCGGTCCCCCGCCATGGCGTGCAGCGCCTTCCGGGCGCGGTCCGTCAGCGGGACGCCCAGCAGGCCGAAGCAGTGCGGAACCTTCCGGCGCACCCGCTGATCGGGATGCGTCAGGTGCAGCAGCCCGATGCCCTCCCCGTCCACGTGCTCCTCTCCCGCAAAGGCCTTCAGCAGGAGCGCGAGCACGCCCGCGTCCGGTTCCTCGGCTGCCCAGGCGTGCAACAGCCGCCGCTCCTCCTCGAACCAGGGAGCATCGAGGCTCACGACATCGGGCCGGGAGTCCAGGCAGTCGGCGACGAAGAGCCGGTACGCCGCCGAGGGATGGCGGTGGAAGGCGAGCACCGGCGCCCAGTCCTCCCCGTCCGGCCTCGGTCCGGCGGCATGCCTGCTCTCCGCCCACACCGCGTGGCACACGTCCGGGTAACGGGCCGCCCGGTCCATCAGCTCCGCCAGCGGCGTCTCGATGCCGAAGGCCCGCTCCAGCGCCGTCAGCACACCCGGGTGCCCGTCCCGGACCGTCGTTCCGCCGAGGGTGAGCTGCTCGATGTCGGTCCACTCCTCCTCGACGGCGCGCACGCCCACCGGCCCCCGCGCCCCCGTCAGCCGCCGCAGCTCCGCCTCCGCGCCCGCCAGCGACCACCGGCGGGCCGCCGCCAGCAGCCGGTCCCGCTCCGCCCGCGGCAACCGCTCCCCGGCCCCCTCGGCCAGCAGCGCCGACACCAGCGTCGGGGAGCCGCCCTCGACGGCCCGCAGCAGCGGGGTCGTCCCGTCGGGCAGCGCCCGGCCCGGATCGGCACCGGCCGCCACCAGTGCCCCGGCGGCCTCGTAGTCGTACGCCGCCACCGCCGCGATCAGCTCATCCATGGCCTGAGCATGCCACTGGGGCCCGGGCGCGCAGTGCGCACCCGGGCCCCAGTGGAGGACTTGCTCGACCGACCGTCAGGTCGTACGACGACGCCGCGCCCCCGGCCTGCGCTCGCTCGGGCGGCAGACGACCTCGCCGGCCTCCTTCGCCGCGTCGCGGCGCGCCGCGCCGTACTCGGCCAGGGCCTCCGCCAGCTTCGAGACGCTCGGCTCGGGCGACAGGACGTCGACCCGCAGGCCGTGCTCCTCCGCCGTCTTCGCGGTCGCCGGACCGATGCAGGCGATGACGGTGACGTTGTGCGGCTTGCCCGCGATGCCCACCAGGTTGCGCACGGTGCTCGACGAGGTGAAGAGCACCGCGTCGAAGCCGCCGCCCTTGATCGCCTCGCGGGTGTCCGCCGGCGGCGGCGACGCGCGCACGGTCCGGTAGGCCGTGACGTCGTCGACCTCCCAGCCCAGCTCTATCAGGCCGGCCACCAGCGTCTCGGTCGCGATGTCGGCGCGCGGCAGGAAGACGCGGTCGATCGGGTCGAAGACCGGGTCGTAGGGCGGCCAGTCCTCCAGCAGGCCCGCGGCCGACTGCTCACCGCTCGGCACCAGGTCCGGCTTCACGCCGAACTCGACCAGCGCGGCGGCGGTCTGCTCGCCCACCGCGGCGACCTTGATGCCCGCGAAGGCGCGCGCGTCGAGCCCGTACTCCTCGAACTTCTCCCGCACCGCCTTCACCGCGTTGACGCTCGTGAAGGCGATCCACTCGTAGCGGCCCGTCACCAGGCCCTTCACCGCCCGCTCCATCTGCTGCGGGGTGCGCGGCGGCTCCACGGCGATGGTCGGCACCTCGTGCGGCACCGCGCCGTAGGAACGCAGCTGGTCGGAGAGCGAGGCGGCCTGCTCCTTCGTCCGCGGGACGAGCACCCGCCAGCCGAACAGCGGCTTCGACTCGAACCAGGCCATCTCCTCGCGCCGCGCGGCGGCGCCGTGCTCACCGACCACGGCTATGACCGGCCGCGAGCCCTCGGGCGAGGGGAGCACCTTGCCCTGCTTGAACACCTGGGCGATGGTGCCCAGGGTCGCGGTCCAGGTCCGCTGGCGGGTCGTCGTACCGCCCACGGTGACCGTCAGCTCGGTGTCGGGCTTGCGCCCGGCGCTCACCAGCTCGGCGGCGGCGGCCGCGACGGTCTCCAGGGTCGCGGAGACCACGACCGTGCCGTCGCTGGCGCCGACCTCGCTCCAACAGCGCGACGAGGCGTTCTTCGCGTCGACGAAGCGCACGTCCGCGCCCGACGGGCCGCGCAGCGGCACACCGGCGTAGGCGGGCACGCCGACCGCGTTGGCGACGCCCGGCACGACCTCGAAGGTGATGCCCTCGTTGATGCAGGCCAGCATCTCCTCGGCGGCGTTCCCGTCGAGGCCGGGGTCGCCCGCGACCGCACGGACGACCCGCCTGCCGGAGCGCGCGGCCTCCATGACAATATTGGCCGCGTCCCGGATGACCGGGACCCCGGCGGCCGTCGACTTCTCGTCAACGACCGTCAGTTGAGGCGTGTCGACGCCCGCGCGCGCATGCGTACGGACGACTTCCAACACCTCCGGCTCCGCGACGAGGACGTCCGCCGCCGCGAGGGCCTCGACCGCGCGCAGGGTCAGCAGACCCGGGTCGCCCGGACCGGCACCGAGGAAGATGACCTGTCCGTGCGCGGGAACGGCCGCGAAGGCGGGATTGGTGGGACGTGAGGGGTTCACAGGGATCGCTCCCCCATCAGACCGGCCGCGCCCTTGGCCAGCATCTCGTCCGCGAGTTCGCGGCCGAGGGCCACTGCCTCTTCGTACGAGTGGGGGACGGGTCCGGTGGTGGACAGCTGCACCAGCGTCGAGCCGTCGAGCGTTCCGACGACGCCGCGCAGGCGCATTTCGTTGACAATCTGCCCGTCGGCCAGCAGGTCGGCGAGCGCGCCCACGGGGGCGCTGCAGCCGGCCTCCAGGGCGGCGAGCAGGGAACGCTCGGCGGTGACGGCGGCCCGCGTGTACGGGTCGTCGAGCTCACCGAGCGCGGCGATGAGGTCCGCGTTGGACGCGAGGCACTCGACCGCGAGGGCCCCCTGGCCGGGGGCGGGCAGGACGTTGTCGACCGACAGGAGCTCGGTCGCCTCGTCGCCGCGGCCGATCCGGTTGAGCCCGGCGGCGGCCAGGACCACCGCGTCGAGCTCGCCGCTGTGCACGAAGCCGATGCGGGTGTCCACGTTGCCGCGGATCGGGACGGTCTCGATGACCTTGCCGAGCGCGCGGGCGTAGTGGTTCAGCTGGGCCATGCGGCGCGGCGAACCGGTACCGATGCGCGCACCGTCGGGCAGCTGCTCGAAGGTCAGGCCGTCGCGCGCCACGAGCGCGTCGCGCGCGTCCTCGCGCTGCGGCATGGCGGCGATCACCAGGTCGTCGGGCTGCGCGGTCGGCAGGTCCTTGAGCGAGTGCACGGCGAAGTCGACGTCGCCCCGCTGCAGCGCGTCGCGCAGCGCGGTGACGAACACACCGGTCCCGCCGATCTGCGCGAGCAGTTCCTTGGAGACGTCGCCGTACGTCGTGATCTCCACGAGTTCGACGGGCCGGCCGGTGACGGCGCGGACCGCTTCGGCGACGTGTCCCGACTGGGACATGGCCAGTTTGCTGCGCCGTGTCCCAAGCCGGAGCGGCTGGTCGGGACGTGAGTTCATGATGCCCGTCCTGGGTCGTCGTCGTTCTTCGGATCGGCCGCGTCAGCCCGGCTGACGGATGCCACCGTCTGCGGGTCGAGGTCGAAGAGTTCGCGCAACGCGTCCGCGTACCCGGCGCCGCCGGGCTCGCTCGCGAGCTGCTTGACGCGCACGGTCGGCGCGTGGAGGAGCTTGTCGACGACGCGGCGCACGGTCTGGGTCACTTCGGCCCGCTGCCGCTCGTCGAGATCGGGTACCCGGCCGTCGAGCCGCGCCACTTCCATGGCCACCACTTCGGCGGCCATCGCGCGCAGGGCGACGACGGTGGGGGTGATGTGCGCCGCGCGCTGGGCCGCCCCGAAGGCGGCCACCTCGTCCGCGACGATCGTGCGCACGGCGTCCACGTCGGCGGCCATCGGCGCGTCGGCGGAGGCTTCGGCGAGCGACTCGATGTCGACGAGGCGCACGCCGGGGATCCGGTGCACGGCGGCGTCGATGTCGCGGGGCATCGCCAGGTCGAGCAGCGCGAGCCGTACGTCGACCCGCGCGTCCAGGGCCCGCCCGGTGCGGCGCGGCTGGCGCTGCGCGGCGGCCTCGCCCTGGTCGGCCCAGGTGCCGTGGAGTTCGAGTGCGTTCGCGTCGACCCCGGTGAGCGCGGAGCGCCCGTCGGCGCTGCGCGCGGGATCGGCGGCGAGCGCGTCGAGCCCGACGGGACACCCGTCCCGCTCGGTCACCGCGACGGCGGTCAACGTCCGCGCGGCCCCGGCATCGGCGATCCGCCCACCGGCCGCAGCGGCGGCCACGAGCCGCGCCACGACCTCGGCGTTCCCGATCCCGGCCAGATCAAGCCTCGGCGCCGTGTGGGACACAGACCCATCCAGCTCAGCCCCATCAAGCCCCGCCCGGGGGCCCCTCCCAGCGGTAGCTGGGGGAGATTGAGGCGCGGGGTCCGGGGCGGAGCCCCGGGGGCCCCGCAGGGCACTCCCGGCCTCGGCCTCGGCCTTGGCCAGCGCCCCGACGACGTCATCCCCGGTCAACACGAGCCCCGTGGCCCCGGTACAGGACACGACCACGTCGACTCGTGTCAGCTCGGAGGCCACGTCAGCCATGGACACGACCCGCGCGGCAGCACCCCCGACCCGCAGGATCTCCACCAACCGCTCGGCCCGCGCAGCGGTCCGGTTCGCGACGGCGATCTCCGCCACCCCGACCCGCGCCAGCGTCGCCGCGGCCAGCGAGGACATCGACCCGGCACCGATCACCAGCGCCCGCTTGCCCGCGGCCCACTCGGCCACCGGCACCCGCACGGCCAGCTGCTCCAGCCCGAAGGTGACGAGCGACTGCCCGGCCCGGTCGATGCCGGTCTCCGAGTGCGCCCGCTTGCCGACCCGCAGGGCCTGCTGGAAGAGGTCGTTGATCAGCCGGCCCGCGGTGTGCAGTTCCTGCCCCAGCGCGAGCGCGTCCTTGATCTGCCCGAGGATCTGGCCCTCGCCGACGACCATCGAGTCCAGCCCGCACGCCACCGAGAAGAGGTGGTGGACGGCCCGGTCCTCGTAGTGCACGTAGAGATAGGGGGTGAGCTCCTCCAGCGCGACACCGCTGTGCTGCGCCAGCAGCGTGGACAGCTCGGCGACACCGGCGTGGAACTTGTCCACGTCGGCGTACAGCTCGATCCGGTTGCACGTGGCGAGCACGGCCGCCTCGGTCGCCGGTTCGGCGGCCAGGGTGTCGTGCAGCAGCTTCGCCTTGGCGTCGGTGGAGAGCGAGGCCCGCTCCAGCACGCTGACGGGCGCGCTGCGGTGGCTCAGCCCTACGACGAGCAGACTCATGCCGGCATCACCGCCGGTACGTCGCCCTCCGGGCCGCTCTTGCGCACCGGGGCGGCGGGAGCGGCCGGGGCGCGGGTGGCGGCGGGCTGCGGCGGAGCGGGGACGGCACCCTCGTCGGCGGCCGCGGCCGCGGCCGCGCCCTCGCCGGCCTTGCGCTGCTCGTGGAAGGCGAGGATCTGCAGCTCGATCGAGAGGTCGACCTTGCGCACGTCCACGCCCTCGGGCACCGACAGCACGGTCGGCGCGAAGTTCAGGATGGAGGTCACTCCGGCCGCGATCAACCGCTCGCTGACCTGCTGGGCGGCGCCCGCCGGGGTCGCGATGACCCCGATGGAGACGCCGTTCTCCGAGATGATCTTCTCCAGCTCGTCGGTGTGCTGGACCGGCATGCCCGCGACCGGCTTCCCGGCCATGGCCGGGTCGGCGTCGATCAGCGCGGCCACACGGAAGCCGCGCGAGGCGAAGCCGCCGTAGTTGGCGAGGGCGGCGCCGAGGTTACCGATGCCGACGATGACGACCGGCCAGTCCTGGGTCAGCCCGAGCTCGCGGGAGATCTGGTAGACGAGGTACTCCACGTCGTACCCGACGCCGCGGGTGCCGTAGGAGCCCAGGTAGGAGAAGTCCTTGCGCAGCTTCGCGGAGTTGACTCCGGCGGCGGCCGCCAGTTCCTCGGAGGAAACCGTGGGTACCGAGCGCTCGGAGAGCGCCGTGAGGGCGCGCAAGTACAGCGGAAGCCGGGCGACAGTGGCCTCGGGAATACCTCGGCTGCGGGTCGCCGGTCGGTGAGTTCGGCCAGTTGCCACGATGCTCCTGCGGGATGAGCGGGGCTGCAGGTGGCCTCTTGTCCCAGGACCACCCCGTCGGAAGCAGGCTATGTCTTTGTGAACGCGTGCACAAAGATAGTGTCCAATTTGTCCGAGCAAAGTGACCGGGGTCACGCGCCCCGGGCACCTCGACGCGGAACCACCGCCGCGCCGAACCCGTTCAAATCCCGAAGGGGACAAACCCGTACACATCCCTCATCGATACGCCCCCGAGACCCCATAAATCGCCCACGATGGTAACCGGCGAAGGGGTCAGCCCTCCAATGCCCGACGGAGCCGGTCAGGGTTCACCCTCCAGAAGGTGTGCTGTTCGCCATCGATCAGGACCACCGGAATTTGCTCCCAGTACAAGCGGTACAGCTCCTCGTCCTGCGAGATGTCCTTCTTCTCCCATTGCGCACCGGTGTCGGCGCACACTTTCCCGATCACTTCCTGGGCGTCGTCACAGAGATGGCACCCGGGCTTACCGATCAAGGTGACCATCCGCTCTGCCGGACTCTTCTTTTCCTTGCGGCGCAGCAAAGGGCTCATGCACCCATTGTTCACGCCCTGGAATCCGGCGGGTTCGGGAAGTTCCGAACACAGTGGCTATGCTCGCGTCATGGCCGCTCTGGGATGGCTCACCCCCCGTAGGCGCTCCGCCACCGCGCGGAGCGTGCTCGCCGGCGAGGCTTCTGCCGAGGCCGCCCGCAAGACCGCGCTGGCCGATGATCCGGCCGCGATCGGTTTCTCCCTGGACTCCGTGGACCCACAGGACACCGTGGCCCCGCAGGACACCGAGGCCGCACAGGAAGCCGAGGCCGCAGCGGCCCCGGAGCCCGTCGAGCCCGCGTTCCCGGTCGCCGGCGACGAGCTCGCCGCCGCCTTCTTCGACCTCGACAACACCGTGATGCAGGGCGCCGCGATCTTCCACTTCGGTCGCGGCCTCTACAAGCGCGAGTTCTTCCGCCGCCGCGAGCTGGCCCGCTTCGCCTGGCAGCAGGCGTGGTTCCGGCTCGCCGGGGTCGAGGACCCCGAGCACATGCAGGACGCCCGCGACACCGCCCTGTCCATCGTCAAGGGCCACCGGGTCTCCGAGCTGATGTCGATCGGCGAGGAGATCTACGACGAGTACATGGCGGAGCGGATCTGGCCGGGCACCCGCGCCCTGGCCCAGGCGCACCTCGACGCGGGCCAGAAAGTGTGGCTCGTCACGGCCGCCCCGGTCGAGACGGCCACGATCATCGCCCGCAGGCTCGGCCTGACCGGAGCGCTGGGGACCGTCGCCGAATCCGTGGACGGCATCTACACCGGCCGTCTCGTGGGCGAGCCGCTGCACGGCCCCGCCAAGGCCGAGGCCGTGCGCGCGCTGGCCGCCGCCGAGGGCCTCGACCTCGCGCACTGCGCCGCGTACAGCGACTCGCACAACGACATTCCGATGCTGTCACTGGTCGGACATCCGTATGCGATCAATCCCGATACAAAACTGCGCAAGCATGCCCGGGCGCACGACTGGCGACTGCGCGACTATCGCACCGGCCGCAAGGCCGTGAAGGTCGGCGTCCCGGCGGCCGCCGGGGTCGGCGCGATCGCGGGCGGCGCGGCCGCCGCGATCGCCCTGCACCGCCGCCGCAAGTAGCCCTCAGCGGGCCCTCCTGCGGCAACCACGGGCGTCCCGCCCGTCCGCCGCGTCCCGCGCGCCCGACTCCCGGGCCCGCGACGGGCATTCCCACCGTCTACCCGCGCTCCGGGCGCGGCATTCCGGCATGCCCGACTCGGTCGTGAGCCGCCCCGGAAGCCACCATTCCGAGAGCAGAAGTGATCAATATCTGATCACCGAGTGCGACTGAATATGCCCTGGACACGCAACAGAAGCGACGGAACCGGTGATTTGAGCAACTAGGTGTAGCGCTGCCTGTACGAAGCGTTATTCTCCTCAAACGCATGCCACCGCCCATTCGTCGCCACGACGAGTGAACGGTCCCGCACTGCACGTGATGGAAGCTCTGCCTCTGGGAGTCTCGTGTACCCACCTGTCGGGGTTGACGCCTCGGGCCTGGCTACGCTGCGCGCAACGGTCTTCGACCACCTGCGTGGCTTCGTCCCCACCGCGTACGCCGTCCCCGTTTTCGCCGCCTCGGTCCCCGCCGGCCTCGGCCCCGTAGGTCCTTGCTATGCCCTGACGGATGGCGGAGCGACCGTGGGCAGACGCGGCCGCGCGGGCGCCGGATCAACCGGTTCAAGCAGTGCCACCGGTACGACCACACCGACCGCCCGCCGTCCCACCGCGGACAGCGACAGCGCCCGGATGATGGACCTGGTCGAGCGCGCCCAGGCCGGTGAGGCCGATGCCTTCGGCCGGCTGTACGACCAGTACAGCGACACCGTCTACCGCTACATCTATTACCGCGTCGGCGGCAAGGCGACCGCGGAGGACCTCACCAGTGAGACCTTCCTGCGCGCGCTGCGCCGCATCTCCACCTTCACCTGGCAGGGCCGCGACTTCGGCGCCTGGCTCGTGACGATCGCGCGCAACCTGGTGGCGGACCACTTCAAGTCCAGCCGCTTCCGCCTCGAAGTCACGACCGGCGAGATGCTGGACGCCAACGAGGTGGAGCGCAGCCCCGAGGACTCCGTCCTGGAGTCCCTCTCCAACGCGGCGCTGCTGGAGGCCGTACGGAAGCTCAATCCCCAACAGCAGGAGTGCGTGACCCTGCGCTTCCTGCAGGGCCTCTCGGTCGCCGAGACGGCCCGGGTGATGGGAAAGAACGAGGGCGCGATCAAAACCCTGCAGTACCGGGCAGTCCGGACCCTGGCCCGACTCCTCCCGGACGACGCCCGCTGACCATGACGCTGTGGTCCGATCATCCTTCGTCCGTAACCCAAGTGCCGCGTCGCTCGTTGTGCGGAATGCAGGCTCCCTGTGGACATGTGCCGCCCGAAGGCGATCACCCGAAAGGGTGGATCCGCTCAAGGAAGGCAACCTTCCGGACACCCCGGGGAGTCGATCGTCATGACGAGAGGAGGTGCCGCCAGTGATCGCGAACGTTTCTCCGCACCGGCGGGCGAACGCCTTCGCCCAGGCCCTGGAGGATCGGACCCCGTCCGAACCCTCGGAACCGGAGCCGGCGGCCGAGCAGTCCGAGGCACCTGCCGAACCTGCCGACTGCGACCGGTTGTTGGCCCTGGCGAGCGCGCTCGGCGAAATGCCACGCCCGCAGATGGACGCCGACGTCAAAGTGGTGCAACGAGCGCAGCTCGTGGCCGCCATGGAGACCATGGTGATGGAGGAGAGGTCGGGGGGCGGTGCCGCCTCGGACCCTCTGGTGCCCGAACAGCGGACCGGTCGCGGCGCCCACCGGGCGACCTCGCTCCGGAAATTGCGACCCCGCTCCCGCTGGTCCAAGGGCATCGCAGCAGGCGGCCTCACGGTCGGTGTGGCCGCGGGAGCCTTCAGTGGGGTGGCCGCTGCCAGCACCGACGCCTTGCCCGGTGACTCCCTCTACCCGGTCAAACTGGGCATGGAGGACATCAAGCTGGGCATGGCCGACGACGATTCGGACCGGGGCGAGCTCTATCTCGACCAGGCCTCGAACCGCCTGTCGGAGGCCCGTCGGCTGATGGAGCGCGGCAGGTCGCCGGGCTCGCTGGACCACGAGGTGCTGGGCGAGATCCGCCGGGCCCTCGCGGGCATGAAGCACGACGCGGAGGAGGGCCACCGACTCCTCCAGTCGGCCCACGAACGGGACGGCTCGCTCGGTCCGATCCAGACCCTGTCGTCCTTCTCCCGCTCCCACCGCGACGCGTGGGGCAGGCTCCGCGAGAAGCTCCCGGTCCAACTCACGGACGTGGGAGAACAGGTCACGTCGGTCTTCCAGGCCATAGACGATGACGTCGAGCCGTACCAGGGGCTGCTGCCCAAGCCGCCGGAGCAGAGCCGCGGACCGGGCTCGTCCGGCACCCCGGCGAAGCCCGGCACCAGCGGCAAGCAGCACTCCGCGCCCCCGGCCACGGGAACCGGCCCGTCCGGCGGCTCCGCGGGTCCCGCCCCGTCTCCTTCGGGCTCCCCGTCCGCGGGCACCGGCGGCCTCATCGGCGGCGCCGACGGCCTGCTCAACCCGCCCGGGGCCAACGGCGACCAGCTGCCACCGGTCGCACCGGAGATCCCGCGCCCGGAGATCACCCTCCCGCCCCTGCTCCCGGGCCTGCTGCCGGGCCTGGGCATCAAGGGCGAGAACGCCGACTGATCCCGGTAGACGGAGGGCCGGGGGGGGGCCCCCCCCCCCCCGCCCCCCCCCCAGCCCCCACCCGCGGGGATGCAGGGGCGCGGACTAAACCCCCCCCCCCGGCACCCC
>NZ_JBIWAJ010000005.1:482994-490061 GCF_044759975.1 Streptomyces sp. NPDC098789
CGGGCGCGGGGATTTCCCCGCCCCGCCCGGGCCCGGGGCCGGGGGGCCGGGCGGGGGCACAAGGGGCTCCACGCCCCCCGGCCCCCGGTGGGGGGGGGGGGGGGGGGCCCCCCCCCCCCGCCGGCCCTCCGCCATGCCTCGACGCGCTTGAAGGACGTGCCTAGAAGAAGACCGACCGCCGCTGCACCAGCAGCTTGTACAGCGTGTGCTGGATCTGCTCCCGCACCTGGTCCGTCAGGTTGAACATCAGCATCGGGTCCTCCGCCGCCTCCGGCGGATACCCGTCCGTGGCGATCGGCTCGCCGAACTGGATCGTCCACTTCGTCGGCAACGGCACCGCCCCCAGCGGCCCCAACCACGGGAAGGTCGGGGTGATCGGGAAGTACGGGATCCCGAGCAGCCGCGCCACCGTCTTGGCGTTGCCGATCATCGGGTAGATCTCCTCCGCCCCCACGATCGAGCACGGCACGATCGGCGTCCCCGCCCGCAGCGCCGTCGACACGAAGCCCCCGCGCCCGAACCGCTGGAGCTTGTAACGGTCCTCGAAGGGCTTCCCTATCCCCTTGAAGCCCTCGGGCATCACCCCGACCAGCTCCCCGGCCTCCAGCAGCCGCTGCGCGTCCTCCGCGCACGCCAGGGTGTGCCCGGCCTTGCGCGCCAGCTCGTTGACCACCGGCAGCATGAACACCAGGTCCGCCGCCAGCAGTCGCAGGTGCCGCTGCGCGGGGTGGTGGTCGTGCACCGCGACCTGCATCATCAGGCCGTCCAACGGCAACGTCCCGGAGTGGTTGGCCACGATCAGCGCGCCACCCTCCTTCGGGATGTTCTCGATGCCCTTGACCTCGACCCGGAAGTACTTGTCGTACACCGGCCGCAGCACCGACATCAGGACCTGGTCGGTCAGCTCCTTGTCGTACCCGAAGTCGTCGACCTCGTAGTCACCGGTGACCCGGCGCCGCAGGAAGGCCAACCCGCCCGCGAGCCGCCGCTCCCACCCGCTCGGGGCGGCCGGCGCGGGCACGGCGGACACCGCGCCCGACACCGCGTCCGGATCGGCCGCCACGGACCCGGCGGCCACGACGGGCCCCGCCCCGGCATCGGGTGCGGTCACCGCCCGGACCCGCCGGGCCCGCCGCCGCGGACGGTCCTCGTCGAACGGAATGACCTTGGCGTCCGCCACTATCGCTGCGCTCCCTCTTCGGCCGCGGATCCGGCTCCGGACCCGGTTCCTGCCACGGCGACGTCGACCTTCAGCGCGCCCGCCACCCGGTCCACGGCCCGCGCCGCCCGCTCGGGCGGCAGCAGCCCGTTCCCCCGGCTCCGCGCGAAGTCCGCGAAGGTCTCGGCGGTCGTGTACATCGGCTTGAATCCCAGCACCTCGCGCATCTGCGAGGTCTCCACGACCCGCCCGTGCGTGAGCAGTCTGGTCTGTTCCGGCGAGAAGTCGGTGACCCCGACCGCCTTCAGCGCGGAGCCCACCCACGTGAGCGCGGGCAGCGGCAGCGCGATCGTGGGCCGGCCCAGGCGCCGCGAGCACTGGGACAGCAGCAGGACGCCGTCCCCCGCGATGTTGAAGGTGCCGCTGTTCAGGGTGCCGCGCCGGGGCTCCCCCGCCGCCAGCCGCAGCACGTCGAGCACGTCGTCCTCGTGGACGAACTGGAGCCTCGGGTCGTAGCCGAGCACGGTCGGCATGACCGGCATCGAGAAGTACTCGGCGAGCGCCGAATCCGCGAAGGGCCCCAGGATGTTGGCGAAGCGCAGGACGCACACGGCCACGTCGGGCCTGCGGCGCGCGAAGCCGCGCACGTAGCCCTCGACCTCGACCGCGTCCTTCGCGAAGCCCAGGGCGGGCAATGACTTGGGTTGGGTGGTCTCGCTGAAGACGGCCGGGTCCCGCGGAGCCGCCCCGTACACGCTCGTACTGGACTTCACGACCAGGCGCCGCACCGTCGGGGACTTCTGGCAGGCCCCGAGGAGCTGCATCGTCCCGATGACGTTCGTTTCCTTCACGGCGCTCCCCGCGCCGCCCGCGCCCACACCACCGCCGCCGGTGACCGCGAGGTGCACCACGGTGTCCACGGCGTACTCGGCCAGTACCCGGGCGATCGCCGACTGCCGGATGTCCGTCCGGACGAACTCGGCCGACCCCAGCCGGTGCGGCGGGGTGCTCGCGTCCACCGCGATCACCCGCTCGACTTCCGGGTCGCGCTGGATCCGGCGTACGAATCGGCCCCCCAGCTGCCGGGCTGCCCCGGTCACGAGCACGACCTTCCCCACTGCTCAGCGCCTCCCTCGTCGTACCCCGGCTGCACCACAGCCCCTCCACCAGGATGGTGGAGGGGCTGTGGAAAACACGTACAGCTGCCGTTTACTTCTTGTTACGGCGCTGAACGCGGGTGCGCTTGAGCAGCTTGCGGTGCTTCTTCTTAGCCATCCGCTTGCGCCGCTTCTTGATAACAGAGCCCACGACTACCCTCGCTCACTTCTCGGAACATCCCCACGCTAGCGGGGATCGGTGCGGGGCGTCTGGGCCCACACGACCTACGTCGGCCTAGCCTACCCGCCAGAACTCTGAGCCCGTAATCCGAGGGTGGCCGACGGTGTCCGGGGACGTCAGTCTCAGGCCGACTCCACCCCCACATAGGACTCTCGGAGGTACTCGTGGACCGCGTTCTCGGGGACCCGGAAGGACCGGCCCACCCGGATCGCGGGCAGATGACCGTTGTGCACCAGCCGGTACACGGTCATCTTCGACACTCGCATCACCGAGGCGACCTCCGCCACGGTCAGGAACTGAACCTCACTGAGAGGCCTCTCGCCAGCAGCCATGACACACCTTTGACCTTCCGCGCATGACGGGCACCGGCTTCCCCTCCGGTTACGCCCCGTCGTCGCACGCTCACTCCCCAGAGTAGGGGCGGGTGATACGAGTGGGGAAGAGGAGCTACAGGCACCAGTCCCGGCCACACCTCAGTCCGCGAGCCCCGCCCGCCCCAACACGTACCGCGTGAGCGGACGGTAGTAGTCCGAGCGCACCGCGTCATCAAGCGGAACCACGGCGCACACGCTCCCCTCGGCCTCGCCGACGAAGGGCGCGGGGTCGTCCGTATCCGCCAGCCCGATGGCCGCGAAGCCCAGCTGACCTGCCCCGCAGACCCAACCGTGATCCCCCACCACCAGTTCCGGAAGCGGCCCTCCGGACTCCGCCAAGGCGCCCAACGCGATCCGAACCGGCAGCGGCGAATGACTGTGTGCGCCGGTGGCGCCCCCCACCGGCCGCACGCCCGGCTCCCGTACCAGCGCGACCCCCCGTACGTACTCAAGGCGGTGCGTGCGTACGCCGAACCGCGTGGGAATGTCCACGGACACCCCCTGCGCCGGGGTGAGGACGACACATCCCACCGCCGACAAGGCACTGGCCAATGCGGCGTAGAAGCCCAGGAGCCGGTGCGGATGGCCGGTGCCGAACAGCACGGGGGCCCGGGTCAGCGCCGCCTCCCGCAACCGCCCCGCGAAGGCGTCCAGCCCGGCCAGCGTCCGCTCGGGATCGATCACGTCCGGGCCACTGACGTGCCCTGGATCCGCCGAGACCCCGCACCGGTCCGCCATCAGCCGCAGCAGATCGGGCTGCGCCCACCCCCCTCGCGGGTCGAGCCCGAGCAGCGCCCGCGGATCGCGGGCGGCGAACAGCCGGTAGCTGCGCAGGCTCTCCTCACGGGAGGTGGCGACGGGCCCGGCCAACCGGGCGGCCAGCAGATGCGCACGCAGGGCGCCGGTGCTCAACACCCCTCCGATGCTGCCGCACCCGATCCGACGGATCATCAATTCAAGGAAAGCGCCCCACAGTTGGCCTAATGTCGCACTTGCGCGAAGACCCCTGCGAGCGCTGGGTCAGGTCAGCATCCCGCGCAGCGGGAAGACCGCCCGCCGGGTCGCCAGCACCGCCTGGTCGATCCGGTCCGCCGGGTCGTACCCCGACTCCCACTCCCGCCACTCGGGCGTGCGCCCGTCCGTCATCCGGGCCGGGGCCAACTGCCGCGTCCGCGCGTACGCCTCGTCGCGCCACGACGCCGGGACCGCCGACGCCGGGTCGAGCGGCCGGTGCGCGGCGATCGCGACCAGGTGCGTCCAGGAGCGCGGTACGACGTCCACGATCGCGTACCCACCGCCGCCGAGGGCGAGCCACCGCCCGTCCGCGTGGGCGTGGGCGAGCTCGTGGCAGGCCTCCTGCACGGCCCGCTGGGCGTCCAGCGACACCGCGAGGTGGGCGAGCGGGTCCTCGAAGTGCGTGTCGGCGCCGTGCTGGGTCACCAGCACCTGCGGCCGGAAGTCCGCGAGCAGCTCGGGCACCACGGCGTGGAAGGCCCTCAGCCACCCCTCGTCCCCGGTCCCGGCCGGCAGCGCGATGTTCACGGCCGAGCCCTCGGCGGCGGGCCCGCCGGTCTCCTCGGGCCAACCGGTCTGCGGGAACAGGGTCCGCGGATGCTCGTGGAGGGAGACCGTGAGCACCCGCGGGTCGTCCCAGAAGGCCGCCTGCACGCCGTCCCCGTGGTGCACGTCCACATCCACGTAGGCGACCCGCTCGGCCCCCAGCTCCAGCAGCCGCGCGATCGCGAGGGCTGCGTCGTTGTAGACGCAGAAGCCGGCCGCGCCACCCGGCATCGCGTGGTGCAGCCCGCCCGCGAAGTTCACGGCGTGCGCCGCCTCCCCGCGCCAGATCGCCTCCGCCGCGGCCACCGACTGCCCCGCGATCAGCGCCGAGGCCTGGTGCATCCCGTGGAAGGCCGGATCGTCCACGGTGCCCAGACCGTACGAACCGTCGGCGACCCCGGGGTCGGCGGAGACCTCCCGCACCGCGGCGACGTAGTCCTCGCGGTGGACCAGCCGCAGCGTGGAGTCACCGGCCGCCTTGCCGGCGCGCACCTCCACCTCCCGGTCGAGCCCGAAGGCCCGCACCAGGCCCATGGTCAGCGCCAGGCGCACCGGATCCATCGGATGGCTGGGCCCGAAGTCATACTTCGTTACCGCCTCGTCCCACATCAACAGCCCTGTCACTGACTCGCCGCTCATGCCCGCCACCGTATCGGGCGCCCTCCGCGGCGAACGACCGGGCGTAGAGGAGTGTGACGAGGACCAACGCCATCGGGACGAGCATGGCCCCCCGGTAGCTCCACGCGTCGCCGAGCGCGCCCACCAGTGGCGCCCCGACCAGGAACCCGACGTAGTTGAAGATGTTGAGCCGCGCGATGGCCGTGTCGGAGGCGGTGGGGAAGAGGCGGCCCGCCGCGGCGAAGGTCTGCGGCACGATCACGCAGAGCCCGATCCCGAGCAGGGTGAAGCCGAGCATCCCGATCCACGCCCCGGGCGCGCCGGCCACCACGGCGAAGCCGCCCGCGGCGATGACGGTCCCGGCGCGCACGACGGCCACCGCGCCGAAGCGCCGCACCCCGAGGTCACCGACGGCCCGCCCGATCAGGGTCATCACCATGTAGACGTTGTAGGGGACGGTGGAGAGCTGCTCGGAGCTGCCGAGCACGTCCTTGAGGTACTTGGCGCCCCAGTTGGAGACGGTCGAGTCCCCGATGTAGGCGCAGGCCATCACCAGGCAGAGCGGCAGCAGCAGCTTGAACCCGCCGGTGCCCAGTCCCTTCGCCGCCTCGGCGGGCCCCGTGTCCGCCCGGTCGGCCGCGCGCTGGTCGACGTAGTACCGGCTGCCCACGAAGGCGAGCGGCAACAGCACCACCACGGCCGGCAGGTAGCTGGTGAAGAGGGACAGGTGCCAGTGCGCGCCCGCCCACGCGGCGGACGCGCCGACGATCCCGCCGAGGCTGTACGAGGCGTGGAAGCCCAGCATGATGCTGCGGCCGTAGGTCCGCTGGAGGCTGACCCCGAGCATGTTCATCGAGGCGTCCAGCGCGCCCACCGCCAGCCCGAACGCGCCGAGCGCGAGGGCGACGTGCCACATCTGCGTCCCGGCGCCGGCGCCGAGGAGCGCGAGCAGGACGAGCGGCTGCGCCCAGCGCAGTACGGTGCTGGGCGCGACCCGCTTCACCAGGTGCTCGGTCCCCACGCTCGCCACCCCGGCGAGGACGGGGACGGCGGCGAGGAAGGCGGGCAGGAGGCCGTCGGATATCCCGTACTGGTCCTGGATCGCGGGGATCCGGGTCACCAGCAGGGCGAAGGTCACGCCCTGCACGAAGAAGCTGAAGCCCAGGGACCCTCGTCCACGGCGCAGCCGCACGTCTGCTGTCATGGCGGCTCAGCGTAGGCGCGGGTGCTACCCGTGGGTAGAGCGATCACATATCGAGTTGGAGAAGCCCCGGGAGCTCCTTCATCTCGCCGAACAGGCCGGTGGCGCCCGCGAGCCGTTCGCCCGGGGTCATCGCGGTGAAGCCGAAGACGTCCATCCCGGCCGCCCGGGCCGCCCGCACCCCGAGCGGGCTGTCCTCGACGACGACGCAGCGCGCGGGTTCGACTCCCATCCGCGCGGCGGCGTGCAGGAACAGGTCCGGGGCCGGCTTGCCCTTGCCGACGTCCTCGGAGCTGAAGATCCACTCTTCTTCGAACCACTCGTTGAGTCCGGTGGTGCGGTGCCCGACCCGGATCCGCTCGTGGCTCCCGGAGGAGGCGAGGCAGTACGGGATCCCGCGCGCGGTGAGCTCCTCCAGGACCTCCACGGCTCCCGGGACGGGCCGCAGTTCCCGCGCGAAGGCGGCGAACACCCGGGCGTGCAGGGTGTCGTCGAAGTCCTCGGGCAGCCGCTCCCCGGTCCGCTCCAGGATCGTGTCGTGCACCCGGTGCACCGCGGCCCCCATGTAGTCGCGCAGGGACTCCTCGTAGGAGGTGGGGTGCCCCAGCTCCGTCAGGTACCCGGAGAGGATGGTGTTGGAGAGCGGCTCGCTGTCCACCAGCACGCCGTCGTTGTCGAAGATGACGAGGTCGTAGCTCATGCACCCGACCCTACGTATTTCTGGTCCGGAACGCAGAAAAGCCCCGCACCATAAGGTGCGGGGCTTTCCCGGAAAAATTGTTCGGCGGCGTCCTACTCTCCCACAGGGTCCCCCCTG
>NZ_JBIWAJ010000006.1:0-304299 GCF_044759975.1 Streptomyces sp. NPDC098789
ACAAACGCGACTACATCTTCAACGGCACCCTGGCCACCGCCGCCATCGTCATCTGGCTCCGCGACCTCACCAAAGAGCCATCAGACACTGCCTAGGGGGCTAGAGGGCTAGGCGGCGGGCTGGAGCAGGTCCCAGCGGTTTCCGTAGAGGTCCTCGAAGACGGCGACGGAGCCGTACGGCTCGTGGCGCGGCTCCTCCAGGAAGCGGACGCCCTCGGCGGTCATCCGGGCATGGTCGCCCGCGAAGTCGTCGGTGTACAGGAAGAACCCGACGCGGCCGCCGGTCTGGTCGCCGACGCGCGAGCGCTGGGCCTCGTCCTTGGCGCGGGCCAGCAGCAGCGCGCCCTCGGTGGCGCCCGGCGGGCGGACCACGACCCAGCGCGAGCCGTCGGGGCGGGCGGTGTCCTCGACCAGGTCGAAGCCGAGGGCGCGGGTGTAGAAGTCGAGGGCCTCGTCGTAGTCGTGGACCACGAGGGCGGTGAGGGCGATGTAGGCGGGCATGGGCCCTATTGTGCGGTGAGCAGGACGACCTCCAGGGTGCGGGGGCCGTGCACGCCCTCCACCCGGTCCAACTCGATGTCGCTGGTGGCCGAGGGGCCGGAGATCCAGGTCAGCGGGCGGGTGGGGTCGAGCAGGGCGATCGCCTGCGGGACCGAGTCCACCACCTGGTCCGGGACCCGCACCACGCAGACGTGGTGGTCCGGGACCAGGGTGATCCGCCGCCGTCCCTGGCCGGGGCCGCCGTCGAGGACGATCGTGCCCGTCTCCGCGACGGCCAGGGCGCAGCCGGTCACCACGCTGTCCACGGCGTCCAGTTCGTACGGGGTGGACTCCGCCCGGTCCTGGACGTGGACCGGATCCGCCGCCGCGAGCCAGTGCGGGGGCAGCCCGGCCGGCACGAGGACCGACCGCGCGCCGCGCGCCGCGAGGAGGCGCCCCAGCAGCGGGGCGATGCCGTCCTCGTCGGTCCGGTGCACGCGCGCCCGGTACTCGGTGAGGTGGGCGGCGAGGAGGTCCGCCGTCGCGGCCGGGGTGCGGTCGCCGTGGACCCGGAGGTAGTCGCGGGGGACGACCGGGTCGGGGGCGCCCTGGGCCAGTGCCCGGCCGATGCGTCCCAGGACGCGGTCCCTGCTGCTCATGCCCGGCCTCCCCGGTCCGCCCGCCGGCCCCGCTCCCGTTCCCGCTCCCACCAGTCCCGGAACGGCTCCGCCGGGAGCCGCGGCAGCGCGCGGCTGTCCGTCCAGGCCCGCCCGGGCCCCGGCAGCCGGCGCGGCCGCAGCCGGCGGGCCCGGGCCAGGAGCCGCTCCCCCGCCCGCAGCGCGTGCGGGTGGTCGAGCAGCAGCCGGGCGGCCCGCATCGCGGCCCGCTCGGCGGCGTGCCCCCGCGCGGGGCGGATCCGCACCCGGATGCCCTCGCGGGTCACCGGGCCGCCCTGGGCCACCCGTTCGCGCAGGTGGACCAGGACCTCGGGGATGTCGATGGCCACCGGGCACACCTCGTAGCAGGCCCCGCAGAGCGTGGAGGCGTAGGGCAGCGAGGCGTCGATCGCGCTCCCGGTGCCGCGGAGTTGGGGGCTGAGGATGGCGCCGATCGGGCCCGGGTAGACGCTGCCGTAGGCGTGGCCGCCCGCGCGCTCGTAGACCGGGCAGACGTTGAGGCAGGCGGAACAGCGGATGCAGCGCAGGGCCTGGCGGCCGACCTCGTCGGCGAGGGTGTCGGTGCGCCCGTTGTCGAGCAGGACGAGGTGGAAGGCGCGGGGGCCGTCGCCTTCAGTGGTGCCCGTCCACATCGTCGTGTACGGGTTCATCCGCTCGGCGGTCGAGGAGCGCGGCAGCGTCTGGAGGAAGACCTCCAGGTCGCGGAAGGTCGGCACGACCTTCTCGATGCCCACGACCGAGATCAGGGTCTCGGGCAGGGTCAGGCACATGCGGCCGTTGCCCTCGGACTCGAAGACGACCATCGTGCCCGTCTCGGCGACCATGAAGTTGGCGCCGGACACCGCGACCTTCGCGCGCAGGAACTTCTCCCGCAGGTGCAGTCGCGCCGCCTCCGCGAGGGCGCGCGGGTCGTCGTCGAGACCCTCGGGCGCCGGACGGCCCCACCGGCCCATCTCCGCGGCGAAGACGTCCCGGATCTCGCCGCGGTTGCGGTGGATGGCCGGGACCAGGATGTGGGAGGGCCGGTCGTGGCCCAGCTGCACGATGAGTTCGGCGAGGTCGGTCTCGTACGCGGCGATCCCGGCCGCCTCCAGGGCTTCGTTCAGGCCGATCTCCTGGGTGGCCATGGACTTCACCTTGACCACCTCGCGCTCGCCGGTGGCGCGGACCAGGTCGGTGACGATCCGGTTGGCCTCCGCCGCGTCCGCCGCCCAGTGGACCGTGCCGCCCGCCGCCGTGACGGCGGCCTCCAGCTGGAGCAGGTAGCGGTCGAGGTGGCGCAGGGTGTGGTCCTTGATGGCCTTCCCGGCCGCGCGCAGCCGCTCCCAGTCGGCGAGTTCCGCGACGGCCCGGGCGCGGCGGTCGCGGATGGTGTGGGTGGCGCGGCGGAGGTTGGCGCGCAGCGTCCCGTCCCGCACGGCCTCGCGGGCGGCGTCGGGGAAGGAGGGGAAGGCAGAGGCAGGGGCGGGGGCGGCGGCGGGGGCCGGCGGGAAGGCGGGCATGCCCAGGTCCGTGGGGGTGGTGCGGCTCGTACCGGTCATCGCGCGGGTTCCTCCTCGGTCGCGGCCAGGATCTCGGCGAGGTGCAGGGCGCGCAGCGGAGCGCCGGCGCGGCGCAGGGTCCCGTCGAGGTGGGCGAGGCAGGAGTTGTCGGCCCCGCACAGCACCTCGGCGCCGGTGGCCCGGGCGCTGCGGATCTTGTCGGCGCCCATCGCCGCGGACACGTCGGAGTTCTTCAGGGCGAAGGTGCCGCCGAAGCCGCAGCACTCCTCGGCCCCGGGGAGTTCGAGGAGCTCCAGTCCCCGGACCGCGGCGAGCAGCCGGCGCGGCCGGTCACCGAGCCCGAGGGAGCGCAGGCCGTGGCAGGACGGGTGGTAGGTGACCTTGTGCGGGAAGTACGCCCCGACGTCGCTCACCCCGAGCACGTCCACGAGGAACTCGGTCAGCTCGTACACCCGCGGGGCCAGCTCCGCCGCCAGCTCCGCGAGCTCGGCGCCGCGGCCCTCGTCCGCCGCCCTGCGCCCGATCCGGGGGTAGTGCTCGCGGAGCATCGCGGCGCAGGACCCGGAGGGGGTGACGACGTGGTCGTACCCGGCGAAGGCCGCGGCGGTGCGCCGCAGCAGGGGCTCGGTCTCCCACCGGTAGCCGGTGTTGTAGGAGGGCTGGCCGCAGCAGCTCTGGCCTGCGGGGAAGTCCACCTCGACCCCGAGGCGCTCCAGCAGTCGCACGACGGCGATCCCCGTCGAGGGGTACAGCGCGTCGTTGACGCAGGTGACGAACAGGGCGACCCGCATGAGCGCACCATAGCGGGGTGCACAATGGCGCGGTGAAGAAGTTCTCAGTGATCGGCATAGGCGCGGGCGACCCGGACCACCTCACCCTCCAGGCGGTGAAGGCGATCGGCGCCGCGCACGCGTTCCTCATCCTGGAGAAGGGCGAGGAGAAGGCGGACCTGACCGGGCTGCGGCGGGCGATGCTCGACGCCCACGCCCGCCCCGACCACCGGCTCGTGGAGGGCCGCGACCCGGACCGGGACCGCACTCCGGCGGACTACGCCCCGACGGTGGACGGCTGGCGCAGCGCGCGGGCCGAGCTGTTCGAGCGGTTCATCGAGCGGGACCTCGCCGAGGGCGAGACGGGCGCGTTCCTGGTGTGGGGCGACCCCTCCTTGTACGACTCCACGCTGGCGATCCTCGACGAGGTGCTGGAGCGGGGTCGGGTGGAGTTCGAGCACGAGGTGGTCCCCGGCATCAGCAGCGTCTCCGCGCTGCTGGCCCGGCACCGCACCAACCTCAACCGGGTCGGCCGTCCCGTCCAGATCACCACCGGGCGCCGGCTGGCCGAGGGCTGGCCCGCGGACGTGGACGACGTGGTGGTGATGCTGGACGCCCGGCACGCCTTCACCCACCACCTCGACCAGGACCTCTTCATCTACTGGGGCGCCTACGTCGGCACCGAGGACGAGATCCTGGTCTCGGGGAAGCTGGCCGAGGTGGCCGGGCGGATCGAGGAGCTGCGCACCGAGGCCCGGGCCCGCAAGGGCTGGATCATGGACACGTACCTGCTCCGCCGGAACTGACCGTCGGGCGCGGGTGCGGGCAGGTGCCCGGCCCGCGCCCGCACCCGCGCCCGGCTCAGCCCAGGAGCGCGGGGAGCTCGGCCGCGAGGCGCTCGTACTCCTCGGGCCGGTTGTAGATCTGGCCGGAGATGCGGATGCCGCCCCCGCCCTGCCAGGGCCAGATGAGGACCCGGATGCGCAGCCGCGCGGCGATCTCCTCGCGCAGGACCCGGGCTTCCTCCGGGGTCCGCGCGATGTCCGGCGGCAGCCGCAGGGCGCGGATGGCGAGCCCCTCGGTGTGCGGCAGCGGGACCACCCCGGGCAGCTCGGCGAGCAGGGCGGTCCCGTGGTCGACCAGGGCGCTGTTGTGCGCCCGCACCTTGGTGGCGTCGAGCCCGGCCAGCAGGTCCAGGCCGTCCGGGGCGGCGAGCCAGCCGGTGTAGTCGAGGGTGGCCCGGCCCTCCAGGGCGCGCGGGTAGCCCAGGTGGTTCTCCCAGGACGGGACCAGGGGCCGGATCCGCTCCCGGTGCGCCGGGTCCGTGATCGAGAGGATCGCGCTGCCCGAGGGCGCGTAGCCCCACTTGTGCAGGTTGCCGAACCAGAAGTCGGCCCGGCCGGCGAGCGGCTCGGCGAGCATCCCGAGGGCGTGCGCGCCGTCGACGATGGTGGTGATCCCGCGCTCGGCGAGGTCGGCGAGCAGCTGCGGGGAGGCGATGAGCCGGGCGGTGGGCGAGCTGATGTGGTCGAGGACGGCGACCTTGGTGCGCGGGGTGAGGCCGGCCAGGACGGCTTCGCGCACGGCGTCCTCGTCGGGCAGCCGCGGGTCGAGGGCGACGCGGTTCAGCGGGGCGCGGCGGGCGGCGGCCTCGACCACGGTGCCGTAGCCGTGGTCGGTGACCAGGATCTCCTCGCCCTCGGCGAGCCGCAGGGCGTCCAGGGCCAGGTTGGCGCCCTCGGTGGCGTTGGAGATGAAGGACATGCCCTCCGGGTCGGCGGCCGGATCGAGGTGGGCGGCGATCCTGGCCCGGGCGGCGGCGATCCGGTCGCCCACGCCGACGAAGAAGGCGTCGGGGTCGGCGTGCATCTCCTCGCGCAGGGCCTGGTGGGCGTCCTGGACGGGTATCGGCACGGCCCCGAAGGAACCGTGGTTGAGGTGGGCGACGTCCGGGTCCAGGCGGAAGAGTCCGGCCCCACCGGGGAAGGCCGACGGGGTGATGGGCTCGGTCACGGGTGCCTCCGGGATGTGCGGCGCGGCGGGCGGCAGCGGTGGTGCTGCCCCACCGGATCATGCGGGGGTGACCGCATGATCCGGTAGGGCCAATTACGCCACGGCGGACGGCCGCAGCACCTGACGGACCGAGCTCCCGGCGCCGAGCCCCGCCAACCAGCCGTCGAGATCCGCCAGGGCCCGCGCGTCCAGGTGCGCCGGATCGACGGTGGTGCGCAGTTGGTGCGGGACGCCGGAGGCGAGCAGGAGGCGCAGGCTCGCCTCGGCCGAGGCCGCCGCGTGACCGATGCCGGTCACCCGCTCGTAACGGCCGGGCGGGGCCTTCACGTCGAAGCCGACCCAGTCCAGCAGGCCCTCGTCGAGCAGCCGGGCGAAGCGGCGCGGGAAGGCCCCGCCGGTGTGCAGGCCCACCTGGTGGCCCAGCGCGCGGGCCTCGCGGATCGCCTCGGCCAGGCCGCGCTGGAGCAGGGGTTCGCCACCGGAGAAGACCACGCCGTCGAGCAGGCCGGTGCGCCGCGCGAGGTGGCGCAGCACCTCCTCCCAACTCACCGCGGCGGGTGCGAGTGGGGGGAGCAGGTCGGGGTTGTGGCAGTACCCGCACCGCCAGGGGCAGCCCTGGCAGAAGACGGTGCTGGTCAGCCGGCCCGGCCAGTCGCAGGTGGACAGCCGCGACCAGCCGCCGATCCGGATCACGCCCCGGCTCCCGCTCCCGCGCCCGAACCCGTGTCCGCTCCAGGCGCTCCCTCGGCGTGCCGGAAGTGGACGCGCTCGGCGTGCTCGCCCTTCTTGCCGATGTTGAAGGAGGTCACCGGCCGGTGGTAGCCCATGACCCGTGTCCACACCTCGCAATCGGCGCCGCACCGCGGGCAGTTCGGCTGCTCACCCGCGAGGTAGCCGTGCTCCGCGCAGATCGAGAAGGTCGGGGTGACCGTGAGGTAGGGCAGCCGGAACCGCTCCAGCGAGCGGCGCACCAGGGACCGGCAGGCCTCGGCGGTGGGGATCCGCTCCGACATGTAGAGGTGCAGGACCGTGCCGCCCGTGTACTTGGCCTGGAGTTCGTCCTGCCGCTCCAGCGCCTCGAAGGGATCGTCGGTCCACCCGACGGGCAGCTGCGAGGAGTTGGTGTAGTAGGGGTTGGCGTCCGTGCCCGCCTGGAGGATGTCGGGGAAGCGCCGCCGGTCCTCCTTGGCGAAGCGGTACGTCGTCCCCTCGGCCGGGGTGGCCTCCAGGTTGTAGAGGTTCCCGGTCCGCTCCTGGAACTCCACCATGCGTGCGCGGACGCGGTCCAACAGGCGCACGGCCAGCGCGTGCCCGGCCTCGGTGGTGATGTCGTCCGCGTCCCCGGAGAAGTTGCGGATCATCTCGTTGATCCCGTTGACCCCGATGGTCGAGAAGTGGTTGCGCAGGGTGCCCAAGTAGCGCTTGGTGTACGGGAACAGCCCGCCGTCGATCAGGTCCTGGACGGTGATCCGCTTCAGCTCCAGGCTGTCCTTGGCCAGCTCGCACAGCCGGTCCACGGCCGCCATCAGGGCGTCCTCGTCGCCCGCGTGGACGTGTCCGAGGCGGGCGCAGTTGAGCGTGACCACGCCCAGGGAGCCGGTCTGTTCGGCGCTGCCGAAGAGGCCGTTGCCGCGCCTGAGCAGTTCGGTGAGGTCGAGCTGGAGCCGGCAGCACATGGAGCGGATCATGTTCGGGGACAGCTCGGAGTTGATGAAGTTCTGGAAGTACGGGAGCCCGTACTTCGCGGTCATCGCGAAGAGCCGCTCGGCGTTCTCGCTCTCCCAGGGGAAGTCCCGGGTGATGTTGTAGGTCGGGATCGGGAAGGTGAAGACCCGGCCGGTGGCGTCCCCCTCCGTCATGACCTCGATGTAGGCCCGGTTGATCAGGTCCATCTCGCTCTGGAGCTCGCCGTAGGTGAAGTCCACCTCGGCGCCGCCGATCACGGGGACCTGCTCCCGCAGGTCCTCGGGGCAGGTCCAGTCGAAGGTGAGGTTGGTGAAGGGGGTCTGGGTGCCCCAGCGCGAGGGCACGTTCAGGTTGTGCACCAGCTCCTGGACGCACTGCCTGACCTGGGCGTACGTCATCGCGTCGAGGCGGACGTAGGGGGCGAGGTAGGTGTCGAAGGAGGAGAAGGCCTGGGCGCCCGCCCACTCGTTCTGGAGGGTGCCGAGGAAGTTGACGATCTGACCGACGGCCGAGGACAGGTGCCGGGGCGGGCCGGAGTCGATCTGGCCGGGGACCCCGTTGAACCCCTCGGTCAGCAGGGTGCGCAGGGACCAGCCCGCGCAGTAGCCGGAGAGCATGTCCAGGTCGTGGATGTGGAAGTCGCCCTCGCGGTGGGCGCCGGCGATCTCGGCCGGGTAGACGCGCTCCAGCCAGTAGTTCGCCGTCACCTTGCCCGCCGCGTTCAGGATCAGGCCGCCGAGCGAGTAGCCCTGGTTGGCGTTGGCGTTGACCCGCCAGTCCCGGCGTTCCAGGTATTCGGTCACGGTCTCTACGGCGTCGACGGCAGCAGTCACGGCAGCCCTCCCACGAGGCTCGGCACGGAAGTGTGGTTCGTTCGCCGGCAGGTGTCGGACTCGCGCGGCGCCCCGTCCCCGTCGGGGGAAGGGCGTGCGCTCACCGTTGCGGGGCAGTCCCGGATTCGCATCGGGTTCCCTGTTGCCTCGGTCGGGGCGGACATGAGCGAGCATGAGCGTGACCCCGCCGAACCGGCAGGGCCAACACTACATATGGATATGACCGCCCAGTGCGACCACTAGATATTGGGTGACCTTCGTCCCCGGAGAGGGTCCCAAAGTCCCTCCCACCCGTCCGGCCGGCCGCCCTCGCGCGCCGGCGCCGCTACGAAGCGCGACCGCTGGTGGCCCCGTAGTACTGGAGGTCCTGGACCGCGACCTTGCGGTCCACCGGGTACGGCAGCTCGACCGCGGTCGAGGTGGCCCCGTCGCGGACCGCCCGGGCGGAGCTGGTGCCGGAGCGCAGCTCCAGCAGGTGCGACCCGACTCCGGCCGGGGCCTCGTAGGCGTCCGCGTCCCCGCCGGTCGCGGTACGGACGGTGGCCGGCGCGGTCAGGAAGCTGAGCACCTCCACCGCGTCCCGGGGCGCGGCGCTGCCCTTGCGCAGGGACATCACCAGGGACTGGGTCCCGGTCGGGTCGGTCGCGGCGAACTGGGTGCGCGAGGTCAGGTAGAGCGTGTCCCGGACGATCCGCGGCCAGGCGCCCGTCTTGAACCGGGTCAGGTAGTAGGAGGAGATGTCCAGGTAGGTGTGGCCGTTGTGCAGGGAGGGTGCGAACTGGCTGCCCTCCGAGTAGTCGTTCCAGGTGGTCAGCTGCACCCAGTCGGCGCCGTCGTCGATGGCGTGCGTCCAGGTGGAGCGCAGGGTGGCGGTGTTCCCCGCCTCGTCGTAGATCCCCTGGTTGGGGCGGGCGTCCTGGACGGAGACCGGTTGCATCCAGATCTTGCCCGCCTCGTGCGCGCGCCGGACGTCGCCGGCCGCGCCGTCCTGGCCGACGTAGCTGCGGCTGCCCCATTCGGAGAACCCGTAGCTGATGGGCGCGAACCGCGCGCCGTGCGCGCCGAAGTCGAGGAAGAGCGGGACGAACGCGGTGCGGATGCCGTGCTTCGACTTCAGCAGGTCCAGCACCCGGGTCCACCAGGCGACGTCCTTCTCCTCCGCCTTGAACGGGGAGACGACCAGCCGTCCGTCGCCGAGCCGGTGCGCGGCGGGTGCCACGGCGAGCGCGGCGAGCGCGGCCGCGAGCACGGCCGGGTCGTCCGTCTTGAGGGAGGTCATGTCCGGCATCAGCATGACCTTGAAGTCGGGATCGACCGAACGGGCTGCCTCCATCAGGAGGTTGGCGCGGTCCCAGTTGGGGCCGGAGAGGGAGAGCAGGTCGAGGGTGAATCCGTCGATCCCGGCGGCGCGGGCCGTGCGCACCTCCTGACGGAGGTTGGCCAGCTCCCAGTTGCCCTGTTGGGGCGCTACGGGCAGCGGTCGGTCGCGCAGCAGCCCGCCGTAGCGCTCGTGCTTGCCGTTCTCCCCCGCCGGGGCGAGGTAGTTGCGGGTGTAGTAGTCGCCGTCCGCGCTCGCGTTGTCGAGGGAGAGCGGGTAGGGGGTGAAGTAGTGGGCGAAGACCAGCTTCTTGCCGGCGCGCAGCGCGGTGGCGTCCGGCAGGTCGAAGGGCAGGGCGCCGGCGGGCCGCACGCCGCCGCCCGCCGCGCCCCCGTCGTCGCCGGCGCCCGCGCTCCCCGACGCGGCGGGGTCCGGGCTCGCGTCGGGGGCGCCGCTCCCCGGGGTGCCGGCGGAGCGGCCGTGGTCGCCGGGTCCGGTGGACCAGGGCGCGCCGATGTCCGGCGCCGAGCGGTCCGGGCGGGGTCCGGCGGAGAAGGGGTCCCAGGCGATGCCCGTCGCGGCGAACACCCCGACGAGGAGGAAGCCCGAGACGAGCGCGGCCAGCAGCATCCGGCCGCCGCGCAGGCCCGGGCGGCGCCGGTGCGATAAGGGCCGACCCTGTCGCTGCGCACTCATCCTGGTCCCCTTCCGGAACGTGCCCGTGTCCGGGGCTGCACAGCAGTAGAGCCGATTCCCGACATCCGGACAACCGTTCCCCCTCCGGTCGGGCCGGGCGCGTACGTCAGGGGAACCACGCCGACTACGCAGAGCGTCTCGACGGCCGGGGGACGGTCAACACCCTGTACGGAATGCGAAATTCCCCTGGCCTTACGGCACAACTGGCGCATAATCGACCGCACGCGGCTCGAATCAACCCTGGCGCCGCGTTGGGCCACGCATGCAATGGGGGGCATCGTGCCGATGGGGGATCCGAACGGGAGACAGGAACGGCAACCGGGGTGCACGGGGACGCTGCCGGCGACCTCCGCCGAGTTGTCCCGGCTGCTCACCGCCGTCCGGCGGGGGCGGGTGCTGACGGTGACGGGAGGGTTCGGCGCCCCGCGGAGCCTGCTGGTGCGGGAGATGGCACGGCGCCTGACCTCGAACTTCTGCGACGGGGTGGCCGTCGTCACCCTCGAATACGCCTGCGGGGTCCGCGAATTGGTGGGTGTGCTGGGCACCGTACCGGGGATCCCCTACCTGCCGCGCGGGTCGGCCAACGCCGCCTCGTGGCTCGCGGAGCGGGACATGCTGCTCGTCCTGGACGGCTCCGACCGACTCACTCCCGAGGCCCTGAACTGGCTCCGGGCCCTGCTCGCCCGCGCGCCGGGGCTGCGGATCCTGGCCGCCGGGCGCTACCCGCTCGCACTGGAACAGGAGCGGGTCCACCGCCTCTGATCCGATTCCGTCTCCGGGCGGAGCCGGATGGCTCCACAATGGTCGCCCGATCGCCAACCGGCGGACGACGAGGGGGACATGATGAGCAATCAGGACGTACCGGCGGGCTTAGGCCGACACGAGAGGACCTTCGCGGCGGGTTCCGGCAGCGGACCTTCCAGGGCGCGCCGACGCAGATCCGCGAGCCTCAGCGTGGGCGCGGTGGTGGTCTTCTTCGTGGTGGTCGGGCTGGGGATGTTCGCCGCGGGCAAACCGCTCTTCATCGCGCTCATGCCCCCGGTCCTCGGCGGGGCGGCGTTCCTGTGGATCTGGCGCCACAGCATCTCGACGATCAACTTGGAACCGTACGACGAGGTCGAGTTGTACGAGCACGGACTGCTCGGGCGGGCAGGCCGCAAGCAGCGGGCCCTGCTCTGGAGCGAGGTCTCCTCCTACGAGGTCGGTCTCTATCAGCCGCCGATGAAACTCACCGAGGACGGCATGAAGCCCACTCGGTCGCACGGCACCAAGATGCACTTCTCCCGGGACGGCGACGGCGACTTCGAGGTGATGCTCAGCGGCATCGCGGAGGGCGACGCGCTCATGGCCGAGGTGTCCGCCCGGATCATGGCGCACCTGCTGCCCGCCGCCCTGGAGACGGTCCGCTCCGGCCGGGCGATGGAGTTCGGACCGCTCTCGGTCGATGCCACCGGCATCCACCGGGACGTCCGCACGGTCACCTGGGACGACTTCGACGCCTTCGTGGAGAACCCGGGGTCGAGGGTGGCCGTGCGGGACGTCAACGGGAAGGAGTCGCTCCACAGCAAGGCGAGCGAACTGCCGAACCGGGCGGTCCTGCACGCACTCATCCAGCGCTTGCAGGCGGAGCGCTCGGCAGGTTGAACCCGGGCCATTCCTCGGCGAGCAGGCCGAGGATCACCTCGTCGATGAAGGCGCCGTTCGCCCAGCCGGACTGGCGCAGGGTGCCTTCGAGGGTGAAGCCCGCCGCTTCGGCGGCGCCGATCATCGCGGCGTTGTCGGCGAGGGTCTCCAGCTGGAGGCGGTTGAAGCCGCGCACGGTGAATCCGTAGTGGCACAGCAGCAGGACCGTCTCCAGCCCCAACCCGCGCCCGCGGCTGCCGGGCAGCAGCGACAGCCCGACGTGCGCGAAGCGGTTGTGCGTGTCGATGCCCCAGAGCACGGCCTCGCCCGCGAGCTCCCCCGTGGCCCGCTCCACCACCGAGAAGCAGGCGGACTTCTCCGAGGCCCCGGCGGGTTCGAAGGGAGAGTGCCCGCCCGTGGCGGGCAGCGGGCGCCAGGGCTGGGCGTTGGCCCGGGAGTGGGTGGGCACGTCGTCGTACAGCTCGGCGTGCAGCACGGCCACGTCGTCGGCGTGTCGGGCGCGCAGCCCGACCAGGTGTCCATTGATCACCCGGTATTACTAGCCGCCGCCGGTCGGGGCCCACAACCGGATTACGTCCGCACGCACGACCGCCCCGGCCGGAGGGTTCCCGGCCGGGGCGGAGCGTTGCGTTGCGCGCCCGGGTGGGCGGGCGCGCGGGCGGATCAGCCCAGGAGCGCGAGCGCCTGGTTCAGCGTCGTGGACGGACGCATGACGGCCGTGGCCTTGGCGACGTCGGGCTGGAAGTAGCCGCCGATGTCGGCCGGGGAGCCCTGGACCGCGATCAGCTCGGCGACGATGGTCGCCTCCTGCTCGCCGAGGGTCTTCGCGAGGGTCTCGAAGGAGGCCGCCAGCTCGGTGTCCTCGGTCTGGCGGGCCAGCTCCTGCGCCCAGTACAGGGCGAGGTAGAAGTGGCTGCCGCGGTTGTCGATGCCGCCGAGGCGACGGCTCGGCGACTTGTCCTCGTCCAGGAACGTGCCGGTGGCGCGGTCCAGGGTATCGGCCAGCACCTGGGCGCGGGCGTTGCCGGTGGTCTGCGCGAGGTGCTCGAAGGAGACGGCCAGCGCGAGGAACTCGCCGAGGCTGTCCCAGCGGAGGTAGTTCTCCTTGACGAGCTGCTGCACGTGCTTGGGGGCGGAACCGCCGGCACCGGTCTCGAAGAGGCCGCCGCCGTTCATCAGCGGGACGACCGACAGCATCTTGGCGCTGGTGCCCAGCTCCAGGATGGGGAAGAGGTCCGTCAGGTAGTCGCGCAGCACGTTGCCGGTCACCGAGATGGTGTCCTCGCCGCGGCGGATGCGCTCCAGCGAGTAGGCGGTGGCCTTCTCCGGCGACAGGATCTCGATGGTCAGGCCATCGGTGTCGTGGTCGGCGAGGTAGGTCTTCACCTTCGTGATCAGCTGGGCATCGTGCGCGCGGGTCTCGTCCAGCCAGAAGACGGCCGGGGAGCCGGTGGCGCGGGCGCGGGTGACGGCGAGCTTGACCCAGTCCTGGATCGGCAGGTCCTTGGTCTGGCAGGCGCGGAAGATGTCACCGGCGGCGACCTCCTGCTCCAGGACCGTGGTGCCCGCGGCGTCGACGAGGCGGACGGTGCCCGCGGCGGCGATCTCGAAGGTCTTGTCGTGGCTGCCGTACTCCTCGGCCTTCTGGGCCATGAGGCCGACGTTCGGCACCGAGCCCATCGTGGACGGGTCGTACGCGCCGTGCGCGCGGCAGTCGTCGATGACGACCTGGTAGACACCGGCGTAGCTGCTGTCCGGGAGGACCGCGAGGGTGTCGGCCTCGGCGCCGTCCGGGCCCCACATGTGGCCGGAGGTGCGGATCATCGCCGGCATGGAGGCGTCGACGATGACGTCGCTCGGGACGTGCAGGTTGGTGATGCCCTTGTCCGAGTCGACCATCGCGAGGGCGGGGCCCTCGGCGATCTCGGCGTCGAAGGAGGCCTTGATCGCGTCGGCGTCGGGCAGCGCGCCCAGACCGTTCAGGATGGTGCCGAGGCCGTCGTTCGGGGACAGGCCGGCGGCGGCGAGGGTCTCGCCGTAGCGCGCGAAGGTCTTCGGGAAGAAGGCGCGGACCACGTGGCCGAAGACGATCGGGTCGGAGACCTTCATCATCGTGGCCTTGAGGTGCACGGAGAACAGCACGCCCTCGGCCTTGGCACGCTCGATCTGGTCGTTGAGGAAGGTGCGCAGCGCGTCGACGTGCAGCACGGAGGCGTCGACGACCTCGCCGGCGAGCACCGGTACGGACTCGCGCAGGACGGTGGTCGCACCGTCCTGGGCGACGAACTCGATGCGCAGCGTGCCGGGCTCGGCGATCACGGCGGACTTCTCGGTGGAGCGGAAGTCGTTGGCACCCATGGTGGCGACGTTGGTCTTGGACTCGGGGGTCCAGGCGCCCATGCGGTGCGGGTGGGCCTTGGCGTACTTCTTGACCGAGGCGGGGGCGCGGCGGTCGGAGTTGCCCTCGCGCAGGACCGGGTTGACGGCGCTGCCCTTGATCTTGTCGTAGCGGGCGCGGGTCTCGCGCTCCTCGTCGGTCTTCGGGTCGTCCGGGTAGTCCGGCAGCGCGTAGCCCTGGCCCTGCAGCTCGGCGACCGCGGCCTTGAGCTGCGGGATCGAAGCCGAGATGTTGGGCAGCTTGATGATGTTCGCGCCGGGCGTCTTGGCCAGCTCGCCCAGCTCGGCGAGGGCGTCCTCGATGCGCTGGTCGGCGTCGAGACGCTCGGGGAAGCTCGCGATGATCCGGCCGGCCAGCGAGATGTCCCGCGTCTCCACGCGCACGCCGGCGGTCGAGGCGTACGCCTGGATCACGGGCAGGAACGAATGGGTGGCCAGGGCCGGGGCCTCGTCAGTGTGCGTGTAGATGATGGTCGAGTCAGTCACCGGATGCTCCGCTCCACAGTCTGCGTCTCTCGTCTGCAACATTGCTCGACATCAAGATATCTCGTGATCGGCCCGGCTCCGACAGCCCCCTGCCCCGGCTTCCGCGAGACGCGCGTCACCCCGGCCGCCGCGGGCCCGCCCGCAACGGCGGGAGCGCCGCGCCCGACGGCTACGTCGGACGCGGCGCTCCCGGTGTGCGGGCGCTGCGGGTGGGGCCGGGGCGGACTTCAGCCCGCGAGCTTCGGGTTCGGCCCGTACTGGTTGGGCTGCGCGTGGCCCTCGGTGGCCATGAGCACGATCAGCCAGATGCCGCCGACGAAGGGGATCAGGCCGATGAGCATCCACCAGCCGGACTTGCCGGTGTCGTGCAGGCGCCGGACGGCGAGGCCCAGGCCCGGGAGCAGGACGGCCAGCGCGTACAGGGCGTAGAGCAGCGGGAAGGTACCGATCACCTTGTCGACGATCGCCACGACGATCACCGCGGCGAGGTTGCACAGGACGAACATCCAGTACTCCTGGCGGCGCGAGCGGCCGTCGAAGTCGATGTAGCGCTTGAGCACATCCGTGTACCAGTGCATGTATCCCCCCAGAGGACGGATCGCTACGGCCCGCCCTGGTGGAGCGGGCCGGAAGGGACTTATGCCCCCCTTATGTCGCGTTCAAGCCATCTCCGCCCACGGGTGACGGAAGTCTTACGTCGGGCGCGCGCGGCCCCGATCGCACCGGCGACTGCGTAGCGTCCGAGCCATGCGAGTACTCGTCACAGGCGGAGCCGGATTCATCGGCTCGCACATCGTCGGGGCGCTGCGGCGCCGTGGACACGATCCGGTCGTGCTGGACGCCCTGTTGCCCGCCGCGCACCCCGGTCCGCCGGAGCTGCCCGACGCGGAGTTCGTACGGGCCGACGTACGGGACGCCCCGGCCGTCCGGGAGGCCCTGCGCGGGGTGGACGCGGTCTGTCACCAGGCGGCGATGGTGGGGCTCGGCAAGGACTTCGCGGACGCGCCCGCGTACGTCGGCTGCAACGACCTGGGGACGGCGGTGCTGCTGGCGGAGATGGCCGCGGCGGGCGTGCGCGCTCTGGTGCTGGCCGGCTCGATGGTCGTCTACGGCGAGGGGCGCTACGACTGCCCCGCGCACGGCACGGTCCGCCCCGCCCCGCGCGCCGCGGTGGACCTGCGGGCGGGCCGCTTCGAACCGCACTGCCCGTCCTGCGGTGCGCAGTTGGCGCCGGGCCTGGTCGACGAGGACGCCCCGGCGGACCCGCGCAACGTGTACGCGACGACCAAGCTCGCCCAGGAGCACCTGGCGGCGTCCTGGGCCCGCTGCACGGACGGCCGTTCGGTGGCGCTGCGCTACCACAACGTGTACGGACCGGGCATGCCCCGCGACACCCCGTACGCGGGGGTGGCCTCCTTCTTCCGCTCGTCGCTGGCCCGCGGCGAGGCGCCCCGGGTCTACGAGGACGGCGCCCAGCGGCGGGACTTCGTCCACGTGCGGGACGTCGCGGAGGCGAACGTGGCGGCCCTGGAAGCGGTCGGCGCCCGGCCCGCGGGCACGGCGGTCGCGTACAACACCGGCAGCGGGGACCCGCACACGGTGGGCGAGATGGCCGCGGCCCTCGCCACCGCACACGGCGGCCCGGCCCCGGTCGTCACGGGCGAGTTCCGCCTCGGCGACGTCCGCCACATCACCGCGGACTCCGCCCGCCTGCGCCACGACCTGGCCTGGCACCCCGAAATCACCTTCACCACAGGCATGACCGAATTCGCCCACGCCCCCCAACGCCTCTCCGCAGCCGGACCCCACTGACCCCCTACGCCTCAAACGCCGGCTGGGCTGGAATCAACCAGCCCAGCCGTGCCCAACTCAAGCCCCGCCGGCGTTTGAGGCGCAGGGGGTCCGGGGGCGGAGCCCCCGATGGCCCCGGGGGGGGCCGCCCCCACCGACCCCACCACAGCCAGCGCTAGCGCACCGGCAACGTCACCTCGAACCGACACCCCCCCGGCACATTGCGAACCTCGGTCCGCCCCGAGTGCGCCTCCACGATCCCCCGCACGATCGCCAACCCCAACCCGGCCCCCGCCGGCGGCACCGGCCCCGCCCCCGCCGGCGGCGTCCGCGCCGCCGTCCCCCGCCACCCCGTGTCGAAGACCCGCGACAGGTCCTCCGCCGGAATCCCCCCGCACCCGTCGGTGACCGAGAGCACCACCCCGTCGCCCCGCCGCTCCGCGGCCACCGCGACCGTCCCGTCGGCCGGGGTGTGCCGGATCGCGTTGATCAGCAGGTTCGCCAGCACCCGGGTCATCTCCTTGCCGTCCACCTCGACCGGCACGCGCTCCACGGCCTCCCCCACCAGCCGCACCCCGTGCTCCCGCGCCAGCGGGTCCACCCCCGACAGCGCGTCCCCCACCAGGTCGTAGGCCGACATCCGGCTGGGGGTCAGGCTGAGCGCCCCGGCGTGGATCCGGGACAGTTCGAAGAGGTCGCCGACCATGGAGTTCAGCCGCTCCACCTCGGTGCGGATCTGCCGGTGGTAGCGCCCCGGGTCGACGGCCATGCCGTCCTCCAGCGCCTCCGACATGGCCCGCAGCCCGGCCAGCGGGGTCCGCAGGTCGTGCGAGATCCAGGCGACCAGCTCCCGCCGGGAGGTCTCCAGCGCCCGTTCCCGCTCCCGCGAGGCGGCCAGTTTGGCGCTCGTCGCCGCCAGCTCGCGCGAGAGTCCGGCCAACTCGGCGGTCGCCTGGCCGGGCGGCGCCGCGAAGCTGCCGCCATCCCCGAAGTCCCGCGCGGCGAGCGAGAGTTCCCGACTGCGGGCGACCACCCAGCGGCCCAGTATGAGCGCGGTGGCCAGCGAGACCACCGCGGCCATCGCCGCGACGAGGGTGACCACGCCCAGGTCGTGCCGGGACAGGAACATCGCCTGCGCGACCGCGAGCGTACCGGCGAGCATCGCGGTGACGGTGACGGCGCCCACCACGGCCAGGGACACCGTCACCGAGCGGTGGCGGACCAGCCGCAGGACGGCCGCGCCGAGGACCCCGGCACAGGCCGCCCCGCCGAGGGCGAAGAGCGCGATGAGCAGGAAGTCCTTCACAGCGTGTCCTCCGGTCCGGCGTCGAAGCGGTACCCGACGCCCCAGACGGTCTGGATGAGCCGGGGGCTGCCCGGATCGTCCTCGATCTTCGCGCGCAGCCGCCGTACGTGCACGGTCACGGTGGACAGGTCCCCGAAGTCCCAGCCCCACACCTCCCGCATCAGGTCCTCGCGGCCGATCGCCCGCCCGGGGTGGCGCAGGAAGTGCGCCAGCAGGTCGAACTCGCGCAGGGTCAGCGCCAGCTCGGCCCCGCGCTTCGTGGCCCGGTGGGTCGCCGGATCGAGCGCGAGCCCGGCGCCGGCGAGCACGGGCGGGGCGGCGGCCGGGGCCGCTTCCCGCTCGGCCGCGCGGCTGCGCCGCAGGACCGAGGTGACCCGCAGGACGAGTTCGCGGGGGCTGAAGGGCTTGGTCACGTAGTCGTCCGCGCCGACCTCCAGCCCGGCGATCCGTTCGTCCTCGTCGCCGCGCGCGGTCAGCATGATCACCGGTACGGGACCTGTCGCGCGCAGCCGGCGGCACACCTCCAGCCCGTCGATCCCGGGCAGCATCAGGTCCAGGACGACCAGGTCGGGCCGGTTGCGTTCGGCGCGGGCCAGGGCGGCGGGGCCGTCCGCGGCCTGCTCGACGGCGTATCCGGCGCGGTGCAGGTAGCCGCTGACGACCTCGGCGACGGTCGGGTCGTCGTCCACGACGAGGATCCGCGCGGGCGGGGGTTCCATGCTCATGCGCCCAGCCTCCCACCAGCGGTGCGGCGGCGGGACCGGCGGAGCGCCCGGCCGGGGTGACGTCCGCGTTTCGTAAGGAGTCGATGGCCCTTTCCCGGCCCTGTCGTTCCTACGGTGAAACGCGTGACAGCAGACTCAGCAATCCACGATCCCGTGCGCCGGGATCCCCCGTCCGTCGACGTCGTCCTGCCCTGCCTGAACGAGGCCGAGGCGCTGCCCTGGGTCCTCGCCCGCATCCCGGCCGGGTGGCGCGCCCTGGTCGTGGACAACGGTTCCACCGACGGCAGCGCCGGGATCGCCCGCGCGCTGGGCGCGACGGTGGTGACCGAGTCCCGGCGCGGTTTCGGCGCCGCCTGCCACGCCGGGCTGCTGGCCGCGGAAGCGGACGTCGTCTGCTTCTGTGACTGCGACGCCTCCCTCGATCCGGGGTTGTTGGCGGGGTTCGTCGCCACCGTCGCGGCCGGCGGGGCGGACCTGGTGCTCGGGCGGCGCCGCCCGGGCCGCGGCGCCTGGCCGCTGCACGCGCGGGCCGGGAACCTGGCGCTGGCCCGGCTGCTGCGCCGCCGGACCGGGCTGGACCTGCGCGACCTGGGGCCCATGCGGGCCGCGCGGCGGGCGGACCTGCTCGCTCTGGAGCTGAGCGACCGGCGCAGCGGCTACCCGTTGCAGATGGTGGTCCGGGCGGCCGACGCGGGCTGGCGGGTCCGGGAGGTGGACGTGCCGTACCTGACGCGCGCGGGGAAATCGAAGGTGACCGGGACCTGGCGGGGCACCTGGCAGGCGGTGCACGACATGAGCCGCGTCCTGGCGCAGCCGCCGCTCACCGCCGCTCCGGCCGGCGCACCGGCCGCCGAGGCCGGCGCCGACACGGGCGCCGACGCGGGTGCCCCGGCCGGGGGTGCACGATGACGGCACGCACGGCCACCACACTGCTCGTGATCGCCAAGGAGCCGCTGCCGGGGCGGGTGAAGACCCGGCTCACCCCGCCGTTCAGCCCCACCGGGGCCGCCTCCCTCGCCGAGGCCGCGCTCGCCGACACCCTGGACGTCGTGGCCAGGACCCCGGCCGCGCGGCGGGTGCTGGTGCTGGACGGGCGGCCGGGGCCCTGGCTGCCGTCCGGTTTCGAGGTGGTCGCGCAGTGCGCCGGGACGCTGGACGAGCGGCTCGCGGCCGCCTTCGCGGGATGCGCCGGTCCCGCGCTGCTGATCGGCATGGACACGCCCCAGGTCACGCCGGAGCTGCTGGCCCGCGCGAGCGGTCCGCGGGCCTGGGCGACGTACGACGCGTGGTTCGGACCCGCGGTCGACGGCGGCTTCTGGGCCCTCGGGCTGGCCGTGCCTGATCCGCGGCTGCTGCGCGGCGTCCCGATGTCCGTTCCCGCGACGGGCGCCGCGCAGTACGAGCGGCTGCGCGCGGCCGGGCTGCGGGTGGGACGGCTGCCCCGGCTGCGCGACGTGGACGACGCCGAGGACGCCCGGCTGGTGGCGGCCGCGGCGCCGCGGGGCCGGTTCGCGGCCGTGCACGCGGGGCTGACCTCGCCCGCGCCGGCCCCGGCGGTGCGCCGGTGAGCGCCGTCGACACCGCGCGGGCAGCCGCCGCCCCGGCGGCCACCTGGACCGCGGACCCCTATACCCGCGCCCTGCGCAGCGGCCGCGGCCCGCTCTTCCTGCGGCGCGGGGACGGCTGGCTGCTGCCGCTGGACGTGGAGCGCTGGTGCGAGGGCCCCGATCCGGCGGACCGGACGGTGCTGGACCGCTGTCGCGGCTCGGCCCTGGACATCGGCTGCGGGCCGGGCCGGCTCGTCGCGGCGCTCGCCGCGCGGGGCCACCGGGCGCTGGGCATCGACGTGAGCCCGGAGGCGGTGGCGCGGACGAACCGCTCGGGCGGGGCGGCGCTGCACCGCTCGGTCTTCGATCCGCTGCCCGGGGAGGGTCGTTGGGACACGGCGCTGCTCATCGACGGGAACATCGGCATCGGCGGCGATCCGGCCGCGCTGCTGGGGCGCCTCGCCCGGGTGACCGCGCCCGGTGGCGCGCTGATCGTCGAGTGCGCGGCGGGCGCCGGGCCGGTGTCGGACGCGCTCGACGAGCGGTACGTGGTGCGGGTCGACGACGGGCGGGGCGCGGTCGGCGCGCCGTTCCCGTGGGCCCGGGTCGGCGCCGCGGCGCTGGACGCGCACGCCCGGGCGACGGGCTGGGTCGCGGCGGAGCGGTGGACGGCCGACGGCCGGACCTTCGTGCGGCTCCGGCCGGGGCTCCAGGGGTTCCATCGACCGCAAGTTACTTAGACGTATCTAGTGACTCTTCACGCAAGCGACAGTAGAACTTGTTCTCACTCCGCCGAGAGTGAGGAAGATCACATGAGCGATTCCGCCATGCCCGATAAGGGATCCAAGGGCTTTTCCCGCCGTGGATTCATCGCAGGAACAGGTTCTATTCTAGGGGCGATGGCCGTAGCCGGTCGAGCCAACGCGGCCCAGGTGCGCGGCGCCGCGTCCCACACCGCCGCCGCGACGGTCTCCGCCGCGCCGATCACCGACGGGGCCCACGTCCCCGTCCTGGTGATCGGCACCGGCTACGGCGGCTCCGTCGCCGCGCTGCGGCTCGCCCAAGCGGGCGTCGACGTACAGATGATCGAGATGGGCATGGCCTGGGACACCCCCGGGCCGGACGGCAAGATCTTCTGCAACACGCTCAACCCGGACCAGCGTTCGTACTGGCTGCGCACCAGGACCAAGGCGCCGCTGAACTACTTCCTCGGGTTCCCCATCGACAAGGACATCCCCAAGTACACCGGCATCCTGGACGCCGAGGACTTCGGGGGGATCACGGTCTACCAGGGCCGCGGCGTCGGCGGCGGTTCGCTGGTCAACGGCGGCATGGCGGTCACGCCCAAGCGCGAGAACTTCGGCGCCGTGCTCCCGTCCGTGGACGCCGACGAGATGTACAACACCTACTACCCGCGCGCCAACGCCGGTCTCGGCGTGGGTCTGATCGACCCGGCCTGGTTCGACACGGTGGACTGCTACCAGTTCGCCCGGGTCGGCCGCAAGCACGCCCAGCGCTCCAACTTCCCCTACGTCTTCGTGCCCGACGTGTACGACTGGGACTACATGAAGAAGGAGGCGGCCGGGACCGCCACCAAGTCGGCGCTGGACGGGGAGATCCTCTACGGCAACAACAACGGCAAGAAGTCGCTCCAGAAGACCTACATCGCGGCCGCCAAGGCCACCGGCAAGGTCTCCATCACGCCGCTCCACAAGGTCACCACCGTCTCCCCCTCGGCCGGTGGCGGCTACACGGTCGTCATGCAGCAGCTCAACACCACCGGCGACACCGTCGCCACGAAGAGCGTGACCGCGGACAAGGTCTTCTTCGCCGCGGGCAGCGTCGGCACCAGCAAGCTGCTCGTCAAGCTCAAGGCCACCGGCCTGCTGCCGAACCTCAACGACGAGATAGGCAAGGGCTGGGGCGACAACGGCAACGTCATGTGCGGCCGCGCCAACCACCTGTGGGACCCGACCGGGAAGCTCCAGGCCACCATCCCCTGCGGCGGCATCGACAACTGGGCCGCGGGCGGGGCCTTCGCCGAGGTGGCGCCGCTGCCGACGGGCATCGAGACCTACGCCTCCTTCTACCTGTCCATCACCAAGAACCCCAACCGCGCGCGGTTCACGTACAACGCGGGCACCGGGAACGTGGACCTGGACTGGCAGACGGCCTGGAAGCAGCCGGCCATCGACATGGCCAAGACCATCTTCGACAAGATCAATTCGAAGGAGGGGACGATCTACCGGACCGACCTCTTCGGCACCTACAAGATCTGGGGCGACCACCTCACCTACCACCCGCTCGGCGGGGCCATCCTGAACAAGGCCACCGACAACTACGGGCGGCTGCACGGGCACCCGGGACTGTACGTCATCGACGGAGCGCTGATCCCCGGCAACACCAGCGTCAACCCGTTCGTGACGATCACCGCGCTCGCCGAGCGCAACATCGAGAAGATCATCGCCACCGACCTGTGACCTGGGCGGACGCGAAAGGGGTGCGGGGCCGACCGGACGCCACCGGTCGGCCCCGCACCTCTTGCGCGTCACGCTCGGTTCGGCTTCCGCGTCACGGCCGGTCCGGCTTCCGCTGCCGCTCCCACGTCACTGACCGGGCAGCATGCAGACGCTGTCGAGCCCGAGCACGTGGTTGAGCCGGCCGAAGGCCAGCCACGAACCGATGCTCATGCTCAGCTCCACGATCTCGACCTGGGTGTACCGCGCCTTCATCCGGACCCAGAACTCCTCGTCGAGGCCGTGGTGGTCGAGGGTGTAGCGCTCCGCGTACTCGGCGGCCAGCCGGGTCCGCTCGTCGAAGGCGTCCGTCGTGCGCCACTCGGCGACCGCGTCCGGGAACGCGTCCTCGACCTTCTCGCCGTCCCGGTCGGTCCGCCAGTCGAGGCAGAAGACGCACCCGTTGATCTGCGCCACGCGCAGCCGGGCCGCCTCGAACTCCCGCAGCCCCAGGGTCGTGTGGGCGTAGACCGAGAGCGAGAAGTTCGCGGCGGCCATGCCGATGCCGGGGACCATGTCGCCCCAGACGTACTCGATCGGGTGCTGGCCCGCGGGGATGTCGATGTGCAGGCCGGTCATGGACTCCGTGGTGGAATCAGTGGTGGAATCCGTTGCGTTGGTGGCGTCCGTGGCGGTCATGGTTGCTTCCTTCCGAGTTTGCCGACTGCCGGGCGCAGCGGCACGTCGAGCGCGTCGTAGAGGCCGGGTTCGGCGGCCGCGAGCCAGTCGATGGCCCCCACCAGCCGTCCCACGGCGGTGGCGTTGCCGCCCGCCGAGCGGTTGTCGCCCTCGTCGGTGCATTCGATCGTGACCTCGATGCGCGGGCGGCCCTCGATGACCACGCGGTGGGCTCCGGAGCCGTCGGGGGGCGTGGGCCAGTCCGGGGCGCAGGACGCGTGGATCCGGGTCACGTGCTCGATGACGATGCGGGCTTCGCCCTCGACGATCCCCTGCACCTCGAAGCGGATGGCGCCCTGGGTGCCCGCCTCGAACTCCCCCATCGTGGCGGTCCGTACGGTCTCGTCGAGCGCACGGCGCTCGGAGGTCTCGCGGATCTCGTCGAGTTCGACGCCGAGCGCGCGGGCCATCATGCGGATCTGCCCGCCCCACACCATGGTGGGGATCGACGGCATGAGCATCATCGGCTCGTAGTCCATGGGGTGGCCCATGCCGATGAGGTGGCGGACCGAGTCCGGCTGGTCGTAGGTGGAGTAGTCGAATATCTCCTGGCAGCGGATCACGTCGACCGTGGAGCCGAGTCCGCTGATCAGCAGGGGCAGTACGTCGTTGCCCCAGCCGGGATCGACGCCCGAGGCGAAGAGCGAGCCGCCGCCCTCGGCGATCGCGGCGAGCACCGGGTCGCGGAACTCGGGCGGGGCGCTGCGGTGGTCGTACAGCGGGTAGAGGGCGGGGCTGACGACGACCGCGCCCGAGCGGACCGCCCGGACGATGTCGTCGAGCGCCTCGTCGGGGCGGACGTCGCCGGAGGCCGCGTAGACGACGGCCCGGTGCCCGGCGGCCAGGACCGACGCGGTGTCGTCGGTCGCCGGGACGCCCAACGCGTAGGTGAGTCCGGCGAGTTCGCCCGCGTCGCGGCCGACCTTGTCGGGGTTGTGGACGAGTACTGCGGCGAGCTTGAGGGCCGGGTGGGCCTCGACGGCACGGATGGCCGCGCGGCCGACGTTGCCGGTACCCCAGACAACCGTGGAAATCATGCGCGGAGGGTAGCGAGCGGGCCTGCAGGTTCCTAGTGCCACGACCCCGAAAACTAGAACCGGATTCAGTCTTGGGGTGTCGTGTCCTCCCGCGGCGGTGTCGCTTCCTTGCGCCGCGCCGTCGCCTTCGTGCGCGGGGAGGTCGATCCGCTCCCCCGTGCGCGGCCCACGGCGACCATGACCGCCAGAGCGGCAGCAGCGAGGAGCACCACCGCGCCGAGCACGATCAGCAGGTTGCGCCCGTACGGCAGCGGCAGCGCCGACGGATTGGGCGGCGCGCCGGGGCGCAACAGCAGCGGCAGGGTGACGAGGACGAGCGCTCCCCCGGTCAGCAGGGCCCCGCGTACGAGCCCCCGCGCGCCGGCGGGCCAGCGCGCGGCCCGGGCCCCGGCGGCCAGGAGCAGCCCGACCGCGAGGACCAGCGGGGCGATGACCGCGTCGTGCAGGACGAGCCCGCCGCCGAGCCAGACCAGCACGTCCCAGGGATCGGGCAGTGCGAGGACCTGCCGGACCCCGACGGCGACGAGCAGCAGCCCGACCCCGCCGAGCAGGTACCGCGGCGCGTTCCGGGGCATCACAGCACCTCCAACCGGGCGACCCACTTGGTCTGGAGCACACCGGGCCGGTTCGGCGCGATGATCCGGGCCGGGAAGCCGTGATCGGGCGAGAGCGGCTCCCCGCCCAGGGTCAGGGCCAGCAGGGTCAGCGGGTCCCGGGCGTACGTCCGTCCCATCTCCATGACCCGGTACGCCCCGCCCGTCTCCAGCGAGGTGACCCGTACGGCGGCGCCGGGCGGGGCCCCGGCCCGGTCCAACAGGTCCCGGATCCGCACGCCGCCCCAGAGCGCCTCCACGCTCCAGCCCTCGACGCAGGCGATCGGCAGCCGGGCCTCGACCTGTGGCAGGGCCAGGAGTTGGGCGCGCGTCAGGCTGTAGGGGAGGGGCCCGAGCACCTCCAGCCGCCAGTCCCGCAGCGCCGCCTCCCCCACTCCGGCGGCCGCCGCCGTGCGGTTGACCGGCAGCCCCTGCGGCCCGTGCCCGGGGTGCCGGGGGGCTAGCAGGTCCAGGCGCGCGAGCGGGGTGACGGACTGCCCCACCGTGGTCAGGGTGACCGCGCCGACCGCCGCGCCGAGCCCGAGCATCAGCGTGCGCCGGTCGGGGCCGTCCTGCGCGGGCAGTGCGAGGGTGCCGGGCGAGCGACGCCCCCAATGGGCCCTGATCTCGGGCGCCTTGACGGCGATGTGCAGCAGGATCGAGCCGGCGGCCACCCAGGCGACGGCGAAGTGCACCGGCACGAAGGAGAACGGCCAGGGGTACCACTCGGCGATGTTGAGCAGCCCGCTGAAGACCTCGAAGACGGCGGAGGCGACGAGCAGCGCCACCGAGAGCCGCTCCAGCGCGTGCCGCACCGAACGCACCGGCGGCCAGACGAACAACCGCGGGTAGACCGCCCACAGTTTGACGAGCAGCAGCACGATCGCCGCGATCCCGGTGCCCACGTGCAGCCCCTGGCTGACCCGGTACCCCCACACCGGACGGCTCGGCAGCGCACCCGCCGCCCAGGGCGGTGGGTGCTGGAGGTAGTGGCTGATCAGCCCGGTCACGAAGCAGACGGCGAAGGCCGCGCCCAACCACCGCCCGACGGCGGTGGCGGTGCGGGCGTCGTGCAGTCGGCCGGAGAAGGAGGGCGGTCGCGGACGGGCCGGGAGGAGCCGGCGCCGGGTCGGTGCGGTCATGCCTCCCATCACAGCGGCCGAGACCGCCGCACGGGGCTTTCGACACCTTACGAAACGCGGACGCCCGGCCCGCCGGGCTACTGGCGGTGGATTTCGTCGCCGCCCTGAACGCGTCGACCTGATCCGTTCGGCGCGGCTACCGCTGCGCTCCCTCCGGCCAGAGCACCCGTACCGGCACACCCGTTCGCTCGGAGTACGAGACCACATCCGCCGTCCCGCCGAACCCGCGAGCGGGCTGCCCGTCCCACACGGCCAGCAGCTCGTCCACCAAGCCGACGAGGATCTCGCTGCCGGCCATGTGCGCCGCAGAGTCGGATGTCACCATGCCGGTCCGGTGGACCTCGGACGCCTGTGCCATCAGCCGGTCGTACACCGGCCAGTGTCCCTCGGGCAGACCTTCACGGTATTCCTCGGCGGGGAGCACGACTTCCAAGCGGCCGCCGTGCTCGACGATGTACTCCGCGAACCAGCTGTCGGGACCGTCTGCGATGCAGGAGACTCCCACCAGATCGGCGTCCTCCGTGTTGCGCACCGCAGCCTGGAGAAGGTCGCGCACCTGCTGCTCCACGGTGGCGTCCAATCCCCGATGGCCTGTGATCCCCACGCGCATGGTGTGCCTTCCCCTACAGGTGGACGTCGTGCAGCCGCTCGTCGAATTCACGCACGACCTTGGGCGGCGACGCAGTTCGGTACGACCGTCGAACCGCGCGGGCACGGTCCACGATCCGTCCCGAACGGTACTGGACGCCCGCGTCGAGCGCCCGGGAAGCGAGCGCGAAGGCCGCCTCCACACGCCCGGCAGCCAGATGCCCGGCTGCGATGTCCAGGAGCAGCAGAGCGCGCTGCTTGGCGTGCCCGGTGGCCAGCACCGTGGTGTCCGCGTCCAGCACCCAACCGGACAGCCCGAGCCTGGCTCCGCAGTTCACCCGGGCTGCGGCGACCTTGGCTTCGCTGAAGTGGAACACCCACGGCCAGGGCGCCGGATCCTCTGCGCGCAGCCGGGAGACGCTCGTCCGACTCGCGGTCAAGGCCTTGTCGGTCGCGCGCTCGTTCCCGACCGCAGCATGCGCCACTGCTTCCACGGAGAGGAGCCATGCGTCCGCGATCAGGGGTCCACCCGCGGCCAGGTACGTGCGCGCCTTGCTCGTCCAGGCCAGTGCCTGATCCCCGTTACCGGCGTCCGCCTCGAACTGGGCCATGCTGCCGGCCTGGTAGGCGGCCAGCAGCGGTTCGCCCGCGGCCCGGGCCGCCCTCACGGCCGAGGCATACCAGCTGCGCGCCGATCCGTGATCGCCCATGTCCCATGACAACCAACCCACCAGACTCGCGGCCTCGCTTGCGACGGCCGCCAGCCTGGCCCGCTGACGGTCGTCACCAGTCGCCCGGCTCACGGTCTGGACGAGCCGGAGGTGGGCTTGGACCACTTCGGTCAGTTCACGCGACGGGGTCGACGCATCCAGGCGCCGGTACGACGCAGTACCCAGGCGTAGGGTCGCCGCCTGCCCCGTACCCTCGCCCGGATCGGGCAGCGCGGAGAGGATCGGCGCGGCAGCTGCTGCCGCAGTCCCTCCCATGAACTGTCTCCGGTCCACGTGCTCGTACCCATCTCGTGCCACAGCATCCGCGAGACCCAACAACGAGGCAGGGAGGCTCAGATGCGTTGCCATCAGCGCCAGTACGTCTGTCGCGTATGCCCTGTGGCCTCGCTTCTCTAACCGCGAAACAGCGGACTGCGACAGCCCGCACGCCTGCCCCAGCTGGGTCTGCGTCATTCGCGCGCTCTTGCGCACCAGCTCGATGACCTTGCCGTAGTTCTTCGCGCGGGACGCTTCTCTCACCGCTGGCGAAATGCTCAACGTCGACCCAATCTCGCGTGTCGACCGGTACCCGCATTTGCCGTTACCCGCTGTGCGCATACCGGTATTCGCATGCTGCATCGGAGATGGTCCCACATCGGCCGCGCGTCATTGACTGATCTCACAACGCGCTGACGACGGCAGGGAGCATCACCGTGGAAGTCCTTGAAACCGCAGGCGAAGAGGCGTTCGACCACATCGATCATCCGCTCTTGAACAGGCAGGTGCGCGACCCTCGTTCCGAGCGCACGGGGCAGCTGATGGCCGTGCTCCGCCAATTCGCCAGCACGGTCGCCGGGCGGCCGGTGCACACCCTCACCGCCTACATCCACGGCACGGACGGCCTGGAGTTCACCGCGGCCCCGGGCACCCTGGAGCGGGCGTGAGCACACCGGTGACGGCCGTCGGCAGGATCTGCGCCTTCTGCGACCGCCCCATCAAGGCCGGCGGCCACCAGTTCACCCCGCACTCGGCGTCCGGAGCCCGGCCCACCAGCTGGACGCACGACATCCGCGACCCGTCGTGCAGGCCGTTGCGTACGGACGAGCGGTGACCCGCGAGGGACGGCTCCGTCAGGGCATCGCCTACGTACTCGGCCACGTCGAGGAGCAGCCCGAGGGCGCGGTCGCCGCGGACTGGACCGCGTACTTCCTCAACGACGGCGGCCTCGTCGCCCACGGCGTGAAGTGCTTCCACTTCCAGGCCCAGGGCCTCCGCACCCCCGAGGCCGTGCGGGCGATCGCGGCATGGGACGCCGCGGTCCGGCTCGACGAGGGCTGGCCGAAGGCGGCGGCCCTCGCCGCGGCCACCCGCGACCTCCTCCTCGAAGAGGACCGACACCAGGCCCGCCGCCGCGCACGACGGGAACACGCCCGGTGAACGAGTGGCCGCGCCAGGCCCTGTACGTCGTGATCGCCCTCGGCATCCTCGCCGTGATCGTGATCGGCACCCGCTGACCGCACCATCCCGCACGCAACCGAAGGAGAACCATGTCTCACCTCGCCCAGCGGTCCGCCCGCGCGCTGCTCAGCGACGCGCAGTTCAACGACGTCCGCGCGACCATCCTCGGAAACAACCCCGGGATGAAACCGGATCTCGCGGCCGACATCCTGGTCGACGCGCTCGCGTTCCTCGCAGCGGCCACCGTCTCCCCGGTCCCCCTCGTTCCGTCCCGCGTGGTGGACGAGGGATGGCACGCGCTGATCCTCCACACGTCGCTCTACCAGCAGCTCGCCGTGAGCCTCGGCCAGTTCATCCACCACGTCCCGGAGCGCCCGGACCCCGAGCACCGGAGCGAGGGCGCCCGGCACCGCTCCATCGCCGCCATCGAGGCCCTCGGCTACGAAGTGCACGTGGACCTGTGGCACGGGCCGACGGACACCCTGATCTCCGTGGCTGCCGACTGCCAGCACTCGTCCGAGGGGCCCATCGTCATCATCCCGAAGCCCAAGGGCCAGATGGGTAGGCTCCGCGCATGACCGAATGGATCGACCCCCGGTACGCGGACATCGTCGAGCGGCTGCGCGAGCAGCCGGAGCAACCGGACCGGCGGGGACCGCAGCCACTGCGTGGGTTCCTCGTGCCTGAGACCGACAAGTCCTGATTCAAAAGCCCCAGCCGGCTCTCAGCCGACTGGGGCTGCTCCCTGGTGAGCGGCTGACACCGGCCTCCGACACCTTACGAAACGCGGACGCCCCGCCCGCCGACCCCCGCCCCGGCCTCCCCCGCTGTCAGGCTGGCCGCATGCTCAGCCCCCGCGCCTCCACCGTCCGCGAGCCACTGCGACCCGCCCGGCGACCAGCCCGGCCGCACGCCGTGCCCACCGCCTTCCGCACCGCCCTGCGCATCGGCCTCCCCGCCGCGCTCCTGGTCGCGCTCGTGGCGACGCTGGTGGGCGCCGTCCGCAAGGACGGCTTCTTCACCGACCAGGCCGCCCTGACCTGGTGGTACGCCGCCGCGTGGGCGCTCTTCGCGGTGGCCGTGGCGGCGCTGCGCGCGGCGCCCGTCCGGTACGTGGTCCCGCTGGTGCTGGCCGGCGCGGTCGCCGTGGCCGCCACCGGGCTGGTCGCGCCGCCGCGCACCAGTACCGACTCCTTCCGGTACGCCTGGGACGGCCGGGTGCAGGCCACCGGCACCTCCCCCTACGACCACGCCCCGGCCGATCCCGCGCTCCTGCGGCTGCGCGACGACTGGCTGTTCCCGCAGGGCGCCGCCGCGTGCGCCGGGCCGGACCGGGCGGCGGTCTCCGACGGGGTGTGCACGCGCATCAACAGGCCCCGGGTACACACCATTTACCCACCGGTGGCGGAGGGCTACTTCCTGCTCGTGCACGCTCTGTCCCCGTCGGGCGTGCACCACAAGGCCCTCCAGGTGGGCGGGGCCCTGCTGTCCGTCGCCGTGACCGCCTTCCTGCTGCTGATCCTGCGCCGGCGGGGCGCGGACCCGCGCCGCGCCGCCTACTGGGCCTGGTGCCCGGCGGTCCCCGTCGAGGCGGTGAACAACGCGCACGTCGACGTCCTCGCGGTGCTCCTGTCGGTGGCCGCCCTGGGCCTGGTCACCCGCCGCCGGGCGCTGGGCGGAGCCCTGTTCGGCCTGGCCGTGGCGGCGAAGATGCTGCCCGCCGTGCTGCTGCCGGGCGCGCTGGCCGGCGTACGCCGCCCGCGCGACGCGGCGGCCCTGCTGCTCCCCGCCGCCGCGGTGGTGGCGCTGACGTACCTGCCGTACGTCCTGACCTCCAGCTCCTCCGTCTTCGGCTACCTGGGCGGCTACGCCCGGGAGGAGGGTTACGACGATCCCGCCGCCAAGGGGCGCTACGCCCTGCTGCGGCTGGTCCTCCCGGACTCCTGGTCGCTGCCCGCGGTGGCCGTCGTGCTGCTCGCGGTCGCCGTCCACGTCTGGCGCCGGGGCGACCCGGCCCGCCCCTGGCACGGCTCGCTGCTCCTGACGGGCACGGCGTTCCTCCTGCTCACCCCGGGGTACTCCTGGTACGCGCTGCTGCTGATCGCCCTCGTGGCCCTGGACGGCCGCTGGGAATGGCTGCCGACCGCCCTGGCGGGCGCGGCGTCGTACGTCGCCTCCTCCCCCGCGGCCCTGGGCCCCGACACCCCGACCGTTTCCTACGCCCTGGCCGCGGCCACGGCCCTGGTGGTCACGGCGGTGCGGTGGCGGGCCGGGGGTCAGAGCCAGCCGTTGCGGCGGAAGCCCCGGTGGATGACGAAGCAGGACACGGCCATGAGCAGCAGGACCGCCGGGTAGCCGTACGTCCAGTGCAGCTCCGGCATGTGGTCGAAGTTCATGCCGTAGATCCCGCAGACCATGGTGGGCACGGCGACGATCGCCGCCCACGCCGTGATCTTGCGCATGTCCTCGTTCTGGGCGACGGTCACCTGGGCCAGGTGGGCCTGGAGGATCGAGTCGAGCAGGGCCTCGTAGGAGGCGATCTGGTCGGTGGTCCGGACCAGGTTGTCGGCGGCGTCGCGGAAGTACGGGCGGACCTCGGCCGGGACGGCGGGCATCGGCTCGGTGCCGAGGCGGTGCAGCGGCCGGTCCAACGGGGCCACCGCCCGGCGCAGTTCCAGCAGTTCGCGCTTGAGCTGGTAGATCCGGCCGGCGTCGCCGCGCCCGCTGTGGTCGCTGAACACCGTGCTCTCGACGGAGTCGATGTCGCTCTGGACCGAATCGGTGACGCAGAGGTAGTCCTCGACCACGTGGTCCACCATGGCGTGCAGCACGGTCGCCGGGCCCAGCGCCAGCTGGTCGGGGTCGCGTTCCAGGGCCTCGCGCAACGGGCCGAGGGAGCCGTGGCCGCCGTGCCGCACGGTGATCACGAAGTCGGCGCCGACGAAGGCCATCAGCTCGCCCGTGTCGACCACCTCGCTGGTCTCGGTCAGCCGCTCGTGCTCGACGTAGCGGACCGTCTTGAGGACGGCGAAGAGCGTGTCGTCGTACCGCTGCACCTTGGGCCGCTGGTGGGCGTGGACGGCGTCCTCGACGGCGAGCGGGTGCAGGTCGAAGAGCGCGGCGAGGCCGACGAGTTCCTGCTGGTCCGGCTCGTGCAGGCCGATCCACACGAACCCGTCGCCGTTCTTGCGGACCCGGCGCAGCGCCTCCTCGGCGTCGGCGCAGTCCTCCTGGCGCACGCCGCCCCGGTAGACCACGCAGTTCACCACCGCGGTCCCGAGCGGGGACCTGGCCGGGTGGCTGAGGTCCACGGCGCGCCGGTAGCCACGGCGCACGGCCTTGCGCAGGCTGCTGAACATCGACACGGTAGGTACTCCTCTTCGGCGGATCGCCAGACAGTGTCGCATCAGCGGTCGCACCCGCCGACCAGCCCTCTTCCGCGCCCGGGGGCGCTGCCCCCGGGGCTCCTGCCGGCGTCCGCGCGGGGCCGCGTACCGTTGCGCCCGCGTACGACGACGTGGCAGGACGAGTCGTGGCGGTACGCGACATGGCAGGACGAGCCGGAGGAGACGGTTGTGGCGGCAGGACCGGAAGTGGGATCGGTGGTGGGCGACTTCACGCTGCCCGGCGGCGAGCTGGTGGGCGGTTCCTTCGAGCGGCGCGACTTCACGCTGAGCGAGCGGCGCGGTGGGCCGGTGGTCCTGGCGTTCTACCCGGGCGACAACACCGCCGTGTGCACGAAGCAGCTGTGCTCCTACTCCAGCGGCTTCGAGGAGTTCGCCGAACTCGGCGCCACGGTGTGGGGGATCAGCCCGCAGGACGTCGACAGCCACGAGGGGTTCGCGCGGCGGCACGGCCTGCGGATGCCGCTGCTCGCGGACACGGGGCGCGAGGTCGCGCGGGCCTTCGGGGTGAGCGCTCCGGTGATCGGGCTGCGCCGGTCGGTCTTCCTGATCGCGCCGGACGGCACCCTGCGCTGGAAGCACGTGGCGCTGTTGGGGGCGACGTTCCAGAGCGCCTCGACGCTCGCCCGGCAGCTGGCCGCGTTCGCGTAGCCGGGGCGGGCCGGGGCGCCTGGCCGGATCGCCGGACCGGGATCGCCAGACCGAGGTCACCGGACCGAGGTCACCGGACCGGGGGAAGGTCGTCCGTCCCGGCGAATCGGCCCCCGCCCGGGCGGTAGCGTGCCCCGTGCGCGTGATGGTGACCGACCGTGGGGGATGGATCCGCTGTGCCTGCCGTACCCGCCGTGCCCGCTCCGGCCGCCGCCGTGATGGGCCCGCTACTGCCCGGCGATCCGCCGGTGATCGCCTCGTACCGCCTCGTGGGACGGCTCGGCACGGGCGGCATGGGCGTCGTCTACGCGGCCGTGGACGGCGGCGGCCGCAGGGTCGCCCTCAAGACGGTGCATCCCCAACTCGCCGCCGATCCGCAGTTCCGGGCCCGGTTCCACCGCGAGGTGGGGGTGCTGCGGCGGGTCACCGGCCCGTGCCTGGTCCCCCTCGTCGACGCGGACCCGGACGCCGCCGCGCCGTGGTTGGTCACGACGTACGTACCGGGGCCCACCCTGCACCAGTACGTCGCCGCGCATGGGCCGCTCACGGGGGCCCGGCTGCACCTCCTGGCGGCCGGTACGGCGGCCGCACTGGCCGCCGTGCACGCGGCCGGCGTGGTGCACCGGGACCTCAAGCCGGCCAACGTGATCCTTTCCCCGGACGGCCCCCGCGTGCTCGACTTCGGCATCGCCCACGTCACGGACGGCACCGCGGTGACCCGTACCGGCGTCATGACCGGAACTCCCGGCTGGATCAGCCCGGAGCAGTACCGCGACGGGTCCGCGGACAGCCGCGGCGACCTCTTCGCCTGGGGCGCGCTCATCGCCACCGCGGCCACCGGCAGGCCCGTCTTCGGTACCGGGGCCCCGGACGCGGTGGCCTACCGCGTGCTGCGCGAGGAACCCGACCTGGCGGGCGTGCCCGACGAACTGCACGGCGTCCTGGCCGCCTGCCTGGCCAAGGAACCCGGCGAGCGGCCGAGGTCCCGGGCCCTGGCGGTCGTCACCGCGCGGCTGTTGGACGGCGCGGCCACCGAGGTGCTGCCGGTGGGCCGCCCGGCGGCCGCCGCACCGGCCCCGGTGGAGGACGCACCGGCCGAGGGCGCCCCGGTCGACGACGCGCTGATCGCGGCCCGTTGGGACGTTCCCTCGATCGAGGACCCCTCCTGGGGCGCGGTCCCGCCGGCCGGCACCGGCACCGGAGCCGCGCCCGTACCCGCCCCCGCCGGGCGCGGGGTGTGGGTGCGCCGGGGCCTGTTCGTCGCGGCGGCCGCTGCCCTCGGCGGCGTCGTCGGGTTGGGCCTGAGCCTGCTCCCGTCCGGACAGGACGGTCGCGACGGGCGGGACAGGCGGGACGCCGCCGCGGCCTCCTCCTCGCGCTCCCCCGACGACCGGCCCGCGACGTCGGGCACCCCCGCGACGCCGCCCCGGAGCCCGGCCGGCCCGCTGTCCGCGAGCAGTCCTCCCCCGTCGACCACCGGCGTGCCCGGCGCCGCCGGTGACCCCGGTACCGGCCGTACGGCCGTCCACACCATCGCCCCCTGGTCCGTGGCCGGCGGGGAACCGGCCGAGGGGGTCACGATCACCGGGGAGACCGCCGGGTCCTGTTGGACGGTCTCCAGCAAGACCCCGCGCTCCGACGCGTGGCGCTGCATGTCCGCGAGCACCATCCTGGACCCCTGCTTCGCCCCGGGCGACGGGGCGGCCGACGTCCTCCTGTGCCTGGACGGCAACGCCCGTCGCATGCAGCGGATGATCCTGACGCAGCCGCTCCCGGCGGACTCCTTCCGCCCGCCGGACAGCCCGGCCCCGACCACCCTGCTCATCGAGCTGGCCAACGGCAAGACCTGCGGCTTCGCCTCCGGCGCCACCTCCGACCTCGCCGGCAAGCGCCTCAACTACTTCTGCGAGGACGGCGGAACCGTCTACGGCGACCCGGACCGCTCCCGCCCGCTCTGGACGGCCGATTACCGCAAGGACCAGAGCCCGACGACGGAGAGCGTCCCGATCAGAGCGGCGTACCAGTAGTCGCGCCGGCTCCGTCGCACCCCCTAGTGGTTCTCGGTCGGTCGCAGGTCGCGCGGGATCAGCTTCCAGGTGGTGACCGCCGCGATCACCGCGAGGCCGCCGGCCAGGAGGAACGCCGGGGTGATGGCCAGGGTGTAGGCCTGTGAGGCGGTGTCGAGCAGGGCCTGCCCCGCGCTGCCGCCGAGCCGCTCCGCGGCGTGCGCGGCCTCGCCCACGGAGGCCCGTACGGCGCTGAGCGTCGAGCCGTCCAGGTCCAGCGCGGGAAGGTTCCCGCGGTAGAGCGCGGCGGCCGTGGAGCCGAGGATGGCCACGCCCATGGCCGAGCCGAGTTCGTAGCAGGTCTCCTCGATGGCGGCCGCGCTGGAGACCTCGTCGGCGGGCGCCGTCGACATCAGGGTCACCGAGGCGACCGTGGTGGCGAGGCCCGCGCCCAGGCCCATGACGGTCAGGGCCGCGGCGAAGGCGGGGTAGCCGAGGTCCGAGAACTGCTGGAAGCCCCACGGCAGGGCCATGCCCGCGGCCAGCACCACCAGTCCGGCGCCGAGGACGTGCCGGATGGCGAAGCGCTGCATGAGGGCGGGGGCCAGCATCGAGGCGCAGATCAGGGCGAGCGGCGCGGGCAGCAGGCGCAGGCCCGCCTCCAGGGGCGTGTAGCCCTGGCCGTACTGGAACCACTGGGTGACCAGGAACAGGATCGCGCCCATGCCCACCATCGGCAGGAAGATCGCGGTGGCGGCCACGCTGAAGGCCGGCTTGGCGAACAGCCGGACCTGGAGCAGCGGGTTGTCCACGCGCAGCTGGCGGCGTACGAAGACGGTCAGCGATACGGCGGCGAGGGCGAGCAGCGCCCAGGGCAACGGCTCCGCGACACCGCTCTTGCCCAGCTGCTTGATGCCGCCCGCGAGGGCGAGCATGCCGACGATGGACTGGCCGACGCCCCACCAGTCCCATCGTCCGGCGGCCCGGGGCGAGCGCGATTCGGGCAGGTAGCGCAGTCCTGCCGCGACGATGACCGCGGCGACGGGAAGGTTCAGGAGGAAGGCGGAGTGCCAACCGAAGTCCTGCACGAGCAGGCCGCCGACGACCGGCCCGAAGGCCATGCCGCCGCCGAAGACCGCCGCCCAGACGGCGAGGGCGAAGGCGCGCTCCTTGGCGTCGGTGAAGACGCTGCGCAGGATCGACAGGGTGGACGGCATGATCGCCGCGCCACCGACGCCGAGCAGTGCGCGGGCGGCGATGACGTGCCAGGCCTCGGTGGAGAAGACGGCGATGAGCGAGGCGACGGCGAAGATGCCGAAGCCGACCATGAGGAGCCGCTTGCGCCCCCACCGGTCGCCGAGGGCGCCCGCGGTGACCAGGAGTCCGGACAGGGCCAGCGCGTAGACGTCGATGATCCACAGCTGCTGGACGGCGCCCGGCTGGAGGTCGCCGACGAGCGAGGGGAAGGCCACGTTGAGGATCGTGGTGTCCATCGAGATGAGCAGGAGGCTGCCGGAGAGGATCGCGAGCACGATCCAGCGGCGCGGGTCCTGCGTGCGGGTGCGCATGGGGATTTCCGTTCACGGTGGTGCGGGGTGCTGGTGTGGGGCCGGTACGGAGGAGTACCTCGACGGGTCGGCCGGCACGGCTCCTGCACCGCTCCCACCCACACCAATCGAGTCTCTCTCGTCCCAAACGATACAAAATTGTCTCATTTGAAGCAAACGCGACCCGGAAAACACTCCGGAACCCTCCCCTCCGCCAGATGGGTAAAGATTCAACCATGCCCCATTTGCCCCAGGGGCCCTCTTGCGAAGTTAGGTTAGCCTTCCCTTTATGCAGCTCCTACATCTGGCCGCCTCGGCCGGCTACACCACGCCTCCGCCGTGGCGCGTCCTGACCAAGGCCGGGTACTTCATCGGCCTGTCGGGAGCGATCGGCACCACCGTCACCTACGCCACGTCCGTACGCCCCGCGCTCCGCGCGCCCTCGACCGGGGGCGGCGATGCGGAGGTCATGGGACGAAGAACCTCGGGGTACCTCGCCTGGGCCGGGGTCGTCCTGCTCGTCGCGGGCTACTTCCAGCTCGCCGCACGCCTCGCCCGCGCCGGCAAGGGCATGCCCTTCGGCGACGCCCTCTCACCGGCGCGGATCATTGACTTCCTCGGCGCACCGGCGGCCAAGGGCGCGTGGGTCGCCCAGGGCGCGATCTACACCGTGCAGAACGTCCTCCTGGTGCTGACCTCCGCGACCTTGATGGCGCTGTTCCTCCCCCGGGCCCGCCGGCACCTGAACGCGCTGGCACTGACCGCCCTGCCCCTGAGCCTCGCGGTGACGCTCGTGGGGGCCGTGCCGACCACCGCGCCCAAGGACTCGGACAAGGTGCTGGACCTCGTCTTCGGCCAGGTCCACATCGTCGGCGGCGTGGTCTGGATCGGCGGCCTGGCCTTCCTCGCGGCCCTCGCCACCACCCGCGGCCGACTCGGTGAGGGCGCGGGCCCGATGTGGGCGGACGTCTGGCGCCGCTTCTCGCTGGTCGCCCTCGTCTGCGTCGGCTCCGTCCTCACCTCGGGCCTGTGGATGAGCTGGAAGCACGTCGGCGCCATCAGCCAGCTGTGGACGACGACCTACGGACTCTTCCTCTTGGTCAAGATCCTGCTGGTGCTCGGCATGGTCGCGGCCGGCGGCCTCAACCAGTTCTGGCTGATGCCCCGCATCGCCAAGGCCCGCGCGACGGACGACACGTCCTCGCTCGTGCACCTGACCCTGCGCCACTTCCCGAAGGTCGTCTGGGGCGAGGTCGCCCTCGGGGCCGCCGTCCTGGCCGTGGTCCCGTTCCTCAGCGGCTCCGCCCGCTCCGAGGCGGGCAGCCCGCCCGCCGTCTCGACCGGCAGCATCTTCGCGGTGGGCGCGCTGCTCGTCCTCACCCTGGTGGCGTCCCTCTACATCACGGTGCGGACCTCCGACGCCCTGGCCCGCCGCACCCCCGCCACCCCGGCCCCCGCCCCCTCCTCCTCCACACCCGCCTCCGCCTGACCCGGCGGACAACGGCCGGCCTCAGCTGACCCACCGTGCCGCCGCCACGCACGTCCACGTTCCCCTCGGGGCACGGGAGGGGCTCCGTCGTCGCCCTGATCAAGTCGACCGAGATCTCCCTCTCCGTCTGATCGCACGGCGACGGCGCCCCGCAGCCCGCGCTGCGGGGCGCCGCGCCCGTGCCGTCAGGTGACGGTGATGAACCGGGCGGTGCTCGGCACCCCCTGGGAGTCCAGGGCGAAGAGCATGTAGGTGCCGGGCAGGACCACGCCCTTGTCCGCCGGGACGGAGACCGTGTAGGTGCCGCCGCCCGCGGCGGTGGACACCAGCGGGACCCGCCGCTGGTCGTTGTCCGTGGAGTGGGTCGCGGCCGCGGCCCGCATCAGGACGAAGGAGGCCACCGACCCCTCGGCGGTGACGGTGAGCTGGGCGCCGGCGGCGGCCCGGGGCGGCACACCGCCGGTGATGACGGGGCGCGGCTTGGCCGAGCCGTCGGCGTTCAGCAGGTACGGCGGGGTGAACACGGCCCCGTCGGCGTGGTTGGTGGCGCAGTCGCCGCACAGGCCGCCGCCGCCGGAGAAGATCCGTCCGTCGGGCAGCAGGTTCGCCACGCTGTGGTAATTGCGCGGGATGGCCATGGTGGCGAGCTGGGTGAAGCTCCCGGTCGCCGGGTCCCACAGCTCGGGGGTCAGCACGGACGTGGCGTCGCTGAACGGCACCGGGTACGCCTGTCCGCCGAAGACGGCGACCTTGCCGTCGGGCAGGACGACGCTGTTGCCGAAGGCGCGGGCGTACCCCATGTCGCCCGTGCGCGCGGCCCGGACCTGGTCGCCGTCGATGCCGACGGTGTAAGCGCGCCGGGTGGCGGGCGTCTTCTCGTACGCGGGCGAGCCGCCCAGGGTGAGCAGCTTGCCGATGTCGTACGCGACGGCGTTGCCGGTCATGGCGTCCTGGCTGTCGGCCCGGGTGCCGGCGGCGGTGATGGTCCCGTTCCCGCCGGTCGTGATCCAGTTCATCTGCTTGCTCGGTCCCAGCTGGAGCACCTTGCCGTCCGAGGTGGCGTGCAGCCACATGTGGTTGTCGGCGCGGTAGGCGCCGGCCGGATCGGCCGTCATCGCCGGGACGGCGGGCACGCCGGGGAGCCTGCGCCAGGTGCGGGTGTCCGGGGACCAGACCTCGCCGGCCTTGTCCCCCGCGACTCCGCTCCAGGATCCGCCGAGGACGAAGGCCTCGCCGGTGGAGAGCAGGGTCATGGCCTGGTAGCCGCGGGCGATGTTCATGCTGGCGGTCGCGGACCAAGCGTCGGTGGCCGGGTCGTAGATGCTCGCCTTCTCCGCGTTGCTGCCGCCGGTGACCAGGACCCGGCCGTCGGCGAGCATCACTATGCCCGGGCAGAACATGTCGTGGCCGGTGTTGTCGATGCGGCGCTGGGTGACCTTGCCCGTCTTCAGGTCCAGGATCGCGGTCTGGGTGTAGCCGTTGCTGCCGCCGAAACGATCGACCGCGTACGCCGACCAGGCCAGGAGCTTGTCACCGGGCAGGACGGCGGTGGCCACCGGCACCAGCGGGAAGCCGGTGATCCGGCCCCAGGAGCCGTGCGCGGCCGGGTCGGCCGGGCCGCTCAGGCGTATCTCGGCGGCGGAGGTCCAGGGACCGCGGTTGCCGGCCTCGCTGGTCACGCGCAGGCGTATGTAGCGGGCGTTCTCGGTGCGGGTGAAGGTGGCGGTCTTGACGGTGTCGTCGTCGCGCCAGGTGCCCGCGGAGACCGGTGCGCCGAAGGTGACGCCGTCGGTGCTGGTGCTGATGGTGTACGCGCCCGCACGCCCGTTGGGGCCGTCGTTGCGGGGCTGGTAGACCAGGGCGGAGACGGCCGCCGTGCGGTGCATGTCGATGGTGAGGGCGTGCGGCAGCGGGGTCGGCGTCCCGGAGTACTTGCTGTGCCAGATGGTGGCGGCGTCACCGTCGAGGACGTTGGCCGCGCGGTTGTTCGTCGCGCTGGTCTCCTCGTCGCTCGCCGCGGCCGTCCATCCGGTCCGGGGCAGGTCGACGGTGGCGGCCGGGGTTCCGGGGTCGCCCAGCAGGTTGAGCTCCGCGGCGGAGGTCCACGGGCCGCGGTTGCCGGCCTCGGTGGCGGCGGTCAGCCGGACGAACCGGGCGCCCTGCGGGGCGAATCCCAGGGTCTTGGCGCTCGCGTCGTCCGCGAGGGTGCCGGTGGCGACGGGAGCGCCCCAGTTCTGGCCGTCCGCGCTCACGCTGATGCTGTACTCACCGACGCGCCCGTTGGGTCCGTTGGTGCGGGGCTGGTAGAGGAGCGCCGAGACCACCGCCGTGCGGTGCATGTCGATGGTGAGGGCGTGCGGCAGCGGGGTCGCGGTCCCGGACCACTTGCTGTGCCAGATGGTGGCCGTGTTGCCGTCGAGGACGTTGGCCGCGCGGCCGTTCTCCCCGCCGGTCTCCTCGTCGCTCGCCGTGGCCGTCCAGCCGATCCGGTCGAGGAGCGGAGCCGTGGGTTCCATGGCGTTCGCCGGGGCCACGCCGTGGTGCGGCGACTGTTTCGCCGTCTGCTGGTCGAAGGGCACGGGCGCCGGCCGCGGCGCAGGGTCCCGGCCGGCGCGCCCGGTGCTCGCCACACCGAGCAAGGGGGTGATGCCGACGAGCAGCGAGCCGAGGGCGAAGGCGATGAGCAGATGGGAGCGGCGCACAGCTCGGGAAAGGGCCAGGGCGCGGGCGCGGACGCCGATACGGGTGCCGATACGGGTGCGGATGCCGGTGCGGATGCCGGTGCGGGTGCGGGCGCTGGTGCCGGTGCGTCTGGGATGCAATCGGACCTCCTGGGCGAAAAGTGAACCGCTGCGGGCCCCTAGAAGATAGGTCAGCACACGCCAACTCGCCGCCCCAAAAAGGGAGTTGGTGCGAACTGGCGCCGGCACAGGCGGAGCCGCCCACTCCACCGGGCCCGACGACGCCACGACACGCCACCTTCGAGTGGTGTCGCCCACACCCGGCATGCACACCTTCCAAGGCGCAGCCACCACAAGGCACTTCGATCCGCAGGACGAAACGACCCTCCGCCTGGAAGCTCCAAGGAGAGCCACCTACAAGCGAGTTGTCGCCTACGAAATCCACGGGGCACTGTCGTAGGCAGGTGGCACCATCTGGGCCGGTGGTCCCATCAGCTACAGGGGGTAGGCATGGAGAGCACGACTGCGTACGCATGGCCTCGCGGGGCGGAGGCGGCGGACAGCGCGGCGCTGGAGCGCTGGCTGGCCGACCACGGCTGGGAGGTCGACCCGATGGTGTTCATGGCCGGCGGCCTGGGCCCGGCGGTCCAGGTCCGGCCGGTCGGGTCCGGCCCCGACGCCGAGCCGGGCCTGCTCATCCTGCCGGGCGAGACGGTGGAATTCGCCGGGACCAGGATGCGGATCGCCCACCACGCCACGCCCGGCACCCGGACCCGAGCGGGGGCCGGGGCCTGCGTCTAGCGCTGTGACCGGAAAGGTTCACCGTGTCACGGCGCCCGGCACGGCACTAGGAGCCTTCTAGTACTCCAGCCGCATTTCTCCATTACTGCTGGTCAACGGCTTGGGTGTGGGGAGTGTAGCGGGGTGGTGAGGGGTGCGGGGCGGTCTTCGCGGACCGTCCCGCGAACGTGTGTCCCTGCCGCATGTAGTGACACCGGGCTGGACAGCCACTCGGTGTGATCAATGATGTGCCCACGAGTGCCTGGGGCCATGAACTCGAGAAGCTGTTCCTGAAGGCTGGGGCTCGCTTCGGCCGGGTGGAGCCTCGACGTCGGATGCGGGACTACGTGCGTGGACTGCTGGGCCCGGTGGGTCGTAAGAACGGCTGGCAGCTCGCCGAATACGCAGGTCACGCGACCCCTGACGGACTGCAGTATCTCCTGGCAAGGTCCCGCTGGGAGGCCGACCGCCTCCGCGATGACCTGCAGGCCTATGCCGCGGAACAACTCGCGGCCGCGGACGGCGTGTTGATTATTGATGACACGGGCTTCGTCAAGAAGGGCACCACGTCAGCGGGGGTGCAACGGCAATATTCCGGGACCGCGGGCCGCACCGAGAACTGCCAGATCGGCGTCTTCGCCGCCTATGCCACCAGCCGCGGTCACGCCCTTGTCGACCGCGAGCTCTATCTGCCCACGTCCTGGACGAACGACCGGGAACGCTGCCGTGCTGCCCAGATCCCCGACGAACGCGACTTCAGCACCAAGAACGAACTCGCCCGCGCCATGATCTTGCGAGCCAAGGCCTCCGCGCTCACCTTCTCCTGGGTCACCGCAGATTCCGCCTACGGCCAGGACTCCCGTTTCCGGCGCTTCCTCGAAGACACCCAGCTCTCCTACGTCGTTGCGGTGCCCAAGTCTCAGCAGGTCCACGGCCCGCGCATCGATCACCACACCGCCCAGGCCCCGCCGGAAGCGTGGCAGCGGCTTTCCGCCGGCCTCGGCGCGAAGGGCGAACGCCTCTACGACTGGGCCGCCGGACGTCTGCCCTCGGTCTGGGAGTTCGACGGCGACGAACCCACCCGGCAGCGGTGGATGCTGGCCCGCCGCAGCATCTCCAGGCCCGACGAGATCGCCTACTACCTCGCTTACGCCCCACTGGAGGCCACGGTCGCCGACCTGGTCCGTGTTGCCGGCTGCCGCTGGAAGATCGAGGAGTGCTTCCAGAGCGCGAAGAACGAGTGCGGCCTGGACCACTACGAGGTCCGGCGCTACATCGGCTGGTATCGGCACATCACGCTCGTCATGCTCGCCCATATCTTCCTCGCGGCGATGGCCGTCCAGGAGCGTGAAAAGGGGGTGGTGAGGCCGACACACCCGACCTCGTGGACCTCACCCCGGCCGAAATCCGTCGTCTGCTGGCAGTTGAACCCGACAGCCGTCCTTCACCCCGCGCACTCGCGGTGAACTGGTCGAGATGGCGTCGCCGCCACCAAGCACGCGCCCGACACTGTCACTACATGCGGCAGGGACACACGTTCGCGGGACGGTCCGCGAAGACCGCCCCGCACCCCTCACCACCCCGCTACACTCCCCACACCCAAGCCGTTGACCAGCAGTAATGGAGAAACACGGCTGGAGTACTAGGGGCGCCCCGCCCCGGTCGGACGCAGTTCCCGTTCGAGGGCGGACAGGGCGAAGGCGTGCGCGGAGGTGTCCTGCCAGCGGGACCGCCCGAACATCACGTCTTCGGAGAGGCCGCTCAGCATGGCCACGGCCCGGATGGTGAACTCGGGCAGGTCCACTTCGGCGAAGTGCCCCAGGTCCCGGCCCTCGCCGACGATGGCTTCCAGCCGCTCGTCCCAGCCGTCCAGCAGCGCGGTGAGGGTGCGCCGGCCCGCGTCGTCGTGGCGCTGGGCCAGCACCTGCGTCCACAGCGCGTAGCGTTCGTCGCCCTGGTGGCGGGGCAGGTAGAAGCGGACGAACAGGTCCAGCTTCTCGACGGGGGACGCGGCCTGCTCGGTGGCCCGCTCGAAGCGCGCCCAGAGGTCCGCCTGGCTCCAGGCGAGCACTTCGAGCAGCAGCCGGTCCTTCTTGCCGAAGTGGTAGAGGATGTGCCCGGTGCTCATGCCGGCCCGCGCCGCGATGTCCGACATCCGCAGGCCCGCGGTGCCCTTCTCCGCGATGACGCTGATGGCGGCCCGCATCGCCCGCCCCCGCGCCTCGTCCCCGCTGGGCTGACGCTTCCTGTCCACCGGGGGCCGGGCCGGCCAGGCCCCTGACGTCGACATCGACACGTGCACACCTCGGTTCCATGGGGTTAGATTCTCATTCTAGATTATTGCTCTAGACTGAAAATCTAGTCAGTTCCGCCATCCCAGGAGACAGCCGTATGACGCGCGGATTCGATGTTGTGGAGACCTGTATCGCCGACCTGCGCGCGGCGCTGGAGAAGGGCGGGACCACCTCGGTCGGCCTGCTCGACGCCTACCTCGCGCGGATCGACGCGTACGACCGCCCCGGTACGACCACGGCCCTCAACGCCATGGTCGTGATGAACCCGGACGCCCGCGCCGAAGCGGAGGCCTCCGACGCCCGCCGCGCACGCGGCGAGACCCTCGGCCCGCTGGACGGCATCCCGTACACCGCGAAGGACAGCTACCTCGCCAAGGGCCTGACCGCCGCGTCCGGCTCCCCCGCCTTCGAGCACCTCGTCGCCCAGCGCGACGCCTTCGCCATCGAACGGCTGCGCGCCGGCGGCGCCGTCCTCATCGGCCTCACCAACATGCCGCCGATGGCCAACGGCGGCATGCAGCGCGGCGTGTACGGCCGCGCGGAGAGCCCGTACAGCGCCGACTGGCTCACCAGCGCCTACGGCTCCGGTTCCTCCAACGGCTCCGGCACCGCGACGGCGGCGTCGTTCGGCGCGTTCGGCCTCGGCGAGGAGACCTGGTCCTCGGGCCGCGCCCCCGCCTCGAACAACGCGCTGTGCGCCTACACCCCGAGCCGCGGCGTGATCTCGACCCGCGGCAACTGGCCGCTCGTACCGACCATGGACGTGGTCGTCCCGCACACCCGCACCATGGCCGACCTGCTCGAACTGCTCGACGTCATCGTCGCCGACGACCCGAACGCGCGCGGGGACCTGTGGCGCGCACAGCCGTGGGTGGCACTGCCCGCACCGTCACAGGTGCGCCCCGCCTCCTACCCGGCCCTCGCCCCCGCCGACGCCGGGACCGCGTCCGACGCACTGGCCGGCAAGCGCGTCGGCGTGCCCCGCATGTACATCAACGCCGACCCCGGGGCCGGAACGAACCCGGACGGCGGCATCGGCGGCCAGACCGGACAGCGCATCGACACCCGCCCCTCGGTCATCGCGCTGTGGGAAGCGGCCCGCCGCGACCTGGAGGCCGCCGGCGCCGAGGTGGTCGAGGTCGACTTCCCCGTCGTGTCGAACTACGAGTCCGACCGCCCCGGAGCGCCCTCCCTGTTCACCCGCGGACTGGTCGGCCGCGACTACCTCACCTTCGAGATCGAGGACCTGTCCGCCTGGGCCTGGGACGACTTCCTGCGCGCCAACGGCGACCCGGCGCTCCCCACCCTGGCCGAGGTCGACGGCGCCCGCATCTGGCCCAAGCAGGAGGGCGAACTGCCCGACCGCTACGACGGCTTCGACGACACCGTCGGCGACTACCCGCGCTTCGTGCGCGAGCGCCCGTACGCCTCCCTCGCCGACATGCCGCTCCTCGAACAGGGGCTGCGCGGGCTGGAGGAGACGCGCCGGGTCGACCTGGAGCTGTGGATGGACGGCCTGGGCCTGGACGCGGTGGTCTTCCCCGCCGTCGCGGACGTGGGCCCCGCGGACATGGACGTCGACCCGGCATCCGCCGACCTCGGCTGGCGCAACGGCGTCTGGGTCGCGAACGGCAACCTGGTCCCCCGCCACCTCGGCATCCCGACCGTGACGGTGCCCATGGGCACCATGACGGACACCGGCATGCCCGTCGGCCTGACCTTCGCCGGCCGCGCCTACGACGACAACGCCCTGCTGACCCTCGCCGCGGCCTTCGAAAGCACCGCCCCCCGACGCACGCCCCCGCCCCGCACCCCCCGCCTGCCGGAGCACTGACCGGCCGGGAACCAACGGCCCCGAAAACGATCGAGGGGCCGTTTCAGATCTCTCTGAAACGGCCCCTCGTCCCCGTCCGCCAGCCGCGCTGGCGCAACAGCTCTCCCACCTCGGTTTCCGTAGCCACAGGCGCGAGGCTCTCACGCCGGATCCGCCCGGACGAACGAGATACGGCCCGCCAGAGGCTGGCGGGGACCGCAGGATGACCAAGATGAGCTGATCTCGCGATGGCTGGCGTGATCACGGCGTCGGAGCCGTCCTGGAGAGCCCCGTCCACAGGGCTGAGCACTCGCTTGTTCGAGAAGCTGGTGACGGCGCCACCGCGCGAAGCGCCGGTACACCGGCTGCCAGTGCGCCCCGAAGATCGGCGATCTGCGTTCACAGAGCGGGTGCACGTCCACCCGGATCCGCACAGCCTCAGGGCCGGCTCGGACGAGCACACGAGAAAGGGCCTTGCCTCACCGAAGTGAAACAAAGCCCTCATCTGCGACTACGAGGCGAACCTCTAGTCGGGACGACAGGATTTGAACCTGCGACCCCTTGACCCCCAGTCAAGTGCGCTACCAAGCTGCGCCACGTCCCGCCACTCGCTGACCTGCGACTTTCGCCGCAACCGCTCGTGCACGAGAACGATACCGCACTTCGGGCGGTGGTCGCGCGCACCTTTCGGCGACGGGTCCCGGCCTCGCCGGACGGGGTGGGGTTGACCTCAAGCCCGGTTGAGGTTGCACGATCCGTGTATGACACAAACGACCGCGGACACGGGGTTCCGCTTCCAGGATCTGGACCGGCTCATGGGGCTCATGACCGGGGACGAGAAGCACGGGCCGGCCGCCACCTCCACGCTGGACGTGCTGTGGGTGCTCTACGACCGGGTGCTCCGCGTGGACCCGGCACGCGCCGCGGACCGGGACCGGGACCGGTTCCTGCTGTCCAAGGGGCACGGGCCGATGGCCTACTACGCCGTACTCGCCGCCAAGGGGTTCTTCCCCGTCGAGTGGCTCCCCGGCTTCGGCGGGTACGCGTCCCCGCTCGGGCACCACCCGGACCGCACCCTCGTCCCCGGCGTGGAGATCGGCAGCGGCTCCCTCGGCCACGGGCTGCCGCTCGCCGTGGGCGGCGCGCTCGGGCTGCGGGCCCAGGGGCTGGCCGATCCCGCGGTGTGGGTGCTGATCGGTGACGCCGAGCTGGACGAGGGCAGCAACCACGAGGCCATCGCCTACGCCGGCTCGGCCGGCCTGGAGCGGCTGCACACCGTGGTGATCGACAACGACTCCGCCACCCACGGCTGGCCGGGCGGCATCGCGTCCCGGTTCGAGGCGGCCGGGTGGTCGGCCGTCACGGTGGACGGGCGGGACCACGAGGCACTGCACGCCGCTTTCACCGCACCGCATCCCGGGCGGCCGCACGCCGTGGTCGCCCGCGTCGAGACGAAGGGCTGAGGAATCCATGGACATCGTGGCGGGCAACTCCATGCGGGAGCGTTTCGTCTCCTTCACCACGCGGCAGCTCGACGAGGACCCGCGGCTGGCCGTGGTGCTCGCGGAGATCACCATGGACGGGTTCCGCCCCGCCCGCTCGCGGCACCCGGACCGGGTGATCAACGTCGGGATCCGCGAGCAGCTGCTCGTGGGCGTCGGCGGCGGGTTGGCGCTGACGGGCCTGCGACCGGTGGTGCACACCTTCGCGAGCTTCCTCGTCGAGCGGCCCTTCGAACAGATCAAGCTGGACTTCGGGCACCAGGGGACGGGCGGGGTCCTGGTCAGCGCGAGCGCTTCGTACGACTGGCCCGCCGGCGGGTTCACCCACATGGCGCCAGGTGACGTGGCCCTGCTCGACACCCTGGACGGCTGGACCGTCCACGTTCCCGGGCATCCGGACGAGGCCGAGGAGCTGCTGCGCCACGCGTACGCCGCCGGGGACGACAAGGTGTACGTCCGGCTCTCCCAACAGTCCAACGCCGCCCCGCGCCCGGTCGACGGCACCCGTTTCCTGACCGTGCGGGAGGGGAGCGCGGGCGTGGTGGTGGCCGTGGGGCCGCTCCTGGACAACGTCCTGGCGGCCACCGAAGGGATGGACGTGACGGTGCTCTACGCGACGACCGTACGGCCCTTCGACGACGCGGCCCTGCGCGCGGCCGTCGGATCGGGCCCGGCCGACGTGGTCCTGGTCGAGCCCTACCTCGCCGGTACGTCCGCGGGCCCGGCCGCCGAGGCCCTGATCGAGGTCCCGCACCGGATCCTGGGCCTGGGCGTGGGCAGGGAGGAGCTGCGGAGGTTCGGCACGATCGACGAGCACACCGCCGCCCACGGCCTGGATCCGCACGGGCTCCGCGAGCGGATCGCCGCCTTCCTGAAGCATTAGTGCGAGTACATGTCCGACCTCTAGCGCGGCCGGCTGGCGCCGCCCAACTCCGGGTGGGCCTGGGCCAGGCGCTTGGGGGCCGCCTGGAGCCAGGAGTCGACCAGGATGGCGCGCAGCTCGGCGGGTCCGTCCAGCGCCGCCAGACGGACCCGCAGCCAGGCGTAGTTGTCGTCGTGACCCGCCCGCATGAAGAACTTGGCGGGCTCGGCGGCGATCAGCTCGGCGCGCTCCTCCTTGGGGCACTTCACCCCGACGGAGGCGTCGTCCTCCGCGAGCGCGGCGAACATCTTGCCGCCCACCCGGAAGGTCGGCATGCCCCACGCCGGCTTCTCGGTGCTGTCGGGGAGCGCCAGCGCGATCGTGCGGACGTCCTGCGCGGTCAGGGTCGTGGCCATCCCCACGGCTCCTCTCCGGCCGAGGCCGATGTCGGGTCGGATGCGGTATCGGTGTGGTGCAGTGCGGTGCCGGTGCGGTGCCGGTGCGGTGCCGGGTCCCGTGCCGGACCTGTGCCGGGTCCGGCGTCGCAACCCTTGCCCTCGACGGTAGACCCCGGCACCGACAACCGCCCCGCCCCGCCCCTCAGCCCGCCCGCAGTCCGTCCTCCCGCGCATGGAAGACCGAGACCAGCTCCGCCGCCAGCGCCTTGACCGTGGCCAGCCCCTCCGTCCCCCACCGGCGCGGCACCACGTCCACCGCGCACACCGTCCCGAGCACCACCCCGCGCCGGTCGGTCAGCGGCGCGCCCAGGTAGGAGCGCACCCCGCTCTCGTCGACCACCGCGTTCCCGGCGAAGCGCGCGAAGTCCCGGACGTCCTCCAGGACGAGCGCCCGCCGCCGCACCACCACGTGCGGGCAGTACCCCTGGTCGCGGGCGAGCACCCGGGCCGGGTACGCGCTCGCCGGGGCGTCGCCGCCGTGGTGCAGCCCGGCGAAGAACTGCCTCTCCTCATTGATGAAGTTGACCCCCGCGTACGGCGCTCCCAGCGTCGTCGCGATCCGTCGCGCGAAGGCGTCCAGCTCCGTGTCCACCCGCTCCCCCAAACCCAGCTCGCGCAGCCGCAGGACGCGTGCGGGAGCCTCCCGGTCCACCGGGGTGAGCAGTAGGTGTCCGGTCGATTCGAAGTAGGTCATGGCGGTTCCCCCGACTCAGAAGACGTGGCCCTGGACAGCAGATGGTGGACGAGGACGGCCAGCGCCCCCGTACCGGAACCGGTGAGCCGCGCGTCGCACCGCACGACGGGCACCTCCGGCGCGAGGCCCACCGCCCCGCGGATCTCGTCGGTCGTGTAGCGGTGGCCGCCGTCGAACTCGTTGACGGCGACGATGAAACCGATCCCGCGCCGCTCGAAGAAGTCGACGGCCGCGAAGCAGTCGGCGAGCCGCCGCGTGTCGGCGAGGACGACGGCCCCCAGCGCGCCCGCGCACAGCTCCTCCCAGAGGAACCAGAAGCGCTGCTGACCGGGCGTGCCGAAGAGGTACAGCACGCGCTGGGCGTCCAGCGTGATCCGGCCGAAGTCCAGCGCGACCGTGGTCGCCGTCTTGGCCTCGACGCCGTCCAGCGGATCGGCGTCCTCGCTCAGCCCGCTCAGCAGCTCCTCCGTGCTCAGCGGCTCGATCTCGCTCACGGCGCCGACGAAGGTGGTCTTGCCCGCCCCGAACCCGCCCGCGATCAGGATCTTCAGCGTCAGCGGCGCTCCCGATCCGGACGCCCCGGATGACCCGGACGACCCGGACGATCCGGACGACCCGCCCGGGGCGCCCCCCTCACAGCCGGCGACGTAGGCCATCGAGCACCGCCCGCAGCAGGGACTGGTCGTCGGCGGCGATCCCCGCGCCCCCGGGGACGCCCGGGAAGCGGGGCGCGCGGGCCGCGACGGCCCCGTGCTCCATGAGGTCGGACAACAGCACCTTGGTGACCACCGCGGGCAGCCGCAGCTGCCCGGCCAGCTCGGCGACGGTGACGGCCGCCGCCCCGGCGCAGAGCCGCAGTGCCAGGCTGTGGTCCGGGCCCAGCGGCGCGCACGGCCGCACCCCGGTGGCGCTCACCAGGGACAGCAGGTCGAGCGCCGCGGCCGGGCGGGTCCGGCCGCCGCTCGCGGTGTACGGGCGCATCACCCGGCCCGCGGTGTCGTCGAGCCAAGGCGTGTCCCGGACGACCCCCACCGGGTACGGAACCGACGCACGTGCCCCCGTGGCATGGCGCGTCATCGCTCCGGAGCGGCGGCCGGGCGCCGGGGCGGGGCCGCCAGGTACGGACGTACGCTCTTGACCAGCATCGCCATCTCGTAGCCGAGCACGCCGGCATCGGCTTCCCGATCGGCGAGGACGGCCAGGCAGGTTCCCGCACCGGCCGCCGAGACGAAGACGAGTGCCGAGTCCAGCTCGACGACCACCTGCCGGACCTCGGCCCCTTCGGCGAAGCGGGATCCGGCGCTGCGGCCGAGCGAGTAGAGGCCGGACGCGAGCGCCGCCAGGTGGTCGGCGGCGTCGGCGTCGAGGCCGTGCACACAGGTGACGAGGCCGTCCGAGGTGAGCAGCACGGCGCTGCGGGTGTACGGCACCCGCTGCACCAGGCCGCTCAACAGCCAGTCCAAGTCGGAGAGTTGCGTGGTCTTCGTAGCCACTTCGGCTGTCATCGGAGGTTCTCCTCGCTGCGGGACATGGGCGTGTACGTGTACGTGTCTGTGGGAGCTGAGGTGGTGGTTCGCGAGGCCGTCATGACGGATGCTCCGCCTGCGCACGGCCGAAGCCCCGCTGGAAGGCGGCCATCAGGCCCGGATCGTGCAGGGGCGGTTCGCCGTCCGCGGCGCGGAGGTCCGTACGGCGCGGTACGGGCGCCTCGCGCAGCTGCGGCGCGAGGTGCTCCTGGGCCCGGCGCCGGGGCAGCGGCGGGCGGCCGCCCCCGCCCCGGGCCGCGGGCACCACGGCGGCGCCGATGCCCGCGACCGGGGCCGACACCGTGGTGATCAGCACCGGTTCGGGCCGACGCTCCGCCTCGACCACCGGCGCGACCACGAGCTCCAACTCGGGCTCGGGCCCAGACTCCGGCTCCGGCTCCGGCTCGGACACGACCGCCGCCTCCGCAAGCGAGCGCGGGTGCGGGAGCGGCTCGGGAAGCGGATCCGGGAGCGGAAGTGGGAGCGGCACCGTCGCGGTCGTCCGTACGGGCTCCAGCGGAGGCGCGTACGCCGTCGCGGCCGTCCCCCACGAGGTGGCCCGGGAGCCCCCCGCCGCATCGGCCGCACCCGGCGCCTCCGCACCCAACAGCTCCTGCGGCAGCACCAGTACGGCGAGCACCCCGCCGTAGATGTTGGACTTCAACTCGACGGCGATCCCGTGCCTGCGGGCCAGCGCCGAGACCACGAACAGGCCGATCCGCCCGTCCGCCAGCAGCCGCCGGACGTTGATCTGATCGGGGTCGCCGAGCAGGGCGTTCATCCGGCGCTGCTCCTCGGGCGGCATGCCGAGGCCACGGTCCTCGACCTCGACCGCGATCCCGGCGGTGACCCGCTCGGCGCGCACCACGACATCGGTGTCCGGGGCGGAGAACACCGTCGCGTTCTCGACGAGCTCGGCCAGCAGGTGCACCACGTCGGCGACGGCGTGCCCGCGCACCGTGCCGCCCGCCGGCGGCACCACCTTCACCCGGGTGTACTGCTCGACCTCCGCCACCGCGGACCGCAGCACCTCGCTGAGGTCGATCGGGCGGGTCCACTGCCTCCGGGACGCGGCGCCGCCGAGCACCGCGAGGTTCTCCGCGTGGCGCCGGATCCTGGTGGCGAGGTGGTCGACGTGGAACAGCTCCTTGAGCAGGTCCGGATCCTCGACCGTGTCCTCCAGGTCGTCGAGCAGCGAGATCTCGCGGTGCACCAGCGACTGGAGGCGGCGCGCGAGGTTCACGAAGACCTCGACCTTCTGGTCGCTGTCGGAGGGCGCCGCGGGCCCGGCCAGCCGCACCAGCGTGGCGTGCGCCTGTTCCCGGGCGCCGCGCAACTCCTGGGAGAGCAGCCAGAATTCGTCCACGTGTTCGTGACCGGCGCCGCTGCCCGCGACCGCCGGACCCCCGGCGCCGCCGCGCGGCGGTCGGGGCGGGCTCTCGCCGCGCTCCAGCCGGTCCGCGACGGTCCCGAGCTCCTGGCGGCCGCGCACGCTGGACCGGCGCAGCGCTTCGCAGCGGTCCCGTACGGCCTTCCCCGCGCGCTGGGCGCCGAGCAGCGCGGCGGCGAGCGCGCCGACGACCAGCAGGGCGCACCCGGTGAGCACCGGCCAGAGCCGCGCGTCGCGCGCGCCCGCGCCGCCGCCGAGCTGGAGGGTGAAGATCACCGCCGCGGCGCCGCTGAGGCCGGCGGCGAGGGTGGGGAGCACGGCTGCCCTGATCAGCTGGGGCCGTATCTGCCGGGCCGGACCGGTGACGGCGTGTCTCGACGGGGAGTGGCGGGGGCGGGCGGCGCGGAGTCCGGACATCGGCGTCCTCGGTACGGTACGGGGGCCCGGGCCCCCGCGGTACCGGGACCCGGTGTTGATCACCGGGTACCCACGCTAGACCGCGACCTCGCGCCGCAGGCGGCCAGTTGGGGAACTTCACCGGGGTGCGTCCCGCTCCGGAAGGAGCGCTCGCACGACAGCCCGAATACCCCTTCGGGCGCCGCCCCAGCGCCCCCCGTCACCGCGCGAGCCCCCCGCCCCGGCCGGCCCGCGACCCCCGCGGACCGGCCTGACCTGCGGGTCAGGTGCCCACGGCCTCCGGCTCCTCGTTCGTCTTCGGGCCCGCGTCCGTCTTCGGGCCCGCGTCCGTCTTCGGGCCCGCGTCCGTCTTCGGGCCCGCGTCCGTCTTCGGGCCCGCGTCCGCCTTCAGCCCCGCGGCGGGCGGCGCCGTGCGGGCGGCGGACGGTCTGGACGCAGACGCAGACGCAGAGGCCGACGCGGACACGGGCACGGGCGCGGTCCCGGAGCCGGAGCCTGCGACCGGAGCCTGGGTCGAGACGAACGGGCGCCACCACGGCTCGGCCGGGGCGTCCGGCGCTCCCGGCTCGAAGGGGCGGCCAGGCACCGGCAGCGCGATCGCCGCGCCCGCCCGGCCCGCGGCCGACAGGGTGCCTTCGCCCGGCTCGTCCCACGGGTGCGGGGCCAGGTTGAAGGTGCCCCAGTGGATCGGCAGCATCGTGCCGTGCGGGGCGCCGCCCTGGAGGTCGAGGTGGGCCGTCATGCCCTCCTCCGGGGTCATGTGGATGTCCGGCCAGTACTCCGAGTAGGCGCCGATCTGGATCATCGTCGCGTCGAAGGGGCCGTGCGCGGCGCCGATCTCCTTGAAGCCGGGGAAGTAGCCCGTGTCACCGCTGTGGAAGATCCGGTGCGCGTCGCCCGCGACGACCCAGGACGCCCACAGCGTGTACTGCTGGTTGCGCAGACCGCGCCCGCAGAAGTGCCGGGCCGGGGTGGCGGTCAGCGACAGGCCGGCGACCTTGGTGGTCTCGTTCCAGTCCAGTTCGCGCAGCCGGTCGGCCGGGACGCCCCAGTGCTCCAGGTGCGCGCCGACGCCGAGCGGGACCGCGAAGACCGTGTCCGTACGGGCGAGCGCCTTGATCGTCGGCAGGTCGAGGTGGTCGTAGTGGTCGTGCGAGATGACCACGACGTCGACCGGCCCGAGCGCGGCCAGCGGAACCGGCACGGGGTGCAGTCGCTTGGGCCCGGCGAAGGGGAAGGGAGAGCACCGCTCGCCCCACACCGGATCGAACAGCACCCGGCGGCCGTCGATCTCCGCGAGGACGCTGGAGTGCCCCATCCAGGTCAGTCGCAGGCCGCTGACCGGCGGCTTCGCCAGGTCGGCCAGCGTGGTCGGATGCACCGGGACCGGCGCGCCGGGATTGCGCCGGACGCGCTGCTCCTTGTGGAAATAGATCTTGGCGAATTCCAGCATCGAGCCGGAGGGCCTGGTCCTGGCCCCGACGGGATTCTGGAAGACGCCGTCGGCGAAGTTCGGCGAGCGCAGGATCCGCTCCAGCCGAGCGCCGGACGGATCCGCGCCGAAGGCTTCGGGCCGCATGGCGCGCAGCCGTGGACGCAAGGGACGGGAGCCGGGGCCGGAGCCGGTCAAGGCGCCTCCAGAGAGGAAGTGGGCAGGGCGGGTCGTACGTGCTACCACCATGCCAACGCGCACCGGCCCCGAAGGATTCCGCTTCCCGCCCGTCGGCCTCCTGTCCCCCGCCCGGCCCCGTTACAGCGGCAGGAGGTCCGGCCGCTTCGCCTCCATGTGGTCACCGGAGGACTCGCCGCGCAGGCGCCGGCCGATCCACGGCACGAGGTACTCCCGCGCCCATTGGATGTTGTCCCGGGTCACCTCGGCCGAGCCGCGCGGCTGCTGCGGGGGCCACGGCTGGTCCGGGTCGGCGGGCACCTCCAGCCCCAGCACCTGGGCGGCGCGCAGCGCGACCCGGGTGTGCCCCTCGGGCGAGAGGTGCAGCCGGTCGTCGTCCCAAGCCCGCCGGTCCTGGACGGACTTCAGCGACCAGAGGTCCAGCACCGGGCATTCGTACCGGTCGGCGATGGACCGCACGTGCGCCGAGTACGTCGCCACCTTGCCGCGGATGTGCTTGAGCACCGGCACGTCGCGGGTGTCGAAGCCGGTGGTGATCATCACCTGGCCGACGGACCCGACGAGGTCGGCCAGGGCCGCCTCGAACCGCTCCGCCACGTCATCGGGGTCGCTCCCGGGCCGGATGATGTCGTTGCCCCCGGCGCAGAAGGTGACCAGGTCGGGCGCCAGTTCCTTGGCCCGCGGCACCTGCTCCGCCACGATCTGGTCCAGGAGCTTGCCCCGCACGGCGAGGTTGGCGTACCGGAAGTCGTGCTCGTCGCGCTGATCGGCCAGGAGCACCGCGAGCCGGTCGGCCCAGCCCACGAAGATCTCCCCCGGGCCCGGGTCCCCCACGCCCTCGGTGAAGCTGTCCCCGATCGCCGCGTACGAGCCGATGCCCTGGAGCGCCGCCTCCAGTGTCGTCGCGTTCGTGTTCGTGTTCGTGTTCGTCGTCTTCGTCGTCTTCGTCGTCGTCTTTGTCGTCATCGCTGTCGTCGCTGCCACGAGAAGACATCCTTCACCCCAGGCCGTGACCTACGCCACCGTAGCCACCCCTTGACGGACCGTGATCTATACCACCCGGCGGGTAAGGAATAAGTCAGCCCCCTGTCAGGTACATGAAAGAGGGGCCGGGACCCCCCTCGGGTCCCGGCCCCTCCTCGTGCCGAACGGCGCTCGCCGGTCAGACGTTCACGCCCTTCGAGCGGAGGTAGGCCAGCGGGTCGACGTCCGTGCCGTAGCCGGCGCCCGTGCGGATCTCGAAGTGCAGGTGCGGGCCGGTGACGTTGCCCGTGGCACCGGACAGGCCGATGCTCTGGCCCGCGCCGACGCTCTGGCCGACCGACACCGACAGCTGGGACAGGTGGCCGTACTGCGAGTAGCGGCCGTCCGCGTGCCGGATGACGACCTCGTTGCCGTACGCGCCGCCCCAACCCGCGGAGACCACGGTGCCCGCGCCGACCGCGCGGACGGTGGTGCCGGTGCCCACGGCGAAGTCGACACCGGTGTGGTGACCGCTGGACCACATGCTGCCGCTCACCCCGTACCGGGTGGTGATGGAGGCGGAGACCGGAGCGACGAAGCCGGAGGCCGAGGCGGTGCCCGAACCGGAGCCCTTGCCCGTACCGCTACCGCTACCGCTACCGGTGCCCTGCGCGGGCTTGCCGCTCGCGCCCTCGTCGCTCGTACCCTCGTCGCTCGCGCTCTCGTCGCTCGCGGCCTCGTCCGACCCTTCGTCCGATCCCGCGTCCGCCGCCGGAGCGGACTCCTCGGCCGGAGCGGACTCCTCGGCCGCGGTCGCGGCCGGGGTCTGCTCCTGCTGCTGCGCCCGCGCCCCCAGGGTCAGCTTCAGCCCCGGGTGGATCAGCGACGGGTCGGCGCCGACGGCCTCGCGGTTGTCCGCGTACACCTGCTGCCAGCCGCCGCTCAGGTGCCGCTCCGCGGCGATCTTCGAGAGGTAGTCGCCCGGAACCACGGTGTAGACCGAGGACGTCAGCGGCGCGGCGGCCGGCGCCTGGGCCGGGATCACCTGGGTCGCGACAGCGGTGGCCGGGCCGGCCGTCGTAGCGGTCGCGGCCGTCGAGCCGGTCGCGGCGTGCGCGCCGGTGGCACCCATCAGCGGCAGCGCGAGCGCCGCGCTCCCGGTGCCCGCGACGACGAGTCCGCGGGCTATCGGGCTGGACTTCGGGCGGCGGTGCTTTCCCTTTGCGGGCATGGCGAATTCCTCTCCGTCGCCTGCGAGGTGAGCTGTCGGGTTCGGACTGGAGATGTCCGGCCGTACGCGTACGGCTTCACCCCGAGCCGTCCGGAGGAAAAGATCCATTCCGGTGACGGCGGCTTACCTGGTTCCCCCGCTCCTGCCGGGCGTGTGGATCGTCGGGTGCGGTTTCGGATGGTGGCAGGATTAGGCGGTCCATCCGGGTCGACGCGAAGGTATTCCGTCCGGCCCCCCGGAACAAGCCGCGAATTCCCCGCAGGAAAGGCCCGGGTGAGGGATCGACGGAATTCCGGTCACCCTCCGTCGAATCCGCCGCGACAACGGCCGCCCCCACAAGGCAATTCGACTTTCGTGATCACACACTCACGGTGACCGTATGATCCTGCTCACGGGGGCGATCCGATCTCCCCGTCCCTTGTGGCAAGTTGCGCTCAACTAGTGTAATTCGGACATGCCGCGACGATACGGAGGAGTCACCGTGACCCAGCAGATGCCCCAGGCCCCGTCCACGGAGCCGGAGCTGACCGGAGTGCGCAACTTCCGTGACGTGGGCGGGCTCCCGACCACGGACGGACGGAGGGTCAGAGCAGGACAGGTCTTCCGAAGCGGACATCTGGCACATGCCACCGAAACCGATACGGAATTCCTCGCTTCGCTCGGGCTGCACACCATCTTCGACTTCCGCAACGCCGCGGACCACGCGCTCGAAGGCCCGGACGTCGAGCTGCCCGGGGTCCGCAACGTCAACCTCCCGCTCTCCGACCCGGCGGACGGTACGGAGTTCTGGCGGATGGTGCGCGACGGCGACCTCGGCCAGCTGCGCCAGGTCCTCGGCGAGGGCAAGGCCGCGCTGCGGATGGCCAACTCCTACCGGGAGATCGTCACGAACCGCACCGCGGAGCACCGCCAGGTCGTCCAGTCGCTCGTCCAGGACCAGGTGCCGGTGCTGATGCACTGCGCGGCCGGGAAGGACCGGGCCGGCCTGTCGATCGCGGTCACCCTGCTCGCGCTCGGCGTCGAGCGCGAGGCGATCGTGGCGGACTACCTGGAGTCGAACGCCCCGCACCGGCGCTACAAGGTGCGCCGCAACAGCGAGTCCGCCGAGGCCCGCTCCCCCGAGGTGATGGAGCTGCTCGCCCCGCTGTTCGACGCGCGCGCCGAGTACCTGCTCGCGGCCTTCGACACCCTGGAGGAGATCTGGGGCAGCACCGACCGCTACCTCGCCGAGGGCCTCGGGCTCACGCCCGAGACCCTCGACCGGCTGCGCGACCACTACCTCGAATCACCGGCCTGACCGGCCTGGCGGGGCCGGGCCGTCAGCGGTTCGCGACGGCCTGCTTGACCAGGGTCCTGCCGAAGTCCCACATCAAGGAGCCCCCGCCGTGGGCGTCGTCCATGACCTCCCGGAAGGCGCCCACGAAGCGGTCCACGTCCGCCTCGTCCACGATCAGCGGCGGGATCAGCTTGATCACCTCCAGGTGATCGCCGGAGACCTGGGTCAGGATCCGGTGCTTCTGGAGCAGCGGTACGACGACCATCTGCGCGAAGAGCCCCTTGCGGGCGGCCTGGAGCATGGTCCACCGGCTGCGCAGCCCGAGCGAGGACGGGCGACCGAACTCGATGCCGATCATCAGCCCCCGGCCGCGCACCTCGTGCAGCAGCTCGTACTCGTCCACCATCGCCGCGAGCCGCCCGCGCAGCAGGTCGCCCATGGCGCGGGCGTTCGCCACCACCGACTCGTTCTCCATGACGGAGAGCACCGCGAGCCCGGCCGCCATCGCCTGCGCGTTGGCACCGAAGCTGGCCGAGTGCACGAGCACCCGGTCCATGGACGAGTAGACCTTCTTGAAGATCCAGTCCTTGCCCAGGGTCGCCCCGACCGGCACGTAGCCGCCCGACAGCGCCTTGGCCACGCAGACCAGGTCCGGCTCCACCCCCGGGTCGTGCTGGTAGGCGTAGAACTGCCCGGTCCGGCCGAGGCCGGTCTGCACCTCGTCCGCGATGAGCAGCGCCTTGTGCCGGTGCAGCAGCTCCTGCGCGGCGCGCAGGAAGCCGGGCGGGGCCTGGAGGACCCCCTTGCCCTGGATCGGCTCGACGACGAAGGCGGCCACGTCGCCGCGCGCCAGCTCGCGCTCCAGGGCCGCCAGATCCCCGAGCGCGATCTTCGTGTCGGGCAGCAGGGGGGCAAACCCGTCCCGGAAGCCCGCCTCCCCGTTCACCGACAGCGCGCCGGTGGTGAGCCCGTGGAAGGCGTGGTCGCAGTACAGGATCCTGGGCCGGCCCGTGGCGAAGCGGGCGAACTTGAGCGCGGTCTCCACGGCCTCGGTGCCGCTGTTGCCGAAGAAGACCCGGTCCAGGTGCGGGCTGTAGGACAGCAGCTTCTCCGCCAGCAGCCCGGGCAGCGGCTGGCAGTCGAAGCGGGTGAGGTCGGCGAGCTGCGCGTCGAGCACGTCGTGCAGCGCCCGCCGGACGACCGGGTGGTGGCGGCCCAGCCCCATCACGCCGAAGCCCGCCAGCATGTCGAGGTAGTCGTTGCCCTCGGCGTCCCAGAAGTGGGCGCCCTCGGCCCGCTCGTAGACCTTGTCGAACCCGATGGTGTGGAGCATCCGCGGCAGCTGGTGGTTGAGGTGGCGCGCGTGCAGTTCGTAGCGCTCGCCGCCCCGCTCGGCCAGCAGGGAGCCCAGGTCGAACTCCTTGCCCGGGCCCCCCGTGGCCGCCGTCACGGCCGCTTCTCCCGGTTGCCCCCCACCGTCTCCCGGGCCGCCCGCAGCGATTCCTTCAGCGAGCCCATGGTCGCGAGGACGGCGGTGGGTTCGTACCCGCAGTGCGCCATGCAATTCGCGCAGCGCGGGTCCTTTCCGCGGCCGTACTTGCTCCAGTCGGTGTCCTCGATCAGTTCCCGGTACGTCGGCACGTACCCGTCGCTCATCAGATAGCAGGGGCGCTGCCAGCCGAAGAGCGAGTAGTTGGGAATGGCCCACGCGGTGCAGGGGAAATCGGCCTTCCCTTCCAGGAAGTCCAGGAAGAGCGGCGAGTGGTTCAGCCGCCAGCGGGCGCGGTTCCCGCCCGAGAACGCCTTGCGGAAGAGTTCCCGGGTCTGTTCCACGCCCAGGAAGTGCTCCTGGTCGGGGGCCTTTTCGTAGGCGTAGGCGGGCGAGATCATCATCTCGTCCACCTGGAGGTCGTCATTGAGGTAGTTGAGCACCTCGATGATGGTCTGCGGGGTGTCGGTGTTGAAGAAGGTGGAGTTCGTGGTCACCCGGAACCCGCGCTTCTTCGCCTCCTTGATGGCCTCGACCGCCTCGTCGAAGACGCCTTCCTTCGCGACGGATTCGTCGTGCCGTTCGCGCAGGCCGTCGATGTGGACGGCGAAGGCGAAGTAGGGCGAGGGGGTGAACTTCGCCATCTTCTTGCGGAGCAGCAGCGCGTTGGTGCAGAGGAACACATACTTCCGCTTCGCCACCAACTGGCGCACGATCTCGTGGATCTGCGGGTGCATCAAGGGCTCGCCGCCCGCGATCGACACCATGGGGGCGCCGGACTCCAGTACGGCGCCGACCGCCTGGGCCACCGGCATGCGCTGCTTGAGCACCCCGGCCGGGTGCTGGATCTTCCCGCACCCCTCGCAGGCCAGGTTGCAGGCGTAGAGCGGCTCCAGCTCGACGATCAGCGGGAACTTCTCACGCTTGCGGAGCTTCTGTTCGATGAGATACGTCCCGACCCTGATGGACTGTCGCAACGGCATGGCCATCTGGCTCACCTCCTGGGGAGCAGCGAAGAACGGTGCCATTCATAAAATGCGGGCAGTACGGCACGCAATACACGGAAAGCTGATATTCCACCGCGTACGGTGCCGATGCGGACCAGCTCATGCTCCGGAGCGTCCACGATCACCCGGACGGCGGCAACCGGGCGCGGCCCGGTGCGGTCGCCGGTGTGGGCGGCGGTCCAGAGGGTGGCAGCCGATTCCATGTCGACCGCGATGGCGCCGGTGGCGCGCAGGTGGGCGCGCTCCTGGCCGCGGACGACGTGGTCGGAGCCGATCAGGGGGCCGGTGTGGACGGTCCGGCCGGGTGCCGCCCGGGCGAGCGCCTCGGCGAGGCGCTCGGTGGCGACGCAGTCGACGGCGCCGCGCGGGTCCCGGGTCTCCTCGGCGACCACCAGGTCGCCTGGGTGCATGCCGGGGACGAGCCCGGCGCAGAACCCGGTGGCGAGGACCGCCGCCCCGCGCATCCGGGGTTCCTCCAGCGAGCGGGCCACGGCCCGCTCGGCGGCGCGCGGCCCCATGCCGCTGCGCAGGACGGCGTACCCCTCGGGCGCGCCGCGGCGGTGGCCGCTGCGCAGGGCCAGCTCCTCGATGCGCAGGGCGCAGGCGATGAGGAGGGGGGCGTCGGGTTCGGGTCCGACGGACCGGGCCGCGGTCATCGGGGCTCCCCCTCCACGACGGCCGGAGTCGGGCCCGTGACCGCCCTGCCCCCCGCGCGGGCGGCCGCGCCGTCGGCCCCCGCGCCGAAGGGCTCGCCGTACAGGTAGCGGCCGAGTGCCGTCAGGGGGAACACCTGCCGGTAGAGGTGGTAGTTGATGGAGAAGTCCCAGGGGAAGCCGGTGCCGGTGAAGTAGGGCTCGTCCCAGGAGCCGTCGGCCCGCTGGGTCTCCACCAGGTAGGCGATCCCCCGCCGCACGGCCCCGCTCTCGCGCTCCCCGGCCGAGAGCAGGGCCATCAGGGCCCACGCGGTCTGCGAGGCGGTGGAGGCGCCGCGCCCCGCCCAGGCGGGATCCTGGTAGGAGCGCTGGTCCTCGCCCCAGCCCCCGTCCTCGTTCTGTACGGTCTCCAGCCACGCCACCGCTCGCCGGATCGCGGGATGGGTGAGCGGCGTCCCGGCGGCGGTGAGCGCGGGGACCACCGACCCCGTTCCGTACACGTAGTTGGTGCCCCAGCGGCCGAACCAGGCTCCGTAGGACTCCTGTTCGGCGAGCAACCAGTCGATGCCGCGTCGGGTGCGGGGGTCCCCCGACCTGCCCTCGACGGCGAGCATCTCCACGACGTGGGCGGTGACGTCCGCCGAGGGCGGGTCGATGACCTCGCCGAAGTCGCAGAACGGCAGCCGGTTGGGCAGCACGCTGGTGTTGTCGGCGTCGAAGGCGCCCCAGGCCCCGTTGCGGGACTGCATGCCGAGGTTCCAGGACACCCCGCGGGCCACGGCCGCCTCCAGCCGCGCGGGGTCCGGGTGGTGGATCCGGCGCAGGGCGAGCACGACCTCGGCGGTGTCGTCGATGTCGGGGTAGTTGTCGTTGTGGAACTCGAACGCCCAACCCCCGGGGGCGAGTCCGGGGCGCTTGACGGCCCAGTCGCCGCTGCGGACGATCTCCTCGCCGAGCATCCAGTCGGCGGCCTTGACCAGGGCGGGGTGGTCGGGCGCCAGGCCGGCGTCGGCGAGCGCGATCGCGGCGAGGCAGGTGTCCCAGACCGGGGACTGGCAGGCCTCGATCATCCGCGCCCCGTCCTCGCGCCACACGGCGAAGCGGTCGAGGGACTCCAGCCCCGCGCGCATCACCGGGTGGCGCAGGTCGTAGCCGAGCAGGTGCAGCGCGATGACGGAGTACACGGCGGGCGGTTGGATGCCGCCCCAACAGCCGTCGCTCTCCTGGCGTTCGATGATCCAGCGGGCGGCCGCGTCCATGGCGGCCTTGCGCAACCGGCGCGGCGCGAACCGGCGGTAGAGGTGCAGGGCCCGGTCCATCCGCTGGAAGGCGCCGTCCCAACTGGCGAGACGGGCCAACTGCCGCGCGGGATACGGGTCCCGCGCGTCGGCGTGCAGTTCGTCGAGGGCGAAGGGCGCCGGGCGGACCGGCCGCTGGGCGGAGACGATCGTGAGCGGCACGATGGTCTGGCGGGCCCAGCAGCCGAAGTCGTAGATGTTGAGCGGCACCCACTTGGGCAGGAACACCAGCTCGGGCGGGAGTTCGGGCAGCTGGTCCCAGCTCCACCAGCCGAACAGGGCCAGCCAGATCCGGGTGAACACCCGGGCGGCCGCGATCCCGCCGTGGGCCCGGATCCAGGCCGAGGCGCGGGCCATGTGCGCCTCGTCCGGATCGTCGCCGGCCAGGCGCAGGGCGACGTACGCCTCGATGGTCGCGGACAGGTCGGACGGGCCGCCGTGGAAGGTGGCCCAGGTGCCGTCGGGGCCCTGCTCGCCGCGGATGAACAGCCCGGCGGCCCGGGTGGTCGCCTCGTCCTGGACGCCGAGGAACTGCCGCAGGAACAGGTCCTCGGCGTCCATGGTGACGTTGGTCTCCAGGTCGCCCTTCCACCAGCCCTCGGGGTCCTGGCGGTCCAGCAGGTTGCGGGTGGCCCGGTCCGCGGCCTCCCGGACGCGCTCGTCGGTGGCCCGCGCCGCGGCGCGCTCGGGGCCCGCGCTCCGGCCCGGCGGTGCGCCGCGCTGCGGGCGCGGTGGTGGTGCGGTGTCGCTGTCCGAGTCGGCGGGGCAGTCCCCACCGCCGCCGTCGGTCGTCGCTGTCATGGCTTCCCCTTACGTGGCAGTGTCCTCTGCTGTGCTGGGGTCCGCCGTCGGCCGGTGCGCGCTACTCGTGGGAAGCGGCTCCGGCCGGCGACTTGCGCGTCATATCCGCGTCCGGGTGGCGATCACCTCTTGCGCACGACGACGAAGTCGGCGAGGGCGACGAGCTGGTCGCGCACCCGCTGGGGCATGTCCACGTCGTCGAGCGCCTTGACGGCGATCACGTGCTGGCGGCGCGCCTCGTCGGCGGTCCACTGGCGACCGCCCGCCGCCTCGATGAGCGCGGCGCGGGCCGCGAACTCCTCCTCCGAGAAGTTCTCGAAGTCGTTGCTCTTCGCATCGGCGGCGAGGAGTTCGCCGAGCTCCTGGGAGGCCGGGCCGCCCGCGGCGAGCGCGGCGACCACGGGCAGGGACTTCTTGCGCTGGCGCAGGTCGCTCCAGGTCTGCTTGCCCGTGGACTCGGGGTCGCCCCAGATGCCGAGCAGGTCGTCGACGGCCTGGAAGGCGAGGCCGAGGTGGTAGCCGTACTCCTCCAGCTTGTCGGCCGTACGGTCGTCGGCGCCGCCGAGCACCGCGCCGATGGAGACCGCGCAGGCGAGCAGCGCGCCGGTCTTGTTGCCCTCCATCTCCAGGCATTCCTCGACGCTGACGCGCTCGCGGTGCTCGTAGGAGATGTCCTGGGCCTGGCCGTCGATCAGCTTGCGGCTGGCGGTGGTCAGTCGGAGCGCGGCGCGACCGGCCTCGACCGTGCCCAGTTCCAGCAGGAGCTCGTTGGCGAGCGCGAACAGCGCGTCGCCGACCAGGATCGCCAGGGCCGGGCCGTGCACCTTCCACACCGTGTCGCGGTGGCGGCGCTGCTCGTCGCCGTCCATCAGGTCGTCGTGCAGCAGGGAGAAGTTGTGCACCAGCTCGACGGCGACCGCGCCGGGGACGCCGACCTCGGCCGCCGCGCCCGCCGCCTCGGCGGAGAGCAGCGCGAGCGCGGGGCGCACGGCCTTGCCGCCGTCGCCGTCGGCCGGGTTGCCCTGGGCGTCGATCCAACCGAAGTGGTAGGCGGCGACGGTGTCCATGGGCGGTGCGAGCCGCGAGACCGCCGCGCGCAGGACGGGAGTCGACAGGGTGCGGCCGCGCTCCAGGAGCGCGACGGTGTCCGTGCGCTCCGCTCCGCCGCGGGCCGCGCCCGCGGCGCTCGCTGCGCCCTCGGCCTGCTCGGCGCTCCCGACAGCCGGGTTCCCCGGGTTCACTGGCTCTCCTCTGGTTCCTGTACGTGCGGTACCGGTCGTGCTGGTGATCGTCATGCCGCCTCCTGCAGCGGGTGTTCGCGGGGGCGGCCGAGGGCGGCGAGCGCGGCGTGGGCCGCGTTCAGTCCGCTCCGTACGGCGCTCTCCATGGTGGCGGGCCAGCCGGTGGCGGTCCACGCGCCGGCCAGGTACAGCCCGGGCGCGTCGGTGCGGGCCGCCGGTCGCAGCCGGCCGACGCCGGGCGTGGGGGCGAACGTGGCCGTCCGCTCCCGGGTGACGAAGAAGTCGCGGACCTTGGCGCCGCGGGCGGCGGGCAGCAGCCGCTCCAGCTCGGGCAGGTACTTCGCGCGCAGCACCGAGACGGGTTCGTCGATGTCGTCCTGGGCGACGGACTGGGACAGGGCCAGGTACTGGCCGCCGTCGGCCAGGCCGGAGCTGTCGGTCCGGTCGAAGACCCACTGGACCGGGGAGCCGAGCGCCGCGAAGAAGGGCTGCTTGAGCACCTTGCGGTCGTAGACGACGTGGACGTTGAGGATGGGTGCGGTGCCGATGTCGAGGAGCTTGTCGGGGTCCTCCAGGGCGCCGGGGGGCAGCAGGCCGTGGGCCTCGCCCTGCGGGACGGCGAGCACGACGGTGTCGGCGTCGATGCTCCGGTCCTCGGTGGCGACGCGCCAACCGCCCTCCGGGGCGCGGCTGATGTCGGTGACGCGGGCGCGCAGTTCGGTGCGGACGCCGGCCGCGTCGAGGGCCTTGCGGGCGAGCGTGTCGTGGAGGTCTCCGAGCGGCACCCGGGCCCAGCCGATGTCGGCCGCGCCGTTCTCGGAGAGCAGTCCGGTCTTGAAGACCATGGCGGCCAGTCCGAGCGAGGACTGTGCGGCGGTGGCGTTCAGGGTGGCGATGCCGACGAGGTCCCACAGGGCCTCGATGGCCCGCGGGGACTGTCCGTAGCGGCCGAGCCAGGTCGCGAAGTCCAGCCCGTCGAGCGCCGGGTCGGCCGGGTCGAGGCGGCGCAGCGCGAGGGCCGCCCGTCCGACGCTCGCCCGCTCGGCGAGGGAGAGGTGCGGGTAACGGGCCAGCGACGAGGCGAGGTGCAGGGGGACGGGCAGGGCGCTGCGGCGCAGTCGGCCCAGCCGCGGCCCGCCGGGGTGCGCGACGTCGAGGACGGGTACGTCGAGCCGGTCCTGCAGCGGGGCGAGGTCGGCGCCGTCGATCCGGTCCAGGAACCAGCGGTAGGCGGTGCAGCAGCGCAGGTACACGTGCTGGCCGTTGTCGACGTCGAGGTCGCCGCGCTTGAAGGAGAAGGCGAGCCCGCCGAGCCGCGGGCGGCCTTCCAGCAGCGTCACGCGCATGCCGGCGTCGGCGAGCTGGAGCGCGGCGCTCGCTCCGGCGAGGCCGCCCCCGATGACCACCGCTCGGTCCGCGGTCATTGATCCTCCTTGTTCGCCCCGACAGACGCTGAGGCGCCGCTCGGGGTTGCGCCGGTTCGCATCAGGGCCGCCTCCGGGTGCTCTGGCGCGAGATGGTCCGGGCGTCGAGGCCCGAGAGGCCGCGCACGGCGACGTACGCCTTCTCGCGGGCCGGCAGCGAGACGCGCCCGCGCAGCACCGCCTCGGGTTCGCGCTCGATCCGGTCGAGCAGGCGCCGGTAGATCCCGGCCATGGCGGCGACGCAGGCGCCGCTGCGCCGGTCGAGCATGGGCAGCAGCCGGTAGCCCTCGACGAACAGGGCGCGGGCGCGGCGCACTTCGTGGTGGACGAGCCCGGCGAAGTCCGCTCCGGCGGGGGCCCGGTCGCTGTGGAAGCCGTCGGAGCAGCCGAACTTGGCGAGGTCCTCGGCGGGCAGGTAGGTGCGCCCGTTGCCCGCGTCCTCGCGAACGTCGCGGAGGATGTTGGTGAGTTGCAGGGCGAGGCCGAGCGTGTCGGCGTACTCGCCCGCGCGGGCGGCGTCCGGCGCGCCGGGCGTGGTGCCGAACACGCCGAGGGAGAGCCGGCCGATGGCGCCCGCGACGCAGCGGCAGTAGACCTTGAGGTCGTCCCAGGTCTCGTAGCTCTCGCCGCGGACGTCCATCAGGACGCCGTCGATGAGTTCGTCGAGGCCGCCGAGGGGGATGGGGAAGCGGCGGGCGGCGTGGGCGAGGGCGACGGCGACCGGGTCGGTGTCGTCCTCGTCGACGCCGCCGTCGATGACCCGGGCGAGCAGGGCGCGGGTCTCCTCCAGCCGGGCGAACTTGGCTTCGGGCGGGAGCGTCCCGTCACCGATGTCGTCGACGCGCCGGGAGAAGGCGTACAGCGCGGACATCGCCTGCCGCTTGTCGGTGGGCAGCAGCCTGATGCCGTACGCGAAGTTGCGCGCCTGCGATCCGGTGACGGCTTCGCAGTAGCTGTAGGCGGCGAGTACCGGTGCCGACGGGGCGGACGGTGCGGACGCGTGCGTGGGGCCCTCCACGTTCGGGCTCACCTCTTTCTCGGCGCTGTGCGCAGGACGGCGGCCACCTCGCGGAGCAGGCCGCTCCTGGTGGGCTTGGGCGGGCCGGGTGCCACGTCGAATCCGGCGGCTGCCACGGCGTTCAGGGCGGCGCGCCCGCCTCCCACGAAGCCCGCGAGCAGCACCCGGAGTCTGCCGTGCACGCTACCCACCAGGGGGGTGCCTTCATTCAGGAGGTGGCGGGCGCGTTCGGATTCGAACGCGACCAGGGAGCGGACGGACGCGTTCGCGACCGGGGCGCGCAGGTCGGCCTCGGTGACGTGGAAGCGGCGCATGTCCTGGGCCGGGAGGTAGATCCGGTCCCGGTCCAGGTCCTCGGTGATGTCCTGGAGGTGTTCGACGATCTGCAGGGCGGTGCAGATCTCGTCGGAACGGCGCACGCGTTCGGGTGTGCTGGTTCCGGTGAGGGAGAGCACGAGGCGGCCGACCGGGTTGGCGGACAGTTCGCAGTAGGCGAGCAGGTCCTCGTACGTCTCGTAGCGCGCCACCCGCTGGTCCTGCCGGTTGGCTTCGACGAGCCCGAGGAAGGGCTCGGGGGTGAGCGCGTGGGTGCGTACGACGGGCCGCAGGGCCTGGAGCAGCGGGTGGCGCGGGCCTTCGCCCGAGGAGGCGAAGACCCGGTGCAGGTCGGCTTCGAGGGCGTCCAGCACGGCGAGCCGGTCGTCGACCTGTTCGGGGTCCAGGCCCAGGAGCGCGGCGTCGCGGCCACCGGGGGCGAGGTCGCCGTCGCCGATGTCGTCCACCAGGCGGGCGTAGCCGTAGACCGCGGTCAGGCCATCGCGCCAGGCGCGGGGCAGGAAGGCGGGCGCGACGGGGAAGTTCTCCGCGGCGGCCTTGCGGAGGGTGGCGCGCGCGGGGTCGGCGTCCTCCCGGGGACGGATGCGCTGCCCCGGGGTCACCGCCCGCCGCCCGGGGCGGGGACGGCCAAAACGCCTGGGGGCCGGAGAATTCCCGTAGCCATTGCCGTCACATCTCCCGTTCTACACTGCCGACCCAATACATCCTATTTCGGACACGCCGCCGGACTTTACCCGGGGTGCGCCGGGCCGTTCACCTGCGGGGAATCCGGCCCGCATACCGCGATTCAGGACCGGTCCAGCTTACGTTGTACAACGGCGCCGGGGCCTATCGGGTATTCGCCCCATTACGAGATGTCACAGCTGGGGAAATATCTCCACCGCGCGACCCCGCGGAACGGGTAGGAAGAGGACATCGCGAGTCCGCCTCCAGGGGGTGTCGACACGCCGAAGGCCCCGGCCGCTCAGCACGGCGGGGCCCTCGGCGTGTCGCCCGGCGGATCCGGCGGGATCCGAAAGGGACGGCCTAGCTCCCGGTCTCCTTCTCGTAGGCGGAGACGACCTCTTCGGTCGGTCCGTCCATGAGGAGTTCGCCGCGCTCCAGCCAGAGCACCCGGTCACAGGTGTCGCGGATCGACTTGTTGCTGTGGCTGACGAGGAAGACCGTGCCGGCCTCCTTGCGCAGTTCGCGGATGCGCTCCTCGGAGCGGATCTGGAACTTCCGGTCTCCGGTGGCGAGCGCCTCGTCGATCATCAGGACGTCGTGGTCCTTGGCCGCGGCGATGGAAAAGCGCAGTCGGGCCGCCATGCCGGAGGAGTAGGTGCGCATCGGAAGGGAGATGAAGTCGCCCTTTTCGTTGATGCCGGAGAAGTCCACGATCCCCTCGTAGCGCTCCTTGATCTCCTCGCGGGACATGCCCATCGCGAGGCCGCCGAGCATCACGTTGCGCTCGCCGGTCAGATCGTTCATCAGCGCCGCGTTCACGCCGAGCAACGAGGGCTGCCCGTCGGTGTAGACCTTGCCGGACTCGCAGGGCAGCAGCCCGGCGATGGCCCGCAGCAGGGTGGACTTGCCGGAGCCGTTGGAGCCGATCAGGCCGATGGCCTCGCCGCGGTACGCGGTGAAGGAGACGCCGCGCACGGCGTGCACCTTGCGCACCCCGGGCGTGTCGCCCTTGTTCTTGCTGCGGCGGACTATCTTGCTCAGGGCGGCGGTCGCGCTGCCCTTGCCCCCGCCGCCGGTGTTGACGCGGTAGACGATGTGCACATCGTCGGCGATGACGGTGGGGACCTGCCCCACGGTGGTGTCAGCCACGGCCGTAACGCTCCTCGGACTTCCAGAAGTACACGAAGCCCAGCCCGCCGACGACGACCGCCCAGCCGAGCGCGAAGGCCCACACGTGCGGCGGCAGCTTGGCGGCGGTGTAGTTGTCGATCAGCGCGTACCGGATGAGGTCCATGTAGATGGCCGCCGGGTTCCACTGCAGGACGTCCGAGATCCACTGCGGCTTGCCCCTGAGGAACGCCTCGATGGAGAACATCACGCCGGACGTGTACATCCAGGTGCGCAGCAGGAACGGCATCAGCTGGGCGAGGTCGGGGGTCTTCGATCCCATTCGCGCGAAGACCAGCGCCAGCCCGGTGTTGAAGACGAACTGGAGCACCAGCACGGGCACCACCAGCAGCCAGGAGAGCCGTGGGTAGTTGCCGAACCCGATGGTGATCACGACGACCACGATCATCGAGTACAGCAGCTGCTGGAGCTGCTGGAGCGAGAAGGAGATCGGCAGCGAGGCGCGCGGGAAGTGCAGGGCCCGCACCAGGCCGAGGTTGCCGGAGATCGCCCGGACACCGGCCATCACGGAGCTCTGGGTGAAGGTGAAGACGAAGATCCCGATGACCAGGAAGGGGATGTACTCCTTCAGGGTCATGCCCTTGGACGCGCCGAGGATCACGCCGAAGATCAGCAGGTAGACACCGGCGTTCAGCAGCGGGGTCGCCACCTGCCAGATCTGGCCGAGCTTCGCCTGGCTGTACTGGGCCATCAGCTTGGCCTGGGAGAAGGCCATGATGAAGTGGCGACGTCCCCAGAGCTGCCGGACGTACTCGCCGAGCCCGGGCCGGGCACCGCTCACGGACAGGCCGTATTTCTTGGCTAGCTCCGCGGCCGTGAGGCCTTCGTCGGCTGACGGCGGCCTGCTCGTGGCGAGGGCGCCGTCGTGGGTTGTGTCACTCACAAGTTGAAACTTTCGTCTTCAAGATGCGGCAGGGGGCGTCGGGCCGGGGCGCCGAGTGCCAGGGATAGGCACCCATGCTCCCAGACCCGGCGTTGTCGTCAGATGACGGGTGGTCGGCGCCGTCAGATGACGGGGGGCCGACCGAGCCTGGTCAGCCGCCATACGGTCCGCCACTTCATGGGGCGGCGGGGACCGCACGGGGTGACCCAGCCCTCCTTGAACCCGCCGAACCACGCCTTGAGGGCGCTCGCGGAGGGGCGGCGGGCCAGCGTCAGCAGCAGCCAGACGCCGACGTACACGGGAACGAGCGGGGCGGGCAGGTTGCGCCGGGCCAGCCACACCCGGTTGCGGGCCACCATCCGGTGGTAGACCGCGTGCCGGGAGGGGGCCGTCTTCGGGTGCAGGAGCACCATGTCGGCGCGGTAGTCGATCAGCCAGCCCGCGTCGAGCGCGCGCCAGGCCAGGTCGGTCTCCTCGTGCGCGTAGAAGAACTCCGCCGGCAGCGCTCCGACCTGCTCGAACACCTTCGTCCGTACGGCGTTGGCGCCGCCGAGGAAGGTGGTCACGCGGGAGGAGCGCATCGGGTCGGAGGCGCGCAGCCGGGGCACGTGCCGGCGCTGGGTCTCGCCGCTCTCCGGATCGGTGATCCGGAAGCTGACGATCCCCAGTGCCGGGTCCTCGGCGAAGGCCCGGCGGCACAGCTGCGCGGTGTCGGTGCGCTCCAGCAGCCCGTCGTCGTCGAGGAAGAGCAGGGCGTCCACGTCGCGGCCACCGGGGCCGAAGGCCTCGATGCCGACGTTGCGGCCGCCGGGGATGCCCAGGTTCTCGGGCAGGTCGATGGTGCGGACCCCGTCGGGCAGGTCGGTGACCCGTACGCCCTGGCCCACGACGACCACCTCGACGGGGTCGCCCTCCTGCCGGGCCACGGAGTCGAGCAGCGCCTTCAGCTCGTCGGGCCGGTTGCCCATGGTGATGATCACGGCGCCCAGCCGCAGCGGCGCGGTCACTTGAGCCTGCTGGAGGCCAGGATGGAGACCAGGTGCAGCACGGTCTGGAGCATCGCGATGCCCGCCAGCACGGCGACGCCGAGCCGGGAGAAGTACAGGTCGCCACGGACCTGGTCCACGACGGCCAGCGCCAGGATCAGCAGGGACGCCTCGATGCCGAGGACCAGCCGGTGGAACTTGAGCGCGGCGGCGGCCTTGCGGGCCAGTGCCACGCCGGAGGAGCGCGGCTCGGCCGCCGCGTCCTTGACCACGGGCTTGCCGGCCTGGTGCCGGGCGACGCCGACCAGGTCGGTCTCGGCCTTGATCAGGATCGCGCCGAGCGCCGCCAGGGTGCCGAGGAAGGCCCACAGCCAATCGATCCGCCCGCCGCCCCACAGGTCGGCGGCGCGCAGGCCGAAGCCGACGAGGACGGCCGCGTCGCACAGGTAGGCGCCGACGCGGTCCAGGTACACGCCGGAGAGCGAGAACTGCTTCTTCCAGCGGGCCACCTCGCCGTCGACGCAGTCGAGCAGCAGGTAGAGCTGGACCATGACCACGCCGAGGACGGCGCCCCAGACGCCCGGCAGCAGCAGCGCCGGGAGGGCGAGGACACCGGCGAGGGTCATCACGTAGGTCAGCTGGTTCGGCGTGACCTTGGTGGTGACCAGGAGGCGGGTGATGCGCAGGGAGATCTCGCGCATGTAGAGGCGCCCGCCCCAGTGCTCGCCGCTGACCCGGTCCTTGACGCCCGCCGGGTGAACGACGGGCCGGAGTTCAGCTACGGATGGTCTCTGCATAGTCGGAGTAGGCGTCCCTGATCTCGGCGGCGGACAGGTTGAGGTGCTCCAGGATGGTGAAACGTCCCGGTCGGGTCTGGGGTGCGTACTCCACGGCCGCGACGAACTCGTCCACGCTGAAACCGATCTCCTCGGGCAGCACGGGCAGCGCGTGGCGGCGCAGCACCTCGGCGAAGAGCCCGGCCTGCTCGGTGGCCCCGCGCAGGTGCATCGCGAAGGCCGCGCCGAGGCCGACCTGCTCGCCGTGGAGCGCGGAGCGCCCCGGGTACAGCAGGTCGAAGGCGTGGCTGATCTCGTGGCAGGCGCCGGAGGCCGGGCGGGTGTCCCCGCTGATCGACATGGCGATGCCGGTGAGCACCAGGGACTCGGAGAGCACGGTGAGGAACTCGTCGTCGCCGACCGTGCCGGGGTGGCGCAGTACGGCTTCGCCCGCGGTGCGGGCCATGGCGGCGGCCAGGCCGTCGACGGGCTCGTCGGTGATCTTGTGCGACAGCTCCCAGTCGGCGATGGCCGAGATGTTGGACAGCGCGTCGCCGATGCCGGAGCGGACGAACCGCACCGGGGCGTCGCGGACCACGTCCAGGTCGATGACCAGGGCGATCGGCGTGGGGACTCCGTAGGAGCCGCGGCCGTTGTCGTTGTCCAGCGTGGCGACCGGGGAGCAGATGCCGTCGTGCGAGAGGTTCGTGGCGACGGCCACCATGGGCAGGCCGACCCGCGCCGCGGCGTACTTCGCCACGTCGATGATCTTGCCGCCGCCCAGGCCCACGACGGCGTCGTAGCGGCGACCCTTTATGTCGTCGGACAGCTTGACGGCGGAATCGATCGTGCCGTCGACGACCGGGTACCAGTCGGCGTGCGGCAGGACGGGCTCCAGCTTGGCGCGCAGCGCCACCCCGGAGCCGCCGCTGATCGCGATCGCCAGCTTCCCGGACGCGGAGATCCGCTGGTCGGCCAGCAGGCCGGCCAGGTCGTCCATGGCGCCACGACTGATGTCGACGACGACCGGCGAGGGGATGAGCCGCGTCAGTACAGGCATGCGATCGTCCGGCCCTTGGCGAGGTCGTCGTGGTTGTCGATCTCGACCCACTTGACGTCACCGATGGGGGCCACGTCGATCGTGAAACCGTCGTTGACGAGCTGCTGGTAGCCGTCCTCGTAGTAGAGGTCGGGGTCGCGCTCGAAGGTGGTCTTCAGCGCCTCGGCCAGCGCCTCGGCGGCCTCCGGCTCGATCAGGGTGACGCCGATGTACTCGCCGGTCGCGGTGGCGGGGTCCATCAGCTTGGTGATCCGGCGCACGCCCTGCTCGCCGTCGGTGATGACCTTCATCTCCTCGTCGGCCAGGTGCTTGACCGTGTCGAGGGCGAGGATGATCTTCTGGCCCTGGCCGCGGGCGGCGAGCAGGGTCCGCTCGACGGAGACCGGGTGCACGGTGTCGCCGTTGGCGAGGATGACGCCCTGCTTCAGGACCTCACGGGCGCACCACAGGGAGTAGGCGTTGTTCCACTCCTCGGCCTTGTCGTTGTCGATCAGCGTGATCTTGACGCCGTACTTGGCCTCCAGGGCCTCGCGGCGCTCGTAGACGGCTTCCTTGCGGTAGCCGACGACGATCGCGACCTCGGTGAGGCCGACCTCGGCGAAGTTGCCGAGGGTCAGGTCGAGGACGGTGATGCTCTCCTCGTCGCCAGCGGGGCCGACGGGCACGAGGGCCTTGGGGAGGGTGTCGGTGTAGGGACGCAGGCGGCGTCCGGCACCGGCCGCGAGGACAAGGCCGATCATGCTGGTTCTCCTTCGTCATGTACGGCGGGTGCTCCCGAGGAGACCCAGAACCGGATGCTCTCCACGAGCACCACGAGTGCCACGAACACGGCCAGGGCCGTGAGCGCGACGGGGAAGTCCGTGGCGCGCTCCGCCAGGACGGTGGCCAGGACCGTGATCAACAGGACCCGGCCCTCGTGGCCGCCCGTCGTCCGCACCAGCCAGTGCGGGGGCGCGCCGGTGCCGCCGCGGATGCGGTACACCGTGTCGTAGTGATGGTAGGCGACCGCCGCGACCAGTCCGAATGCCGCGGGAAGGGCTCCGGGGACGTCCGACTTCACGGCGAGCGCGAGGACGGTCACGTACTCGGCGAACCGGAAGAGGGGCGGGACGAGCCAGTCGAGGGCGCCCTTGAGGGGGTAGGAGACCGCCGCGCCCGCGAAGATGACGTAGCCCACGGCGGTCGTGATCAGCCAGGGGTCGCCGAAGTCCTGGGTGACGGCCCCCCCGGCCATCACCAGGGAGGAGCCCAGGGCCAGCCACAGCGAGGCGCGCGTCGGCTTGCGGCGGGCGATCCGGCGGGTGTCGCGCCAGGCGCGCACCCCCGAGTCGGCCAGCTCGGCCAGGGCCTCGGCGGCCCGGTCGGTCCGCTTCGCCTTGCGGGTCAGGGAACGCAGCACCCGGCCGGCGGTGGTGTAGAGCGCGCCGAAGGCGCAGCCGACGAGCAGGGCGTAGAAGACGGTGCGGGGGGTGGTGACGGCGGTCAGGACCGCGATCATCGCCCAGCGCTCACCGATCGGCAGGATGATCATCCGGCGGACCCAGACCGTCCAGCCGACGCTGTCGAGCTTGTCGGACAGCGCGGCGGTGGGGCTCGTGTTGGCGGTCGCGTCGTGGTTGGCCTCGTTGAAGGCGAAGTCCACGACGTGGCGGCAGGTCATCAGGATCATCGAGCCGAGCGCCAGGGCCCAGACGTCGTCACCGTTGCGAGCCGCGCCGAGCGCCAGCCCCGCGTAGAAGGAGTACTCCTTCGCGCGGTCGAAGGTGGCGTCGAGCCAGGCGCCCATCGTCGAGTACTGGAGCGAGTAGCGGGCGAGCTGCCCGTCGGTGCAGTCCAGGACGAAGGAGACGAGGAGCAGGACGCCCGCGGCGACGTAGCCCCAGCGGTCCCCGGTCGCCGCGCAGCCCGCCGCGATCAGCGCGGTGATCAGCGAGGCGGTGGTGACCTGGTTCGGGGTCAGCCCCCGGCGCGCGCACCAGCGGGCGATGTAGCGCGAGTACGGGCTGATGAAGAAGGTGGTGAAGAACCCGTCGCGGGACTTCACGGCGGTGCGCAGCCGGACGGCCTCGTCGTCGACGGCGGCCACGGCGGCCTCGGCGGCCCGGCGCTCGTCGCCCGTCGCGGGGACGGCCGCGACGAGGCTGCCCAGCTCGGGGCGGTGGACGGGGGTGCCGGTGGCCTCGACGGACGCGGCGAGCCGGTCGGCGTAGGGAGCGGGGTCCGCTTCCCCGCCGTCGGCGCCGGTAGCGGCGGCCCGGGCGAGCGCGGCGCGGGCGCCGCTCTGCACGGCGAACGCGCCCGGCACCGCGCAGGCGTCGAAGCGCGGGTCGGTGAGGGCGAGGCGCAGGGCGTGCAGGTGTCCGACGAATTCACTGTCGACGATCGCGACCCGCTGGTCGGCGGGTACGGCGGCCAGCGCGGCGGTGGCGCGTGCCGGGTCGGTCGCGGGCTCGACGTCGAAGCCGAGCGATCTCAGCTCGTCCGCGAGTGCTGAGCCGGGGACCGGCTGGCCGGTGAGGATGGCGGTCGGCAGACGAACTCACTCCTTGCGACGTACACACGGGACGGCCACCAGGTGGGGCGGCGGCACGTCGGCAGAGGCTATCGGATGAATGGAAGCGGGGGTTCACCACCCGATCGCCGCCCGACAATCCGATGATTACCGGGCGCGCGGACCCTTTCGGATCATCATTGACGATCGTGCCACGCTCACCAAACCGCCCGGATGTTAGGGTATTCGCCAGCGTGTACGAATCATGTTCAAGCGCCTTCTAGTACGCCTTAACGCGTCCTGGCGCGAGAAGAACCGACTTATACGGAAAAGAGGTGGGGTTGATGACCGTCATAGGGATCGCCGCCGTGCAGGGCGACCACCACCGGTACCCCACCATTCACCGGGTGTCCGGCCGAGCCTGATCACCAGGCGTCGGCCGGAGCCCTTTTCCGAGGGTTCACGTTGACCGACAAGTCCTTCTCCCACTCCTCCACCCGCTCCTCCACCCACGCCTCCGCCTGGCCGGCCCGGCCGGAGCTCCCGTCCGACGTGGCCGCGGTCCGCGCCGTCAACCTGGCCGCCTTCGAGTCCGCTCTGGAGGCGGACCTCGTGGACGCGCTGCGGCTCGACGACGCCTGGCTGCCCGGGCTCTCCTACGTCACCGAGGCCCCCGACGGCTCGATCGCCTCGCACGCCCTGCTCACCCGCTGCACGGTGGACGGCTCGCCCGCGCTCGCGCTCGCCCCGGTCGCGACCGCTCCCGCCCACCAGCGCTCCGGCGCGGGCAGCGCGGTCGTGCGCGCCCTGCTCGCGGCGGCCCGGGAGCGCGCGGAACCGCTCGTTCTGGTGCTGGGGCACCCCGCGTACTACCCGCGCTTCGGATTCGTCCCCGCGTCGGGCTTCGGCATCCGTGCGCCGTTCGAGGTACCCGACGACGCCATGATGGCTCTAGTGCTGGACGATTCCGTCCCTGTACCTATGGGCACGATCACGTATCCCGCCCCCTTCGGCGTCTGAGGCGTCCGACCCCCGCGGGCTGCCCTCCGCCGCATACCACGCGGTGGAGGGCAGCCCGGCACAGATCACCGAAGTGGGGACAAGCCGCTTTTGTGCGGCAGACTGAACGCCGAAGTCCGAAGCGAAGGATGGGTATGCCGACCACACCAGCCACCGCCGCGAACAGCGCGTCCACCGGCACCGGCACTCAAGAACCGATCATGCTCGAACTGGTCGACGAGTCCGGTCACACCGTCGGCACTGCTGAGAAGCTCTCCGCACATCAGGCGCCCGGCCTGCTGCACCGGGCCTTTTCCGTGTTCCTCTTCGACGGGCAGGGCCGACTGCTGCTCCAGCAGCGGGCCCTGGGCAAGTACCACTCCCCCGGCGTCTGGTCGAACACCTGTTGCGGGCACCCCTACCCCGGGGAGTCGCCGTTCGCCGCGGCCGCCCGGCGCACCTACGAGGAGCTGGGCGTCTCGCCCTCGCTGCTCGCGGAGGCGGGGACCGTGCGCTACAACCACCCCGACCCCGCGTCGGGGCTGGTCGAGCAGGAGTACAACCACCTGTTCGTGGGACTCGCACAGGCGAGGCTGCGCCCGGACCCGGAGGAGGTCGGCGACACCGCCTTCGTCACGGCCGACGAGCTGGTGAAGCGCCATGCCGAGGAGCCGTTCTCGGCCTGGTTCATGACCGTGCTGGACGCGGCGCGGCCGGCGATCCGCGAGCTGACCGGCGAGGCCGCGGGCTGGTAGGCCCCGAGCCGCCGCGCTCACCCACCGCCGCCGCGGGCGACGACCGCAGACCGGTCAGCCCGCGGCGGTGAGCGGCAGGGCGGCCCAGATGACCTTGCCGCCGGTGGAGGTGTGCTCGACGTCGCACACCCCGCCCGCCTCCCGCGTGACCTCCCGGACCAGCAGCAGGCCGCGCCCGCCCGTCTGCCCGAAGTCCGCTTCCAGCGCCTTGGGCCGGTAGGGGTGGTTGTCCTCGACCGCCACCCGGACCCACTCGCGGCCGATCGCGACCTCCACCGCCACCTCGGGCGAGAGCAGGGCCGCGTGCCGCACCGAGTTGGTGACCAGCTCGGAGACGATCAGCAGCAGCGCGTAGACCAGGTCCTGATCGGCCGGTACGCCCTGCCGCCCGAGCAGGTCGCGGACCGCCCGGCGCGCCTGCGGAACGGATTCTTCTAGCGAGGGCGCGGTGAACCGCCACACACCTTCGTAGGCGAGGGGACCGGCCGGGTCGTCCGGCGCGCTCCCCTCGACTGGCGGGACACTCCCGCTGACGTCCATTTCCCGGCCCCCGTCTTCACGCTCGATCGTCTCCACGCGTCAAGAGTGGGGACCGGGCTGGTCCGGACCGCGTCACTGACCACAAGTCAGCGTGATTCGGACACTATTTGACCGGTGACGCATGGCGGAGTCAGTTGTTCGACTGTTCCTGATCTTCCACGGACCGCTTGTCGGCCGCCTCCCGCGCCGCGGACGCCGCCTCCGGGGTCGTCGTCGCCGCCGTCGCGCCGTCGTCGTCCCTGACCAGGCCCAGGATGCGGCGCGCGCCCATGCCCAGCGCCACCAGACTCAGCCCGTCGAACAGCAGGGCGAGCGAGAAGAAGGTACCGATCACGTACTGACTGCTGCCGGGCCAGCTCCACAGCACCAGGATCCCCAGCAGCACCCCGAAGGCACCCTGGACCAGCGTCAGGACGAAGTTCGCACCGCGCACGACCAGGGCGCCCGCCAGTCGGAACACCCCGCCGGTCAGGAAGAGCAGCGCGGCGAACATCGTGAGCGCCTCGGCGCTCGCCTCGGGGCGCCGCAGGATCACGAAGCCCGCGGCGAGGTTGATGGCGGCGACGATCACGGCGAGCCAGAAGTAGTTGCTCTTGCGGGCCTGCACCGCCTGGAGGAGACCGACCAGACCGCCCACGAGCAGTAGCCAGCCGAAGAGGAACATCGAGGTCAGCGTGGCGACCCCGGTATAGATGAGGCCGACCAGACCGGCCAGCACGAGGATCACGCCGAGCAGGGCCAGTAGGCCGAAGCCCCGGCTCAGCTTCTCCTTGCCCTGCTTCTCCCGTCCGTTCTCGTCGATGCGGCGTGTGCGCTCTGCGGCCATGGACGTGCCTCCTCGTCGGCACCCCCCGGCTCCCCCCGGACTCTCTTGATCATAGGATCGACGGCCCGGGATAGCATCCGGCGCATGGACGCGCAGCTACTGCACACCGTCGCGGACGGGGTCGCCACGGTCGTCATCTCGCACCCCGCCAAGCGCAACGCCATGACGGCCGCGATGTGGCGCGCGCTCCCGGAGCTGCTGGAGGGCCTCGCGGCCGATCCCGCGGTACGGGCGCTCGTGCTGACCGGCGCCGGGGACACCTTCTGCGCCGGCGCGGACATCTCCTCGCTGCGGGCGCCGCAGCGGCCCGCGGAGCGCGCGCACGGGAGCGCCGGCGTCACCGGGCCCGCGGAGGATCCGCAGACCCTGGCCGTGCGGGCCGAGGAGGCGCTCGCCGCCTTCCCCAAGCCCACCCTGGCCGCGATCCGCGGGTTCTGCGTGGGCGGCGGCAGCCAGCTCGCCGCCGCCTGCGATCTGCGGTTCGCCGAGGAGGGGGCGTCCTTCGGGGTGACCCCGGCCCGGCTCGGGATCGTCTACCCCGCGTCCTCGACCCGGCGGCTCGCCGCCCTGGTGGGTCCCGCGACCGCCAAGTACCTCCTGTTCTCCGCCGAGCTGATCGATGCGGACCGGGCGCTGCGGACCGGCCTGCTGGACGAGCTGCTGCCCGCGGGCCAGCTGGACAAGCGCGTCGCCGAGTTCACCCGGATCCTGGCCGGGCGTTCGCGGCTCACCCAGGCCGCGGCGAAGGAGTTCGCGAACGGGCGCACGGACCGCGACGAGCACTGGGCGGCGCAGGCGCGCGGCAGCGGCGACACCGCCGAGGGGGTCGCCGCCTTCCTGGAGCGCCGCACGCCCGCCTTCACCTGGGCGGTCGGCGGGGACGCCGCGCCGGGCGCGGCTACTCCATGACGAAGCGGCTCTGCTCGCGCCACTCGGCCACCAGGTCCGCGGGGGCCTTCTCGGGCGAGCCCGCGTCGTAGGGCGGCTGGGGGTCGTACTCGGTGAGGAGTTGGACGGACTGGGCCAGCCGGTCCCCGCCGATCCGGCCGAGCAGGGTCAGGCCCATGTCGATGCCGGAGGACACCCCGGCCGCGGTCACGTACTTGCCGTCGGTGACGACCCGCTCCCCGGTGGGCTCGGCGCCGTACAACGGGAGCTGGTCCAGGGCCAGCCAGTGGCTGGTGGCGCGCCGGCCGCGGAGCAGCCCGGCGGCGGCGAGCAGCAGCGAGCCGGTGCACACCGAGGTGGTCCACTGCGTATGGGCGTCGGCGGTGCGCAGCCAGTCCAGGAGGACCTCGTTCTCCATCTGCGCGCTCTGGCCGGGCCCGCCGGGGACCAGCAGGATGTCCGGGGCCGGCACGTCGGCGAGGGAGCGCTCGGCGACGAGCGCGAGCTGGCCCGAGTCGTTGCGCACGGGCCCGGGGCGCTCCGCGACGAAGACGGTCTCGGCGCCGGGGAGGCGGCCGAGCGTGTCGAAGGGGCCGACGGCGTCGAGGGCGGTGAACCGGTCGAAGAGCAGGACGGCGATCTGCATGCGGTGTCCTCTGCGTGTGGGTCGGGTGAGTGCGTGGGAGGTCAGGCGGGCGCGCCGAAACGGCGCCGGTATTCGGCGGGCGGTTGGCCGAGGGTCTTGACGAAGGCGCGCCGCAACGCTTCCGGGGTGCCGTAGCCGCAGGCCCGGGCGATCTGGGCGATGCCTTCGGAGGTGTCCTCCAGCAGCCTGCGGGCGTGCTCGACCCGGACCCTTTCGACGTAGCGGCCGGGGGTCGTGCCGGTCTCGGCGTGGAAGGCGCGGGCGAAGTGGCGCGGCGAGAGCCGGGCGCGGGCGGCGAGCGCCTCGACGGTCAACTCCGCGCCGGGGTGCCCGGTGATCCAGTGCTGCACCTCGCGCAGCGGTTCGCGCTGGGCGCTCTGGGCCGCGAGCAGCGCGCTGAACTGGGCCTGGTTGCCCGGCCTGCGCAGGTAGACCACCAGGTGGCGGGCGATGTCGAGGGCGATGTCCCGGCCGTGGTCCTCCTCCACCAGGGCCAGCGCGAGATCGATGCCCGCGGTCACACCGGCCGAGGTGGCGACGTACCCGTCCCGTACGTAGATCGGCTCGGGCTCCACCCGCACCCGCGGGTAGTCGAGCGCCATCCGCGCGCAGGCGTTCCAGTGGCTGGTGGCGCGCCGGCCGTCCAGCAGCCCTGCCTCCGCGAGGAGCAGCGAGCCGGTGCAGACGGCCACGAGCCGGTCCGGCCGGGTGCCGTGCGCGCGCAGCCAGTCGGTGAGCCGGGGCTCGAAGTCCCCCCGGTACCGGCCGCCGGGCACCAGCACCGTGGTGCCCGGGCCCGGCTCGGCGCCCTCCAGCGGCCCGTCCGGGAGCAGGGTCAGCCCGCTGCTGGTCCGCACGGGCGCACCGGCCGGGGACACCGTGCGGATCCGGTACCCCTCGCGGCCGGGGAAGCGGCCCACCCCCGCGAAGACCTCGACCGGGCCGGTCACGTCCAGGCTCTGGACGCCGTCGTAGAGGAGGACGAGCACGCTGTGCCGGGGTTCGGATGGCATGGATCCATCGTCGTGCGCGGCACCGGCGTCCGCAATGTCGGGCTCCCCACCTTTCCTGCCATCGACGTGCGGGCGGGCGGGCCGGGCACGGCCGATAGGATCGACGGATCATGACTGCAACCCTCGTCGCCAAGGAACTCGCCGCCGGACACGGCGCGCGCTCGCTCTTCACCGGTCTCGACCTGGTCGTCGCCCCCGGTGACGTCATCGGCCTCGTCGGCGTCAACGGCGCCGGGAAGTCGACGCTGCTGCGCCTGCTCGCCGGCCTGGACACGCCGGAGACCGGTGAGCTGCGGCTCTCCCCGCCCACCGCCACGGTCGGTCACCTGCCGCAGGAGCCGGAGCGCCGCCCCGGCGAGTCGATCCGGGAGTTCCTGGCCCGTCGGACCGGGGTGGCCACCGCGCAGACGGAGCTGGACGCGGCCACGCAGGGCCTGGTGGACGGGGTCGCGGGCGCGGACGACGCCTACGCGAGTGCCCTGGACCGGTGGCTGGACCTCGGCGGGGCCGACCTGGACGAGCGGGCCGAGGAGGTCGCGGCCGACCTCGGGCTGTCCGTGGGCCTCGACCTGCCGATGACGGCGCTCTCCGGCGGCCAGGCCGCCCGCGCGGGCCTCGCCTCGCTGCTGCTGTCGCGCTACGACGTCTTCCTGCTCGACGAGCCGACGAACGACCTCGACCTGGAGGGCCTGGAGCGGCTGGAGTCCTTCGTGAAGGGGCTGCGCGCGGGCACGGTGGTGATCAGCCACGACCGCGAGTTCCTCACCCGGACGGTCACCAAGGTCCTCGAACTCGACCTGGCCCAGCAGGAGATCAACCTCTACGGCGGCGGGTACGACGCCTACCTGGAGGAGCGCGAGCGGGCCCGCACGCACGCCCGCGAGGAGTTCGACGAGTACGCCGACAAGCGCGCGGCCCTGGAGGGGCGCGCGCAGATGCAGCGCGGCTGGATGGACAAGGGCGTCAAGAACGCCCGGCGCAAGGCCACCGACAACGACAAGATCGGCAAGAAGTTCCGCAGCGAGGCCAGCGAGAAGCAGGCGTCGAAGGCGCGGCAGACGCAGCGCGCGATCGAGCGCCTCGACGTGGTCGACGAGCCCCGCAAGGAGTGGGAGCTGCGCATGGAGATCGCGGCGGCGCCGCGCTCCGGCTCGGTGGTCGCGACCCTGCGCGAAGCGAGCGTGCGGCGCGGGGAGTTCACCTTCGGGCCGGCCAGCCTCCAGCTGGACTGGGCGGACCGGGTGGCGATCACCGGGGCCAACGGCGCCGGGAAGTCCACGCTGCTCGCGGTGCTGCTCGGGCGGCTCGCGCCGGACTCCGGTTCGGCCACGCTCGGTTCGGGCGTCCTGGTCGGCGAAGTGGACCAGGCGCGCGGGCTGTTCCTCGGCAACGAGCCGCTGCTGGAGGCCTTCTGCGCGGCGGTGCCCGACACCGAGCCCGCGGAAGTCCGCACCCTGCTGGCGAAGTTCGGCCTGAAGGCGGCCCACGTGCTGCGCCCGGCGGGCACCCTGTCCCCGGGCGAGCGGACCCGGGCGGCGCTGGCCCTGCTCCAGGGTCGCGGGGTGAACCTGCTGGTGCTGGACGAGCCGACGAACCACCTGGACCTCCCCGCGATCGAGCAGCTGGAGTCCGCGCTGGAGGCGTACGAGGGCACCCTGCTGCTGGTCACGCACGACCGGCGGATGCTGGACGCGGTCCAGGTCACCCGCCGCTTGCGGGTGGCCGACGGCCGGGTCACCGAGGAGTAGGAGGGTCCGGCGGATGGGCCAGCACGAATGGCAGGAGCTGACCACCTCCGAACGAGCCTTCATGATCAGTTCGTACGAGATCGACCTCCTGGCCGGTGTCTGGGGCGACCTCGACGAGGCGGACCAGGACCGGTCGGTCGGCGAGCTGGCCCAGATCCTGCTCCCCCTGGTCGACCGCGGCTGGATCGAGGTGCGCCGGGTCGCCACCTGGACCTCCCCGTCCGGGCAGGAGGGCTTCGAGCACGGCGCGTTGGTGCCCCGCGCCCTGCTCCCGGCCGTCCTCGGGGACCCGGCCACCTGGGAGTACCCGCAGGACGGGGACTGGAACGGGGCGGTGACCCTGGTGGAGACCGAGGCGGGGAAGAAGATCACCCGCCTCTCCCCCGAGGAGCTGGTCGAGCAGGCCGGGCAGCCCTAGAGCGCGTCCGCCGGGGCGCTTCGCTTGCGGGCCATTCGGCCGGCCACCACGGTGCGCGGCAGGTGGCGCACGGCCAGGGCGTACGCCTTGTAGCGACGCCCGGTGATGCTCAGCGGGCGGCGCCGGGCGAGGTCGCGCAGGGCCTGGGCCACGACGGCCTCGGGCTCCAGCCAGACCGCGTCGGACAGCTTGCTGACGTCCATGCCCGCCCGCTCCTGGAACTCGGTCCGGGTGAAGCCGGGGACCACCGCGAGCACCCGGACCCCGTACGGGGCCAGGTCCACCCGCAGCGATTCGCTGAAGGCGGTGATCCAGGCCTTGGCCGCGCCGTAGGTCCCGGTGGGCAGCAGACCGGCGACCGAGGACACGTTCAGCACGGCCCCGCGGCGCCGCTCCCGCAGCCCCGGGACCAGCGCGTGGGTCAGCCGCAGCGGGACCTTGACCAGCAGGTCGAGCATCCGCTCCTCGTCCTCGACGGGGCTGTACGGGAAGGGCGCCGGGAGCCCGAAGCCCGCGTTGTTGACCAGGACGTCCACGGGCCGCTCGGTGTCCGCGAGCCGCGCGACGACACCGGCGCACTGTGCCGGGTCGAGCAGATCGGCGGGCAGCACCTCGGCGGCCGCGCCGAAGTCCCGGCCCAGTTCCTTCGCGAGGGCGTCCAGGCGCTCCTCGTCCCGGGCGACGAGGACGAGGTCGCACCCCTTGGCGGCGAAGCCGCGGGCGAAGGCGGCGCCCAGCCCGGCGCTGGCTCCGGTGATCAGAACGGTGGTTCGGTTGCTCACGTGCGTGTCACTTTCCGGCGGTTGCGGGCAGATCAGGTGGTTCGGGCAGGTCAGGTGGTTCGGGCAGCTCGGGGGCGAAGGTGCGGGTGGCGGTGGATCCGTAGGCCTGGGCGACCTCGACGAGGAAGCTCTTCTCGTCCTCCAGGTCGCTGCCCTCGACGGTGCCCGTGGGTCCGTGCACCGAGGAGGGGACGTACAGCGGCTCCGCCCCGTCCGGTGACCGCCCGGCCGATCCGTCGAGCTTGGCCTGGCGCGCCTCCTTGAGGACGCAGGCCAGCGCGGCCGCGCCGCGGCGCGGGGCGGGCACCCCGGCGCCGACGACGTGGTGGCGGGCCAGCTCCGGGACGCCCGGGACGACGTACTCGTTCAGGATCAGGATCGCGTCGCGGGTCTCGATCACCTTCCGGTAGACCAGCAGGTCGCGCGGGACCGGCGGCCACAGGAACTCCACCACGCGCCCGGCGCGCGGCTTCGTCAGCGCGACGTGCGGCACCGCCTGGACCAGGTCGCGCCACAGCGGCCACAGTCGCCAGGCGGTGCCGACGTCCGAGACGGTCCGGCGCAGTCCGAAGAGCACGGGCACGAGCAGGGCGGCGGCGCGCAGCAGCCCGTGCAGGTTCATCAGCAGGGGCAGCCAGGGCATGGCGGCGGTGGCACCGAAGAGCAGCTTCAGCAGGTAGACGAACCAGAACGCCCCGGCGAGCGCGGTGCCGAGGCCGAACAGCCACAGTCCGGCGGCCAGTCCGCGGCTCTCGGTGCGCAGGCCGTAGCGCCAGCACAGGGCCACGCAGGCGGTGTTGGCGGCGAGGTGCGCCGAGATGAGCACGAGCCAGTACCCGAGGGAGGGCACCGGATCGCCGTGCGGCGGGATGGTGTGGGTGCCGTGTCCGGGGGCGGCCAGGTCGAGCAGGACCAGCGCGGTGAGCAGGCCGATGGTGGTGACGGCGGCGCCTTGGCGCAGCAGGCGGCCCCGGGTGGTGGCCGCAGCGACGAAGTAGAGGACGGCGCCCGCCGAGAAGACCCCGATGAGGTTGCGGACCAGTCCGACGGTGTGCGAGTACTGCGGATCGCGCATCGCGTAGCTGACCACGTCGGGCAGGTTCAGGGTCATCGCGGCGGCGGCGGTGGCGACGGCGAGCAGCAGTCCGCGCTGTTGCGGGGAGCGGACGGCGGCCGGGGAGCGCAGCAGCACCGCGAGCCACAGGCACACCACGCTGGGCACGGCCAGGGAGTCCCCGAAGGCGGCGATCGGGTCAGCCGCCATGCTGCACCCGCCGGTACCCCATGGCGGACTCCAGGCGGGCCAGCGTCCCGGCGGCCTCGTCGACCGGGGGCAGCCCCGCGCTGGTGCGGATCAGGCTGGCCAGCATCTCGGCCTCCTGCTCCTGGCGGTTGGTGTAGTTGGTGCGGCCCAGGATGACCGGGGCCTGGGCGCCGCTCTCCTCGCCCTCCAGGGAGTTGTGGCCGAAGAGGATGTGGCCCAGCTCGTGCAGGACGATGTGCTCGCGGTGCAGCGGTGAGGTCTGGGCCTCGTAGAAGACGTAGTCGATGCTCGTGGTGCCCACCCACAGGCCGCACACACCGGACTCGGCGGCTTCCTTGGGGAGCGGGTGCAACCGGATGGGCCGGCCCCGCTGCTCGGCGATCCGCCCGCACAGGGCGTCGAGGGAGAACGGGTGCGGCAAGTCCAAACGACCGAGAATCGTCTCGCAGCGTTTGCGCAGGCTGAGTTGCCGGTATGGCATGTGCTCCCTCTTCGGACCCTTTCCCGGGCAGCGTCGATAGGCAGGGGCTGATGTGGGCATGACGTCCTGAGGGGGGATCAGGGAAGCCCGCCCGCCGAATGGCGAACGGGCGTTCCCACATGCCTACAGATCGGGTGCAGGAGTTGGCAAGGCGCGCCCCCGGGCAGGGGGGGTATTCAGCCAGTCCTTCCTGCCCGGGCCCGCGACCTGCGCATCAGACCCCGGCGCCGCCGGGGTCCTCGGGCGTCAGCGCCCGCGGCGCTCCTCCGGGCCGGTCAGACCGGCCCGGCGCAGGGCGTCGGCCATCGCGCTGTTGGCCGGCGCCGGAGCGCTCTTGCCGGCGCTCTGGCCGCCGCCCGCGCCTCCGCGGGCGCCGGACGCGCCCCGGGCGCCGCCGGCCGCGCCGCCGCCGTTGCCGCTCCTGCCCGCGCCGCCTCCGTTGCCGCCTCCGTTGCCGGCGCCGGCACCCTTGCCCGCGCCGCCGCGGCCCTGACCGCCTTGACCGCCCTGGCCGCTCTGGCCGCTCTGGCCGCCGCCGCGCTGCTGCGGCGGGCGCCCGCCGGAACTCCGCTCGCCGCGCTCCTGGCGGGGCCGCGGGGCGCCCGCCGCGCGGTCCGCCCCTTCGTCCTCCAGCCGCAGGGTGAGCGAGATCCGCTTGCGCGGGATGTCCACGTCCATGACCTTCACCCGGACGATGTCACCCGGCTTGACCACGTCGCGGGGATCCTTGACGAAGGTCTTCGAGAGCGCCGAGACGTGCGCCAGGCCGTCCTGGTGGACGCCGATGTCGATGAACGCGCCGAAGGCCGCCACGTTGGTGACCACGCCCTCCAGGATCATCCCGGGGGCCAGGTCGCCGATCTTCTCCACGCCCTCCTTGAAGGTGGCCGTCTTGAAGGCGGGTCGCGGGTCGCGGCCCGGCTTCTCCAGCTCGCGCAGGATGTCCGAGACGGTCGGCAGGCCGAAGGCCTCCGTGACGAAGTCCGCGGGGCGCAGGGAGCGCAGTACGGCGGTGTTGCCGATCAGCGCGGCCACCTGGCCGCCCGCCGTCTTGCCCATCGCCCGGACCACCGGGTAGGCCTCGGGGTGCACGCTGGAGGAGTCCAGCGGGTCCTCCCCGTCGCGGATCCGCAGGAAGCCGGCGCACTGCTCGTACGCCTTGGGGCCGAGCCGGGCCACGTCCTTGAGCGCCTTGCGGCTGCGGAAGGGGCCGTTGGCGTCGCGGTGGGCCACGATGTTCTCGGCGAGGCCGCCGCTGATGCCCGAGACCCGGGAGAGCAGGGGCGCGGAGGCGGTGTTGACGTCCACGCCGACGCCGTTCACGCAGTCCTCGACGACCGCGTCGAGGGAGCGGGAGAGCTTCACCTCGGACAGGTCGTGCTGGTACTGACCGACGCCGATCGACTTCGGGTCGATCTTCACCAGTTCGGCGAGCGGGTCCTGCAGCCGGCGGGCGATGGAGACGGCCCCGCGCAACGACACGTCCATGTCCGGGAGTTCCTGCGAGGCGAAGGCGGAGGCCGAGTACACGGAGGCGCCCGCCTCCGAGACCATCACCTTGGTCAGGTTCAGTTCGGGGTGCCGGGCGATCAGGTCACCGGCGAGCTTGTCGGTCTCGCGCGAGGCGGTCCCGTTGCCGATGGCGACGAGGTCGACCGCGTGCTCGCGGGCGAGCCGGGCGAGCTTCGCGAGGGAGTCGTCCCACTTGTTGGCCGGCACGTGCGGGTAGATCACCTCGGTCGCCACGACCTTGCCGGTGGCGTCCACGACGGCGACCTTCACGCCGGTGCGGAAGCCCGGGTCCAGGCCCAGCGTGGCGCGGGTACCGGCGGGCGCCGCGAGCAGCAGGTCGCGCAGGTTGGACGCGAAGACGCGGACCGCCTCGTCCTCGGCGGCCTGGCGCAGCCGGGTGCGCAGGTCGAGCCCCAGGTGCACCTGGATCTTGGTGCGCCAGGCCCAACGGACGCAGTCGGCGAGCCACTTGTCCCCGGGGCGACCGCGGTCGGCGACGCCGAAACGGCGGGCGACCATGCCCTCGTAGGTCGAGGGGCCGGGGGTCGCCGTGTCGTCGCGGTCCTCGGGCTCCAGGGTGAGGTCGAGGACGTCCTCCTTCTCGCCGCGCAGCATGGCGAGGACGCGGTGCGAGGGCAGCGCGGTGAGGGGCTCGGCGAAGTCGAAGTAGTCGGCGAACTTGGCGCCCGCCTCCTCCTGACCGTCGCGCACCTTGGCGGCCATCCGGCCCCGGGTCCACATCCGTTCGCGCAGCTCGCCGATCAGGTCGGCGTCCTCGGCGAACCGCTCGGTCAGGATGGCGCGGGCGCCTTCGAGCGCGGCGGCCGGGTCGGCGACGCCCTTGTCGGCGTCGACGAACGCGGCGGCCGCGGCGACCGGATCCACCGAGGGGTCGGCGAGCAGCCCCGTGGCGAGCGGCTCCAGGCCCGCCTCGCGGGCGATCTGCGCCTTGGTGCGGCGCTTGGGCTTGAAGGGCAGGTAGATGTCCTCCAGCCGGGCCTTGGTGTCGGCCGCGTTGATCATGGCCGACAGGGCGTCGTCGAGCTTGCCCTGCTCCCGCACGGACTCCAGGATCGCGGCGCGGCGGTCCTCCAGCTCGCGCAGGTACCGCAGCCGCTCCTCCAGGGTGCGCAGCTGGGCGTCGTCGAGCAGCTCGGTCGCTTCCTTGCGGTAGCGCGCGATGAACGGCACGGTGGAGCCGCCGTCGAGCAGCTCGACGGCGGCCTTGACCTGCCGCTCCCGTACGCCGAGTTCCTCGGCGATCCTGCCTTCGATGGACGTCGTCACGTTCCGGTCCCGCCTTCGTCTGCACTGCCGCACTGCACTGGAAGCTGCCAATTGTGGCAGGTGGCGGTGACGGAGGTCGGGAACCCTGCCGATCGAGCGGCGGGGCCGGGCCGTTCGCCGGCTGCCTCAGCCCTTGCCGGTGAGGTCGGCCGGGAAGGCGCCGGCGCGGATGGCCCGGACGACGAGGGCGCCGCCCAGCTCGTGCAGACGGGCCAGGCCGGCCGCGCCGAGGTGCTCGTACGGGGCCGCGTCGAGCCGGTCGGTGTCCGCCTCCAGCCGCTCGCGCAGCGCCGCACCGGCCTCGGTCAGCTCGTGGTCGGTGTCGAGGAGCCCGCGCTCGCGCAGCCGGTCCGCGGCCGCCGCCAGGTCGGCCGTGGTCCAGCCGCGGGTGGCCCGCAACCACTTCGAGGTCATGCCGTGCCCGGTGGCGTTGTGGCTGACCAGGGCCTCGACGGGATCGAGTCCGGCGATCAGCAGGGCGGCGAGGTGACCGTCACCGCGGTGCTCGCGCAGCAGGGTGGTCGCGTGCCACAGGCGCAGGTGCGGGGCCTCGGGGACCGGCAGGTCGGCGTGGGCGGAGTAGAGCGGGCGCCCGTGCCGGGTGCACCCCTCGGTGGCGCGCATCGCCAGGTCGGCCGCCTCGGCCAGCTCCGCGGAGGCCAGGACCTCGGCGCCGAGCAGCCGGGTGAGGGTCGCGTCGACGGCCCGCAGCCGGGCGGCGATGACCTGCTCGGGGTCCGCCTTCTGCCACACCGCGGGGAAGAACTGGGCGAGGTGGGCGTGGCTGTAGTTGTAGAAGGTCGCGGCCACCGTGCCGGGGCCGACCGCGCCCAGGGCGGCGCTGCGGGTGCTCAGGGGCGCGGCCGGGCCCTCGATGCCGAGGAGGGCCAGTTCCCCGGCGAGATCCGGCGAGAAGTAGATGGTGGCGTGCAGCGGATTGACGGCAGCGTGCCAACAGCGGCGCGCGGCGAAGGGCGGGAGGGTGGAGAGCGTCATGCCCAGCACCCTACCGACTGATTGGTATGTACAACAGGGTCGCCGGAGGCTGCCCGCCTGCCCGCCCACCGGGCCTGCGCGAGGCCGGCGCGAGGCCTGCGCCCGCGACCGCGACCGCGAGATCCGGCCGTTCTTCCCCGGCCATCGGCCCCGCCCCACCTGGCCGGGGGCCGTCCGGATGGCGTGGTGTGACGTCCGAATGGCGATCGTGTGACAGCAGGGGCCATGGACATGACGTGGGGCGCAGGGGTGAATACGGTCGAACACACAAGCCTTGATCCGAGCTGAACACTGCTCAGGAGAACCGTCTCCCCTACCCCTTGGAGTCCTTCGTGCGACGCAAAGTCATCGCCCCGAGCGTGCTCGCCGCCTCCCTGCTGCTGGTGATCCCGGCGTCGGCGGCGACCGCCGTTCCGGGCGCCCCGGGTATCGGCGATCCCTATTACCCGGCCAGCGGCAACGGTGGATACGACGTCTCGCACTACGACTTGAGACTCCAGTACCAGCCCAAGACCGACCTCCTGGAGGGCACGGCGACCCTCCTGACCACCGCCAAGCAGGACCTCTCGCGCTTCAACCTGGACTTCGGCCTCCAGGTGAGCGAGATCCGGGTCAACGGCGTCAAGGCCAAGTTCGCCAAGACCGGCACCCAGGAGCTGGAGGTGACCCCCGCGACCGCGCTGCAGAAGAACAAGCAGGCCTCGGTGGTCGTCAAGTACGCGGGCAAGCCTTCGGAGTTCAAGGTCGACGGCTGGTCGGCCTGGGCCCGCACCCCGGACGGCGCGGTCGCGGCCCAGGAGCCGGACTCGGCCATCTGGTGGTTCCCGAGCAATGACCACCCGCTGGACAAGGCGACGTTCGACGTGTCGATCAACGTCCCGGACGGGCTCCAGGCCATCAGCAACGGCGTGCTCCAGTCGCAGAGTTCGAAGCTCGGCTGGACCCGCTACAACTGGCGCTCCAACAAGCCCCAGGCCACCTACCTGGCCACCCTCGCCATCGGCAAGTTCGACATCACCACCGACAAGACCGCGAGCGGGCTGCCGGTGCTGAACGCCTACAGCGTGGACCTGGGGGACAACGCGGGCGCGGCGCGGGCGAGCGTCGAGCGGACGACCGAGGTCGCCGAGTGGCTGGAGGGGGTCTTCGGCCCGTACCCCTTCAACGCGCTGGGCGGCTACGTGCCGAACGTGCCCAGCGGCTTCGCGCTGGAGACCCAGACCCGCCCCTTCTACAGCCCGCGCCAGTTCGCGAACGGGGCCAACGTCCAGGTCGTCGTGCACGAGCTGGCCCACCAGTGGTACGGCGACAGCGTCTCGGTCGACGGCTGGAAGGACATCTGGATCAACGAGGGCTTCGCCCGCTACAGCCAGTGGCTGTGGTCGGAGAAGGAGGGCGAGGGGACCGCCCAGGAGCTGGCTGACTGGACGTACTCGACCCGGCCCGCCGAGGACCCGTTCTGGCAGGTCAAGCCCGGTGACCCGGGCGCCGACAAGCAGTTCGACGCGGCCGTCTACGACCGCGGCGCGATCGCGATCCAGGCGTTGCGCAACGAGGTCGGCGACGAGAAGTTCTTCAAGATCCTCAAGGGCTGGCCGACCGAGCGCGCCTACGGCAACGCCAAGGTGGGCGACTTCGTCCGCTATGCCGAGCGGGTCTCCGGCAAGCCGCTGGCGAACCTCTTCGAGACCTGGCTGTACACCCCGGGCAAGCCCGCCTTCTCCGCCCCGGCGGCGAAGACCAAGGCGCCGGGCGCGACGGGTCGCTCGCTCGCGGCCCCGGCGCCCGCCGCGGCCCCGCAGGCGGAGCCGAAGTCCTGGAAGAAGATCGCCGCGACGAACAACGTCCACGACACCGAGCAGGGCCTGACTCAGGGGCACGGCCACGGCCGCTGAGCCCACCCGGCCGCTCGCCCGGCCGCTCCAGCGACCGCTCCCCCGGTCGCCGTACGGCCCCGCGCGCCGTCGCCCCTCAGTGGGCGGCGGCGCGCCACCGTGCCCGGGCCTCCCGGGCCACGGGCAGGTACCGCAGCCGCTCGGGCAGCAGCGGTACGACGGTCCGCACGACCGCGCTGAAGCGGCGCAGCCTGCGCTCCTGGGCCGGGGTCCACTCCAGCCCGATGGCCGCCCGTGCCTCCGGCGGCATGTAGCCGACGGTGGCGAAGGCGCGGAAGCGCAGGAACAGGGTGCGCAGCAGCGGCCAGGCGAGCCGGGTGAGGACCCGTACCGGCAGCGGCCCGCCCGTGGGGCGGGGCAGTGGCACGTCGGTGGCGACCAGTTCGCGGGCCACCGGGGTGGACTCGATCTCCTCGGCCAGCATCCGGTGGTAGTGCGGCCAGTACTCCTCGATGGTCGCCGGCATGTCCCGGTCGTGGATGCCGAGGATCCGGCCGACCTGGAGCCACTCGGCGTACAGGGCCCGCTCCTGGGCGGGGGTGAACGCGCGGAAGAGGTAGCGGGCGGCGTAGAGGTAGACCGGGAAGCCGGAGGCGTGCACCCACGAGTAGCAGGCCGGGTCGAGGGCGTGGTAGCGCCGCCCCCGGGTGTCCGTGCCCCGGATCTCCTTGTGCAGCCGCCGCACCCGGCGCCCCTCCTCCGCCGCCCCTTCGCCGCCGTACACCCACAGCTGGACGGAGCGGATCGAGCGCTCCCCGCGCCCCCAGGGGTCGCTGCGGAAGACGGAGTACTCGTCCACGCCCGCGCCGATCGCCGGGTGGGCGACCTGCATCGTGAAGGCGGGCGGCAGCATCAGCAGCGCGCGCACGTCTCCGGCGATGGTCCACAGCACCCCGCCGGGCGGCGGCGGAGCGATGTGACCACTGGTGTCGGAGTGACTTCCGGTGCTCTTGGATCGCGTGGGACTCATGGCACAAGTATGCGAGCGCAAGAAGTCCGTCCCCCCGTCGGAAAGTCTTGTCCTGGGTGTTACCCAGAGGTAACTGCAGATGATGTGATGGCGCAGCCGATCTTCCCCCCGCAGGAATGATGGAGTCCTCATGCTGCCCAGCACGCCCCGCCGCACCCGTCGCGCCAAGGCCGCCGCCACGGCCGTCGGCGCCCTCACGGCCGTCGCGCTCGCCGTCACCGCCGCCCCGGCAGCCTCGGCCGTAGAGTCCGCTCAGTCCGCGCAGGCCGCGCCGCCGCGCCTCAACGTACTGACGTACAACACCTTCCTGATGAGCACCAACCTCTACCCCAACTGGGGCCAGGACATCCGGGCCCGCGAGATCCCGAAGGCGTCCTTCTTCCAGGGGCACGACGTGGTCGTCCTCCAGGAGGCCTTCGACAACACCGCCTCGGACGGCCTCAAGGCCAACGCCGCCGCGCAGTACCCCTACCAGACCCCGGTGGTCGGCCGCAGCAAGGACGGCTGGGACGCGACGAGCGGCGCGTACTCCTCCACCACCCCGGAGGACGGCGGGATCACGATCCTCAGCAAGTGGCCGGTACTGCGCAAGGAGCAGTACATCTACAAGGACGCGTGCGGCGCCGACTGGTGGTCCAACAAGGGCTTCGCGTACGTCGTCCTGAACGTGAACGGCACCAAGGTGCACGTGGTGGGCACCCACGCGCAGTCCACCGACTCGGGCTGCAAGGCGGGCGAGGCGGCCCAGATGCGCAGCCGCCAGTTCAAGAACATCGACGCCTTCCTGGACGCCAAGAACATCCCGGCGGGCGAACAGGTCATCGTCACGGGCGACATGAACGTCGACTCGCGCAGCCCGGAGTACGCCTCCATGCTCGCGGACGCGGACCTGGCCGGCGCCGACTCGCGCACGGGCCACCCGTACTCCTTCGACACGGCCACCAACTCGATCGCGAACTACCGCTACCCGACCGACCCGCGCGAGGACCTCGACTACGTCCTCTACCGCAAGGGCAACGCCCGCCCGGCCAACTGGAACAACAACGTGGTCAAGGAGCAGTCCGCGCCCTGGACCGTCTCCAGCTGGGGCACCTCCTACACCTACACCAACCTCTCCGACCACTACCCCCTGATCGGCTCGTAGCCGACCGGCGGCCCGCCCCCTGCCACCTGCCCCTGCGGGCGGCAGGGGGCGCTTTCGTACGTCCGGGCCGCAGGGCTACGGGCGGTGCTCGTCGACCGCGTCCAATGCGGCCGCCCAAGGGTACGGACGCTTCTCCCCCGGCGCGTTCGGCTCGAATCCGTCGGGCCCGAACAGCACGCTCACCCCGGCTCCGCGCAGGGTCTCCAGCGACGGCCGGAACTGCGGGTGCTGGGCGTAGGCGCTGTTGACGCACGGCATCGCCGTCAACGGGATCCCCTTGCCGATGGCCTCCGCGACGAACCCGACCAACCACGTTCCGGTGATCCCGAGCGCCCAGGAGTTGATGGTGTTCATCGTGGCCGGGGCGACGAGCACCGCGTCCGCCGGCGGCCACACGTCCGGCCGCCCGGGCCGCTTGTACCGCGAACGCACCGGGTGTCCGGTCAAGGCGGCCAGCACGTCGAGGCTCTCCTCCAGCCACTCGGCGGCCGTCGGCGTCAACCCGAGGCAGACGTCCCAGCCGCGGGCCTGCGCCTCCTCGACCACGCCGGCGATCTCGAAGACGGGCGGGGCCGCCGAGCAGAGCAGGTACAGGGTCCTCGTCGTCATGACCCCCGAGCCTATGCAATCACCCCCGGTTCGTGCGGAGTCGGCGGCGATCAGCGACCCGGCGCGCCGTACGCCGGTACCGTCCTTGGTGACGATTCCAGGACGGAGAACGAGCGTGCCTCTACCCGACGACGGCCACACCGGGTCCCGCATCCGGGAACAGCGGCGCCTCGCCCGGCTCACGCAGCGCGAGTTGGCCGACCGGATCTCGTACAGCCTCAGCCTCCTGAACCAGGTCGAGTGCGGAGCCCGTGCCGCGACTCCCGGGTTCGTGGCGGCTGTGGCTCGCGCACTGCGGGTCGACGCGTCCAAGCTGACAGGTCCCCCCGCACTACCCGCCGACCGGCTCCTCGCCCTGGTCGCCCCGATCCGGGAAGCGCTGGACCGGTTCGACCTCGGGCCGAACCCCGACCTCGCCCACGTCCGTCCGACACCGGACCTGCTCGTCGGCGCGGACAGCCTGTGCCAGCAGGTACGGGCCACCCACCTCCGTGCCGCCGCGCTGTCCCTGCCCGCGCTGATCGTCGAGCTGACGCACACGGTCTGGACGGCGCCGTCCACCAGTGCGTGGCAGGGTCTGGCCTCTGCGTACCGGACCGCCCACGACATCGCCTCGAAGCTGGACCACCCGGACCTCGCACGCATCGCCCTGGACCGGATGGCCTGGGCCGCGGGTCGGGCCTCGAACCCGTGTGTCGAGGCCGTGCAGCGGTACAAGCGGGCGACCCTGTGGCGGGGCGCCACCTCGGCGCCGCTGATCACCTCGGGGCAGGCGCTCCTCGCAGGGGAGACCAGCCGGGAGGCGCTCGCGGTCACCGGTCAGCTCCACCTCGGCCTCGCGACCGTGGCTGCGAAGCACGGGGACGCGGGCTCCGTACGGACCCACCTGGCTGCCGCGCGGGAGATGGCCGACCGCGTCGGCGGCGAAGCCGGTGACGTGCACTGGCTGTCCTTCGGACGGGTCAATGTGCGGCTGCACGAGCTGGGTACCGCGATCGCCATGAACGACTTCGACGAGGCCCTCGGCCAAGCCCGCGCCATCAGGCTGCCGGCCTCGACGCTGACCTCGCGCCGGGCCCGTTACCTCGTCGACCGCGCCTTGGTCGAGATGGAGGCGGGCTCGCCGAAGACGTCGCTCGTCTATCTCGCCGAGGCCAGGAAGGTGGCTCCCGAGCAGACCCGACATCTGCCCGGGACCCGCGCCACGATCCGCGGACTGGGACACCTGTCGCGACGAGCGCCGGACGGCTTGGGCGGCATGGCGCGCTGGGTCGGGCTGTAGCACTCACAGATCCGTGAGCATTCGCGTCCCTCCACGCCGCCACCCTTGGGTCACCACCCGCTGATGACGGTAGGGAGACCCGGGATGGAAGTGCGCGAGGGCAGGCCGGACGAGATCTACGGGCACGTCGACCACCCCTTCCTGCGTCAGCAGGTCCGTGATCCGAGGACGCTGCGCGAGGGCGAACTGATGGCCGTCGTCGAGGAGTTCGTCGGCACGGTCGCCGGTGGGCGGACGTACAGGCGGACCGCGTACGTGCGCGGGGCCGACGGCCTGGAGTTCACCGCGGCCCCGGACACACTGGAGCGGCGGTGAGCACGCGGGCGGCGGCCGTCGGCCAGATCTGCGTGGTCTGCGACCGCCCCATCACGGCCGGCGGGCACGAGTTCATCCGCCACTCGGCCTCCGGCGCCCGGCCCTCCAGCTGGGCCCACGACATCCGGGACCCGTCGTGCAAGCCCCTGCGCGCGGACGGGCGGTGACGACCGTAGCGTCCGCCCCCCTCAGCCCCTCAGGCCCTCGGCGAACGTGCGCGCCGCGGCCAGGTCCGAGGGGTTCGGGCGCTGCTTGTTGAGGCCGCCGACCAGGGCGAAGGGCGCCCACGTGTCGAACGCCCGGCACCCGAAGGTGGCCTCCACCGCGAAGCCCCGGGCTTCGAGCAGCCGGGTCACGGGGCGGGCGTAGGAGGCCCACGGCGCCTCGGGGAGACCGCTGGTGGCGAACACGAACGCACGTCCCCGCCCGGCGGGAAGCGCCTCGACGAAGTCGATCAGGCTGCGGTGGAGCCTGCCGTAGAAGACGCCCGAGCCGAATCCCACGAGGTCGGCCTCGGCCAGCCGCGCCGGGTCGGCCTGCTCGGGCGACACGACCTCGGCGCCCAACACCCCGGCCATGACGTCGGCGACGCGACGCGTATTGCCGTGCGACACGGAGGCGCACACGATGATGGTCTTCATCCTCACGTTCCCTTCTCTCGTTTCTCGCTCCTGTGGACAAGACAGCGCAGCCCCCTCGGATCTGACACCGTCCCGGCACGACCGCGCTCACATCGCGCGCGAGGAGTGAGTACGGTCTGGTCATGCAGAACTTGGGGCTGGAGCAGCGGGGGCACGTCCTCCTCATAGCGGGAGGTCCCGCGGTGCACCGCAGGACCGTGCAGGTGGCGCCGAGTGCCAATCTGGCCGCGCTGGGGGTGGTGCCCGCCTCGGCGCTGCTGAACAGCGGGGTGTCCAGTGACACCACCTACCTCGACGGGGCCCGGGATCCGAACCTGGTCCTGACCCGGCTGCGCACGGCCGCGGCCACCCGGGGCCCGCTGCTCGTCTACCTGTCGGGCCGGTTGACGGTGGACCGCCGCAGTCGCCGGCTGCACCTGGCCCTGGCCACCACGACCGCCGGATCCGTGCGCTACACCGCGCTGCCCTGGGAGTGGCTGGCCGCCGAACTCCGGGACAGACCCGCCAGGTCGACCACGGTGCTCCTCGATCTGGTCGCGGACAAGACGGCCTGGCCGCTGCTCCAGGAGTACGGGAGCCTGCCCGTCACCCCGTCGGCCGAGGTCTACGGAGTCGTGTCCCCGCCCGGCTTCGCCGGTAGCGGCAACACCGTGAGCGGTTACACCCGTTGCTGGATCGACCAGCTCGCGAGCAGTCCGGGCCGCCCGGCCAACCTCCAGCTGCACGCGCTCGCCCTGGGCGCGGCGGCGCTGCCACCGGGCACCGTGGTCCTGCCGACCGCCCGTGAACTCGCCGCGCCGACCTCGGCATCGGTAGCGGCGTCAGTACCGGTACAGCCGTCCGCCCCCGCCGCTCCCGAAGCCCCGGGCCCGACGGCGACCGCGACCGCGATCACGCCCACCCCCACCCCCACGCCCACACTCACGGATCCGCGGCCGCACATCCACGCCCTGGCGACCGCCGGCCGGCACACCGAGGCCGCGGCGCTCGCCCAGGCGTGGGAGGAGCACGTCGTCCAGCAGACGGGGCCCGGATCGCCGGAGGCCACCCGCTGGCTGGAGATCCGCGCCGACCTGGCCAGGATGGCGGGGACCTTCGGGACCGCGACCCGCCTGTGGACCAGTGCCGGGCTGATCCGGCTGGCCCGCCAGTCCCCCGACGCGCCGGAGGTGCACGCCGCGGCGGCGGGCGCCCTGTACTGCTGGACGCAGCTCAGGGACCAGGGGACGGCCCTCGACACCGCCCCCGAACTGATCAGATTCCTGCGCGCGCTACGGTCCTTCGACTCCCGGCACATCGAAATGGCCCAGCAGCGCCTGGAGTTCCTGCACCGCGCGCCGAGCCGGAGCTGATCCCCCGGGGGCGGTGACCCGGCTCCTCGGGCTACGGAGCCCCGTGTGGCTCCGCGTAGAGGCCCTCGATCAGCGCCCCGTACTTCTCCCGCACGACGCGGCGGCGCAGTTTCAGGGAGGGGGTCAGCTCCCCCGACTCCGGGCCCCACTCCTCGGTGAGCAGCCGGTAGCGCTTGATCTGCTCCGTACGGTTGAGCCGCGCGTTGGCGGCCTCGACGGCGCGCGCGATCTCCCGCGCGATCTCCGGGTGTCCGGCCAGCTCGGCGATGGTGGTGGCCGCGATGCCGCGGGCGGCGGCCCAGGCGGGGGCCAGCTCCGCGTCGAGCACGAGCAGCGCGACCAGGTAGGAGCGGCCGTCGCCGTGCACCAGGGCCTGGCCGATCAGCGGGTGCTCCTTGACGGTGTTCTCCACCAGGGCGGGCGAGACGTTCTTGCCGTTCGAGGTGATGATCAGTTCCTTCTTGCGGTCGGTCAGCCAGAGGAACCCGTCCTCGTCGATCCGGCCGATGTCCCCGGTCGGGAACCACCCCTCGGCGTCGCTCGCGCTGTCCACCGTCCCGTCCGGGCGCAGGTAGCCGCTGAAGACGGTGGCGCCGCGGGTGAGGATCTCCCCGTCCTCGGCGATCCGCAGTTCCAGCCCCTCGATGGGTCGGCCGACCGAGCCGAGCCGGAAGCCGTCGGCGCTGTTGACGGTGCACACGCCGGAGGTCTCGGTGAGCCCCCAGGCGTCCATGATGGTGATGCCCCAGCCCGCCCAGAAGCGGACCACGTCCAGCGGCATCGGCGCGGTGGCGCTGGCCGTCCAGACCAGCCGGTCGAGCCCGGCCATGACCAGCAGCGGATCCAGCACGCGCTCCTTGGCCAGGGCGTAGGCCGCCTCGACGGCGGGCGGGACGGCCTCGCCGCGCTCGTGGTGGCCCGCGCGGGCCCGGGCGATGTCGTTGGCGGCCTCGATGGCGCTCCGCTGCTCCTGCGGCAGCCCGGCGAGCACCGCCCGTACGGACGCGGCGAGCTTCTCCCAGACCCGGGGCACGCCGAAGAACTGCACCGGGTGCAGTTCGCGCACCGCCCCCGCGACGGCGGTGGGATCGGCGCACAGCCGTACGTGGGCGGCGCGCAGCAGCGGCAGGTAGATGCCCAGGACCCGCTCGGCGATGTGCGCGAAGGGCAGGTAGCAGATGTGCTCGGCGTGCTCGGGCAGCTCGACGTGGCGGTCGAGGCGGACGGTCTGGAGCATCAGGTTGCGGTGGCTGAGCCGGACCCCCTTGGGGTCACCGGTGGTCCCCGAGGTGTAGACGACGGTCAGCGGGTCCTCGGGGCGGGCCTCGCGCCAGCCCTTCTCGAAGGCGTCGGAGCGGAAGGTCCGGGCGCCGCCGGCGAACAGCGAGCCGTACGTCCGGTGCGCGCCGGCGTCGGCGGCCTCGGCCACCACGAGCCGTTCCAGGGGGACCTCCGGGTCCGCGAGCAGCGGCTCCCAGCGGGCGAGTTCCCGGGCCCCTTCGACAACGGCGAGGCGGGCCCGGCTGTGCCGGGCGATGTGGGCGATCTGTTCGGGTGCGGAGGTCCCGTAGACGGTGACGGGGACCGCGCCGAGGTGGACGAGGGCGAGGTCGCTGAGCCAGTGCTCGGGGCGGTTGCCCATCATCATCAGGACGTGGTCGCCGCGCTCGACGCCCAGGGCCGCGTAGCCGGCGGCGAGGACGCCCACCTTGCGGCGCGCCTCGGACCAGCTGAGGGTGGTCCAGCCGGGGCCCTCGCGCCAGGAGAGGGCGGGGAGGTCACCGTGGTCGGTGGCGTTGCGGGCGAGCAGCGCGGGCAGGGTGATCCCGTCGGGGCTCGTGGGCAGTCGCAGGTTCGTCGTCATGGGCAGCTCCTGGCCGTTTCACATCGTTGGTGCGACAGCAATACTGTTGAACACGAACGGGCCGAACGTGAGCCGAATGCAACGTGCTGATCAGAGAGCGAGGCGCAGACCATGACCACCCAGGCGCCCGAGCCCACGCTCACCGTCGATGAGCTGGCGTCCCGGGCGGGCGTGACCGTCCGCACCGTACGTTTCTACAGCACGCGCGGGCTTTTGCCCCCTCCCGCGATCGGACCGCGGCGGGTGGGCCACTACGGCCCGGATCACCTCTACCGGCTGGCCCTGATCGAGGAGTTGCAGCACCAGGGCATGACCCTGTCGGCGATCGAGCGCTACCTCGACGCGCTCCCGGACGACCTCAGCGCGCACGATCTGGCGATCCACCGCGCGCTGGTGGCGACCTGGGCCCCCGACACGGCGCTGGAGTCCTCGCGCGAGGAGCTGGAGAAGCGGGTGGGGCGGCCCCTGTCGGACTCCGACGTCCAGCGGCTGACCGCCATGAACGTGCTGGCGCCGACGCCGGACGGGGACGCCTTCCGGGTGGATCCGGGGCTGTTGCGGCTCGGGGTCGCGCTGCTCGACGTACCGATCGCCCACGAGACGATCATGACGGCGCGGACCGTGCTGATGGAGCACGCGCGGACCGCGGCGCACGAGCTGACCGCGCTGTTCCGGGACGAGGTCTGGGGGCCCTTCACCCAGGGCGAGAGCGATCCGGAGCGGGTCGAGGCCATGAAGTCGCTGTCCGCGCACATGCAACCGATGGTGGTCCAGGCCCTGGTGACGGCGTTCCAGCGCTCGCTCAAGGACGAGTTGCGGGCGGCGTTCACCGCGCCCGAGTGACCGGCGGGACGGGGTGGGCCGGGTGCGGGGGCGCCGCCGCGGCGGGGTAGCTTTCCTGCCATGGCGATCATCCACAGGACCACGATGGACCCCGGCAAGCTGGAGCTCCTCGCCGCATGGCTGCCGGAGCGACCCTGGTACACCGCGAGCGGGCGGCCCCCGGAGCTGCTCCGGTCGGGCGGTTTCCGGCTCGACGATCCGCAGGGCGAGGTGGGCATCGAGTTCATGGCGGTCACCGACGCCTCGGGCGGGCGCCCGATCTCCTACCACGTGCCGGTCACCTACCGCGGGGCGCCGCTCGAAGGGGCCGGGGCGGGCCTGATCGGCACCTCCGAGCACGGGGTGCTCGGGCTGCGCTGGGTGTACGACGGCGCGCACGACCCGGTGTGCGTGGCCCGGCTGCTCGACCTGTTCCAGGGCCGCGCGCAGGCGCAGCACCAGAGCCTCAGCGACGTCCCCGAGCCGGCCGTGAGCACGCGCTACGACGGCCCGGAGATCGCGGACTTCCCGCTCTCGCAGGCCCCGGAGGTCACCGAGGACGCCGGGGGCACCCGGGTGCTGCTGCCCGGCGGCGCGCGGCTCGGGCTGACGCGCGTGCTGCGCGAGAACGCCGACCCGTCCGGGGTGGTGGCCGAGTGGACCGCCCCGGACGGCGTCGCACACCGCGGCACCTTCGCCTCGCTGGACCTCACCGGAGCCTGAGCCCCGTCGCCCCGACGGTCGAAGTGGACCGTCGGGGCGCCCGGCGCGGTGGGCCGGCGTAGGCGGTCAGTCGGTGAAGGTCTCCCCGCGCTCGGCCTTCTCGACGAGGAGCGCGGGCGGGGCGAACCGCTCGCCGTAGGCCGCGGCCAGCTCGCGCGCGCGGGCCACGAAGCCGGGCAGGGCGCCCTCGTACCCGTTGATGTACTGGATCACGCCGCCGGTCCAGGCCGGGAAGCCGATGCCCATGATCGAGCCGATGTTGGCGTCGGCGACCGAGGTCAGCACGCCCTCCTCGAAGAGCCGGACGGTGTCGATGGCCTCGGAGAAGAGCATCCGCTCCTGCATGTCGACGAAGGGGATCTCCGTGCCCGGCTTCGTGAAGTGCTCGCGCAGGCCCGGCCAGATGCCGGCCCGCTTGCCCGCCTCGTCGTAGTCGTAGAAGCCCGCGCCACCGCTGCGGCCGGGGCGGCCGAACTCGTCCACCATCCGGTCGATGACGGTGTCCGCGGGGTGCGTCGCCCAGCTGCGCCCGGCCTCCTCGAAGGCCTTGCGGGTCTCGTTGCGGATCTTGCGGGGCAGGGTCAGGGTCAGCTCGTCCATCAGGGAGAGCACCTTGGCGGGGTAGCCGGCCTGGGCGGCCGCCTGCTCCACGGAGGCCGGCTCGATGCCCTCGCCGACCATCGCGACGCCCTCGTTGATGAACTGGCCGATCACCCGCGAGGTGAAGAAACCGCGCGAGTCGTTGACCACGATCGGGGTCTTGTTGATCTGGCGGACCAGGTCGAAGGCGCGGGCCAGGGCCTCGTCCCCGGTGCGCTCGCCCTTGATGATCTCGACCAGCGGCATCTTGTCCACGGGCGAGAAGAAGTGCAGCCCGATGAAGTCGACGGGGCGCGAAACCCCTTCGGCCAGGCCCGTGATGGGCAGGGTGGAGGTGTTGGAGCAGAGCAGCGCGTCGGGCTCGATGACGTCCTGGATCTCCTGGAACACCTTGTGCTTGAGGGAGGTGTCCTCGAAGACCGCCTCGATCACGGCGTCGCAGCCGGCCAGGTCGGCGGGGTCGGCCGTGGGGGTGATCCGGGCGAGCAGTTCGGCGCGCTTGGCCTCGGTGGTGCGGCCCCGGGAGAGCGCCTTGTCCAGCAGCTTCTCGGAGTACGCCTTGCCCTTGGCGGCGGACTCGGCGGTGACGTCCTTGAGGACGACCTCGATGCCCGCGCGGGCGCAGGAGTACGCGATGCCCGCGCCCATCATGCCCGCGCCGAGGACGGCCACCTTGCGGACCTTGCGCGGCGCGACGCCCTGGGGGCGGCTGGCACCGGAGTTGACGGCCTGGAGGTCGAAGAAGAACGCCTGGATCATGTTCTTGGCGGTCTGCCCGGTGACCAGCTCGGTGAAGTAGCGGGCCTCGATCGTCAGCGCGGTCTCGAAGTCGACCTGGGAGCCCTCGACGGCGCAGGCCAGGATGTTGCGCGGGGCCGGGTACGGGGCCCCGTTCAGCTGCTTCTTCAAGTTGGCCGGGAACGCCGGGAGGTTCGCGGCGAACTTCGGGTGGGACGGCGTACCGCCCGGGATCCGGTAGCCGGGGACGTCCCAGGGCTGCTGCGAGGCCGGGTTGGCGTCGATGAAGGCGCGGGCCTTCTCCAGCATCTCCTCGCGGGTGGTGGCCAGTTCGTGGACCAAGCCGTTGTCCAGGGCGCGCTGCGGGGGGTACTGGGTGCCCTGGAGCAGCACCTTGAGGAGCGCATCGGTGATGCCCATGAGGCGCACGGTGCGGGTGACGCCACCACCCGCGGGGAGCAGGCCCAGGGTGACCTCGGGCAGGCCGATCTTGGAACCGGGGGCGTCGAGGGCGATGCGGTGGTGGCAGGCGAGCGCGATCTCGTAACCGCCGCCGAGGGCAGCGCCGTTGATGGCGGCGACCACGGGCTTGCCGAGGGTCTCGATCCGGCGCAGGGAGCTCTTGATCGCGGTACCGGTGTCGAAGGCGAGCTGCGCGTCCTCGGGGCGGAGCCGGATCATCTCCTTGAGGTCGCCGCCCGCGAAGAAGGTCTTCTTGGCGGAGGTGAAGACGATGCCCCGGATGGAGTCCCGCTCGGCCTCGGCGCGGTCGGCGACGGCCGCGATGGAGTCCTTGAAGGCCTGGTTCATCGTGTTGGCGGACTGGTTGGGGTCGTCGAGGATCAGGGTGACGACGCCGCTCTCGTCCTGTTCCCAGCGGATCGTGGTGGACTCGCTCATTTTCGCTACTTCCGTGTGAGAAAGGGGGTGTGCCGGGGACGGGGACGGTCAGAGGCGCTCGACGACGGTGGCGACGCCCATGCCGCCGCCGACGCAGAGGGTGACGAGCCCGTAGCGCTTGTCCTGGCGCTCCAGCTCGTCGATGACGGTGCCGAGGATCATCGCGCCGGTCGCGCCGAGGGGGTGGCCGAGCGCGATGGCGCCGCCGTTGACGTTGACCTTGTCGAGGGAGACGCCCATGTCCGCGACGAAGCGCAGGACGACGCCCGCGAAGGCCTCGTTGATCTCGATGAGGTCGATGTCGTCGATGGTCAGTCCGGCCTTGGCGAGGGCCTTGCGGGTGGCCGGGGCGGGACCGGTGAGCATGATGGTCGGCTCGGAACCGGAGACGGCGGCCGAGACGATCCGGGCGCGCGGCGCGAGCCCGTTGCGCTCCCCCGCCTCGCGGGAGCCGATCGCGACGAGCGAGGCGCCGTCGACGATGCCGGAGGAGTTGCCCGCGTGGTGGACGTGGTCGATCTTCTCGACCCAGTGGTACTTCTGCAGGGCGACGGCGTCGAAGCCGCCGAGCTCGCCGATGTCCGCGAAGGACGGCTTGAGCCGCGCGAGGCTGTCGGCGGTGGTGCCGGGGCGGACGAACTCGTCGTGGTCCAGGACGACCAGGCCGTTGCGGTCGGTGACCGGGACCACGGACTTGGCGAAGCGGCCGTCCTTGATGGCCGCGGCGGCGCGCTCCTGGGAGAGCGCGGCGTACTCGTCGACGTCGCGCCGGGAGAAGCCGCCGAGGGTGGCGATCAGGTCGGCGCCGATGCCCTGCGGGACGAAGTTGGTGTCCCAGTTGGTCATCGGGTCGTTGAACCAGGCGCCGCCGTCGGAGGCCATCGGGACGCGGGACATCGACTCGACGCCGCCGGCGAGCACCAGGTCCTCCCAGCCCGAACGGACCTTGGCCGCGGCCAGGTTGACCGCTTCCAGCCCGGAGGCACAGAAGCGGTTCTCCTGTAGGCCGGCCACGGTGTCCGGCAGCCCCGCGGCGATCGCCGCGATCCGCGCGATGTCCGAGCCCTGGTCGCCGACGGGGCCCACGACCCCGAGCACGATGTCGTCGATGGTCGCCGGGTCCAGGCCGGGGTTGCGCTCGCGCAGCGCGTGGATGAGGCCCACGACGAGGTCGATCGGCTTGGTGCCGTGCAGGGCCCCGTTGGCCTTGCCGCGGCCGCGCGGGGTGCGGATCGCGTCGTACACGTACGCTTCGGTGCTCACTGGTCAAGCCTTTCGAGGAAGGTGGGCCGGGGGGAGGCGGGCCCGAGGGGAAGGGGCCCGGTGAGGGGCCTGTGCGAAGGGGCCGGGCGAAGGGGCCGGGGTGGTGCGTCAGCCGAGCAGGGAACGGCCGATGATCTCCTTCATGATCTCGGTCGTGCCGCCGTAGATGGTCTGGATGCGGCCGTCCACGAACGCCCGCGCGACCCGGTACTCGCTCATGTATCCGTATCCGCCGTGCAGTTGCAGACAGCGGTCGGCTACCCGCTTCTGGAGTTCGGTCGCCCACCACTTGGCCATCGAGGCGTGGACGGCGTCCAACTCCCCGTTCGCGTGGTCGACGATGCACCGGTCGAGGAAGGTGCGGGTGACGGCGCACTCGGTCGCCATCTCCGCGATCTCGAAGCGGATGTGCTGGAGCTTGGCGAGCGGCCGGCCGAAGGCCTCGCGCTCCTTGACGTAGGCGGTGGTGATCTCCAGCAGGTGTTCGGCGGCGGCGATGCCGGCCATCGCGATGCCCATCCGCTCCTGGGCGAGGTTGGTCATCAGGTGGACGAAGGCGCCGTTCAGCTCGCCGAGCAGGTTCTCCTTGGGGACGCGCACGTCGTGGAAGAAGAGCTCCGCGGTGTCCTGCGCCTTCTGGCCGATCTTGTCGAGGTTGCGGCCGCGCTCGAAGCCCTCGGCGCCGCGCTCCACCACCAGCAGGGACAGGCCGTGCGCCCCGCCCTCGGGGGTGGTCCTCGCGACGACGATCACGAGGTCGGCCAGGATCCCGTTGGAGATGAAGGTCTTGGAACCGTTCAGCACCCAGTGGTCGCCGTGGTCCTCGGCGTGGGTGCGGATGCCCTGGAGGTCCGAGCCCGCGCCCGGTTCGGTCATCGCGATGGCCGTGATGGTCTCGCCCGAGCAGAAGCCGGGCAGCCAGCGGCGCTTCTGCTCGTCGGTGGCCAACGAGGTCAGGTACGGCCCGATGATGTCGTTGTGCAGGCCGATGGCCAGTCCGGCGGCGCCCGCCCGGGTGAACTCCTCGGCGATGACCGCCGCGTAGCGGAAGTCGGCGTTGCCGCCGCCGCCGAACTCCTCGGGCACCGCGAGGCCCAGCAGCCCCTGGCGTCCCGCGGCCCGCCAGGCCTCGCGGCTGACGATGCCCTCCTTCTCCCACTGCTCGTAGTGCGGCAGCACCTCCTTGGCGAGGAAGGTGCGCACGCTCTCGCGGAACGTCTCGTGCTCGGGCTCGAAGATCCGGCGCTTCACGGGTTCTCAGTCCTCCAGCGGGTACAGGGCCGGGACGTCCCAGTCGCGGGCCACGGATTCGGTGTGCGCGCCCGGCAGGGCGGGGCCACCGCGCACGGCGGCGGGGGTGGCGGAGAAACGGGGTGCGGGGGCCGGCTGGGTGATCCCGCCGAAGTCGGTGAAGGTGCCGCGGGCGGCGAGGTGCGGGTGCGCCGGGGCCTCGCGCAGCGACAGCACCGGGGCCACGCAGGCGTCCGTCCCGTCGAACACCTCGGTCCACTCCTGCCGGGTCCGGGTCCTGAAGCGGGCGGCGACGGCCTCCCGCAGCTCGCCCCAGCGGGCCAGGTCCTTGCGGGCGGGTGCCTGGTCCTCGATGCCGAGCAGGTCGACGAAGGCGTCGTAGAACTGCTGCTCCAGCGCCCCCACCGCCATGTAGCCGCCGTCGGAGGTCTCGTACGTCCCGTAGAAGGGGCAGCCGCCGTCGAGCAGGTTGGCCCCGCGCCGGTCCTGCCAGCCTCCGGCCGCCATCATCCCGTGGATCATCGACGTGAGGTGCGCGGTGCCGTCGACGATGGCCGCGTCGACGACCTGACCGGTGCCGGTGGTGCGCGCGTGCTGGAGGGCGGCGAGGACGCCGATGACCAGGTAGAGCGAGCCGCCCGCGTAGTCGCCGACCAGGTTGGCGGGGACCGCGGGCGGCCCGTCCGGGTCGCCGATCATGCCGAGGGCGCCGGTGACCGCGATGTAGGCGATGTCGTGGCCGGCGCTGTGGGCGAGGGGGCCCTCCTGGCCCCAGCCGGTCATCCGGCCGTAGACCAGCCGGGGGTTGCGGGCGTGGCACTCGACCGGGCCGACGCCGAGCCGCTCGGCGACCCCGGGGCGGAACCCCTCGATGAGCACGTCGGCCCGCTGGACCAGGTCCAGGACGCGGGCGGGGCCGTCGGCGGACTTGAGGTCCAGCAGGACCGAGCGCTTGTTGCGGTTGGTGATGTCGTAGGCGGGATCGACGGCCAGGCCGCCCCCGCCGGGCCGGTCCACCCGGACGACGTCCGCTCCGAGATCGGCGAGGAGCATGGCGGCGAACGGTCCCGGGCCGATGCCCGCCAGCTCGACGACGCGCACTCCGGCCAGCGGGCCGTTCCCTGTCACTGCCATCGAGCCCCCAGCATCCGTGGTACCCCTGTGTGACACAACTGATGTAACACCAGTGATGCTAGGAACGGGCACGGCTCAGCACAACCCCCTGGAGCGGTCGACCGAGCAAGCGCTTAGCCGCTCGCGCTCCCCCTACCCGTCTACCCCTCGGCGCCCGCGCCGTCAGCGGCCCCCGAGCGTTCGTCGAGCGCCTTCACGTGCCGCTTGAGGGCCACGGTCCGGTAGCTCTCCTCCACCCATTCGCAGACCACCTCGGCGCCCGGCGATCCCTGCTGCCCCAGCGGTACGGTGACCCAGCCCGAGCGGCCCAGCCCGTAGCCGGTGGGCGCGGCGCCCGGCGCCGTCATCGCGTGGGCGTGCAGCGCCTCGTCCTTGAGCTTGATCGAGAGGGCCGGCGGCTCGGGGCCGTCGGCATTGCCCAGGAAGGCGAAGACCTTGCCGTTGACCTTCGCCACGGCGCGCTCCGGATCCCAGGGATGGTCCTCCCGCGCCTCCGGCAGCCCGAGGGCGAACTCCCGCACCGCTTCCCACGTGCGTACCGCAGCCTTCATCGACGCCTCCCCTTCACCGCAGGTCCCACCTGCTCGCACGGACAGTCGAACCCCACGCTAGCCTCGGCGACCAGCAGCAGTCGGGAGGAGCGGTGATGAACAGCCGGAACAGCCGGAACAGCGATCAGAACGCGCCAGAACAGCCGGAGCAGCGGGAGCCGCAGGACCACCGGACCGGGCGCGCCTACGACCTCGTGCTCTTCGGAGCCACCGGCTTCGTGGGCGCCCTGACCGCCGAGTACCTCGCCGCGCACGCGCCGGCCGGGTGCCGGTGGGCGCTCGCGGGACGGGACCCCGCCAAACTCGAACGGCTCCGCGAGCGGCTCACCGCCCTCGACCCCCGCTGCGCGGAGCTGCCGCTGCTGCGCGCGGACGCCGCCGATCCGCGGGCGGTGCGGGAACTCGCCGCCGCCACGCGGGTGCTGGCCACCACGGTGGGCCCGTACGTGCACCACGGCGCGGAGCTGGTCGCCGCCTGCGCCGAGAGCGGTACCGACTACCTGGACCTCACCGGGGAGCCGGAGTTCGTGGACCGGATGTACGTCGAGCACGACGCGCGGGCCCGGGAGAGCGGCGCCCGGATCGTGCACGCCTGCGGTTTCGACTCCGTCCCGGCGGACCTCGGCGCGTACTTCACCGTCCGTCAGCTGCCCGAGGGCGTACCGCTGACCGTGGACGGGTTCCTGCGCTCGCACGCCTCCTTCTCCGGCGGCACGCTGGCCTCGGCGCTCGGCGCCTTCGGGCGCGGGCCGCAGACACTGGCCGCCGCGCGGGAGCGCCGGCTGCACGAGCCGCGGACGCTGGGCCGCCGGGCGCGGGGGCCGGTCGGGGCGCCCCGCTACAGCCGGGAGACCGGCACCTGGGCGCTGCCGCTGCCCACGCTCGACCCGCGGGTGGTGGCCCGCTCGGCCGCCGCCCTGGAGCGCTACGGTCCGGACTTCCGCTACCGGCACTACGCCTCCGTACGGCACCTGCCGATCGCGGCGGCCGGTGCGGGAGCGGTCGGGGCCACGGTCGCACTGGCCCAGATCCCGGCCGTGCGGCGGTGGCTCGGCGGGCTGTGGGAGCCGGGGCGCGGGCCGGACGCCGAGCGCAGGGCGCGCAGTTGGTTCACGGTCCGCTTCGTGGGCGAGGGCGGCGGACGGCGGGTGTTCACGGAGGTCTCGGGCGGCGACCCCGGCTACGGGGAGACGGCGAAGATGCTCGGGGAGTCCGCCCTGTCCCTGGCGTACGACCGGCTCCCGGCGACCTCCGGGCAGGTGACCACGGCGGTCGCGATGGGCGACGCGCTGCTGGAACGGCTCCAGAAGGCGGGGATCCGCTTCCGGGTGGTGGACGAGCGCGCGGTGTGATCCCCCCGCGCGGGCGGGCGCGGTCGGGCGGCCCCTGGCGCGCGCCCGGGTCGCCTCAGCCGGCCTCGCGCAGGGCCCGGCGGCAGAGGGAGTCGGCGTGCCGGGTGGTCTCGGGGATCCGGAAGCGCGGGCTCAGGGCCAGGGTGTGCGCGGCCGCGTTGTCGAGGGAGACCCGGTGGCCCACGGAGACGTACACCGGCTTGATCCCGTCCTGCGTGCGCAGCGCCCGGCCGACCACGGAGCCGTCGGCGGCGCGGAGGGGGGAGGAGTCCCCCCTCCTGGCGCCCGGTTCCTCGTAGGTGAAGGTGAATGGATTCTTCGCGACGCCGATGGTCGCCAGTCCCGTGACCACGCCGAGGTGGCAGGCGAGCCCGAAGCCGCGCGGGTGTGCGAGCCCGTAGCCGTCGCAGACGACCAGCCCGGGGGGCGAGGTCAGCGCGTCCAAGGCGGCCAGGACGGTGGGCAGTTCCCGGAAGGCGAGCAGACCCGGGACGTACGGGAAGCTCACGTGCCCCACGGCGGTCGCCTCCTCGACGACCTCCAGCGTGCGCGCGTCGAGGACGACGGCCGCGGCGGCCACCAGGTCGCGCTCGTCGTCGTAGGCCACGTCGACACCGGTCACCAGGCCCTGCCCGACCGGCGGTCCGGCCTCGGTGAGCACGACCTGGTGGCGCAGTCGGTCCTGTATCGCCCGGGCCTCGGCCTCGTCCGCAGGGGTCTTCACACTCGTCATGAGGTGCGAGAGTAGCCTGGCGATCATGTTCGTAATGGAGTTGAGCTACACCGCGCCCGTCGAGGCCGTCGAAGAGCACATGGACGCGCACATCGCGTGGTTGGGCGGCTACTACGCCTCGGGCGTCTTCCTCGCCTCGGGCCGCAAAGTGCCGCGCGACGGCGGTGTGATCCTGGCGGGCGGGGTCTCCCGGGCCGAGATCGAGAAGATCGCCGCCGAGGACCCCTTCACGGTGGCGGGCGTCTGCGCCTACCGGATCACCGAGTTCATCGCGACCAGGACCTCGGCCGACCTGGCCGCGGTCCGCGAGGCTCCGCTCGCGTAGGACCTCTCGTCCCCGCGCGTGCGGAGCCTCGCCGTCCACGCCCTACTCGCGGTCGCCCGGTTCCAACCGGGCGACCCGGCCCTTCTCCCCCGCCGCCCAGCACGCGAGGTCCGCGGTGCAGTCGACGGTGTCGAAGGAACCCGTGGCCAGCGGCCGCCAGCTGCGGCCCGCGTCGAGCGTGACGTCCGTACCCGTCGGCCCGACCGCCAGGGCCACGGTCGCCGTGTACGGGACCCAGGCCACCCCGGAGCGGTAGGCGGGCGGCGGTGAGCCGGCCGGCCGCCAGGTGCGGCCCGCGTCGGCGGAGAGCGCCCCGGCCCGCGGGGACGCCTCGCCGGTGCGGTAGTCGCCGCCCACCGCGAGGCCGTGCCCGCGGTCGCGGAAGGCGAGCCCGAAGACCCCCTTGGCGGGGTCGCCCGCCGGCACGGTGGAATCGGCCGCGCGCCAGGTCAGCCCGCGGTCGGCCGAGTGCAGGACGCGCGCGTTCGCGCCGCCGCCGGTGGCCAGCCAGACGTCGGCCGGACCCGCGCTGACCAGGCACTGCCCGCTCGCGGCGAACCCGGCCTCGCCGGGCAGCGCGTCCGGCATCCCGGTGTTCGGGAGCACCCGCCAGCTGCGGCCGCCGTCCGCCGTGGACAGGATCCGGAACTTCCCGTCCACCGGGTCGCTCACCGCCAGCCCGTGCGCGGGGTCGAAGAAGGTCAGGCAGTCGTAGAAGGCGCGCGGGTCGGGGTTGCGGAAGGTCTCGGTCCAGCTGGCCCCGCCGTCCTCGGTCCGCCAGACCCGGGAATCCTGGCCCTCGCCGATGGAGAGGGCGACGGCGCGCCGCGCGTCGAAGGCCTCGATGTCGCGCAGCTCCAGGCCGGCGGCGCCGGGGGGCGAGACGTCCGCCCAGCTGCGCCCGCCGTCCACGGTGCGCAGCACCTTGCCCTGGGATCCGGACACCCAGGCCGTCGAGCGGTTCACCGCGGCCAGCCCGCGGAACCGGGCGTCCGTGGCGGTGGCCTTGAGGGACCAGTCCAGACCGGAAGGGGATCCGGACGCGAGGGCGGCCGACGGGCCAGGCGGGGCCGACGGGCCGGGTAAGGGGGTGGTCCGCGCCTGTGCGGGAGCGGCGAGCACCCTCACCAGGGCTGCCGCGCACATGCCAACTGTCAGAAGTCTCATGGCGCCGGAAGCTAACGCACCCCGCAGTGGCCGTCCAGGGCGCCTCGCACCACCCTCACGGAGGGTGTCCGTACGGCAACACGAGTGATCGGTTGCGCTCGCGGAGTGAGCGGGATCCAGCCTTAGTTGAACCACTGCACAGACCCCCGGGCCCACCACTTCCCCTTGTGCCCCATGGGCACTGCCGATGGACCGTACGATCACACGACGGTGTTCCGGCCATTCGGTGACACAGCTCACGCCCTCCGCGCATGCACGGATTCGCGATTTCCCGCGTCTATCCGGATGCCGGGCCCCAGCCACAGTCCGGCAACCGATCGCCGCAAGGGAGCGAGCCTTGATCACCATCATCGAGCAGGCCGTGCAGGCCCGTCTGGTCGCCGCAGCGCCGAAGGTCGAGACCGTCCCCGTCACCTTCCATTACGACCGCTCGGATCCCTTCGCCGTCCGCATGGCCTTCCCCGCTCCGGCGACCCTCGAAGGCATCGAGGTGTCGTGGACCTTCGCGCGCGAACTGCTGGAGGCGGGCCTGGACCGTCCCTGTGGCCACGGCGACGTGCGGGTGCGGCCGTACGGATCGGGCCGGACCGTGGTGGAGTTCCACGCTCCGGAGGGTGTCGCCATCGTCCTGATGGCCGCCGCCGAGCTGCGCAGCTTCCTGGAGCGGGCCGCGACCGTGGTCCCGCCGGGGCTGGAACACCTGTACCTGGACGTGGACCACAGCCTGGCCGAGCTGATGCGCGACTCCTGTTGAGGTCCGCTGTCGACACGGACCGTTCGGCGCCGGCCCGGCGAAAACCAATTGCGGGCGGCTGAGGCCCCCCGTAGCTTCGTAGACGCCCCATCGCCGCCGAAACGGAGCAGGACATTGCTCGTCTGAGGTCCGAGACACCGACCCCCCAAGCCCTTCGTCAGGAGCGCTCGTCGTCGGCTGTCTCCCCGCGTTGCACTGCACCATTCACGCAACCTGGAGGCCTCCATGAGCCATGCCCCTACGTTCGTCACGTGTTCCGCCCTGTCCTTCGACTGGCCCGACGGGACCCCCGTCTTCGACGGGCTCCAGCTCGCCGTCGGCCCCGGCCGCACCGGCCTGATCGGTCTCAACGGCTCGGGCAAGTCCACCCTGCTCAAACTGATCGCGGGTGAACTGACCGCGGGCGACGGCCAGATCGCCGTCGCCGGTACGGTCGGCCACCTCCCCCAGGGGGTCACCCTCGACACCACGCTGCGCGTGGACGAGGCACTCGGAATCGCCGCGGTCCGCACCGCCCTGCACGCCATCGAGGCGGGCGAGGCCACCGCGTCCAACTTCGCCGCGGTCGGCGACGACTGGGACGTGGAGGAGCGGGCGACCGCCACCCTCGACCAGCTGGGGCTGGGCCGGATCGGCCTCGACCGCACGGTCGGCGAACTGTCCGGCGGCGAGTCCGTGCTGCTGCGGCTGGCGGCCCTGCTGATCGCGCGGCCGGACGTCCTGCTGCTCGACGAACCCACCAACAACCTCGACCTGCGGGCCCGACGCCGGCTCTACGCCGCCGTCGACTCCTGGACCGGCGTCCTGGTCCTGGTCAGCCACGACCGGGAACTGCTGGACCGGGTGGACCAGATCGCCGAACTGCGCGAGGGCGAGGTCCGCTGGTACGGCGGGAACTTCAGCGCCTACGAGGAGGTGCTGGCCGCCGAGCAGGAGACCGCCGAGCGGCTGGTCCGGGTCGCCGAGGCCGACGTACAGCGCCAGAAGCGCGAACTGTCCGACGCGCACGTCAAGTTGGCCCGACGCAAGCGGTACGGCCAGAAGATGAACGACACCAAGCGCGAGCCCAAGATCGTGATGGGCGAGCGGAAGCGACAGGCCCAGGTGTCGGCGGGCAAGCACCGCATCATGCACACCGAGAAGCTCGCGCAGGCGCGCGAACGGCTCGACCAGGCGGTGGAGGCGGTGCGCGACGACGACGAGATCCGCATCGAGCTGCCCGCCACCCTGGTTCCACCCGGGCGCGGCGTGCTGACCCTGCGCGGCCTGCACCTGGCGCACGCGGGCTCACCGGCCGTCCCCGACGCGTGGGAACTGCGCGGGCCGGAGCGGATCGCCCTGGTCGGACGCAACGGTTCGGGCAAGACCACCTTGCTGCGCACGGTGGCCGGGCTGGTCCCGCCGGTGGCCGGGGAGGCGGTGGCGCACGTACCGGTGCGCTTCCTGCCGCAGCGGCTCGACGTCCTCGACGACGGGTTGTCGGTGGTGGCGAACGTGGCCCGGTTCGCGCCGCAGGCGACGAACAACGGGATCCGGGCGCGGCTCGCGCACTTCCTCTTCCGCGGCGCCCGGGCCGACCGGCTCGCGGGAACCCTGTCGGGCGGCGAGCGCTTCCGGGCGGCGCTCGCGGCGCTGCTCCTGGCGGAACCGGCTCCGCAGCTACTGATGCTGGACGAGCCGACGAACAACCTGGACCTGGCGAGCGTACGGCAGTTGACGGAGGCGTTGGATTCGTACGAGGGGGCGCTCATCGTGGCCAGTCACGACGTGCCGTTCCTGGAATCGATCGGCATCACCCGCTGGCTGCTGCTCGACGACGAACTGCGCCCGACCACGGCGCAGGAGGTCCGCGAGTCCATGTGGCAGGACTGATCAGCACCCGGTGGGACCGGGCGGGGCCGACCCGCTCCACCCGTCGACGCGCCCGGCGCTCCCCCCTCACGGGGCGGGGCGCCGGGCGCCCGTCGTCGTAGCGCCGAGCCTTCCGAGGGAGTCCTCCGGCGCCGACAGGTCGCCGCGTGTGACACTTGCACTACTGAACGTAGCGTAGTAGGTGCACAGTGCCACTAGTCGTACGACCGCCTACCGCTTTCTCAGGGCATTCCAGGAGAGGGGAACCGCGCCATGCCACCGAGGAGCACGCCGACCGCCCGGCAGCAGCGCCTGGGCGCCGAGCTGCGCAGACTCCGCGAGCGGTCGGGCACGACCGTGCAACAGGCCGCGGCGCTGCTGGGGGTCGACCGCACCCGCATCCCCAACATCGAGTCCGGCCGGCTCGGCATCACCGCGGAGCGGGTCCGCACGCTGGCCCACCACTACGCCTGCCCCGACGTCGCGCTCGTGGACCTGCTCGCGGGGATGACCCGGGAGCGCGACAAGGGGTGGTGGGAGGAGCATCGCGCCCTGCTACCGCCGGGGTTGCTCGACATCTGCGAACTGGAGCACCACAGCGTCGAGTTGCACACGGCCGTGACCGCGCACATACCCGGCCTGTTGCAGACCGAGGCCCACGCGCGGGCGGTCTTCGAAACCGCCGACCCGCCGCTCCCGGCGGCCGAGGTGCGGGCCCGGCTGGCGCTGCGCATGGGCCGGCGGGAGATCTTCGCGCGCGAGCGGCCCCCGACCTACGAAGCGGTGGTGCACGAGGCGGCGCTGCGCATGCGGTTCGGCGGGCCGGGGGCGGCCCGGGCGCAACTGGAGCACATCCTGGCAGAGTCGGAGCGCGAGCGCACGACGGTCCGGGTGATCCCCTTCACCGCGGGCGGCCTGCCCGGCGCGGGCCAGTCGTTCACCTACGCGGCGGCGACGATGAGCCAGCTGGACACCGTGCAGCTCGACAGCGCGCACGGGTCGGCGCTCCTTGACTCGCAGGGGGAGCTGTCGCGCTACCGGGGGCTGCTGGAGCGGCTCCGGGGCCTGTCACTGACCGCGACCGCATCCCGCGATGCCATCCGCGCGATCGCGCGGGACCTGTGAGGCCCGCGCGGAAGCGGTGAACCCGCCGCGCGCGGGACCCGTGTGCGCACCGAAGGGACACCACAGGGCGCCACGCACACCACGAAGCACACGGACGAGACGATGCACCACGGACACCGGAAGAAGGACGACATGAGCGCGATGACCACCGCGGCCACCGCAGCCCCCGCCACCGCCCCCGCCCCCGCCATCGACTGGGACCGGGCCTTCTGCAGCGAGGGCGCGAACTGCTTCCGCTTCGGCCTGGACGCCGACGGCAGGGCCTACATCGGCACGACCGGCTCCGCCGCCTACGTCTCGGACTCGACGGAAGCGCTCCGCGCGCTGATCACGGCGGTCAAGGGCGGCGCCGCGGATCACCTTCTGGTGTGACTTTGCGCGTCCCCGCGCCGCCTAGAACTGCATACATAACCGGACGTAACCAGGCACCCCCAGGGGTGGGGCTTGGTTCCTCTTGATGCCGCGCTTAACCTACGGGTTCGTAGGCTACGGAACCGTAGGTATTCGCTTTGTCCCCAGGAGCACCCGTGACGATCACCTCTCCCCACCTCGGCAGCTCGGAGGCGTGGACCGACGCCAAGCTGCTGTTCGCGCTGGAAGAGGTGGTGGAGAAAGAGCTCAACCGTCACCTGAAGGTGACGAAGGACTGGATGCCGCACGAGTACGTTCCGTGGAGCGACGGGCGCAATTTCCCGGGGTTCTTCGAGGACGGCGAGGAGTGGGCGGTCGGCCAGTCCAAGGTCACCGACATCGGCCGCACGGCGCTGGTGGTCAACCTCCTCACCGAGGACAACCTCCCCAGCTACCACCACGAGATCGCTTCCCTCTTCGGCCGCAACGGCGCCTGGGGCACCTGGGTGCACCGCTGGACCGCTGAGGAGGGGCGCCACGGCATCGTGATGCGCGACTACCTGCTCGCGTCCCGCGCGGTGGACCCGGACAAGCTCGAAGAGTTCCGGATGATGCACATGGCGGAGGGCTTCGAGTCCGACAACCGGCACTCCATGCTGCACTCGGTGGCGTACGTCGCCTTCCAGGAGCTGGCCACCCGCATCTCGCACCGCAACACCGGCCACCAGTCGGGCGACCCGGTCTGCGACCGGATGCTCGCCCGCATCGCGGCCGACGAGAACCTGCACATGATCTTCTACCGCAACCTGCTCGGCGCCGCCTTCGAGCTGGCCCCGGACCTGACGATGCAGGCCGTGCGCGACGTGGTCGTCGACTTCCGGATGCCGGGACACGGCATGCCGGGCTTCGAGCGGGCCGCGGCGCAGATGGCCATCGGCGGCATCTACAACATGCGCATCCACCACGACGACGTGCTGAGCCCGGTGCTCCGCTTCCTCAAGGTCATGGACATCGACGGCCTCGGCCCCGACGGCCAGAAGGCCCAGGACGAGCTGGGCATGTACATGGCCGGCCTGGACTCCGAGGCCCGCAAGTTCGACGAGCGCCTCGCCGCCCGCGCGGCGCGCATCGCGGCCCGCAAGGCCTGATCGCGAGCGGTCGGGGCCCCGCCCCGCGCCGTGTGAAGCGTGAAGTGTGACGGCGGTCCCCCGGTAGAGCCCCGCTCTACCGGGGGACCGCCGCGTTCGTGAGCGACGCGGCCGGGCCGACGCGTCAACCGCGCGGGCGCAGGGCGTGGCGTTCGCCCTCCGAGAGACCGCCCCAGACACCGAAGCGCTCGTCGTTGGCCAGGGCGTACTCCAGGCAGGCGACCCGTCCCTCGCAGGCTCCGCACAGGCGCTTCGCGTCCCGCAGGGAGGACCCGGGCTCCGGGAAGAAGAAGCCGGGGCCCGTCTGCGCGCAGAGTGCCAGTTCGTACCAGGAGACGTCCGTCGTCGCCGTCGCCGTGCGTTCGCTCGTGTTCATCGACATGCGGCGATACTCACCGCGCCGGATGTACGTCCGATCAACGACCGATCAACAGGGCGGCACGGCGTCGTTGATCACCCCGGACGGCGACCCGGTCGGCGCCCCCGATCGAGGCACCTCAGTCCTCGGCCCTCAGCCCGCAACCCTCAGTCCTCAGCCCTCAGTCCTCGTGCCGGGCGCGGCTCGGTTGGACCCGCTTCGGTTCGCCCGGCATCTTCGGGTGGTCCGGGGGGTAGGGCATGTCGCCCATGCCGCGCTCGTGCTCGTCGCGGTCCGCCAGGGCCAGGACCGCTTCCAGGCCGAAGGCGTGGTCGTCCATGTCCGCGTGGACGTCGCCCAGCTCGGCGAAGCGCTTCGGCATCGTCACGATGTCGAAGTCCCGCGGCTCGGCCGCGTCCACCTCGTCCCAGCGCAGGGGCGCGGAGACCGGGGCGTGGGGGCGGGGCCGGACGGAGTAGGCCGAGGCGATGGTGCGGTCGCGCGCGGTCTGGTTGTAGTCGACGAAGATCCGCTCGCCCCGTTCCTCCTTCCACCAGGCCGTGGTGACCTTCCCGGGCATCCGGCGCTCCAGCTCCCGGCCCAGCGCGATCGCGCAGCGCCGGACCTCGGCGAAGGTCCAGCGGGGCTCGATCGGCACGAAGACGTGCAGGCCCCGGCCCCCCGAAGTCTTGGGCCAGCCGCGCAGGCCCAGCTCTTCCAGCAGCGCGCGCAGCTCGTGGGCCACCGCCACCGCGTGGTGGTAGTCCGTCCCCGGTTGCGGATCGAGGTCGATGCGCAGCTCGTCGGGACGGTCGGTGTCCGCGCGTCGCACCGGCCACGGGTGGAAGGTCAGGCAGCCGAGGTTCGCCGCCCAGAGCACGGCGGCCGGCTCGGTCGGGCAGATCTCGTCGGCCGTCCGCCCGCTGGGGAAGGCGATGTGGGCGGTCGGGATCCACTCGGGCAGGTTCTTCGGCGCGCGCTTCTGGAAGAAGGACTCGCCGTCCACCCCGTCCGGGAACCGCTCCAGGGTCGTCGGCCGGTCGCGCAGCGCGCGCGTGATGCCCTCCGCCACGGCCAGGTAGTACTGGGCGACGTCCAGCTTGGTCAGGCCTCGCTCGGGAAAGTAGACCTTGTCCGGGCTCGACAGCCGTACGGCCCGCCCGCCCGCTTCCAACTCGATCGCCTTGCCCGCAGCACCCATGTGCGCCACGGTAGGCGGGCCCGGCACACCTCGCATACCGGGCGCGGCGGGACGTAGCGCCGCAGAATCGTAGGGACGGGTCGTCCAGAAGGTCAGGACGACCGAGAAGACCAGGTGGAGGTGGCGTGGACCTGCCCGTGATGCCCCCGGTGAAACCGATGCTCGCGAAGTCCGTGCCCGAGATTCCCCCGGGCATGCAGTACGAGGCGAAGTGGGACGGCTTCCGCGCCATCGTCCACCGGGACGGCGACGAGATCGAGATCGGCAGCCGCACCGGCAAGTCCCTGACCCGCTACTTCCCCGAACTGGTCACGGCGTTCCGGGAGGAGCTGCCCCCGCGCTGCGTCGTGGACGGGGAGATCGTCATCGTTCACGGCGGGCGGCTGGATTTCGACCGCCTGACCGAACGCATCCATCCCGCGGCGTCCCGCGTCACCCTCCTGGCCGGTACCACCCCGGCCAGCTTCATCGCCTTCGACCTGCTCGCGCTCGGCGACGAGGCCCTCCTCGACACCCCGCTCGCCGACCGGCGCACCGCACTCGCCCGCTCCCTGTCCACGGCCCGTCCCCCCGTTCATCTGGCGCCCGCGACCACCGACCCCGCGCTCGCGCGGGAGTGGTTCGAGCGGTTCGAGGGCGCCGGGCTCGACGGGGTGATCGCGAAACCGCTCGATCTGCCCTACCGGCCCGATGCCCGCCTCATGTTCAAGATCAAGCACGAGCGTACGGCCGACACCGTCGTCGCGGGTTTCCGTTTCCACAAGAGCGGTCCGATCATCGGATCGCTCCTGCTCGGCCTCCACGACGAGCACGGCGCGCTCCAACACGTGGGCGTCTGCGCCGCCTTCCCCATGAAGCGCCGCGCCGAAATGGTGGAGGAGCTGGCCCCCCTGCGCATGCCCAGCCCCGAGGGCCACCCGTGGGCGGCCTGGGCCGAAGAATCCGCTCACGAGAGCGCCCGCCTGCCGGGCGCCCAGAGCCGCTGGACCGGCAAGAAGGACCTCTCCTGGGTACCGCTGCGCCCGGAACTCGTCCTGGAGGTCGCGTACGACACCCTCTCCTACACCGCGACCCAGGCCCCCCGATTCAGGCACACGGCCCGGTTCCGCCGGTGGCGCCCGGACCGTACCGCCGAATCGTGCACCTACGAGCAACTCGAAGAACCCGAGTACAACTTGGGCGACATCCTCCCCTCGTGACCTCCCACGCCCCGGCCGCCCGCACGTCACCACGGGGCGGGTTTATGCGAAGACGCGCATAGTCCCGCCCACGCATGGACGACGCCCCGCTCCCCTCCGTACGGTCATGACCATCAGGCTCAACCGGGGGCCTGGCACCGAGGGGGCTTCACATGGCGCGTGAGGAACTGACCCGCGTGACCGGAACCGACAACGGCGACTGTAAGGACCCGTGCGGAGATGAGGACTGCCCGAACGTCTACGTGACTGCCAGCGGCTCGATCGTGGTCCAGGGCGACGTGTCCACCGCATTCCAGCCCCCGGCCGGGGAAGGACTCGTGGAGATCCCCGAAGCAGTACTCAGGGAGGCTGTACGTGCACTTGGATGGTGAAGAGTGGAAGCAACAGTTCGCCGACATCAAGGTCGAGGCTTGGCGACTGGAGACCCTGCCCCAATACCTCGTGCCGCATGAGGAGGAAGATTTCGCAGCGTTCGTAGCGGGACGTCCTACGGCTCCCTACCTGTCATCCGCATACACGGAGCGCGTTTCGAGACAGCGGGCGGAAGGCAAGCACAACGGCCGGGTACACATCGTGCGACAGCCGTTGAGCGCTTACCTACGGTTCGAATTCAGCAGGTACTACGACGTCCACGTTCAGGCAGGGGATGACATCCGCATCTTGGATGTCACCGACCGGGAAAACCCTCTTGCGGATGCCCCCGACTTCTGGATGTTCGACCGTTCCAAAGTGGTTCTCATGAACTACGAAACGGACGGCAGGCAGATCAACCGCGAACTGTACGAAGGCGACGCTGCACCATTTATCGAGTACCAACGGATTGCGCTGGCCGAATCCGTGCCGTTCAGGGAGTACGTCACCGGTGGCCATAGAGCCTGATCAGCTCGACCAGTCGGGCCTGGAGCTGGCGGCGCTCCTCAGAAGGCTACGCAGACAAGCCGGGCTCTCAGGGGCCCGGCTTGGTGCGCGTTGCAACATGTCCCAGTCCAAGATCAGCCGCATCGAGGGCAACAAGCTCCGTCCATCCCTGGTGGATGTCGAGCAGCTCCTCCGGGGGCTCGAAGCCTCATCCGCTGTTACGGCCGAGATCATGGCCGTGGCTCGGATAGCTCAGACCGAGTGGCAGGATCGAAGGGGGCTGCACCGGAAGGGCATGGACAAGAAGCAGCTGGAGCTGGCCGGGCTGGAGTCGGTGACGACAGAGTTCCGGTACTTCCTGCTTTCCATGGCTACGGGACTTCTCGCCACTCCGGAATACATCCGGGAAAGCATCGCCCATGCTCCGCCCACCCAACAGGCCAAAGCCGTCGCGATGAAGCTGGAGCGCCAAACCGTCCTGCTCAACCGCGCCAAACGGTTCACGTTCCTCCTCACGGAACAAGCCGTACGGTATCCCCTGATCCCCCCGGACGCTCTGGCCATGCAGATCGACCGTCTTTCCTCACTCGCCCGACAGGCGAATATCCGGATTGGCCTGCTACCCACGCGGGTCAAGTACAGCAACACGCCGTTGAGTACGTTCACGGTCTACGACGACCGGCTGGCTACCATCGAGACGGACCTCGGTGCGGCAGTCTTCCGTGACCCGAAGGACGTACAGGCGCTTCTCGAAAGATTTACCAGCTACGAGGAGCACGCCGAATTCGGGGACAGCGCACAGGAACTGTTGTCGGAGTGGGCTCGGCACTGCCGCCAATGATCTTTAGTCGACGACGCGAATAATTTTGGATCGCACCCTCTCGCGCTGGAATCATTCATCACGTCCGGATGATGCGGCGAAGGGTGCGTCATGGTTCCAAGCAAAACAGGCAGCGCAAGCGAACCCGGTACGCGGATGTGGGAGTACGAGACCTTCGTACCGCCGGTTGAGACGTGCTCGGAATGCGCGTGCCTGATCGCCCCGCTCGATCGCTGCCAGCGCGGGACGTACGAAAGGCGATCCGGCCCCCCGGTGGTCATCTACCGGCACATCGATTGCTCGGACCCGGATCTCGCGAAGATGCGCGTGGCAGGCAAGCGGAGGCCAGAGTGAAGCAGCGTTTCACGTTCGCCGCTCACCGGATCATCCGTGACCCCGGTACGGCACCTGTCGTGGCGGCCGAGTGCGTCACGGACGGATGCGGTTGGGCCAGCGGCCCGGACCAGGACGTGGCCGCCGTGGACCGCCTCTGCATGAAGCACACGGGCCGCAACCCGACACACAAGTGGTTCGCGCGCGAAGTCACCGACATCGCGCGGGTGGATCGGGTGACCGAGTGAACCCCCCACCCCCTGGCCCCCGGGGCGCGCCTCGGCTCCGAGCGGTAGCGCGCGACGTAGCTTGTGGGCCATGACACGGACTCAGGGGACCGGGCGCCGGCCGGGCGTGGCTCTGGCGGTGGCGGTGGCGCTCGTGGCGCTGGCGAGCGCACCCGGGGCGCTCGCGGCGCCGGCGCCGGACGCCTCCGCACGGCCGGGCGCCTTCACCTTCGCCTTCGTCGCGAACCTCCACTCCGACACGGTCTCGGTGATCGACACGCGTACCGACACGGTCGTGGACAGCGTTCGCGTGGGTGCCGGGCCCGACAGCGTGGCCGTGACTCCCGACGGCGCGCACGTCTACGTCACGAACTCCGCGGCGGACACCGTGTCCGTGATCGAGACCCGCACCAGGACGGTCGTCGACACCATCGCCGTGGGAGGGGAGCCCAGCAGGGTCACGATCTCACCGGACGGAGGGCGCGCGTACGTGGCCAACGTGAGGTCGGACGACGTCTCGGTGATCAGCACCCGAACGCGGAAGGTCACGGACACCGTCAAGGTGGGGGACTCGCCCCTGGGCCTGGCCGTACTCCCGGACGGCTCCCGCCTCTACGTCGCCAACGCCGCTTCGGACGACGTCTCGGTGGTCCGGACCGACACCAACACGGTCGTGGGCACGGTCCCCGTGGGCAACGGTCCCACCGCACTGGCCCTCACCCCGGACGGCCGCGAGCTCTACGTCTCGGACCTGACCTCGGCCGACGTGTCGGTGATCGAGACCTGCGGCAACACGGTCACGGCCCGCGTCCCGGTCGGAGTGCAGCCCGCCGGCATCGGCGCCGGCCCCGACGGACGCCACGTCTACGTGGCCAACATCGGGTCGAGCAGCGTGTCGGTGATCAGCACCCGTACCCATCGCGTCACGGACACCATCGAGGTGGGCGTCGGCCCCAACGGACTCGCCGTCGGCCCCGACGGCTCCCACCTCTACGTCAGCGAATTCGAAGCGGACACGGTGTCGGTCATCGACACGGCGGCCGCGCGGGTCACCGCCACGGTGCCCGTCGGCGACGGGCCGACCGGCGTCGCGGTCACGCCGCGCAAGCGCGGTCCGGGAACCACGGGACGGTGATCCTCCAGCGCTGCCGGTCCTCGGTGTCGCCGTGATCAACGAGCCCTTGTGAGCTTCTCCCACTCCTCGCGGTCCGGGCCGGCCGTGCCCGGTGCGTAGTCGGGGCGCTGCGCCAACCACCGCGCGACCCGGGCCCGGATCTCCGGATCGGCGTAGGCCCGCTCCGGCGGGTCGACCAGGTGCCGCACCCGCGCCCGGGCCCGCATCACCTCCGGGTCGTCCAGGGCGCAGTCGAACAGCGCGGCCGTCTCACGGGCCGTACCGGTGCGGCCGGCCCGGGCCGCGAACCGCTCCCCCACCGCAGTGTCCGCCACCACCTGGAAGTCGAACCACGGCTTGAGCGTGCGCACCGCCCACGCGTGGTGCTCGGCGGCGAAACGTGCCGACCCCGGGTCGCGGTGCGCCGTACGGGCCACGCGCAGCGCGGCCCACAGCGCGAGCGAGGTGCCCTGCGCCAGGGTCGGGTTGGTGTGGGTGATCGCGTCCCCGATCGGCACGATCCCGCTGACCACCGGTCCCCGTTCGTCGACCAGGGCGCTCCACCGGTTGTCCAGGCCCGCCGTGGCCATGACCTCGGACAGCGGTTCGGCGCCCAGCTCCAGCCAGGCCGCACCGGGCGGGAAGGCCCGCGCCACGGCCTCGAAGACGGCCGGATCCCGCAGCGCGCCGCGGGTCTCGTCCTGCGTGTGGACGAAGAGGGTCACCGCGAACGCCCCGTTGTCGGCCGGGAAGACGGCGCATCCGGCGAAGGGGCCGCCGGTCACCGCCCACGGGCGGCGCGGGCCCTCCGGGCGCCCCTCAGGCAGGCGGTACCAGCGGCAGAAGTAGGCGATCCCCGTGCGGTGGCGCTCCACGACCGCCGGCCGGCAGCCGGCCAGCGCGAGCCAGCGTTCGACGCCGCCGCGCCGCCCGCCCGCGTCCACGACGAGGTCACCCGCGTACTCCCCCAGCGCCGTCTCCACCCCCGTCACCCGTACGCAGTCCCCAGCCACCCCAGCCGCCCCAGCGGTCGCAGCCGTACCGGCCCCGGCCCCCGCTCTCGCCGCGCGCTCCGTCAGCAGCCCGGTGACCGGCTCGCCGTACCGCGTGACCACCCCGGACTCGCCGCGCAGCGCGGTGACCAGGGCGCTCTCCAGCACGATGCGCCGGGCCTGGAGCATGACGAGGTCCTCGTCCCCGGGCCGGGCGGGCGGGCGTTCGTCGAACCAGTCCAGTTCGTGCCGCTCCCGGGCGCCGAGGCGGAGCATCTCCCGGTACACGTCCGGCAGTACGTCGCGCAGCAGCGTGCGCGCCGCCCCGAGCAGGACGTGGGGCTGCGTCGCCTGCGGTACGGAGGGGCGCCGCCAGCCGAAGAAGTCCCGGTCCAGGGCGGTTCCCGGGGCCCGGCTGTCGCGCTCGAACAGCTCGGCCGTGTGCCCGTGCCGCGCCGCGAGCAACGCGGTGGCCAACCCTCCGACACCGCCGCCGATGACCAACACATGTGCCATTGCGTCCCCCAGAGCCGAAGGTGCGGTGCGAGCGGTACGACGATCAGATCGCCTCCAGAGCCTGTGCGGGCCAGGCTCGGGCGAAACCCGCACAAATGAGCGAGCGCCTGGTGGGAGGAGGCGTACCGGGACCCACCGGACGCCGTCACCTCACCCGGTGGCCACTCCCGTCGCCGACGCCCCGGCCCCCGCCGCCCGGACCTCCGCCCCCGTCAGATCCGCGTTGATCTCCATCCCCGCGCGCACCCCCTGCGCGGCCGCGGCGATCACGGTGTCCGTCGGCGAGGTCACGTTGCCCGCCACCCATACCCCCGGGAGCGCCGTCGCCCCGCCCGGCCCCGCCTCGACCGCGGTGCCGAGGTCGTGACCGTCGCGCTCCTGCCGTACGGCCGTGATCCCCAGGCTGCTCAACACTCCCGAACGGGCCGTGAACCGCGGGGCCACGACCAGCGCCTCGCACGCGACGGCCGCCCCGCCCGCCAGGGTCACGCCCGCCAGTCGGTCCTCCCCGGTCAGCGCGAGCCCCCGGACCTCCCCCTCCACCACCGCGACGCCCCGCGCGGCCAGCGCCGCCCGGTCGTCCTCCGGCACCCGCCAGGTGTGCGCCAGCAGGGTGACCCGCGGGGTCCACTGCCGCCACAGGTGTGCCTGGTGCACCGCGAGCGGACCGGTGGCCAGGACCGCGAGCGGGCGGTCCCGCCACTCCCAGCCGTCGCAGTACGGACAGTGCAGTACGTCGCGGCCCCAGCGGGCGGCGAGGCCCGGCACCTCGGGCAGCTCGTCGCGCAGACCGGTGGCCACCAGGAGCCGCGCGGCGCGGACCGTGGAACCGTCGCCGAGGCGCACCAGGAAGCCGCCGCCGGGCAACCGGTCGGCGGCGATGGCCGTACCGGGAACGATCCGGGCGCCGTAGCCGATCGCCTCCGCCCGCCCCCGGGCCAGCAGCTCCGCCGGGGGTACGCCGTCGTGGCCGAGATATCCGTGCACGTGGGCGGCCGGGGCGTTGCGGGGGCTGCCCGAGTCGATCACCAGGACCGAGCGTCGGGCGCGGGACAGGGTCACCGCCGCGCCCAGCCCCGCGGCCCCACCCCCCACGACCACGACCTCCACGTCCGCCTCCGCCTCCACCTCGGCCCCGTCCACACCCACACCCGCACCCGCACCCGCACCCGCACCCGCACTCACACCGTTCGTCCTCATGCGGCGAGGATGCGCGCCCGGAATCCCGCTTGACAAATGGTGTTGCCGAACCGGCAAATGGGATCATGGTTGCCGCCGAGAACGACGCGTCCGCGGGGTCCGACGAAGAGGACCTCGCCCGGGTGCTCACCACCGTGGGACCGCGCCTGCGCACCCTGCGGCAGGAGCGCGGGACCACCCTCGCCCAGCTCAGCGAGGCCACCGGCATCTCCCTCTCCACGCTCTCCCGGCTGGAGTCCGGACGCCGCCGGCCCACCCTGGAACTGCTGCTCCCGCTGGCCAAGGCCCACCGCGTCGCGCTCGACGAGCTGGTCGGCGCCCCGGACACCGGGGACCCGCGGGTCCGGCCGCGCCCCTTCGTCCGGCACGGGACGACGTACATCCCGCTGACCAGGAACTTCGGCGGAGTACACGCCTTCAAGCAGATCCTCCCGCCCGCCACCGAGCCGGTCGGCAACCCGCGGCTGGGCGTGCACGAGGGCTACGAGTGGCTGTACGTCCTGTCCGGACGGCTGCGCCTGGTGCTCGGCGACCACGACCTGGTGCTCGGCCCCGGGGAGGCCGCCGAGTTCGACACCCGCACCCCGCACGCCTTCTTCAACGCGGTCGCGCAACCCACCGAGTACCTGAGCCTGTTCGGTCCGCAGGGCGAGCGCATCCACGTACGCGCCAGGCCCACCACGCGGGACAAGAACGCACCATGACCGCGGCGCGTAGGGCGCCACCCCGACGCCACCCCGACGCCTCTCCGACGCCTCTCCGACGCCACCCCGACGTCCCGCCGACGGCGGGTCAGGTCGAGCACGGCCGCGCGCCCGCCCGCTACGACCGCACCGCCACCCGCGGCGCGAAGTTGCCCTCGCTCAGGTCCTCCGCCAGCAGCCGCTTCGCGATCGCGTCGGCCGCCACCCGCAGTTCGGCGCTGCGCGGCCGGCCGCGGTCGCGCTCCAGCTGGTCGCCGAGCCAGTCGGCCCAGGCGGCGGAGATCACCCCGGCCTCGCGCGCACCGGCCGGGGTGTGCGAGAAGAAGCTGCCCTCCCGCGTCAGGTAGCCCTCCGCGACCATCCGGTCGAAGACGGGCACCAGCACCTCCGCGGGCAGCGAGCGGCGGGAGGCGATCAGGCCGAGGCTGGCGTAGCCGACCGTGCGGGTCAGCAGATCCACCTGCATGACGGCCCACGCGCCCGCCATGTCGAGCCGGGTGTCGGAGGCGCTGACGATGCCCCGCGCCTGCTCCGGGCCCATGGTCCGGACGATCCTGCCCACCGCCAGTTCCAGCAGTTTGGCCGAATCCCCGGAGGCCGTCGCCGGCGAGGCGAAGCCGTCGCCCATGTCGGTCGAGCCGGCCTTGGCGGTGTCGCGCAGCGCGACCTGCTTGAGGAAGAGCGCGACGACGAAGCCCACCGCCGCGACCGGCACCGTCCACAGGAAGACGGTCTGCAACGCGTCCGTGTACGCGGAGATCACCGGGGTGGCCGCGGCCGTCGGCAGTCCGTGCACGCCCTTCGGGTTCCCCGCCTGGGCGGCGATCTGTGCCGGGTCGCCGCCCGTGGCCTTGGCCGCCTCGGCCACGGCCGAGGTCAGGGCGGGCCCGAGGCTGTTGGCGTAGATGGTGCCGAAGACCGCGGTGCCGAAGGCGCTGCCCAGGGTCCGGAAGAAGGTGACCCCCGAGGTGGCGGTACCGAGGTCGGCGTAGTCCACGGTGTTCTGCACGGCGATGGTCAGGACCTGCATCGACAGGCCGATCCCGACGCCGAGCACGAACATGTACAGCGATTCCAGCGCGACGCCGGTCCCCGGGCCCATTCGCGAGAGCAGGTAGAGCCCGATGCCCATGACCAGGGAACCCACGATGGGGAAGATCCGGTACCGCCCGGTCTTGCTGGTGACGTTGCCGCTGAAGACGGAGGCGATCAACAGGCCGAAGACCAGCGGCAGGGTCCGCACGCCCGAGATCGTGGCCGAATCCCCGTCCACGTACTGGAGGTAGGTCGGCAGGAAGGTCATCGCGCCGAGCATCGCGAAGCCGACGACGAAGCTCAGTACGGAGCACACGGTGAAGACCGGGTTGCGGAACAGCCGCATGGGCAGCATCGGTTCGGCCGCGCGGGTCTCGGCCAGGCAGAACAGGGCGAGTGCGAGCACCCCGCCCACGAAGAGACCGATGATGGCCGGCGAACTCCAGGCGTACTCGTTGCCGCCCCAACTCGTGCCCAGGATCAGCGCGCTGGAGCCGATCGCGACGAGGGCGATGCCGAGGTAGTCGATCGCCGGCCGCGCGCCCGACCGTACCGAGGGGATCGTCCGGGCCGCGGCCAGCACCACCAGGACCGCGATCGGCACATTGACGTAGAAGGCCCAGCGCCAGCTCAGGTGGTCGGTGAACAGCCCGCCCAGCAGGGGCCCGATGACCGTCGCGACGCCGAACACGGCGCCGATCGCGCCCTGGTACTTGCCCCGCTCGCGCAGCGGCACCACATCGGCGATCAGTGCCATGGAGGTGACCATCAGGCCGCCCGCACCGATGCCCTGCACGCCCCGCCACACGATGAGCAGGAGCATGTTGCTCGCCAGCCCGCAGAGGAACGAGCCGGTGATGAAGACGACCGCGGAGATCTGGAAGATGACCTTGCGCCCGAAGAGGTCGCCGAACTTGCCCACCAGCACCGTGGCGACGGTCTCCGCGAGGAGGTACGAGGTCACCACCCAGGACATGTGGTCGCCGCCGCCGAGATCCGCCACGATCGTGGGCAGGGCGGTGCCCACGATCGTCTGGTCGAGGGCTGCCAGCAGCACGCCGAGCATGATCGTGCCGAAGATGACGTTGCGCCGGCGCCGGTCGAGCACGGGCGGCGCGGCGACTATCGCGGGAGCTGTGGTCACATCTCGCACTCTCACAGCGCCGCCGCCCGGCCGCATGCGGCGCTCGGCCGAACGGGTCACCCCGCGGACCCGGGCGCCGGCCCCCGAAAGGGACCGGCGCAGGGGACCGGCGCGGGGGATCAGCGCAGGTAGGACAGGCCCGGATGGTCCTGCACGTAGCCGTCCAGCAGGCGCCGGGCCACCGCCACCGAGTCCACCAGCGGGTGCAGCGCGAAGGCCTTGACCGCGTCCCGGCGCGAGCCGCTGGCCGAGGCCGCCAGCACCTCCCGCTCGACGCCCTTGACCGCGGTCACCAGACCGACCGCGTGATAGGGCAGCGGATCGACGGCCACCGGATGCGCACCGTTGGCGTCGACCAGGCAGGGCACCTCGATGACGGCCTGCGGGTCGAGCACCGACAGGGTGGTGCGGTTGCGGACGTTGAGGATCAGCGTGGCGCGCTCGTCCCGGGCGATGGCCCGCATCAGCGCGAGCGCGACCTTCTCGTACCCGCCGGACTCCAGGTCGCTCTCCTCGCGGTCGCCGGCGCCCGCCGCGTCGCGGTTCTCGGCCATGTAGGTGGCCTCGCGCTCGGCCCGGGTGCGGTCCCACGCGGCGAGCGCCGCGCCGGGCCGCTGACCGGGGCGCTCTGCCTCGGCGTAGAAGGCCCGCTGCTGGTCGCGCAGGAAGGCGCCGCGGGTCTGCCGGGCCTCCTGGTAGGCGCGGACCGTCTCGCGGTTGAAGTAGTAGTAGTGCAGGTACTCGTTCGGGATCGCGCCGAGCGAGCGCAGCCACTCGGCGCCGAAGAGCCGCCCCTCCTCGAAGGACTCCAGGGCGGCGGTGTCGGCCAGCAGCCGGGGCAGTTCGTCGCGGCCGCCGATGTGCAGGCCGCGGACCCAGCCCAGGTGGTTGAGGCCGACGTAGTCGATCCAGGCCTCTTCGGGGCGGGCGCCGAGGAGCCGGGCGATCCGGCGCCCGAGGCCCACCGGGGAGTCGCAGATCCCGATGACCCGGTCGCCCAGCTCCTCGGCCATCGCCTCGGTGACGAGCCCGGCCGGATTGGTGAAGTTGATGACCCAGGCCCCGGGTGCGCTACGGGCCACCCGGCGGGCGATCTCCCGCGCCACCGGCACCGTGCGCAGGCCGTACGCGATCCCGCCCGCGCCGACGGTCTCCTGGCCCAGCACTCCCTCGGCCAGCGCGACCCGCTCGTCCGTGGCGCGCCCGTCCAGGCCGCCGACGCGGATGGCGGAGAAGACGAAGTCGGCCCCGCGCAGGGCCTCGTCGAGGTCCTTGGTCGCGATCACTTCCGGCGCGTCGGACACCCCCGCGGCGGCGGCCTGGTCCGCGAGCACCCGGGCCATGGCGGCGAGGCGGCCGGGATCGGCGTCGTAGAGCGTCACGCGGGTCACCCGGCCCTCGGCGTGGTCGCCGAGCAGGGCCCCGTACACCAGCGGTACCCGGAAACCGCCCCCACCGAGGATCGTCAGCCGCACGCCCAACCGCCCTTCGCCCGCGCGGCGTCGCCCGCCGCGCTCCGGGCCCGGGCTCCGAGGAGCGCTCCGAGCCCGTACCAGCCGTCCCGTGCCACGCATCGTGACACGGCTCCCGCGCCACGCGTGCGTGCCACGTTCGGTGACACGGACGGCGGCGGGTGCGGCGCGGCCTTCCGTGCCACGTTCCGTGGCACCAGTGTCACCCGGTCGGTCAGTCGAGCGGCGACGGCACGGCGCGCAGTCGCGCCGAGGTCTGCGGCGGACGACCGGCCGCTACCGGCGCGGGTCCGATCGGTACGCCCTGCGGCGCCGACAGGATCAGCGTGACCCGGGTCAGTCCCATCGCGTCCAACATTCGGCCGGATTCCGCCACCATCCGGCAGCGTGCCACGCCCCACCGCGGGTCGGGGTGGCGCACGGAACGCACCGCTCCGTCGCGCTCGGCCGCATCGGCCCCGTAGGTGCTGAGCCAGTGCGGGACGCCGTAGCGGTAGGCGGCCTCCATGAACGGGTCGCGGGCCACCTCCTGGCGGATGCTGCGCAGCCCCTCGTCGTCGGGGTCGGCGGCCAGGCTGGTCGCGAACTGCGCGAGCAGCGGTACGCACCAGCCCGGTTCGTGGTCCTCCAGCACGGCCGCGGCGTCCGGGTGGAACAGCACGAAGCGCAGGAAGTTGTCGTCGGGCAGTGCTGTGGGATGTGGGCGAACGGCCTGGAACAGCTGGTCGAAGGCCGAGTTCGTGAGCGCCACGTCCCAGCGGTGGTCGACCAGGAAGCTCGGGTAGGGCACCGCCTCCATGAGCGCGGCGTAGTCCCGCAGGTAGTCCCGCTGTGCCGGGTCGGCGGGCAGCCGGTTCTCCTCGGCGGCGCGCCAGGTCGGCGGCGGATCGCGGTCCACCATGACGCGGAAGAGCCAGAAGCACTGGCGCTCGCTCATCTCCAGCGCTTCGGCGAGGGCGAGCAGCTTGCGGTCCGTCCACTCCTTGACCAGGCCGCGTTCCCAATTCCCGTACGCACGGACGCTGATGCGCAGACGGGCGGCCATGTCCTCCTGGCTGAGGTTCAGCTCTTCGCGCCGCTGGCGCAAAATCTCCTTGCGTCGCTCCGACCGCACCGCGCCACGGACGGGCTCTTCACCCGTCAGGCGCCCCTCACCGGCTCGGGCGAGGCCATCGGACGGGCCCACCGCTGCGAGATGTGGCACCGAGAGCTCCCCCTTCCTCACGGTCTGGATCTTCATTTCCGTGTGGCGATCCTGCTACCGACTTCATTCGAGTGTCAACTATTGTGGCAATTCCAGCCTCGTGACGGCTCATTCACGCCACAGCTGTGGCAAGTTCTAGCCCTTCGATGGGAGAAGGGTTAGCCTCCAGGAGCCGACCATGTGCCCGAACCGACCTTCGCGCGATCTAGGAGAACCACTGGTGACAGACGGCTTCCCGGCTCCCGTCGCGGTGGCCAACGTGCCCTTGGCAGCCACCGTAACGCGCGTCGCCGAACTCGCGGGCAAGCTAGGACGCGACCAGAGCGAGGTCTTCGACCTCCGGCGCCTCTCGGAGGCCTCCGGGGTTCCGGCCGACGTGGTCAAGAACCTGCTGGAGGGCCGCCCCACCGGCGAACCCGACCTGCAGACCCGCTTCCTGCAACGCCTGGACCTGCTGCGACGCACCCGCGTCAAGCCCAACGGACGCCGCTACACGCAGCAGGAGATCGCGGACGGCGCGGCCATGTCGCGCCAACAGGCCGGCGCCCTGATCAACGGCGACCGCCGGCCCACGATGGAGCACTGTGACGCGATCCAGCGCTTCTTCGGGGTGCACGCGGGCTTCCTGGCCGCCCACGACGCCGACGCCCTGACCGACGCACTGCTGCGCACCGAGCAGCAGTTGCTCCAGGACTTCGCGGCGCGGGAGCGACAGCTCGCCTCCGCGCAGGCTTCAACGGGCGATCCGCTGGCAAGACTCCTCCAGGACCACGGTGTCCGGGGCATCGCCTGGCGCGCCGCCCAACTGCCCAGTGACAAACACCGGGACAAAGTGACGGAATGGCTGGACCTGCTCCTCGAAAGCGTCAAACCGACCCAATCATGACCCAGTCGAAAAGCTGGGTCTGACCCTTGAGTCCTGATCCGGATCCGCGCCGACGGGGAGAACGGTGAGCATAGGCAGAGAGCAGCGGCGGCTGTGCGGAGAGCTGGTGGCGGCCATCCGGCTGGCCGCCCCGGTGCAACCCGTGGACCTCTACACCACCCTGTGCAAGGGCATGAGCAAACACCGCGGGCGTCCGGTGGAGTTCCGCATGGCCTCGTTCCCCCCGGGGACGGCCAGCGGCCTGTGGCTGGACATGGAGGACCGTGACCTCGTCGTCGTGGAGGAACGCACCGCCCCGGACCACCAACTGGTGATCCTCGGCCACGAGCTGTGGCACATGAAGGCGGGCCACTGCAGCCACCACGTGGACGGCGCGGCCGTGGCCGCCCGACTGCTGTCCGAGGAGGCCGACCTGAGCGAAACGGTCCGCCGGGTCGCCGCGCGCACCCGCGCCGACGTCCAGGAGGAGACGGAGGCGGAGACCTTCGGCCTGCTGCTCGGCAGCAAGTGCCGTCCATGGCTCTCGGCCTCCCTGGGGCCGGGACCGACCCAACGCGACGAGCTGGCGGGACGCATCGAGGCGTCCCTCGGCTACCGAGGACCCCGAGGCTGAGAACGTGCTGAACCCTGGGCTGCGGCCACTGACATGGCTGAGAGCGGGCTGAACGAGTGAAGGGCCTGGACTTCTACATTCCGGCCGGCGTGCTGGTGATCGCCTTCACCTGCAAGCTGCCGGGCCTGATCCGGCACTGGCGCGATCCCCTGGTACGGGCCGTCAGCGTGCTCCTGCTCGTCGCCAGTTCGGTGTTCTTCTTCGCCGCGCCGCCCACGATCGCCGAAGTCAACCGGATCACCGGCATACCCAACTTCTCCGCGCCGCTGGTCTACTGCATCCTCACCGCCTTCAGCGCGTCCTGCCTGCTGCTGCTGATCAACTGGCGGGGCGGCCCCGACGACCGTGCGCGCACCCTCTCCCGGTGGTGCGTGGGCTCGTACAGCGCCGTGATCCTGTCGCAGTTCTCCCTGTTCGCCATCGGTGGCGCCCCGGTGGAACGGCTGCGGGACTTCGACACGTACTACGCGAACACGCCCTACATCCGCGAGATGATCCTCATCTACCTCGTGGCGCACACCGTGGCCGCCGTCGTGATGACCGTGCTGTGCCGGCGCTGGTCCCTGCACGTGCGCGGTTCGCTGCGCTCGGGGCTGATCCTCATGGTCTGCGGGTTCATGCTCAACCTGGTCTTCGACGCGGCGAAGTTCGCCGCCGTGACGGCCCGCTGGGCCGGCCAGGACCTGGACGTGCTCAGCACCACCGTGGCCCCGCCCGTCGCCTCCTTCTCCGCCCTCCTGATCGGGACGGGCTTCGTGCTGCCGCTGGTCGTGCAGCGGCTGTCGGCCTTCTGGCAGACCTGGGCGACGTACCACCGGCTCGGACCGCTGTGGCGCGAACTGCACGCGGTCGTCCCGCACGGTTCGCGCGCCGTGCGGATCTCGTGGTGGTCGCCGGCCGACCTGCGCGTCACCCAGCGGGTGGCCGACATCCACGACGGGATCCTCCACCTCGATCCCTACTTCGACCACGACCTGCGCGACCGCGCCCGGACCACCGCCCTCGCGGCGGGCGCGGGGACCGCCCAAGCCGATGCCACGGCCGAGGCGGTGATGGTCGCCGCCGCCGTCCGGGCGCGCGCGGCCGATCCGGAGGAGAAGGTCATCGGTTCGGCGGACGCCTACACCTCGCCGACCGCACAGGGCCCGCGCGATCTCGAACGCATCTCGCGCGCCCTGCGTTCCCCCGCAGTAGCACGGACCCGCCGGCACGCGGCCAGCACGGAAAGCAGTCACCCATGAGCGAGACCACCAGCGGCGACCGATCCTGCGGTCCGAGACGGATACCGGCGCCGCGCACCGCGGCCGAGACCCCCGCCCGGGGTGCGGCGATCGGTGGCCCGGCGGCCGGTGGCGCGGCGACCTGTCACACGGAGGTCGGTGACGGGGCGGTCGCCGGGAGCGGTACCCCGACCACGCGGCGGGAGGCCGTCGTGATCGGTGGCGGTCTGGCCGGAATGCTCGCCGCCGCGGCGCTCGCACCGTACGCCGACCGGGTCACCGTCATCGAGCGCGACGTCCTGCCCGCCACCGCCGCGGCCCGCGCCTTCCTCCCCCAGGCCCAGCACGCGCACCTGCTCTGGTCGGGCGGCGCCGAGGCGATCGAGGGCCTGCTGCCCGGCTTCTCCGAGCGGCTGCTCGCGGCGGGCGCGCACCGGATCCCGCTCACCTCGGGCATGGTGGCCCTCTCCCCCGGCGGCTGGTACCGCCGCTGGCGGCCCACCCACTACCTGTTCGCCGCGAGCCGGGACCTGGTCGACTGGGCCGTGCGCGAGCAGGTCGCCGCGCTGGCCAACGTCCGCGTGGTCGAGGACACCCGGGTGCTGGGGCTGACCGGCGACGCCGGGCGGGTCACGGGGCTGCGGATCACCACCGCGGAGGGCGGCGAGGAGCGCCTCGCGGCCGCCCTCGTCGTGGACGCGAGCGGCCGCGGCACCCGTACCCCGCAGTGGCTGCGCGAACTGGGCGTGCCGCCGGTGCGCGAGGAGCTGGTGGACTCGGGCCTGGTGTACGCGAGCCGCCTCTACCAGGCGCCGCCCGGTACCGAGAAGAACTTCCCCGTGGTCAACATCCAGTCCGTGGCGCACGATCCGCGGCCCGGCAAGACGGCGGTCATCATCCCCGTCGAGGGCGGCCGGTGGCTGGTCACCCTCTCCGGCACCCGGGGCGGCCAACCGACCGCGGACGCCGCCGCCTTCGAGGCCTTCGCCCGCTCCGCGCGCCATCCGGTCGTCGCGGAACTGATCCAGTACGCCGAGCCGTTGTCCGAGGTGGCCACCTTCGGCCACACCGCCAACCGGCGCCGCTACTACGAGAAGTCCCGGGTCTGGCCCGAGGGGTACGTCGTCCTCGGCGACGCCGTGGCCTCCTACAACCCGGTGTACGGCCACGGGATGTCGGTGGCGGCCCAGGGTGCGCGGGCGCTGCGCCGGTCGTTGGTGGAGGGCGGCGGGCTGCGTGCGGCCGGGCTGTCCCGGCGGACCCAGCGGGCGGTGGCCGCGCCGGTCTCGGTGGCCTGGGACCTGGCGACCGGACAGGACATCTTCTATCCGGACGCCGTCGGCAAGCGCCCGGGCGCGGCCGACAAGCTGCTCTCGCGCTACGTGGGCCGCCTGGTGCGGACCGCCACCGCCGACTTCGTGGTGGCGACCGCGCTCACCGAGGTGATGACGCTGTCGGCGCCGATCACCACGCTGGTGCGGCCCCGGGTGCTGCTGCACGCGCTGCGCGGGCCGCGGATGCCCCAGCTCACCGGCCCGCCGCTGACGGAACGGGAGCTGGGCTTCACCCGGCGGACGGACCGGGCCGAGCGGCCCGGGGCGGATCGCGCCGGGCCGGTGGAGCCGATGGAGCCGGCCGGAACCTGACGGTCGGCCCGGCCCGTCCCGGCCCCGCTCGGCTCGGTCACTTGCCGAGGGCGAACGCCAGCGAGGGGAACAGGTCCTGGAACGGGGCCGCCGAATCGATTCCCTCCCGGCCGTAGGGGGCGTCGAAGCTCCACACCATGAACAGCAGGAAGACGATCAGCCCGCTGAAGAGGCCGGCCAGCAGCAGTTCCCGGCCGGAGCGGCGGATCTGCAGGGTGAAGATCAGCCCGATGGTGACGAGGCCGCCGGCGAGCAGCCCGAACCAGATCACGCCCGGCAGGGTGGCGCCCGAACTCTGGGTGCGCGAGTGGCGGGCGTCGTCCGCGCTGGCGATCTGGTCCAGCAGCGGCTGGTAGGCCTGCGCCTGGAGTTCGTTCGCCGGGCTCTGGTGGGTGACGTCGCTGCGCAGGGCGCCCAGCAGGGTGGCGCCCTGCGGGGAGGAGTTCGCGCCGGAGGTCAGCAGCGGCCAGTCCACGTTGACGGTGTGCGTGACGTACGCGTCCACCTCGCCGCGGATCCGGTCGCGCACCGGCGCCGGGTAGACGTCGGCGCGCTGGGTCACCTCGTACAAGGACTGGGCCTCGCGGCGCACGGTGTCCTCGGCGGCGCCGCGCGCCTCCCAGACGCCCGCGATGGCGAGGCCGAGCACGATCGCGTAGACCACCCCGACCATCATCGTCATGTACTCGATGACGTCGGGGGTTTCGCTGGTGTCCTCGTCGGCGGCGACGCGGCGGTGCCGCAATGCGGTGCAGGCGAGGACGAGCGCGCAGACGAGCGCCATCGCGATGGCCAGGACCAGCCATTCGGACATGCGGGATCTCCCGTGGTGTGGATCGGTCGGTGGTTCGGGCGTGCGCGGGAGCCGGGTGCCGGCTCGGCGGCGCGGTTCGGCGGTGCGGTTCGGGCGGTGCGGTTCGGGCGGTGCGGCTGAGGAGCCACCGCTCGGGCGGCGCCGCTCAGGCGGTACCGCTGCGGCCGCTGCGCCCGCGCGGGCGCAGCGCGGCGGCCGCGAGGACGGCCGGGGTCGTGACGACGACCAGGAGCATCATGGTGGACATCCCACCGGCGGCCCGTCGTTGGAGGGCCACCGGACGGTAGCGGCGCACGTGGAACCCGGCCGTCGGCAGCGCCGCGGCCCGGGCGGCGGGCGCGGGAGCGGGAGCGGGCGCCGCGGGGCCCGGTGCGACCGGCGGTGGCTCCGGCCGCGCCGCCACGGTCGCGGGCCGGGGCACGGCGGCCCGGCCCGGGGTGACGGCCGGCTCCGGCGCGGGCCGGGCCGGGTGCCGGACGGTCGGCCCGGCGGGACCCGGCAGGGCCCCTGGGACGACGGCCGCCCGGGAAGGTCGGACCGTGGGCGCCGGCGGGGCCGCGGGCTCGTGCCGGGCGGGAACGCACAGGTCCACCCGGGCGCCCCCGGGCGGCACGTCCACGTGTCCCTGGAGCGGACAGCAGGCGACCACCAACCCGGCCCCGGCGAAGTACTGCCAAGCGGTCACCGCGCTGCCTCCCTGTCATGAGTGCTCTCGGCTGAAGAAACGATTTCGGGACGGCTTCGATACGCGGTGGATCAGTCAAGATCGCCACCGCAGGGTCGACTTCCGGCCATCCGGGCCGCGAGGCCGGACACCGGGCCGGACGCGGGGCCCGGCCGGGCCCCGCCCCCTTCACCCGCCCGGCCCATTCCGCCACGGCACCCCACCCGCCCCCGGCCCATCATCGAGGGAGCAGAACCGCAGCTCAGCGGGGATCAGAGGGACGGTGCCGGGTGGAAGCGAGCAGTCGGGAAGACCTCGGAGCGCGGGTCGATGCGCTGATGGACGGCTTGGTGGCCGATCTGGAACGGCTGGCGGCGATCCCGTCGATCGCCTTCCCCGGCTACCCGCCGGAACCGGTCGAGGAGGCGCACGACCTGATCGTCTCGCTGCTGCGGGACGCGGGCGTGACGAACGTGGAGCGCATCGACCTGCCCGACACCGCCCCGGTGATCTACGCCGAGATCCCGCCCCCCGACCCGGACGCCCCCACCGTGCTGCTCTACGGGCACTACGACGTCCAACCCGCCGGCGCCCCGGGCCTGTGGCTGTCCCCGCCCTTCGAACCGACCCCGGTCCCCGGCGGCCTGCGGGCGCGCGGCATCGCCGACGACAAGTCGAACGTGATCGCGCACCTGGGCATGCTGCGGGCCTACGGGGGCCGGCCGCCCGTCGGGATCAAGATGGTGATCGAGGGCCAGGAGGAGTACGGCAGCGCCTTCGACGACTACCCGCCCACCGACCCCGGCCGGTTCGCCTGCGACGCGATGGTGATCGCGGACCTCGGCAACCTGCGGCCCGGCACGCCCACCCTGACCACCGGGCTGCGCGGCGCCTGCGAGGTCACCGTGGAGGTCCGCACCCTCGCCGAGCCCCGGCACAGCGGGGAGTTCGGCGGCGCCGCCCCCGACGCGCTGCTGGTCCTGCTGCGGGCCCTGGGCACGCTGCACGACGACGCGGGTGACGTGGCCGTGCGCGGCCTGCGGCGGGACCCGTGGGACGGGACGACCTACACCGAGGAGGAGTTCCGGGACCTCGCCTCCGTCCGGGGCGACCTGCCGCTGATCGGTACGGGCTCGCTGGGCGAGCGGCTGTGGAGCGGACCCGCGATCACCGTGATCGGTCTGGACGCCCCGAGCGTGGACCACGCGGCCTCGGCCGTGGTCCCCTACGCCCGGGCCAAGCTGAACCTCCGCTTCCACCCGCACCAGGACCCGTTGGAGGCACGGGCCGCGCTGGTGTCGCACCTGCGCGCGCAGCGCCCCTTCGGCATCCCCCTCACCGTCAGCCCCGGCGACACCGGCCCCGGTTACGAGGCGCGCACCGGCGGCCCCGCCTACCGGGCGGCGCTGACCGCGCTGAAGGAGGCCTGGGGCGCGGAGGCCTCGTACGTCGCCACCGGCGGCTCGATCCCCCTGGTCAACGGCCTGGCCAAGGCGGCCCCCGGGGCCGAGGTGCTGCTCTTCGGCGCGCAGGACAGCATGTGCAACCTGCACGCGCCCAATGAGCGCGTGCTCTTCTCGGAGCTGCGCAACACCGTGGTCGCGATGGTCGCGTTCCTGCGCGAGTACGCCGCGGACCACCGCGCGGGAGGCGCCCGGTGAGCGCCGCGAGCCCGGCCCCCACCCCCGCCGAGCCCGAGTTGGAGCCCGGGGCCGGCGGCGAACCGCCGCCCGCGCGGAAGTTCGCCTTCCCCAGCGCGCTGACCATCCTGGCCCTGGTCACGGTCGCGATCTGGCTGCTGGCCTTCCTCATCCCCTCCGGCCAGTACGACCGCAACGACAGCGGCGCCCCGGTCGCCGGCACCTACCACCGGGTCCCCGGCACGCAGAGCTTCGTCGACCGACTGAACGACCTCTTCCTCGCCCCGGTCAACGGCCTCTACGGCCTCCAGGACACCACCACCGGCCAGGTCGGCCCGAGCCTGACGGGTGCGCTCTACGGCAGTGCGGGCGTCTTCCTCTTCGTCCTGGCGATCGGCGCCTTCATCACGGTGGTCTTCGCGACCGGCGCCCTCGACCGGGGCATCTCCCGCCTGGCCCACCGGCTGCGGGACCGCGGCGCGCTGCTGATCGCCGCCGTGATGGTGGTCTTCGCCGTGCTCGGCACGGTGGAGGGCTTCGCGGAGGAGACCCTCGGCTTCTACGGCCTGCTGGTGCCGATGATGCTGGCCCTCGGCTACGACCGCCTCGTGGCCGTCGGCGCCTCGATCCTGGGCGCGGGCATCGGCGTCCTGTGCTCCACGGTCAACCCGTTCGCGACCGGCGTGGCCTCCTCGGCCGCCGACATCTCCTTGGGCGACGGGATCGTGCTGCGGTTCCTGATGTGGATCGTGCTGACGACGGTGACGGTCCTCTACGTCATCCGCTACGCGAAGCGGGTCCAGAAGGACCCGACCAAGTCCCTGTGCGGCTTCCTGCCCGGGGACCAGGAGCAGAAGGCGACCGGCGACGAGGTGGCGGAGCCGGAGCTGACCCGGCTGCACAAGACGGTGCTGGTGCTGTTGGTCCTGGTCTTCGCCTTCATGATCTTCTCGGTGGTGCCCTGGTCGAGCGCGCTCACCGGCAAGGCGGACGCGACCCAGTACGGCTGGGAGCTGGACTGGTCCTTCCCGCAGCTCTCGGCGCTGTTCCTGTGCGCGGCCGTGCTGGTGGGCCTGGTGGCGCGGATGGGCGAGGCCAAGCTCAGCTCCACGATCATCCAGGGTGCCGCCGACTTCATCTCGCCCGCCCTGGTCATCATGCTGGCGCGCGGGGTCACCGTCATCATGAACAACTCGAAGATCACCGACACCGTGCTGCACTCCATCGAGGGCGTGGTCAAGGGCACCTCGTCCGGGGTCTTCGCGGTGATCGTCTTCCTGGTGAACCTGCCGCTGGCCTTCCTGATCCCGTCCACCTCGGGCCACGCCACGCTCGCCATGCCGATCCTGGCCCCGCTCGCCGACTTCGCGGGGGTCTCCCGCGCGGTGGTGGTGACGGCCTGGCAGTCGGCCAGCGGCTGGATGAACCTGTGGGTCCCGACCACCGCGGTGACCATCGGCGGCGTGGCCCTGGCGAAGGTCGGCTACGACAAGTACCTGCGGTTCGTGTGGCCGCTGCTGGCGATCCTCTTCGTCCTGATCTGCGGCTTCGTGGCACTGGGCGCGGCCCTGTAGTACCGCGGGCGGGCCCGGGCGCCGGCGCACGCGAAGGGGCGCGGCCACCGTGCGGTGGCCGCGCCCCTTCGTGTCGTGCGGGTCGTGCGGGTCGTGCTACGGGCCTCAGGCCGCGGCGTCGCTGCCGCCGAAGCGCTCGCGGTAGGACTCCAGGTCCTCTTCCGTGATCTTCGCGAAGAGCACCGGCGGCACGGTGAACGGGGTGCCCGCGGGGACCGCGTCCAGCGACTTCGCCTGCTCCGGGGTCACCCAGGTCGCCGTGTCGTCGGCCAGCTGGAAGGCGGAGCGCATGGCGCGCGTCGAGGCGGGGATGAAGGGCTCGGAGACCACCGAGTACAGGTGGATGAGGTTCATCGCGGTGCGCAGGGTGAGCGCCGCGCCGTCCAGGTCGGTCTTGACCTCCAGCCAGGGGGCCTTCTCGTCGAGGTAGGCGTTGCCCGCCGACCACAGGGCGCGCAGCGCGGCCGCGGCCTTGCGGTACTGGAGCGCCTCCATGTGGCCCTCGTACTCGGCCAGCAGTTCGGCGATCTGCTCGCCGAGGCGGGCCTCCGCCTCGCCGGCGGCGCTGCCCGCGGGGACCTCGTCGCCGAACTTCTTGCGCGAGAAGGTCAGCACTCGGTTGACGAAGTTGCCGAGGGTGCCGCCGAGGTCCTTGTTGACGGTGGAGGCGAAGTGCTCCCACGTGAAGGACGAGTCGTCGGACTCGGGGGCGTTGGCGATGAGGAAGTAGCGCCAGTAGTCGGCGGGCAGGATCTCCAGCGCCTGGTCGGTGAAGACGCCGCGCTTCTGCGAGGTGGAGAACTTGCCGCCGTAGTAGGTCAGCCAGTTGAAGGCCTTGACGTAGTCGACCATCTTCCACGGCTCGCGGACGCCCAGCTCGGTGGCGGGGAACATCACGGTGTGGAAGGGGACGTTGTCCTTGGCCATGAACTGCGTGTAGCGCACGTCCTCGGCCTGGTACCACCACGACTTGTAGTCGCGGTTCGCCGGGTCGGCGTCCGCCCACTCCTTGGTCGCGGCGATGTACTCGATGGGGGCGTCGAACCAGACGTAGAAGACCTTGCCGTCGGCGGCCAGCTCCGGCCAGGTGTCGGCCGGGACCGGCACGCCCCAGTCGAGGTCACGGGTGATCGCGCGGTCGTGCAGGCCCTCGGTCAGCCACTTGCGGGCGATGGAGGAGGCCAGCTGCGGCCACTCCTCCTCGTGCTCGGCGACCCAGGCCTCGACTTCGCCCTGGAGCTTGGACTGGAGCAGGAAGAGGTGCTTGGTCTCGCGGACCTCCAGCTCGGTGGAACCGGAGATGGCCGAGCGCGGCTCGATCAGGTCCGTGGGGTCCAGGACGCGGGTGCAGTTCTCGCACTGGTCGCCGCGGGCCTTGTCGTAGCCGCAGTGCGGGCAGGTGCCCTCGACGTAGCGGTCCGGCAGGAAGCGGTCGTCGACCGGCGAGAAGATCTGCCGGATCGCGCGCTCCTCGATGAAGCCGTTCTCCTGGAGCCGGCGCGCGAAGTGCTGGGTGATCTCGCGGTTCTGCTCCGAGGAGCTGCGGCCGAAGTAGTCGAAGGACAGCTCGAAGCCGTCGTAGATCGCCTTCTGCGCGTCGTGCGCCTGCGCGCAGAACTCGGCGACCGAGAGTCCGGCGGCCTTGGCGGCCAGCTCGGCGGGGGTGCCGTGTTCGTCGGTGGCGCAGATGTAGAGGACCTCGTGGCCGCGCTGGCGCAGGTACCGGGAGTACACGTCCGCCGGAAGCATCGACCCGACCATGTTGCCCAGGTGCTTGATCCCGTTGATGTAGGGAAGCGCGCTGGTGATCAGGTGTCGAGACATCCTCGGATGCTCCATTTCATACGTGCGGCGTGTGAAGGATCGTGAAGGGGCTCATCGTATCGAACCGACGAAACGCCACGTGCCGCATTTTCAGGGGGTGGGCCTTACACGAAAGCGAGGGCTGTGACCTCTGCGTCACCGCCCTCGCGCTCGCGGTCATGCTACAGGAGCGCTGATCACGCCCCGGCCGGCCAGGGACCGGCCACCGGCTCACCGGGGAGGGGGTCGGGCCGCGCGACCGGAGCCGCGCGGCAGCGGAATTCCGGTCAGTCGCGGCCGCCGCCGGCGCCGTCGAGGGCCGTGATGCGGGCGCCGCTCGCGAGGCGGGCGGTCAGGGTCACCGGCGCTCCCTCCGGGCCGGCGGGGGCGGTGAGGCTGCGGCCGGCCACCTCCGCGCGGACCGCGCCGGTGGCCGTGATGGCCGCCACCTCCCGACTGCCGGCGGCCAGTTCGTACCAGTGTCCGGCGGCCGTCTTCCACCGGGTGCCGACCAGAAGGTGCTGGCCGAAGCGGCCGCAGGCGGCGGTGGAGCGGGCCCGGGCCACGTCCTGCGCCGGGCCCGCGGGCGGCCGCAGCCGGACGAGCACGTCGCCGGGCCCGGCCCAGCCGGAGGCGCGGGTGCAGGACCAGACGGCCCGGCCGCCGCCTTCGGGCAGCTCGGACGCGGCGAAGTCCCAGACGTTGACGGCCCGCACCGCGCCCCCGCGCAGCTCCCGCAGCCCGCAGGCGAGCGGCGCCCACGCGGCGCGGGCCGCGGGACCGGTCGCCTCCCTGGGCTGGCGCGCGGGCACGGCGTTCGGCCCGTCCGGCAGGGGCGTGTAGGTCAGGTGTACGGGGGCCAGCGCGCCGAGGTCGGCGAGCACGAAGGAGTGCTTCTCGACGATGCGGGTGGACGAGGTCAGTGCGAGGACGGGCCAGCTCGCGCAGGCCCCTGCGAGCCCGGGCGCCGCCGCGGCGGCGGTGACCCCGTCGGCGGCCACGGCCAGCGGCTGCCCGGGGTCCGCCGGCCGCAGCAGGTCCAAGGTGGCGGCCGTGGCGATCCAGGGGGCCAGCAGGTAGCGGACCCGGCCGCCCGCCCGGCTCACCGCGAGGGCGCCCGCGGTGGTCACCCCGGCCTCGTCGGTCCGGGCGAAGTCGAGCGCCCGCTCCCGCGGCCCGCCGGCGGCTTCGCCGTAGCGCACCACCCGGTCGGCGTCGAGCAGGAGCACCACCGCCCTGCCCTCGACGTCCCCGGCGTAGAGCAGTTGCGGCGGCCGCCCCGGCGGGTCCGTCGGGGTCCCGGGCGCGGCGCTCACCGGTACCTGCGCGGACCTGCTCGCCCAGGCCCCCAGCGCCCGCGCGAGCAGGGCCCGGTCCCCCGCCCGCGCGCCGCGGGCGGGCCAGGCGGTGAAGTCGACCCGGGCGGTGTCGGACCAGGCGGCGGCCGGGATCCGTACCAGTCGGTCCGGGTCGAGCGCCCCGGCCGCCACGGCTCCGGCGGCGGGCCGCACGTCCGGCCCGGGCGGCGCCCCGTCGGCCACCGCGACCCCGGCGACCAGGGCCAGTACGGCCGCGGCCGCCCATCCGACCCGCACCCGGCGGCGTCGGCGCAGCAGGTCGGTGGGCCGGGTGTTGACCACGCAGGCGTCGAACTCCGTGGACCGCAAAAGCGTTTCGCCGACGGGCAGGGCGAGGGCAAGGCGCACGCTCTCCGCCGGATCCGTCACTCCCGCGGCGGCCAGCACCCGGACCGTCCCCGCCTCGGCGAGCCCGTCCAGCCGGTGCAGCACGAAGGCCGCGCGGACCGCCGCGGGCACCCCGCCGAGCAGCCGGGCCGTCTCGTCGATCCCGCCCGCCGGGGGCCAGAGCCTGAGCCCCCACACGAAGGGGGGCGCGGGTGGCCATCCCCACCGGGCCAGGGCCGTTCCGGGCCGGCCGCCGGGGGCCAGCGCGGCCCGCAGCACGCGGGCCCGCACCTCTCCGAGCGGCCCGCCGGGGCCGTCGGACGCGCGCGGGCCGTCGGGGTCGCCGGGGTCGGGCGGCGGCCCCGGTCCGTCGGACGCGCCCCCCGGACGCCCCAGCTCGTCACCGGCGCGCGCCCGGGGCAACCCCCGCTGCACCGCCCGGTGCGCGCGCAGCACCCGGGCGTGCCGCCCGAGGCCGTCGGGGAGCGTCAGGTAGGCGAGCCGTACCAGGTGGGGGTACTGCTCGACGAGGACCGCCTCGGCTGCTTCGACGGCGGTGGAGCCGAATCGCTGTGATGTGCCCACGGTCAGACAAACGAGTGAATCTTGGGATGGTCACACGTCGCGCCCGCGGCCCTACGGGCCGGTTGCCGGCGCCCCGCGGGAGAGCGCCCCGGAAGGCGCCCCGGAGCCGCCGGTCGGGCGCCGACCGGCCCCGACCACGGGAAACGTTCGTCGGCATATGCGGAACCGACAGTTCGTCTCCGCGCCGATCGAAGTCGATCACGAATCGCTCCGCATCGGACGGGCCGTCAACAGCTTTCCCCCGCTTCGCACGCGGCCTTCTCCCGGCCGCGCGAACGCTGGCAGGGTGGGGGCGAGCACCTCCAGTGCCACGAGGGGGAGAGGTGGAGCGGTGAGCGATGGCGGTCCGGAGGAATCCGGTGGGGCGGTGGGTCTGCCCAGCCGACGGCAGCGGCCGGCGACGCCGATGAGCCAGTGGGACACGCGGGCGCGCCTGTCGTACTGGGCCTTCCACACCGACCGGCGGCCCTCCTACATGAGATTCGCGTACCTCCAGCTGGGCTCCGACGCGGACGCGGAGAACGTCGTCGACGCCACCTTCGACGCGATCATGAACGAGTGGCTCCGGATGCTCCACATGGACCGGCTGGAGGCGTACGCCTGGACCGTCCTCAAACACCGCATCGTCGACCAACAGGGCAAGCGCGACCGGCGGCCGCGGCCCATGGACATCAGCGCCTTCGAGGCCGCGCTCAAGGACGCCGCCGTCGATCCGTACGACGTGCTGACCGACAGCATCCAGTTCTACTCGGCGGTCTCCCGGCTGGCCGAACGACAGCGCGACGCCGTCCTGCTGCGCTACGGACTGCACTGCACCACCGGCGAGGCCGCCCACGTGATGGGCGTCGAGGAAGCCACCGTCCGCTCCCACCTCACCCAGGCGCGCCGCAGGCTCACCCGGCTCCTCGGCGGAGAGGACGGCGCGCCATGAGCCACCACGGCGAGCACGCGGACCCCGCCGAACTCCCGGGTCCCGCCGAACTCCCGGCCCGCGCCGACCGGGCGGACCGCGGGGTCGGCGACCGCGGCGGCCCCGGCCGCCCCCTGGAGCACTTCCTGGCCCGGGCCCGGGTCCCGGACCGCTATCCGCACTACGACCTCGGCGCCGCCGAGACCCGGCTGCTGCTGCGGGCCCGGGCCGCGGCCCGGGCCGCCGACGCCCGCGCCCGCCCGGGGCCGCCCGGCTGGAGCGATCCCGCGCGGGAGCGGCCCGTGGAGGCCGAACAGGCCCGGCGCGACCTCAAGGCGGTCTGCCTGGCCGTGGTCTGCGGGCCCGGAGCCGCCGCCCGGCTGGGCGAGTTCATCGCGACCCGGCACGGCGACCCGCCCGGAGCCCTGGTCTTCGGCTGCCTGCTGCACCTCGCCGGGCTGCGGGACGGCGCCCGCTTCTGGTGGCAGTTCGCGGCCGGTTCCGGCGCCGCGCACACCGGATCCGCCGCCTACTGCCTCTTCCTCGACCACTCCCGGCGCGGCGAACACCAGGACGCCCGGGTCTGGGCGGCCGAGCTCGCCCGCTCCGGCTACCTGCCCGGGGGGCCGCGCGACCTGCGGGAGATCCGACTCTGCGCGCAGGCCCGGGTGCTGCGCCACGTCGACCAGTTCGAGGACGTCGACCTGGGCCCGGTGCCGCTGCCCCGCCCCGGCCTGCCCGAGGTGCTGCCCGCCTTCCTGCCCACGGCCCCGGCCCGGGAGCCGGACCCGGCTGCCGGGTCCGAACCGCAGTCGTCCCCCCGGGCCCGGGCGGACGGCGACCCCGCTCCCCCGCCCCTTCCCCTGCCGCTTCCGGTACGCCGCCCCGCACCGCCCCCGCCGCTGCCACCGGCCGCTCGGCGCCGCGGGCCGGACCCCGCGGACCCGGACGCCACCGGTGCGCTGGCGCAGGCACGGCGCGCGCTGGCCGTCGTGGGCGTCCTCGAACGACACCCGCTCGGTGTCGACGCCGCCCGGATCGGGCGGGAGGCGGGGCTGGTCGCCGCGGAACTCGGCCCGGTGCTGGCCATGCTGTGCGAGGAGGGGTACGCGTGGCGCCCCGCGGCGGGCGTCTACGGGCGTGGCCCCGCGCTCGACCGGCTCGGCGCCCCCGGCGGGCACGGGCTCGCCGCCCAGCTCCAGCACACCCTGGCGCTGGCCCGGGACAGCGCGGGCGCCGCCTTCTACTTGAGCCGCTACGCCGAGGGCGAGGTCCGCATCACGCAGATGGCCGAGGGGCCCGGCACCCCGCCCGTCGACGAATGGGTCGACTTCCGCGCGGCGGCCCACGCCAGCGCGGTCGGCAAGTGCCTGCTCACCCAACTCGACCGGGACGGTCGGGCCGACCACGTGGCGCGCCACCGTCCCACCCGGCTCACCGCGCGGACCATCACCGACAGCCGGGTGCTCTTCCACGCCCTGGACGCGCTGGCCCCGGGAGAGCCGGTCTTCGACCTCAGCGAGTACGCCCCCGGCGTGGTCTGTTCGGCGGTCGCGCTCGCGACCGGCGGCGCGGCGAGCAGTCTGGCCCTGTCCCTGCCCGCGGGGCACGCCCACCGGCTGGGCGCCGCCACCGCCACCCTGCGCCGCAAGGCGGTACCGGTGTTGCTCGCGCTGCTCCTGTCCGGCGCGATCCCCCCGGACGGTGCGGCCGTGCGGATCGACCCGGATTCGCCCGCACGGACCCTGCGCCACCTGCGCAGCGTCTTCCGCACCCCGCACACGCGCGCCACCGCCTCGCCGGGGCCCCACCTGGTCAGCGATCCGGCCACCGCGGCGGCCTACCTCTTCGACGCGAGCCCCCGGCCGCGGGGCTGCGGCGGCCCCGCCCTCGCGCTCCCCCGCACCTTCGCGCCCCTGCCACCGCTGGGGCCGGGCGGTGACCTCGTCGTCCTGCACACCTGACCGGGTCCGCCGGCCGCCCCGGGTAGGGTGTCGGATTGTGGCTGACCGTCGAACATCGATCATGGAGGGTGCCGCGCGGGTGATCGCCCGACGCGGTGTGCGCGGGCTGCGCGTGGAGGAACTCGCCGCCGAGGCGAGCGTGTCCACCGCGTTGATCTACTACCACTTCAAGGACCGCGCCGGAATCCTGCGCGCGACGCTGGAGTTCATCAACGACCGCGCGGGCCGCTACACGACGGAGCGCTCGCCCGACCTCCCCCCGCTCGACGCCCGCGGCGAGCTGGAGCAGACGCTCCTGCTCGAACTCCAGGACGCGCCCGACGTCCGGGAGAACAGCACGGCCTGGGGCGAACTGCGGGCGTGCGCCGTCTTCGACCCCGACCTGCGGGACGATCTCGCCCGGGCGACCCGGGTGTGGGTGCGCGAGGTCGCCGAACTGGTCGGCCAGGTCCACCCGATGGCCTCCGAGGCGGCCCTGTCCGGCGCCGCCGAGCGGCTGACGGCCCTGGTGGAAGGGCTGAGTTCGCGCTGGCTCAGCGGAAGCCTCCCGCTGCCGCACGCCCGCGACCTGATGTCCTCGGCCATCACCGCCGAACTGGACCGCCTGGGCTAGGGCGTGCCGGGCCCTCTCGTGGGGCCCGTCGCGGGGCTCAGGCCGCCGCCGGGCGGGGGAGGCGGAAGAGCACGTTCGGGCGCAGCGGGCCTTCGGGCGCGTCGGGGTCGTCGAAGTCGTCGGCCGGGTCGCGGGTCATGCCGATCCTGCGCATCACCGCCTGGGAACGGAGGTTGGTGGCCGTCGTCACGGCGAGCACCTCGGGAAGCTCCAGCGCGTCGAAGGCGTGGGCCAGTACGGTCAGCGCGGCCTCGGTGGCATAGCCGTGGCCCCAGGCCGACCGGGCGAGGCGCCAGCCGATCTCCACTCCGCCGAACGGCAACCCCTCGTCCACCCCGTCCAGGCCGGCGAAGCCGATGAACTCGCCCGTTGCCCGGACCTCGACGGCCCACCAGCCGTAGCCGCGCCGCTCGAAGCCGGCCTCGAAACGCGCCACGGAGGCGTCGCTCCCCTCCCGGGTGAGGACCTCGCCCAGGTACTCGCGGACCGCGGGATCGGCGTTCATCGCCGCCCACGGTTCCAGGTCGGTGTCGCGCCAGCGGCGCAGGATGAGGCGTTCGGTGTGCAGTGCGTCCATGCCGCCCATCCCATGCGATCCCCCGCTCCGGGACAAACCCTTTCTTCGGGTGCTCCCCGCCCGGCCTGCCGCACGCCCGTGACGCCGGCACGGCCGCCCGGCCGAGCCACTGGTCGTCGATCGCCCCTGGCAGCGGCCTGCCTCGCGCACTCGGCTACTCTGCCGTAGCCGCGCGCCCGGGGGGTGCCGCCGGGGAGAGGCGATCATGGAGCACGACAGCGCGGTCAGGACATCCACGGGGCGAGCGTGCCCCGCGTGCGGGCAGCCGCTCGACGCATCCGACGAGCGGTTCACCGTGTGGTGCGCCGCCTGCGACTGGAACGTGGACCCGGCCGTCCCGGACCCCGAGCCCGGCCGGATCGCCGCGGTGCGCCGGCGGTTGGCGCGCCGGCACGGCGAGGAACTCGCCGCCACCATGTCCGGCGGCGACCCCGGTCCGGCGCGCGGCGACGCGGCGTCGCTGCTCGCCCTGGGGATCGCGCTGCTGGTGCACGGCCTGACCCTGATGCTGGCGGTCGCGGGGGTGCTGCTGATCGCCCTGGGGTGGGAGACCGTGGTCCAGCCGGTCGCGGGCGTCGTCCTGCTGGTGGTGGCCTTCGTGCTGCGGCCGCGGTTCGGCCGACTGCCCCGGCACGGGCCGGCGCTCCGCCGGGCCGACGCGCCCCGGCTGTTCGAGCTGATCGACGAGGTGGCCGGGGTCACGGGTACGACCGGGGTGCACGCCGTGGTGATCGACGGCGCCTTCAACGCCGCGGTGACCTCGTACGGGCCGCGCCAGCGCCGCGTGCTGATCCTGGGGCTCGGGCTGTGGGAAGTACTCGCACCGCAGGAGCGCGTCGCCCTGCTCGGCCACGAACTGGGGCACTTCGCGGGCGGCGACGTCCGGCACGGCCTGGCCATCGGACAGGCGCTGCGCACCCTGGTCCTCTGGCTGGACACGCTGGCCCCCAGCCGGGCGCACTCGGTGTGGGACAGCCTGTTCAACGTCGTGACGTACCTCCCGCGGTGCGCGGCGTACGGCCTGCTCCTCCTGCTGGACCGGTTGACGCTGCGCGCCGCGCAGCGCGCCGAGTACCGGGCGGACCTGGGTGCGGCGCGGGCCGGTTCGACGGCGGGCGCGGTGGGGCTGATGGAACGGCTGCTCGTCGCGGGGTCGGTCGAGGACGCGCTGCGCCGGGAGCGGGTGAACGCCCAGATGAAGGGGGGCGCCGCCGGGCGGGAGGTCCGGGAGGCGACCGAGCGGGAACTCTGGGAGCGGATCGCCGTCCACGCGTCCTCCGTACCGGCCCGTGAGTACGAGCGGCTGCTCCGGGTCGCCGCACGGCGCGGGCACGGCGTCGACGACACGCATCCGCCGACGCACCTGCGGCGCCACTGCCTGGCGCTCGGCGATCCGCTCCCGGCGCGGGTGGACTACGACGACGCGCGGGCCGCCGCGGTGGCCGCGGAGCTCGCTCCGGCGCGCGCGGTGGTGGCGCGCCTGATCGTCCGCGGCGACGCGTACTGACCCGACGGTCCGCCGGGCGCCCGGCCTCGTCCCGGGCCCACGCCTAGGCGGACAGTTCGTGTTCGATCGCGTCCGTCAGGAGCTGCCGGGCGTGGTCCAGCGGCAGCGAACCGCTGAGCCAGCGGACGCTGAGGCCCTCCAGGAGCGCGGTGAGCCGCTCCGCCGCGGCCGCGTGCGCGGGCGCCGTGCCCAGGGGGCGGGCGTGGGCCAGTAGGTCCGCGATCTCGTGGACCCAGGTGTGCGTGGCCTTGGCGACGTCCTCGCGCAGCTCGGGGTCGAAGACGGCGCTGGCCCGCAGCTCCCCCCAGGCCGTGCTGTTCTCGCGCACCTCGGGGGTGTCCTGGAGCTCCAGGAGCAGGACCTGCGTCAGCTCCGTACGGGGATCCTCCGGGTCCTGCCCGGGATCGCGCTCGGCGGTGTAGCGGTCGGCGCGGTCGCTGATGAACTCCAGGGTCCGGCGGAGGATCCCCGCGCGATCGGTGAAGTGGTAGTAGATCAGCGAGGTGGACACGCCGGCTTCGGCGGCCAACTCTCCCACGCGCAGCCCGCGCACGCCGCGTCGCGCGATCACTCGCGTGGCGGCCCTGAGTATCTCTGTTCGACGGTCTGACACGAGGGATCACTCTACCCGTGGCCGGATCCATAACTCCTTGGCCAGAAGCATTGACTGAATTTTCAGTTCGGAGGAGGATGCGGGACACATCACCGTTACGTTCTTCCCCACCCTCCCTTCCGCTTCCGGCTGACTGAATATTCAAACAGGAGAGATCATGACGCGTTTCCGGATGCCTGCCGAGTGGACCCCGCATGAGCGCTGCCTGATGGCTTGGCCCACCCGGCAGGATCTGTGGGGTGCGGTCTTCGACACCGTCAAGTACGAATACGCCCAGGTCGCGACCGCTATTGCCGCCTTCGAGCCGGTCACCATGGTGGCCCTGCCCGGCAGCGGGGCCGAGGCCCGGGAGCTCTGCGGCGCAGGAGTGGACGTGATCGAGCTCCCCCTGGACGACTCCTGGTTCCGCGATTCCGGGCCGGTCTTCGTGCTCGGGCCCGCCGGGGAGCGGGCTGGCGTCGACTTCCGCTTCAACGCCTGGGGCGGCAAGCACCACCCGTACGACACCGATGACAAGATCTCCGCGGCCCTGCTGGACCACCTCGGCGTGGAGCGCGTCGACTCGCGGATGATCCTCGAAGGCGGCTCCATCACCGTGGACGGCGAAGGAACGCTGATCACCACCGAGCAGTGCCTGCTCCACCCGAACCGCAATCCGGGGATGAGCAAGCAGGAGATCGAAGCGGAGCTGATCGCCCGCCTCGGCGTCACCAAGGTCATCTGGCTGCCGTACGGCGGGCTGCTGGACACCGAGACCGACGGCCACGTGGACGGCGTCTGCGCCTTCGTCGCCCCCGGCAAGGTGCTGGTCCAGCTCCCGGACGACCCCACCCACCCCGACTACGAGCGGATGCGCGCGAACCGCGCCGTGCTGGAGACCGCCACCGATGCCGCGGGCCGCAGGCTGGAGATCCTGGACCTGCCGCAGAGCGCCTTCGTCCAGGTGGACGGCAAGGAGACCGAGGTCGGCTACCTGAACTTCTACATCGCCAACGGCGGCGTGGTGGTCCCCGTCGCCGGCCTGCCCGGGGACGAGGACGCGCTCGCCGTCATCGCCGCCGCCCTGCCCGGCCGCAAGGTGGTCGGCGTCCGCACGCGGGTGATCGCCTACGGCGGCGGTGGTGTCCACTGCATCACTCAGCAGGTACCGTCGGCGGTCCCCCTCCCCGCCTGACCTGCTCCTCCCTCCCCCGCGTCCGGGCCCGCACGCCTGCGGCCCGCAGCGCGCCCAACCGTCGGCCCAGCCGCCACCTCCCCCGTTGAGCATGGAAGAGAGAGCACCGATGTCCCGGTCCCGACCCCTGCCCCGGTCCAGCGCCCGCAGGTTCCCGCGCAGCCGCTCCGCGCTCCCCATCGCGGCGCTCGCCGCGCTCGCCCTCGTCACCGCCTGTTCGGGTCCGCCGAAGAACGGCGGCGCCGCGGCGGCCGCCCCGTACAAGCTCTCCGCCGGCACGCCGGCCGCCGCCGGACCGCTGGACTCCTTCACCTGGGCCGTGTACGCCGAGCCGCCCACGCTGGACTACATCTCGGCCTTCGACTACCCGCAGAACACGATCCTGTCGAACGTCTGCGAGAGCCTGATGCGGTGGACCCCGCAGCTCACCACGGCCCCGGGGCTGGCCGAGAAGGCCACCAACCCCGATCCGAAGACCTGGGTGTACGACCTGCGCGCCGGGGTGCACTTCCACGACGGCGGGGTGATGAGCGCCGACGACGTCGTGTTCAGCCTCGGCCGTCAGATGAACCCGGACAACGGCGCGGCCTGGAACAGCGAGTTCGTCAACGTCGAGAGCGTGACCAAGACCGGTCCGCTCCAGGTGACGGTCAAGCTCAAGCAGCCCGACGCCATGTTCCCGCAGTACATGGCCACCGCCGCCGGCGTCGTGGCCTCCCGCGCCGGGGTGGAGAAGGCGGGCAAGGACTACGGCACCTCCGGCAGCCTGGACTGCACCGGCCCCTTCAAGCTGGGCACCTGGAACAAGGGCCAGTCGATCGAGCTCCAGCGCTTCGACGGCTACTGGGGCACCAAGGCCAAGTCGGCCAAGGCCGTCTTCACCTTCCTCACCGACCCGTCCGCCCGGACGAACGCGCTGCTGAACGGCGAGGCGGACGGCGGCTACCTGATCCCCACCGAGAGCTACGACCGACTGAGCAAGAGCGGGGCCGGGACGCTCTACTTCGGCGAGGGCCTCAGCACGGTCAACGTCAACATGACCAACATGAAGGGAGCGCTCGGCGACGTCCGCGTCCGGCGCGCGCTCTCCCTGGCCCTGGACCGCCCCGGCTTCGTCAAGGCGGGCCTCGGCGGCGCGGGCACCCCCACCTCCTCGCTCACCACCAAGGCCGTCTGGGCCGCGGCCCCCGAGAAGGTCCGCGACTCCGCCTTCGCCGGCCTCCCCTCGCCCGACCAGAACGTCGAGGCCGCGAAGCGGCTGATCGAGGAGGCGGGCGCCACCGGCAAGACGGTGGTCATGGCCACGAGCTCGATCGGGCAGGACGTCTCGCTGCTGGCGACCGCGGTCCAGGACGCGGGCACCCGGATCGGGCTGAAGGTCCAGCTCAAGACGATCGCCCCGAACGCCTTCACCGCGCTGTTCACCGACCCCGCGGCGCGCGAGGGCATCGACATGTTCCCCGAGACGTACTACGACTCCGTCACCGACCCGATGGACCTGCTGAGCAACTTCCAGACCGGGGCCTACCAGAACTACGCGGGCTACAGCGACCCGGCCTACGACGCCCTCGTCGACAAGGCCAAGTCCCTCTACGACCCGGCCGAGCGCATGACGACCGCCGCCGAGCTGCAGAAGAAGGCGGCCGACCAGCTGCTGTGGATCCCCGTCGCCGAGTGGCCCACCGCGGTCTTCCTCAACAAGCGGATCACCGGGGCGCCGACCACCATCTCCTACCTCTACTACCCGTGGGCGGCCGACGTCGGGGCGGCCGCGCGATGAGCTTCCTCAGATTCGCCGCACGACGGCTGGCCGAAATGGCGGCCACGCTGCTCTGCGCCTCCTTCGTGATCTTCGGCGCCATGTACCTGGCACCGGGCAACCCGGCCAGCTTCCTGCTGGGCGGTCGCTCGGCCTCCCCGGAGACGCTGAAGGCGATCAACGCGCAGTACCACCTGGACGACCCGTTCGCCGAGCAGTACGTCCGCTGGCTCGGCCAGGTGCTGCACGGCGACTTCGGCCGCTCGATCACCTACCGCACGGACGTGTCCCGACTGCTGGCCGACCGGCTGCCCAACACCCTGCTGCTGATCTCCATGGCACTGGTGCTCGTCGTGGTCCTCGGGCTGCTGCTCGGCTGGATCGGCGCGGTGCGCGGCGGTGGCGCCGACGCGACGATCCTGGTCACGACCACCTTCGCCATCGGCACCCCGTCGTTCGTCGCGGCGGTCCTGCTCCAGGGCCTGTTCGCGGTGAAGCTGCACTGGTTCCCCACCGGAGGCAGCGGCGACGGCCCGCTCGACATGCTCTGGCACCTGACGCTGCCCGCGATCGCGCTCGCCCTCTACCTGATCGGCATGCTCGCCCGCGTCACCCGCGCCTCGATGCTCGACGTGCTCGGGCAGGAGCACGTCACGGTCGCCCGCAGCCGCGGCGTGTCCGAGGGGCAGGTCATCCGGCGGCACGTGTTCCGCAACGCCCTGGGCACCGTGCTCACCACCGGCGGGCTCATCGTCTCCACCCTGCTCGTCTGCACCGTCCTGGTGGAGACGGCGTTCAGCGTGGGCGGCATCGGCCAGCTCCTCGAACTCTCCACCACCACCAAGGACTTCCCCACCGTGCAGGCCATCTCCCTCATCATGGTCGGGCTGTTCATGACGGTGAACCTCCTCGTCGACCTGATCCACCCGCTGGTCGATCCCCGGGTCTCCCTCGGTCCCGGGAGGTCCGCCGCATGACCACCACCTTGATCCGCCGCCCGGGCCTGGCCCGGATCCGGACCAGCCGGGCCCCGCTCTCCCTGCTCTGCCTGGGCTTCGTCGCCGTCGTCGTCTGCCTCGCGGTGCTCGCCCCCTGGATCGCCCCGTACGACCCCAACGCCGTCGACCTGGGCAACGCCCTCGCCGGCCCCTCCGCCGACCACCTCCTCGGGGTGGACGCGTCCGGTCGCGACACCTTCTCGCGGCTGGTGCTGGGGGCCCGTACCTCGCTCCTCGGACCGCTCGGGGTGGTCTTCTTCTCCACCGTCGTGGGCGTCGCCATCGGTACGGCCGCCGCCTGGCGCGGGGGCTGGCTGGACTCCGTCCTGTCCCGCAGCACCGAGCTGGTCTTCGCCTTCCCGGGCATGCTGCTGGCCATCCTGATCGTCTCGGTCTACGGCGAGGGGCTGCTCGCCCCCGTCATCGCCCTGGCCATCGCCTACCTCCCCTACGTCAGCCGGCTCACCCGTTCCCTCGTGCTCGCGGAACGCACCCGGCCGTACGTGGAGGCCTATCAGGTGCAGGGCCACTCGGGGCTCCAGATCTGTCTGCGCCACGTCGTCCCCGCCGTCGCGCCGGTGGTCCTCGCGCAGTCGACGGTCAACTTCGGCTACGCCCTCATCGACCTCGCCGGCCTCTCCTTCCTGGGACTGGGCGTGCCCGCCCTCACCCCCGACTGGGGCCGCATGGTCTTCGACGGCAACCCGGCCATCCAGTCCGGCTACCCGCTCTCCGCGATCATCCCCTGCGTGACCATCGTGCTGACGGTGGTCGCCTTCAACGTCGTCGGCGAGCGCTGGGCCGACAAGGTCGCCAGGAGGGACCGATGAACACCCTCGACATCCAGGGGCTGCGGCTGCACCTGCCGAACACCGCGAGGCCGGTGCTCGACGGCGTCGACCTGACCGTGGGCGTACGCGAGACCGTGGCCCTGGTCGGCGAGTCCGGCTCCGGCAAGACGCTCACCTCGCGCAGCGTGCTGCGGCTGCTGCCCCCGGGCGCCCGCACGGAAGGGTCCGTGCGCGTCGTCGGCGACGACGTCCTCACGATGTCCTCCGGCAGGCTGCGCGCCCTGCGCACCAGCACGGTGGCGATGATCTTCCAGGACCCGCGGGCCGCCATCAACCCGATGCGCCGCGTCGGCGACTTCCTGACCGAGAGCCTGCGGCTCACCGCCAGGATGCCCAAGCGGGCCGCCGAGGAGCGGGCGGTCACGATGCTGGACGCCGTCGGCCTCACGGCCGACCTGATGCGCAAGTACCCCGGCCAACTCTCCGGCGGCATGCTGCAACGGGTCATGATCGCGGCCGCTCTGATGGGCGACCCGGCGCTGATCCTCGCCGACGAACCGACCACCGCCCTCGACGTCACCTCCCAGGCCGAAGTCGTCTCGCTCCTGGGCGACCTGCGCGAACGCTTCGGGACGGGGCTGCTCTTCGTCACCCACGACCTCGGGCTCGCCGCCGCGATCAGCGACCGGGTCTACGTGATGTACGCGGGCCGGATCGTGGAGACCGGACCCGCGGAGGCACTGTTCGCCTCGCCCCGCCACCCGTACACGGCGGCGCTGCTCGACTCCACCCCGCGCCTGGACGCACCGCAGGGGCGGCTCGCCGCCATCGAGGGCCGGCCGCCCGGTCTGCGCGAGGAGCTGACCGGTTGCCCCTTCGCCGCGCGCTGCGCGTACGCCACCGAGGTGTGCACCGAGCGGGCGCCGGCCCTGCTGCCGGTCGCCGGTGAGCCGGACCGCGGCACGTCCTGCCACCACAGCGAGCAGCTCGCGGGAAAGGTCGGTCATGGCTGAGACGGTGGTGGAGGTGGTGACGGCGGCGCAGGGCGCCGCGGCACCCGACCCGAAAGGAGAGCCGCCGATGAGCGGGAACACCGACGGACACGTCCTGGAGGTCGTGGACCTGCGCCGGGCCTACGGGGGCGTGCAGGCCGTGGACGACGTGTCGTTCACCCTGGCCGCGGGCCGGTCGCTGGGCATCGTCGGGGAATCGGGGTCGGGCAAGACGACGACCGCCCGGATCGTCGTGGGCCTGGAGCGTGCGGACGGCGGGCGCGTGCTGATCAACGGCCGGGACCGCGGCGGCCACCGGCGCGGCGCGGCCGCCCGGCTGGCCCGGGCCCGCGAGGTGCAGATGGTCTTCCAGGACCCCTTCCTCTCCCTCGATCCGCGCACCACCGTGGGCGGTGCGCTCCGCGAGACCCTGCGGTTGCACTTCCCCGGTACGGACCACGCACGGCGGATCGCCGAACTGTTGGAGCAGGTCGGCCTCGGCGCGCGGGAGGCGGACGCGTTGCCCCGGCAGCTGTCCGGTGGACAGCGCCAACGGGTGGCCATCGCCCGGGCGCTGGCCGTCGAACCGGCCGTCCTCGTCCTCGACGAGGCGGTGGCCGCGCTGGACGTGTCGGTGCAGGCGCAGATCCTCAACCTGCTCTTCGACATCCGCGCGGAGACCGGGATCGGGTACCTGTTCATCACGCACGACCTGGGCGTGGTGCGCTGCGTGACCGACGACGTCATCGTGATGCGTCGCGGCCGGATCGTCGAGGCGGGTCCGACGGCGCAGGTGCTCGCCGACCCCCAGCACCCCTACACGCGGCTGCTGTTGGAGTCCGTCCCCCGGCCCGGCTGGGATCCGCGGCGGATCGCGGCGGCCCGGCGCGCCTTGTGAGGGGCGCGCGCTAAGGAGGGCGGCGTTCGGGGGGCTTGGTCGTGGGCTGGGTCGTGGGCTCGGTCGTGGGGCTGCCGTCAGGGGCGCAGGGCCACCGCGGTCAGGCCGTCGACCAGTGCCCGTACGGCCGCCTCGGCCTCGACCCGGGAGTCCAGTGACTGGATCGCGGCCAGGCCGTCGGCCGCGGCGGCGAGCGCCGTGCCGAGCGGAACCGGGTCGACGCCGCCGCCGTGCTCCTCGGAGAGCACCCGGAACAGTCGGACGAAGCAGTCCCGCCACCGCTGGTACTCGGCGTCCAGGGCGACCCGGACCCGCTCGTCGTTCAGCGCGAACCAGTGGAGCGCGGAGTGCAGCCGGGAGAGGTCCGGGCCCTCCGGCCGGTTCAACCGTACGACGACCCGCTCGGCGCGCTCGGCGAAGGAGCCGGGGGCGTCGACCGCGAGCTCCATCGGGGTGATCCACTCGCCCCGGATGTCTTCGACGACCGCGACGATCAGGTCGGTGCGGTCGTGGAAGTGGTAGTGGCACATCCCGTGCGAGATCCCGCAGAGCGCGGCGACGTTGCGGGTGCTGAAGCGTGCGAACCCCTCGCCCGCGAGGAGGGTCCGGGCCGCGGCGATCAGTTTCGCGCGGGTCTGCGCGCCCTTCGCCGAGGTGCGGGACCTGCTGGTCTTCGCGTCGGCCGGGCGGGGTTCGGGCGTACCGGGGTGATCGTCCTGAGCTGCTGCTGCCACGCGGTCACTGTAACGACTGCGGGTGCGCGGCACGGGTTTGGCGATCAACTGGGGCCGTGATCCTCGCCGTTTCCGGCCGGGATGCTCCTCTTCATCATGGTTCGTCATGCACGTATCCAAAATTATTGACCGAGCGCTCGGTCAGTAATACGTTCCCGCCCATCGGCGGAGCGCGATCCGCCCAGGCTGACCGGAGGTCAGAAATGAACGACCACGCTGGAACGCAGGAAGGGCCCGGGGCGACCCGGGGAACCTCCCGTCGGACGCTGGACCGCAGGGGCTTCCTGACCGCGGCCGGCCTCACGGCCGCCGGGGCCGCGCTGGCCGCGGTCGGCGGGGAGGCCTTCGCGGCCGTCCGTCCCGCACTCCGGGGCAACGCCGTCGCGGGAGCCTCCGCCGCCGGGGGCTTCGCCGTCCCGATCGACACCGTCCGGCACACCCGGACCTGGATGGCCTGGCCCGACAGCTCGGCCATCTGGGGCCGTTCGCTCTCCGGCGTCCAGGCGAACATCGCACTGATCGCCAAGACCGTCGCGAAGTACGAGCCCGTGATCATGTGCGCCAACTCCGCCTCCGCCGCGAAGGCCCGCAGCGCCTGCGGATCGGCCGTCACCGTGATCACCACGATCCCCGTCGACGACTGCTGGATGCGCGACAGCGGTCCGGTGTTCCGCACCAACGGCGCGGGCGGCCTCGACGCGGTGGGCCTGAACTTCAACGGCTGGGGCAACCAGCAGACCCACGCCAAGGACGCCCTCGTCGCCGGTCGGATCGCGGCCTACGTCGGAGCCTCCTTCAGCACGGCCGCCTTCATCGGCGAGGGCGGCGCGGTCGAGACCGACGGCGCGGGCACGCTCATGGCCACGCGCAGCAGCATCATCAACCCGGACCGCAATCCGAACCTCTCCCAGGCCCAGATCGAGGCGGCCATGTGCAGCGCCTTCGGCGCCTCGAAGGTCGTCTGGTTCAAGGGGGTGCTCGGCCGGGACATCACCGACGACCACGTCGACGCCACTTCGCGCTTCCTCGCGGAGGGGGCCGGGCTGGTCCAGATGCCGTTGGCGAGCGACACCGACGCCTGGTCGAACGACGCGCGCCAGCAGTACCAGATCCTCTCCTCCACCACCAACGCCCAGGGCCACCCGGTCGCGGTCACCAAGCTCCAGGGCCCCGACTACAACAAGATCCGGTCCACCAACCCCGACTTCGTGGGCGCCTACGCCAACTACTACGTGTGCAACGGCGCCGTCATAGCGCCCCAGTTCGGCGACAGCGGCGCGGACGCCGCGGCCAAGACCACCCTCCAGCGCGCCTTCCCCGGCCGGGTCGTCGAGCAGCTGAACATCGACAGCCTCGGCGGGGGCGGCGGCGGGATCCACTGCGTCACCCAGCAGCAGCCCGTCCCGTAACCCTCCCCCCCTCCTCCCCCTCCTGCCTTCTCCCCTCCTCCCCCTCCTCCCTTCTCTTGCGAAGGCCCCCCGGCGAACCGTCGGGGGGCCTTCGCGCGTGTCACTCCGGATCGTTCCGGAGGCTCGTCCCGCGCTCCCGCCACTACCTTGTCGACGGCGTCCGCCAGAGAGACCAGCCCGGAGCCCGGGGAGCAGCGATGCAGCCGAACGCCACCGCCACCGCCGTCGCAACCGCCGTCGCCGGAAGCCGGCCGCCCGCCTCCGACCGTGCCCCCGCCCCCGCGCTGGTGGCCCTGGAGCGCGAGGTGCTCCGGCGGGTGGGTTGCGGGCTGCGGGACGACGAGATCGCCGCCGCCCTCGCCATCCCCGAGCACGCCGTGGCCGGGCACCTGGCGCGGATCCTGGTCAAGTGCGGGCTGCGCGACCGGGCCGCCGCCATCGTCCACGCCTTCGACCGCGGCCTGGTCCTTCCCGGCCTCGGTCCCCGTACCCGGACGGTCGGCGCGGCGGCACGGGGAGCACGGCCGGGCGGCGCCCGGGCGGTCGGACCGAGGGTGCGGATCTGCGTACTCGGCCCCTTGCAGGCCTGGCACGACGGACGGCCGCTGGACCTGGGACACCTGCGCCAACAAGCCGTGCTGGCGGCGCTGGCCCTGTGCGCCGGGCGGACCCTGAGCCAGCGGGAACTGCGCGACGGCGTCTGGGGGACGGAGCCGCCGGTCACGAACGTGGTGCCGGTGTACGTCTACCGGCTGCGCAAGACCCTGCGCCTCGGGGGCGACCCCCCGGGCCGGGAGGACCTCGACGGCCCCGACGGCCCGGACCCGGTCATCGCGCACGACCGGGGCGGCTACCGGCTGGTCCCGGGCGCGGTCGACGTGGACGTCGTCCGCATGGAGGAACTGGTCGCGGAGGTCGAGGCGGCGGACCGTGCGGGCGAACCGGCCGAGGCGGTACGCCTGTGCTCCCGGGCGCTGGACCTCTTCCGCGGCGAGCCCCTGGCCGGCCTGCCCGGGCCGCTCGCTGAGCTGGAGCGGCTGCGGCTCACCGAGCGCCGGATCGCGCTCGCGCAGCGCAAGTCGCAGTGGCAGCAGCGGCTGGGCCGGCACTCCGAGGCCATCGCCGAGCTGTTCGCCCTGTCCGCGGCGCATCCGCTCGACGAACCGGTGGCCGCGATGCTGATGCGCGCGCTGTACCGCACCGGCCGACGGGCCGATGCGGTGACCGCGTTCGACCGCACCCGCCGCCGGCTGGCCGAGGACCTCGGAGTTCCGCCGAGCCGGATGCTGCGGCGGACCTACGAGTCGATCCTGCGCGGGGACGAGGTCGCCCTCGCCCCCACCAGGTCCCTGCGCTGAACGGTCGGGCGCCGAACGGTCAGGCGGCGAAGGCCCGTTCCAGCCTGGGGATCAGGTCCCGCAGGTCCTGCTCCCAACAGCCCGCGTTGTGGCCGCCGTTGCACTGGGTGCCCCACGCGGAACCGTCGCCGTAGTCGACGTAGTAGTAGGGAATGCCCCGGGCGTCCAGGGCCTCCTTGGCGTGCTTGGCCGCGCCCTCGACCCAGAACTCCAGATCGCCGGGCGAACCGCCGCCGTTGCCGACGTAGATGGAGACCCCGACTCCGGCGAGCCTGTCCATGTGCTGGCCGGGATCGACCTCGTTGAACCGCCAGTCGGCGTTGAAGATGGGGTAGGGCGAGCCGAAAGCGGCGTCACTGTCGACACCGGGCTCGTAGGCGACGAGGGAGGCGACGACGGCCAACCGCAGGTCCATGGACTTCACCGACAGGTCGATGTCACCCGACAGGGAAGCGGTCTGGGCGAACAGGTCGGGCCGGACCTGGGCGTAGTGCAGGGCCCCGAACCCGCCCATGGAGACGCCCGCGACGGCGCGCGACTTCTTGGCGGCGATGGTGCGCAGGTTCGCGTCGATGAAGGGGATCACCTGCTTGAGGTGGAAGTTCTCCCAGTTCTGAGCACCGGCCGCGGTCCGCTGGTTGAGCCAGTTGGCGTACCAACCGCGGGCACCGCCGTCCGGGATGACGGTGATCATCTCGTTCGAGGTGGTCAGCGCCGGATAGTTCTGCTGGATCGGGTCGTCGGGCGAACCGTGCAGGAAGTACAGCACCGGGTAGCGCTTGGCCGGGGCGTCGTAGTAACCGCTCGGCAGGATGATCTTGATGTGGTGCTTGCCCGAGACCTCGGGCGTGGTCACGGTGATGTAGAAGTTGGTGGCGCCGCCGACCGTGGTGTCGACCTGGGTCAGGCCGAAGCCGTCCGTCATCCTCGGCGGCTCGGCGCCGTCGGCGGCCTGCGCCGTTCCCGCCGGCACCGCCCATCCCACCACCGCGACCATCAGGGCCACCCACAGGCGCCATCGGATCGATGTCCTCGTCACAGCACGCTCCTTCGTGAGATCGTTCGTGTTCAGTTCAGGACCTTGATCTCCAGCTCCGGCGAGGCCGCGATGTCGTCCTCGGTGAAGCGTTCGGTCACCCACCGGCCCGCCGAGAAGAGCTTGGTCTGGTCCGCGTAGTGCGGTGAGTTCGGGTTGGCCGACTGTGAGTACGCCAGTACCGAGGACGCCCGCGGCGGCCCGTCGGCGGTGAAGCTCACCTGCTGGATGAAGCTGGACCCGAAGGTGATGTCGAGCTTTCCGTCGACCCGGCCGGGGGTGACCACGTTCAGCACGCCCACCTCCGATATCGAGCCGTGGATCGGGATCGACTCGCCGTTGCGGGTGATCTTCTGGACGTCCGACAGCGGCGCGTTCAGCGCAATTCCCGCATTGCGCAGCGCGAGGACCGCGCGACCGAAGGCGTCACGGACGGCGGAGCTTCCGGAATCGAGCGAATTCGGCGTGTGCACCGGGTCCTTGGGGTCGAAGGGGACCCGCCACGGCAGCTTCTCGATCGACTGGCCGTTCAGCAGAAACGCCCAGTAGTTCTCGAACAGCCACGAACCCCGGCTGCCCGCCGTGAAGTCGTGGTCCTTCCAGGCCGCCAGGATCGGACACGCCTCGCTGACGTTGACGAGGTTGCCGTCCACCAGGACGAGCCCGAAGGGGAGACCCTGGCACATCCGCACCGTGGCGTCGAGGGCCAGGTCGGCCGCCCTGCTGTTGTCGGCGAAGAGCAGCTGCCGCATGTTCTCCGGCGTGAAGCCCCTGCCGGGCAGGCCGTCGGTGCCGTTGATCCGGTTCTGCGCGGTCAGGATCAGCTCCTGGGTGCGCAGCGAACGCGGCGCCGCCGTGTCGCCCATCACCCGGGGGAAGGCCAGCGGTTGCTCCGGATTGGCCAGCCAGGCGCTGTCGTTGGCGTTGCCCACGAAGTCGGACCGGATCAGGCGCGGCTGCTTGTGCGGGTCCAGCAGCCCCGGCGCCACCGCGTTCGGGTCGTCGGGCCAGGCGCAGGCGCCGCGCTTGCCGTCGAAGATCGAGACGGGCGGTACGTTCGGCAGCCGTAGCACCTGGTTGAACAGGAGCTTCCCGGTCTCGGTGAGGCACGACTGCGCGTGCGCGTCGGTGATGTTCGGGGTGGCCTGGATGTCCGCGTAGAGCGCCTTGCCCTTGCGGTCGGCGGCGACGGTGTTGAAGAAGGGGACGCCCTCGGTGGTCTCCAGCGTGTTCACCACCTCGCCCACGTCCTTGGCCTGGTCGAGGTGGAACCAGGTGTTCAGCGCCCGCAGGTTGCCCATGTTCGCGTCGCGCACCGCGTGCGCGCTGACCACCCAGGGCAGCGGGGTGCCCAGGATGGAGGTGGTGATCGGGCCGTACCGGGTGGACCACAGGGTCCTGGTGACCTTGCCGAGGGAGCCGTCCGCCTTCAGCACGTCGACGCCGACCTGCTGCGAGGTCATCGACTGCCAGGCGCCGTCGACCAGGTACTTCGTCGGGTTGAACGGGTCGACCTGTACGTCGAACAGCCCGAAGGGCGCCACCGTGGCGACCGTGTGGCTCCAGGCGACGTCGTCGTTGTGCCCGATGTTCACCGCGGGGAAGCCGAGCAGGCTGGCCCCGGAGACGTTCAGCTGCCCCGGGATCGTCAGCTGGCTCTGCCACATCCGGTTCTTGCCCTGCCAGGGGAAGTGCGGGTTGGCCAGCAGCATGGCGGTGCCCCCGGACACCCCCTGCGAACCGACCGCCAGGGCGTTGCTCCCCATGCTCTGCTGCCGGCTGACGGCCAGCGCGTCGCGGATCTTCGTCGCGGTCTCCTCGGGCGAGGAGGCCCGCGGCGCGGCGGCCGCGGCCCCCGCTCCCGGCGGCGCCGCGTTCACCTCGCCGTCCAGCAGGGGGTCGGCGCTGCCCATGATGATCTCGGCGTGCGCGTGCCGGTAGACGTCCAACTCCGTGATCGGTCGCACCCAGGCCGCCCCGCGGCAGGCCGGGTCGGAGATGTTGTCCACCCCGGTCTCGGCCAGGTACCGGTTGTACCCCTGGACGTAACCGCGGATGGCCTCCTTGACCTCGGGCTCCGGACCGTCGGGGGCGGGCCGGTCGATCTGCCGCTCCACCACGCGGTCGTCGTTGATCCGCTGGAAGTACAGGTCGCTGTTGAGGTTGGTGGTGACGTTCTGGTTCTCGCCGGGACTCGCCCGGCCGTCCGGGCCCAGGTAGCGGGACCGCTGGGCGTTGACCATCAGGTAGGTGCCGGCCAGCGTGCAGATGTTGTCCTTGGCCGCCGCGTAGCCGTACCCCGTGCCCAGCCCCGTCCAGTTCGAGGCGACGATGTGCGGGATCCCGTACTCGGTGTACCGGATCGTCGGCTTGTCCGGCCCCGCCGCCCGCGCGTGCCCGGCAGCCGGTGAGCCCGCGGCCGCCATCGTGCTCATCACCGCTACCGCGACCGCGGCCGCCACCGGCAGCCTCGCCCTGAATCTCCGCGCCATCGAGCCGTCCTTCCCCTGCGCTGCGCACTCCCGTCCGAACGCGGCCACGCTAAGGAGGCACGATGAAATCCCGATGACACCGGCGCTCGCGGGGAGAGGGAGGGGGGCCGGAGGGGAGGAGAGCGGGGCCGGTCAGAGGGGAGTCGGGCCGGGCGTGCCCGCGGCGCCGGTCGCGAGGGTGGCGTAGAAGCGGTACCGGTCGGCGCGGTACACGGAGCGGTTGTACTCGCAGGGGCGGTCGCTCTGATCGAAGGTCAGCTGCTCGGTGTGGAGCACCGGCGCGCCCTCGGGGAGGTCGAGGAGCCCCGCCTCCTCGGGCGGCACGAGGGAGGCGTGGACGGCGTACCGTGCGCGCCGGGGGGTGACGCCGCGCCGGGTCAGTTCCGTGAAGAGCGAGGCCGTGGTGAAGTCGACCCCGGCCAGGCCCGCGGCCCGCTCCGCCGGCACCAGGCTCACCGAGTGGCACATGACGAGGTCGCTGAACATCCGCACCCGGTCGAGCTCGAAGACGTCCGCCCCGGGCAGGATCCCCATCCGCTCCGCCTCCTCGAAGCCGGCCGGCCGCATGCGGGCGGCGAGCACCCGGGCGGTCGGGGTGAAGCCCAGGGAACGACCGTAGTCCTGGAGCCCGCCCACCGAGTCGGAGGTGTGGTCGAAGGTCGGCGCGGTAGCGGCGGCGGCCGCCGTGACGTGCCATCCCGCGCGTTCCGCCGAGCCGACCAGCCCCTCGCCCTCCAGCGCGCGCAGGGCCTTGCGCAGCGTGGCGCGGCTGACGCCGAGGCGCTCGCACAGGTAGCGCTCGGCGGGCAAGCGCGAACCCGCCGGGAACGACCCGTCGGCGATGGCGGCGGCGAGGGAGTCCTTGGCCTGCGCATGGACGGCACGGGAGCCGTCGCGGACCACGGGGCTCAGGTCGATGGGCTGGTTCACGGGTTCAGTATTCAGCAACGGGGGCCCGGTACCGCTTTCCCGGAACGCCCAAAAATAGACCAGAAGGATGAGGCGGGAGCTCGCTCCGCAGTACTTTCGCCCTTCCCTTCGCAGGCCTTCGCCCCCTCGGCCAGGTGCACCAAGACACCTGAATTCCAGCGAACGTCCCTCCTGCGCTCGACGCGAGCCCCCCGCAGACCCCGTTGGTCTAGTTTTGGTACACAACTGGTGCGCATAAGAGGATGGAAGAGGTCCGTCACATGAGTACGACGACCGTCGCCGCGCAGGCTCCGGGCCGGAGGCGCGGCTCCGGCCTGATCAAGGGCATGCAGAAGATCGGCCGGAGCCTGCAACTGCCGGTGGCGGCACTACCCGCCGCCGGCATCATGGTCCGCCTCGGCCAACCGGACGTGTTCGGCGCGAACGGCCTCGGATGGGGCAAGGTCGCGCAGGTCTTCAACAACGCGGGTGGCGCGCTGATGGGCGCCCTGCCGTTGTTGTTCTGCGTCGGCGTGGCCATCGGATACGCGAAGAAGGCCGACGGCTCCACCGCGTTCGCGGCGCTGGCCGGCTACCTCGTGTTCGCGAAGGTGCTGGAAGCCTTCCCCAGCACGATCACCGGCAAGCCGCAGGACCCGGGCGTCCTCGGCGGCATCGTGATCGGACTCGCTGCCGCCGTCCTGTGGCAGCGGTACCACCGCACCCGGCTCCCCGATTGGCTCGGCTTCTTCAGCGGCCGCCGCCTCATCCCGATCCTCATGTCCTTCGCCGGCCTGCTGATGGCCGTCGCCTTCGGTGCGCTCTGGGGGCCCGTCGGCCAGGGCCTCAACGCGTTCGCGGGCTGGCTCTCCGACAACGGCGCCATCGGGTCGGGCGTCTTCGGCTTCATCAACCGCATGCTCATCCCCATCGGCATGCACATGCTGCTGAACACCTACGGCTGGTTCCAGTTCGGCACCTACACCGACCCGTCGACCGGCGCCGCCGTCCACGGCGACATCGCCCGCTTCCTGGCCGGCGACCCCTCGGCCGGCATGTGGATGACCGGCTTCTACCCGATCATGATGTTCGCGCTGCCCGCGGCCGGCCTGGCCATCGCGCACTGCGCCCGCCCCGAGAACCGCAAGGTCGTCACCGGCATGATGGTCTCCATCGGCCTCACCGCGATGATCACCGGCGTGACGGAGCCGCTCGAATTCTCCTTCATGTTCATCGCCCCGGCGCTCTACGCCATCCACGCCGTCCTCACCGGCCTGTCGATGTTCCTCACGATGGCGCTCGGGGTGAAGGCGGGGTTCACCTTCTCGGCCGGCCTGTTCGACTTCGCACTGAACTGGACGCACGCCACGAAGCCCTGGCTGATCATCCCCTTGGGCCTCTGCTTCGCGGCCGTCTACTACGTGGTCTTCCGCCTCGTCATCACCAAGTTCGACCTCCCCACACCCGGACGCGAACCCCAGGAGGACCCCACCGACGACCAGGCCCGGGAAACGGCCCGGTCATGACGGCGACGACCACCGACCCCGTGTCCCGGCGCCCCGGAGACATCAGCCTGGCGACGGGCAAGCTCCGTCGGGACGCACGACGCCGGCTCGTCGTCGGCGAGGTGGTCCGTCGCGGCCACGTCGACACCGCCGACCTGGTCCGGCGCCTCGCCGTCAGCCGCATGACGGTCCACCGCGACCTGCGCGACCTCGCCGCACAGGGCAGCCTCCACCGCGTCCGCGGCGGAGCCGTGGCACCCCGCACCACCATGTGAGCGCGCTCCCCACGTACAACAACAGAGCCGGTCAAAGCGACATCGTGTCGCTTTGACCGGCTCCATTCGGTCACTTGACCGTGGTGTCCGAGGGGGGACTTGAACCCCCACGCCCGATAAAGGGCACTAGCACCTCAAGCTAGCGCGTCTGCCATTCCGCCACCCGGACAAGGTGGTCGGCCGCGGTTTCCCGTGGCGACATGGGCAACTCTATCAAGGGCTCACAGCTCCACTGACCAGGGATTTCGGCGACGAATCCACCTCCCGTCCGTACTCCTCACGCCCGCCGCTCCTCCCGCGGCTCGGCCGCTTGCCGCTCGGCATCGGGGTTGGAGTTGGGCTTGGGGCTCGGCCCATCGCCAGGGTCGCCGCCGCGGGAGCCGGGTACGACCGCTTCCTCGGCCTTCCGGCGGGCTTCGCGGTCACCGCTCTCGCCCGGTGCTTCGGACGGCGGGGTGGGCTTGCGGTGCTTCTTCTCGTTCATCCTCTGCTCCTGATCGTTGTCGCGGCCTTGTGCGTGTCAGGCGGGGAAGCGGTCCCAGACCCGGTGTTCGGCGAGCAGCTCGGCCAGGCCCTTCACGGTGGTCGCTGCGTTCGAGCCGACGATGATGCCCGGGGCACCGGTCGGAACACCGGCCTCGGTGAGCACGCCCTCCGCTCCGGCCACGGCGCCGATGGCCTTCGCGTGGCGGAACGTCTCGGACAGCAGCAGGAGGACCCGAGGGTCGCTGCTGTCCGCGGGACTCCCGGCGACGAGCAGGGCGTCGAAGGCGGTGGACCGTGCGGTGGCGTACGTCTTCTGGACGGTCACGGCGGTCTTGCCCCTGCCCGGGAGGGTGCCCGTGGGGGCGATCACCAGGGGCGCCATGCCTGCGGCGAGAACGGCTTCGCGCGCCGCGGCGATCTGCGCCGCCTTGCTGTCCGGACCGGCGACGATGCCGATGACCCGGCCGTCCACCGGCCAGGTGGAGCCGAGCTGGGACAGTGCGGGGCTGGGTTCGACCGCCCGGAGCGGCTCGGTGGCCGCCGGGGCGGGCAGGCCCAGTCCCGAGGCCACCCGGGCGCAGAGTTCGGTGTCGATGTTGGCCAGGACGGTGAGGACGCGTTCCTTGACGGTCCGCTCCTGGCAGTTGGCGAGCTCGAAGGTGTAGGCGGCGACGGTGTGCGCGCGTTCGACGGGCGTCATGCTGAGCCAGAACAGCCTGGGTTGACCGAAGTGGTCGTCGAAGGACTCCGGGGCCGCGCGCACCTTGCGGGACGGCGCCAGCTCCGTGGGCACCTCGATGAACGCGGCCTCGTCGACGCCGGCCAGGAACGGGCAGCCACCGCCGAGGCTGTTGAGCCGGTACGGGGCGACACCGGTGTGCACGGCGTCCTGGTGGAGGCCGTCGCGGTGCGTGTCGTTGACGGGCGCGTGGGGTCGGTTGACGGGTATCTGGGCGAAGTTCGGGCCTCCGAGGCGGCTGATCTGCGTGTCCAGGTAGGAGAAGAGCCGGCCGGCCAGCAGTGGGTCGTCGGTGACGTCGATGCCGGGGACCAGGTGCCCGGGGTGGAAGGCGACCTGTTCGGTTTCGGCGAAGTAGTTCAGCGGGTTGGCGTTCAGGGTCATCAGACCGATCGGCCGGACCTCGGCCAGCTCCTCGGGGACCAGTTTCGTCGGGTCCAGCAGGTCGATGCCCTCGAAGGTCTGCGCGGAGGTGTCGGGGAAGGTCTGGATCCCCAGCTCCCACTGGGGGAAGGCGCCGGCCTCGATGGCGTCGGCGAGATCGCGGCGGTGGAGGTCCGGGTCCGTGCCGGCGGCGATCTGGGCCTCCTCCCACACCAGGGAGTGCACGCCCAGCTTCGGCTTCCAGTGGAACTTGACGAGGGTCGTCGTGCCCTCGGCGTCGACGAGGCGGAAGGTGTGGACGCCGAAGCCCTCCATCATCCGGTAGGACCGCGGGATGCCCCGGTCCGACATGTTCCACAGGGTGTGGTGGGTGGCCTCGGTGTGCAGCGACACGAAGTCCCAGAAGGTGTCGTGGGCGCTCTGGGCCTGTGGGATCTCCCGGTCCGGCTGCGGCTTGCCCGCGTGGATGACGTCAGGGAACTTGACGGCGTCCTGGATGAAGAAGACGGGCATGTTGTTGCCGACGAGGTCGAAGGTGCCCCCACCGGTGAAGAACTTCGTCGCGAAGCCCCGGGTGTCGCGCACCGAGTCGGCCGAGCCCCGGGAGCCGAGGACCGTGGAGAAGCGCACGAAGACGGGGGTCTCGACGCCCTTCGCCAGGAAGGCCGCCTTCGTGACCTTCGCCGCGGTCCCGTAACCGGTGAAGACCCCGTGGGCGGCCGCCCCACGCGCGTGCACCACCCGCTCGGGTATCCGTTCGTGGTCGAAGTGCGTGATCCTCTCCCTGAGCTGGTGGTCCTGGATCAGTACGGGCCCCCGCGGGCCGGCCTTGAGGGAGTGGTCGCTGTCGGACAGCCGGGCGCCCTGGGCCGTCGTCAGGTACGCACCCGCTTGCGCGACCGAGGCTGCGGGCGTTCCGGTGGGCCGCCCCGTGGGGCTCTGCGCGTCGGGACCCCGCTGGTCGGGCTCGGGGGCCAGGGGCTCGCGAGGAGCGCTGTCCGCACTCCGTTTCGCGGGCGTGGTCCTCGGGGTGGGCTTGGTCACCGTCGTGGGCTTCGCCTTCGCCGCCTTCTTCGCAGCCTTCTTCGCCACCTTCTTCGCCGCCATGATGTCCCTTCCGATGGTCGAGGACGCGGAAGTCCGCCGCCGAGCGGCCGGACCCGCACCCTTCGCGTGCCGCGTTACGCAGCCACGGCCACGCGGGAGAACGGGCTGGTGTGGAGGTGCGCCAGCAGGTCGGCCGGGTCGCGGTGGACGGCCAGGGCTCCCGCTTCCTCTCCTCACAGCCTGCGCGGTACGGGCAGCGGAAGGAACGGTCGGCGACCACGGAGGAGTCGAAGCCGACCTGCTCGGCTCCCACCCGGTGGGACACCGGCTCGCGGGGGCCCGCGCGCTCGGTCATCACCGCGTACTCGATGCGCACCATGCCTGGCGCCTTGCCGCAGCCGAGGGTTCGAAACCCCTGCGGCCGTGCCCTTTCGGGACGTCCCGTACGACTCCACCGCTCGGCCGCGGCGCCGGCCCCCGGGCCCGGCCCTCGTACCCGCCCGCCCGTCTCAAGCGGGCTCTGCGACCCCCTCGCCGGCGGGTGCGGGCCCGGGCGGTGTCCCGGTGTCCCCGAAGGGTCTGCCGCCCAGGCCCTCGCGGTGGTGCGGGGTCTGCCAGCCCGACGGGTCGGGCCCCGCCGGCACGATGCCGGTCGGGTTGATGCCGCTGTGCACCCGGTAGTAGTGGCGCTTGATGTGGTCGAAGTCGACCGTGTCGCCGAAACCGGGCGTCTGGTACAGGTCCCGGGCGTACGCCCACAGCACCGGATCCTCGGACAGTTTCGACCGGTTGCACTTGAAGTGGCCGTGGTAGACGGCGTCGAAGCGCACCAGGGTCGTGAACAGCCTGACGTCCGCTTCGGTGATGTGGTCCCCCACGAGGTAGCGGCGGTCCGCCAGCCGCCGGGACACCTGGCCCAGGCGCCTGAACAGCGCCGCGTACGCCTCCTCGTACGCGCTCTGCTCGTGAGCGAAACCGGCCCGGTACACCCCGTTGTTGACGTCCCGGTAGATGCCCTCCATCACGTCGTCGATCTCCTCGCGCAGCGGCTCCGGATAGAGCTCGGGGGCGCCGGCGCGGTGCAAGGAGCGCCACTCGGTCGCGAGATCGAGGGTGATGCGCTGGAAGTCGTTGGTCACCAGCCGGCCGCTCGGGACGTCCACGATCGCGGGGACGCTGACACCGCCGGGATGGTCCGGCGCGCGGGCGTCGTAGGCCTCGCTGAGGTAGCGGATGCCGAGTACGGGGTCCCGTCCACCCGGGTCCAAGGTGAACCGCCAGCTGCGGTCGTCCTGGATCGGGTCGGCCACGGCCAGCGACAGGGCGTCCTCCAGGCCCAGCAGTCTGCGGACGACGAGCGCGCGGCTCGCCCACGGACAGGCGCGGCTCACCACCAACCGGTAGCGGCCGGCCTCGACGGGCCAGCCGTCCCTTCCGTCCGCCGTGATCCGGTCCGCGAAGAAGGCGTCGGAACGGACGAACGTCCGCGTTCCGTAGTGCGCGTTGCCCATGGTCACTCCTTCGAGGTCGCCGTGCGTCTACCCGAGGGTGGGCCGGACAAGCGCCTGGCCGCCCGGCCGCCCACGTGCCGACCGTTCCCGCACGGTGATTCCGGTCTAGCGAAACCGGAAGGGCAAGTCGTACCATTTCAGACATGGAGCCGGCCAAGCCTCGGACCAACTGGACGTTCATCACCAACCACGCCCGGATCCTCGCGATGATCCTGCGCGATCCGGAGATCCGCGTACGGGACATGGCCTCCGCCTGCGAAGTGACCGAACGGGCCGCCCAGGCCATCGTCACCGACCTGGAGAGCGCCGGCTACCTCACCCGGGTGCGCAAGGGCCGGCGCAACCACTACGTGGTCGCGTCGGGCACGTTCTTCCGGCACCCGGCCGAGCACCATCACGAGATCCGGAGCCTGCTGAAGCTGCTGGTCGACCTCGAACCGCCGGACGAGACGGCCACCGAACCCGTATCCGCATCGGACTCCGACTCCGACTCCGACTCCGGCGATGGTCCCCACGAGCCGGATCCACCTACCTGATCACGGGCGCCTCCGGGTCGGACCGCACCACCCGCACCATCCGCACGACATGGCTTCCGAAAGGGAGAAAGGCCATGACCGACCCCTTCGACCGCCGGCCCGCCGCTCCCGCGGACACCACCAGCGGGACCACGCACCCCTCCACCATCGCCTTGGTCTTCGAACCCGGCCCCCAGCGGGTCGTCGCCCGGGTGCGCGGCGAGATCGACATGGACGACGCGCGCGGCCTGCGCGAGGACCTCGTCACCGCCCTGACGTCCAGCCGCGCCGGCCTCGACCTGGACCTCTCCGCCGTCACCTTCTGCGACAGCTCGGGGCTTCACGTCCTGCTGGATCTGCACAAGCTCGCCGCCGAGAGCGGCAAGAGCTTCGTCCTGACCGCCGTCAGCCGCCCCGTCGCCCACCTGCTCCAGCTCACGGGCATCCAGCAGATACTGACGGACCCCACCCCCGGAAAAGCAAAAAACCCCACATGAAGTGGGGTCTTAGCTGGTTCTGGTGTCCGAGGGGGGACTTGAACCCCCACGCCCGATAAAGGGCACTAGCACCTCAAGCTAGCGCGTCTGCCATTCCGCCACCCGGACAAGGTGATCGGCCGCGGTTTCCCGTGGCGACAAGGACAACCATAGCAAAGCTTCGGAGTGCTCCCCGCCCATATAAATGGTGGTCAGCAGCCTGCCGGGGCGTCGCACCGGGCGTCGGGCTCCCGTGCGGCCGTCGGGTGCACAGCCTGTTGCGCTGCTGGTACGCGCAGTGCAACACGCCGTGCGCCCGACGGGCCCGACGGAGTCACGGGCAGTGGGTCACGGGCGGAATCACGGGCAGTGGATGACCTGGCCCGCGTAGGAGAGGTTGCCGCCGAAGCCGAAGAGCAGGACGGGGGCGCCCGAGGGGATCTCGCCGCGCTCGACCAGCTTGGACAGGGCCATCGGAATGCTGCCGGCCGAGGTGTTGCCCGAGTCGACGACGTCGCGGGCGACGACGGCGTTGACGGCTCCGATCTTGGCGGCGAGCGGCTCGATGATGCGCAGGTTCGCCTGGTGCAGGACGACTCCGGCGAGGTCCTCCGGGGTGATCCCGGCGCGCTCGCAGGCCTTGCGCGCGAGCGGCGGCAGCTGGGTCGTGGCCCAGCGGTAGACGGACTGACCCTCCTGGGCGAAGACCGGCGGGCTGCCCTCGATCCGGACGGCGTGACCCATCTCCGGCACCGAGCCCCACAGGACGGGGCCGATGCCCGGCTCCTCGCAGGCCTCGACGACCGCGGCGCCCGCGCCGTCACCGGTGAGCACGCAGGTGGTGCGGTCGCTCCAGTCGGTGATCTCGGTCATCTTGTCGGCGCCGATGACCAGCGCGCGGGTGGCGGACCCGGCGCGGATGGCGTGGTCGGCGGTGGCCAGGGCGTGCGTGAAGCCCGAGCAGACGACGTTGATGTCCATCACGGCCGGGTTGCCGCCCATGCCGAGCTTGGCGGCGACGCGGGCCGCCATGTTGGGCGAGCGGTCGATCGCGGTCGAGGTCGCGACGAGGACGAGGTCGATGTCGTCGGGGGTCAGTCCCGCGCTCGCCAGGGCCTTGCCCGCGGCGTGGAAGGCCAGCTCGTCCACGGGCTCGTCGGGACCGGCCATGCGGCGGGTCTTGATCCCCACCCGGGAGAGGATCCACTCGTCGTTCGTGTCGACCATGGCCGCGAGGTCCTCGTTGGTGATCACTTTCGCGGGCTGGTAGTGCCCCAGAGCCACCACGCGTGAACCGGTCATGGGCAGGATCCCCCTCGTACGGCAGTCAGGATCACCCAGCTTCGCCTGCTACTGACCGGTACGGGGGCGCGTGACCCGACAGGTTCGTGCGGTGGAATTTGGAGATTCCGGAGGATCCTCCTGCCGGGCACGTGTATGGAGCGATACGGGAGAATGGGCCTGACAGGCCGATGCCGGCCTCCGGACCGGCGAGAACGAGAGAACGGGTGGACTGATCACCATGGGACGGGTCACCGAGCGTCGCCGCGTCGTCCGGATCCGGGACGGGGTGGTCGGGACGCGCCCGGACACCCTGGTCGCCGAGGAGCCGCTGGAGATCCGGCTGAACGGGAAGCCGCTGGCGATCACCATGCGCACCCCCGGCGACGACTTCGCCTTGGCGGTGGGCTTCCTGGTGAGCGAGGGCGTACTGGCGCACACCACGGACGTCCGTGCGGTGACCTACTGCGAGGGCCAGGCCGAGGACGGCAGCAACACCTACAACATCGTCAACGTCCAGCTGGCCGCCGGGGTTCCGGTACCGGACATCACGCTGGAGCGGAACGTCTACACGACGTCCTCGTGCGGGCTGTGCGGCAAGGCCAGCCTGGACGCGGTGCGCACGGCGAGCCGCTTCCCGGGCATCGGTGCGGATCCGGTGCGCATAGCGGCCGACCTCCTCACGGAACTGCCGGACCGGCTGCGCGCCGCGCAGAAGGTGTTCGACAGCACCGGCGGGCTGCACGCGGCCGGGCTGTTCACGGCGACGGGCGAACTGGTCGACGTGCGCGAGGACGTGGGCCGCCACAACGCGGTGGACAAGATCGTCGGTCGGGCGCTGCGCGAGGGTCGGCTGCCGCTGACCGGGTCGGTGCTGCTGGTGTCGGGCCGGGCCTCCTTCGAACTGGCGCAGAAGGCGGTGATGGCCGGTATCCCGATACTGGCCGCCGTCTCCGCACCTTCCTCGCTGGCCGTGGACCTCGCGGTCGAGTCGGGACTCACCCTGGTCGGCTTCCTGCGCGGCCGGAACATGAACGTCTACGCGGGCGAGGAACGGATCCTGCTGCCCGAGCCCCGGTAGCGGCGCGGACCATCAGCGCGGACCGCCACTGCGGACCGCCACTGCGGATCACCGCCTCGGACCACCACTTCGAACCGCCATTCGGGAAAGTTAGAAGGTATCACGCAAACTATTGCCCTTCGCTGCGATGGAGTTATATCCTCTAACCATCGATTGAGCCACTAAGCGAGGGGAACTCCATGTCCGACATCCGCCGCCTGGGCGGCATCCGCGCCACCCTGTTAGCCGCGCCGCTCGCCATCGGCCTGCTCGGGACCGCCGTGGCCCCCGCCGGGGCGGCTTCCACGTCCGACCTGCACCTCCGGCCCGCCGGGTCGCTGACCTGCCGCGGGGTCGGTGTCGATCCCGATGCCCGCGTGCGACACCGGGCCGAGATCCTCATCGACGCACCACTGAGCACGGTCTGGAAGCTCCAGACCGACGTCGAGGGCTGGCCCGCCTGGCAGGCTCCCGTGACCACTGCCGAACGCCTCGACCACGGCCCCCTCCGCAGGGGCTCGGCTTTCCGGTGGACCACACCGGTACCTCCCAACCCGACTCCGGCCAGGAGCCTGGAGATCACCTCGACGATCGAACAGCTCAGCCCTCGTTCCTGCATACGCTGGACGGGACCCGCGGTCGGCGAGGGGCTGCACATCGACGGCGTGCACGTATGGAACTTCACCGCGACCCGTGGCGGGGTCCGGGTCACCACCGAGGAGACCCATACCGGCCCCCAGGTCGACGCGGACGTCCCCACGGCGACCGCCCTCCTCCGCCAGGGCCTCGAAGCATGGCTGAAGGACCTCAAGGCCACCGCCGAAGCCGGGGCCACCGCCGAAGCCGGAGGCCGAGCCGGCCTCGGCGTGTGACGCGGCCTGTCAGGGCCGATCCGAGTCAGGCCGTGGCGGGAGCGTCGGCCGGGCGGCGTATGCGTCGGTGAGGATGCTGCACGTGCACCAGTCACCCGTGCACGGAGCGCCCGCTTCGGCTCCATAAGGACCGAGACCGGCCATGACCGCGAGCACCTGCGCACGTTCCGGGGCGCTCAGCTCCGGGAGCGCCGACCGGGGCGAGAGCCGCCAACCGGTCGGAGCATCGTCCACGTCAGCGATGACCTGCGCGTCGATGAAGAGGGTGTACAGGGGATGCTCGGGAAAGTCGTTGAGTCGCAGGACCAGCCAACGCCCCTCGACCCGCGCCGCGTAGAGGAAGACGTCGGTGCCCGTGTTGTGCCACGCGACCTGCGTGGGCACCGCTGGGAGACCTCTCATCACCAGAGCTCCGGGGTCGTCAGCGACTGGCCGAGCACCTCGGAGCACGGTCAGCCAGTCGGTCGGTCGGTCAGCCAGTCGGTGGGTCGGTCAGCCGGTCGGTCAGCCGGTTCCACGGCTAGAGTCTGCGGCCGCGGGCGGTCTTCTTCGGGGCGGGGGGCTCGATGCGGTGCAGGTCGAGGGCGTCCGGCGGGAGGGCGATGCCGGGGCCGCCGGCCAGGGCCCAGTCGACGATGTCGTCGGTCGCGGTGTCGTCCATGACCCAGCCGAACCAGGTCGCGCGGGCGCCCCTGCGGCGGGCCTCGGTCGCGGGCTGCACGACGATCACGTTGGCCTGGGCGCAGGGGCCGAGGCAGTCGACGGTACGGACGGCGAGGCGGCCTTCGGAGTCCTCGGCGGCCGCGCGGAGCCGGGCCAGTTGACCGGCGTGGTCGGTCCCGGGGTTCTTGCGCGGGTCGCCGCAGCAGCAGCCGCGGCACACCACCAGGGTGCAGGGGCGTTCGGCGCGGGCGGAGTGGGGGCGTATCCAGGTCACCGACGCACGTTACCGGGCTCCGGCGGCCGGGTGTTGGGCCGTACGGGAGACCTCCACCACACGGTCGGAGGGGAGTTCGGGGTCCGGGTCGGCCGCCCGGCGGCGGGCGAGCACGGCGCAGACCATCAACTGCATCTGGTGGAAGAGCATCAGCGGGAGCACCGCGAGGCTCGCCTGCGCCCCGAACAGCACGCTGGCCATCGGGAGTCCGGCCGCCAGGCTCTTCTTGGACCCGGCGAACTGGATGGCGATCCGGTCCGCCCGGTCGAAGCCGAGGCGGCCGGCGCCGTACCAGGTGACCAGCAGCACGACGGTGAGCAGCGCCGCCTCGACCGCCATCAGGGCGCCGAGCCGCGCCACGCTCACCTGGTGCCAGATCCCGGCGACCATGCCCGCGCTGAAGGCGGCGTAGACGACGAGCAGGATCGAGCCGCGGTCGACGTAGCCGAGGACCGCCCGGTGGCGGGTGAGGAAGCCACCGACCCAGCGGCGGAGGGACTGACCGAGGAGGAACGGCAACAGCAACTGCAGGACGATCTTCAACAGGGAGTCGAGGGAGAAGCCTCCCGCGTCGTGGCCGAGCAGCCCGGCCGCGAGGAGCGGGGTCAGGAAGATGCCGGCGAGGCTGGAGAAGGATCCGGCGCAGATGGCGGCGGGCACGTTGCCGCGGGCTATGGAGGTGAAGGCGATCGAGGACTGGATCGTCGAGGGGACCAGACAGAGGAAGAGCAGGCCGCTGTAGAGCGGGGGCGTCAGGAGGGTGGGGACCAGGGCCCGGGCGGCCAGGCCGAGCACGGGGAAGAGGACGAAGGTGCAGGCCAGGACGGCGAGGTGGAGCCGCCAGTGGCGCATGCCGTCGAGGGCCTCGCGGGTGGACAGCCGAGCCCCGTAGAGGAAGAAGAGGAGGGCGACGGCGGCCGTGGAGGCACCGTCCGCGACGGGCGCGGCCGCGCCGCGGGCGGGCAGGAGCGCGGCGAGGGCGACGGTGGCGAGCAGGGCCAGGACGTAGGGGTCCAGCGGGAGCCAGGAAGGCAGCGTGGGCATCTGCGGGCGGCGGCGCATGGCGGTACTCACTCACTTGCTCTCGGGCACTTGTTGTCGGGCACTTGCTGTGGGGCGCTCACTGTCGGGCACTCGCAGTGGGGCACTCGCAGTGGGGCACTTGCTGTGGGGCACTTGTTGTGGGGCACTTGCTGTGGGGCGGGGTCGCGTCCGGGTGGTCGCGTCGCTCCTTCATCGTCGGGGGCGCGGTGGCCATCGGGAAACACGCACACCGCTCTGACTGTCATCACGATTTGCGATAGCGTGGAGGGCCATGACCGGTATGACGGGCATGTACGACCCGGTGCAGTTGCGGACGTTCCTCACGGTGGCCCAGACGCTGAGCTTCACGCAGGCCGCGGGGCGCCTCGGGGTGCGCCAGTCCACGGTGAGCCAGCACGTGCGGCGGCTGGAGGAGGCCACGGGGCGGCCGCTGTTCCTGAGGGACACGCACCGCGTGGAGCTGACCGAGGACGGCGAGGCACTGCTCGGCTTCGCCCGGACCATCCTGGCCGCGCACGAGCGGGCGGCCGCCTTCTTCAGCGGGACCCGGCTGCGCGGGCGCCTGCGGTTCGGGGCGTCGGAGGACTTCGTGCAGACCCGGCTGCCGGAGATCCTGGAGGGGTTCCGGCACGAGCACCCCGAGGTGGACCTGGAGCTGTCGGTGGAGCTGTCCGGGACCCTGCACGAGCGGTTGGACGCGGGGCGCCTCGATCTGGTGCTGGCCAAGCGGCGCGGGCCGGGGGACGAGCGGGGGCGGCTCGTCTGGCGGGACCGGATGGTGTGGATCGGAGCGGCCGGGCTACGGGTGGATCCGGACCGGCCGGTCCCGCTGATCGTCTACCCGCCGCCCGGGATCACCCGGGCCCGGGCGTTGGAGGTCCTGGAGCGGGACGGGCGCGCGTGGCGGATCGCGTGTACGAGCGGCAGCCTGAGCGGTCTGATCGCGGCGGCCCGGGCCGGGCTCGGGGTGATGGCCCACACCCGTGGCCTGATTCCGCCCGGCCTGGTCCCGGTCGCGGACCGTGCGGGGCTGCCGGAGCTGGGGCAGGTGGAGTTCGCGCTGCTCCAGGGGCGCCGCCCGACCCCCGCCGCGGACGCCCTGGCCAGCGCCGTCCTCACCGGCCCGGCCCGCCTGACCCGCCCGGACTGACGCCCCCACCGGGAGGTTCCCTCGGGATCCCCCGCCTCCGGCAGCCGAGGGTCGGATGTGAGGATGGGGCCATGCGCGATTCGTACGGGCCTGCCGTTCTCACGGCTGCCTCGCTCGCCGCGTGGCGCGAGGAGGTCTCGGCCGCCCTGTATGCCGTGACCCGCGATTTCGAGCGGAAGCACGGCTATGGCCCTGGGGAGAAGGCGCTTCACCCGCCGGGGGCGGACGATCGGGCCGCCGCGGAGCGCCTGGCTGCGGAATCACCGGGCTTCGCCGACCTCGCCGTGTACTACGGAGAGATCGGCTCCGTGAACATGAGCGACGTCGGGAACGCCTACTTCCTGTACTCCGGCGCCCGGGCACTTGACGAACGTGTCGATCTGTCCGGGGCGGACGCGGCCGTCACCGCCGTACTGATCGGTTCCGACGGTGGCGGTGTCCAGTACGCGGTCGGCGCGGACGGCTCCGTCTGGCGATCACGGAGTGCTTCCGTGGAAGCCGGGTTCGACCGGATCACGGACGGCCTCGCCGAGTTCCTCGACCTCCTGCGGCGCTCGGTCCACCGTTTCAACGAGTCCGGACAGCCTGGTTTCGTGTAGGCCGGGTCGCCCGTCGTGGCGTGCGAACCGGCCGCGCCACTGTTCCGCGCCGCGGATTCCCGAGAACCGGGCACGGCCGCCCCCCGTACGAACGGCCGTGCCCGCTCGGCCCCGTTACCGGGCCCCGAGGATGCCCGCGTCGGAGACCTGGCGAGCCTGCTTCTCGCCCGGCAGGGGCAGGATCAGCGAGGCCTTGTGATCGAGGTCGATCTTGTTCACGCCCACCTGCTCACCGCCGGTCGCCCGCAGCGCGGCGTCGATCCGGCGCTGGAGCTCATCGGCCCGGCTGTCGTTCAGACCCGTCGCACGGGCCTGTGCCGCGAACGGGCCCGTGCCTGCTCGGCCGTGTTGCCGGCCGCCGCCTGTGCCGGGCCCGCCATGGCCACTGCTCCGAGAAGTACGGCGCCGAGCGCGGTCAGCCGCGTACGCATGCGCATCGATGACATGGGTCTCCTGTCGTCGTCCGATGGACCGGTCCCGGTGGGCGTGACGCACGCACGGGGTCCGGGCCGGGCTCGGGGCAGGGAGCTCGTTCGGCGCCCCGTCCCGCCGAGAACCCTTCGCGGGAGCGGAATTGGCCGGGAGCCACCGGACACGAGTGCGCTGGTCAGGACGATCGAAGTCGCGGACAACGGCATTGTCCGCGGACAAGCCGCCCACGAAGGACCGATCGGCGATCCCGGCCGATCCTTAGCCAGTGGCGCCGTTCCTGACTCCTGATGCCAGTGGAGGCCCCCATCCTGGCCAGCTCCCACCCCCACGACGGGGCCGTTGGATGGAGGCATCCGGAGTCGGCTCGGCGCGCCTTCTCGACGATGGGTGCGAGGCGCGGTACGAGTCGGGCCATGACCGTCGGTCGCGATGATGTGAGAGCCCTCAGGAACGCGTACAGCGCAGTCCTCGATGAAGGTGATGGGCTGTTCCCCCGCGGTTCGTTGTCCTGGAGGATCCTGTTGGCGATGGTCGTCTCATCCGCAGGTGATGCCGACGAATGGATCAACAGCCGTGTGAAGGACGGAAACCTGCTTCGGCAGGAGCTGGGCGGCTTGGTGGAGGTGCTGCAAAAGCGGGACGTGATCGGCAACAGCCTTCAAGCGACCAAGAAGTGGGCCTCCGACCAGGTCGTGCCGCTCGCCTCGTCGGCCGTCCTCGGTACGACCTGGCCCCTGTGGGTCGGTGCGGCCGGTAGCGGGCTGACCGCTTGGTTGACGGCAACGGCCACTGCGGGAAGTGCGACGGGGGGCATCCTCATCCCGCTCGTGCTCGGTGTGCTGACCATGGGTGGGGCGTTCGCCTCCCATGCGGTCAGGGCCTCCGCGCGCGCTATCGACCAGGCTGCCACCACCTCGTCGCGGGCCGCGGACTACCTCTTCCACAGAGCCGACACCGTCGGATCAGAGCCGGAGCGCTTGTTCGAGAAGCACGTTCGGCCCCAGTTGAACGTGCTCTTCACCCATCACGGCAGGGAGGATGCGCACCTTGCTCGACCCCCCGCCGTCTTGCGCACCATCCGCCGTGCGGCCCGGGCCAGCGTGGCAATCGCCCTGGTGGTCGTGGTGTGCACCCTACTCGTGTTTGTCGTGGGCATCGCCGATGCCTGGGACGACGCCACGTGTGTGCCCAACAATCCGAGACTGTCGCAGTTCTGCACCCGCTGAGTCGAGGGCCAGGGCGTCGAGCCGACCGCTGTCGCCGAGCGGCAACTCCGACAGGAACGCGCCCGAGCGAGGGCACGCGCTGGTATCGGAGTTCGGTGGGCGTGATTCCGTGGCCGTCGCCCGCACGGGCACCCATACGCCGCCAAGGTGGCACGGGTACCGCAGGGCGAACTGCTCCGTCCGCCCGCCGCCCGCCACCCGCCACCCGTGCGCGCAGCGCGCAGGTCTCGTGGAGATTCGCCGCAGGTCTTCCCCGTGGGGGCGTTCGCGCCTTGGCACTCCCCGCTGACCAGTGATGATGGCGGCGAAAGCGGTCTCCCGGACCCCCTCCCCCCGGGACCCGACCTGGAGTACCGTCACCGGCGCTGTACGGAGCGGAGTCGTGCGGAGAGGAGTCGGCTGTGCGCGAGATGACCGTCCCACCCGTCGTGACGGCCGCGCCCGTCGGGGGCCTGGCCGATGCCGTCTTCCACTACGCCCGCGAGGACCCGGACCGGGTGGTGCTCGGCCGCAAGACCGACGGGGTCTGGCAGGACGTCACCTCGGCGCAGCTGTGCGCGCAAGTGCTGGAGCTGGCGAAGGGCCTGCTGGCGCAGGGGATCCGCTTCGGTGACCGGGTCGGCATCATGGCGCGCACCCGGTACGAGTGGACCCTCTTCGACTTCGCGCTCTGGGCGGTCGGCGCGCAGCCGGTGCCCGTCTACCCCACGGCCGCCGCCGACCAGGCGTACTGGATCCTCTTCGATTCCGGATGCACGGCCGTGGTGGTCGAGGACGAGAACCAGGCGATGACGGTGGGCTCGGTGATCGAGGGCCTGCCGCAGCTGCGACGGCTGTGGCAGCTGGACGCGGGCGCCCTGGACCAGCTGGTCGCGGACGGGCGGGGCGTGTCGGACGACGTCGTGCACCGCCACCGCGGCGCGGTCACCCCGGACGCCGTGGCCACGGTCATCTACACCTCGGGCACCACCGGCCGCCCCAAGGGCTGCGTGCTGACCCATGCCAATTTCATGTACGAGGCGGACACCCTGGTGACCCGCTGGGAGTCGGTGTTCCGGGCGAAGTCGGGCGAGGAGCCCTCCACGCTCCTCTTCCTCCCGCTCGCCCACGTCTTCGGGCGGATGGTGGAGGTCGCGGCGATCCGGTCCCGGGTCAAGCTCGGGCACCAGCCGGTGCTGGCGGCGGCCGAGCTGATGCCCGACCTGGCGGCGTTCCGGCCGACGTTCGTGCTGGGGGTTCCGTACGTCTTCGAGAAGGTGTTCGCGGCGGCCCGGCGCAAGGCGGAGGCGGAGGGGCGCACCGGTCCCTTCGACCGGGCCGTGGAGACGGCCGTGCGCTACGCCGAGGCCCGCGAGCAGAAGGCCTTCGGCAGCGGACCCGGCCCGTCGGCGGCGTTGCGGATGGAGCACCAGCTCTTCGACAAGCTGGTGTACGGGAAGGTCCGCGAGGCGCTGGGCGGCCGCATCCGCTACGCGATGTCGGGCGGCTCCGCGATGTCGCGGCGGCTCGGGCTGTTCTTCGACGGCGCGGGGGTCACCGTCTTCGAGGGCTACGGGCTGACCGAGTCCTGCGCGGCGGCGACCGCCAATCCGCCGGGGGCGACGAAGTACGGGACGGTGGGCCACCCGATCCCGGGCACCTCGGTGCACATCGCGGACGACGGAGAGGTCTGGTTGAGCGGGGCGCACGTCTTCTCGGGCTACCTCAACGACCCGCCGTCGAGCGGAGCCGTGCTGCGCGGGGGGTGGCTGGCGACCGGGGACCTGGGGCGGCTCGACGCGGACGGCTACCTCACGATCACCGGGCGGAAGAAGGAGATCCTGGTGACCTCCAACGGGAAGTCGGTTTCGCCGACGGTGTTGGAGGAGCGGGTGCGGGCGCACCCGCTGGTGTCGCAGTGCGTACTGGTGGGCAACGACCGCCCGTACATCGCCGCGTTGCTGACCCTGGACATGGAGGGGGTCGCGCACTGGTTGGCGATGCGCGGCCGCCCGCAGCTGCCCCCGATCGAGCTGGTGCGGGACGAGGACCTGATGGCGGAGGTGCGGCGGGCGGTGGTGACCGCCAACACCCGGGTGTCGCAGGCGGAGTCGATCCGTACCTTCCGGCTGCTGCCCGAGCAGTTCAGCGAGGAGCGGGGGTTGCTGACCCCTTCGCTCAAGCTCAAGCGGCGGGCGATCGAGGCGGCGTACGAGCAGGAGGTGGCGGCGCTCTACCAGCGCTGACGGGCACCCCTTCGCCTACCTGACGGTTCGTCACTTTACCTGTCATTGATATTGACGACTCGTCAGGTGCCGCACAGAATGCGGGGATTCCGACCGGAGGGGACTCCATCCATGCTGCGTCCGATCCGCACCGTCGCCGCCGCCGCGGCGGCCCTCGCGCTCGTCTCCGCCTGCAACTCCGCCGCCAAGAGCACCTCCTCGCCCTCCGGTACGGGCTCGGCCGCGAGCGCCGGGGCCGCCCGCGGGGTGAGCGGCACCTCGATCAAGGTCGGCGGCATCGTGTCGATGACCTCCGCCAGCGGCTACAGCAAGAAGGACACCGATCTCGGGGCGAAGGCGCGCTATCTGCGGGCCAACGCGGAGGGCGGGGTGAACGGGCGGAAGATCGACTACATCGGTGCGGAGGACGACGGCCAGGACCCCGCCAAGAACCTGGCGGCCGCCCGCAAGCTGGTGCAGCAGGACAAGGTGTTCGCCGTCTCCCCGATGAGTTCGGTGACCTTCTCCGGCGCCGATTTCCTGGAGCAGCAGAAGGTCCCCACCTTCGGTTGGGGCACCACGCCCGCCTTCTGCGGACCGAAGCACATCTACGGCTTCAACGGCTGCCTGGTCCCCACCCCCGGCGGCACCCTCAACCAGACCTGGCCCGAGGGCATCGGCCAGGTCCTGGGCGGGGCGAAGGGCAAGTCCGTCGCCGTCATCGCCAATGACAGCGACGCGGGCAAGTTCGGCGTGCGGACCTTCTCGCAGGGCTTCGCGAGCGCCGGCTTCGCCGTCTCCTACGCCAAGGCGAGCGTGCCGGGCACGGCCGTGCCGAGCGACTGGTCGGCGTACGTCAAGGACATCCTCTCCTCCAACGGCGGCAAGGCGCCCGACGCCGTCGTCTCCGTGATGCAGACCCCGAACAACATCGGCCTGTTCACGGCCCTCAAGCGCGCCGGCTACCAGGGGCTGCTGTCCGACCCGACCGACTACGACCCGGGGCTGCTCGCCAAGGACGCGACCAAGCAGGCCCTCGACGGGGTGTACGTCCTGCTCCAGTTCGAGCCCTTCGAGTCCACGGACGCGAAGATGGCGCAGTTCAAGGCCGACATCAAGGCCGCTTCGGGCGGCAAGGAAGTCCCCCTGAACATGCACATGTTGACCGGATACATGTCGGCCGACCTCTTCGTGTCGATCGCGCGGAAGGCGGGCCGGGAGCTGACCGTGGACTCCTTCCAGGCCGCCGCCCAGGGCTTCTCCGACACCGGGACCCTGGTCGGCGACCGGGCCGAGCCGCTGGGGCAGAAGAACAGCTTCGGCTGCGGGGCGCTCGTACAGCTCAAGAACGGGGCGTACGAGGTCTCCGTACCGTTCAAGTGCTACGAACCCATCCCCTTCAAGTAGGGGCAGTCCCATGGTCGATCTGCTCGTCTTCGTACTGAGCGGTCTGGTCTCCGGCGCCCTCTACGCGCTGCTGGCCACCGGGCTGGTGCTGTCCTACTCGGCCTCCGGCCTCTTCAACTTCGCGCACGGCGCCACCGCCTACCTGTGCGCGCTCACCTTCTACGAGCTGCACTCGGGGCTCGGTTGGCCGGCCGTCCCGGCGGCCCTGCTCGTCGTCCTCGTCCTGGCCCCCGGTCTCGGCTGGGGGCTGGACCGGCTGATGTTCCGGCGCCTCGCCCGGGTCGGGGAGAGCGCGCAGATCGTCGCGACCATCGGGCTGCTGGTCGCGCTGCCCGCCGCCGGGCTGTGGGCGGTGGGCCTGCTGGCGGACGCGGGCGCCGACGTGGTGCCCGCGGAGAACCAGTTCGGGCTGCCCGGAGTGGGTCCCAGCCCGGCGCGGTCCTGGGAACCGCTGCCCGGGGTCGGCATCGACTCCGACCAGCTGATCACCTGGGTGGTGACGGCCGTGGTGGCGGTGGCCCTGTGGGTGCTGATGCGCCACACCCGGCTCGGGCTGCGGCTGCGCGCCTGCGTCGACGACCGCTCGCTGACCGAGCTGCGCGGGATCGGCGCCGACCGCCTCTCCTCGATCGCGTGGATGATCGCCTCGGGCCTGGCCGGGCTCGCCGGGGTGCTCGCCACTCCCCTGCTCGGCCTGTCCGCGCACGACTTCACCCTGTTCCTCTTCGTCTCCGCGACGGCCGCGGTCATCGGGCGGTTCGTCTCCGTACCGCTCGCCTTCGCGGGCGGGCTGGGCCTGGGCGTCCTGCAGAACCTGGTCGCCGGCTACGCGACCTTCACCGACCGGATCACGGGCTTTCGGACCGCCGTCCCCTTCCTGATCCTCTTCGTCGGGCTGCTGGTGCTGACCCGGCGGGCCCGGACGGCCGGCACCGCCGCGGCCGACGCGCCCCCGCCGGACCACCTGGCGGGAGCCCCGTGGCGGCGGCGCTGGGGGCCGTGGGCGGCGGGCGCGGTGCTCGTCTGCGTGGCGCTGTACACCGTGACCACGCCGTTCTGGAGCGGTCTGATCGCCCAAGGGCTGGCGATCTCGCTGGTGTTCATGTCCTTCACCGTGCTCACCGGGCTCGGCTCGATGGTCTCGCTCGCCCAGGCCACCTTCGTCACCGGCGCGGCGCTGGTGGCCGGGTTGTTGATGAGCCACGGCTGGCCCTTCTTCCTGGCCCTGGCGGCCGGCACCGTCGCGGCCGCCGCCCTCGGCGCGCTCGTCGCGCTCCCCGCGCTGCGGCTCGGTGGCCGGTCGTTGGCGCTGGCGACCCTCGCGCTGGCCTTCCTGGCCGACCAGGTCCTCTTCCAGCTGCCGTGGCTGCGCAACGGGGACAGCGGCTGGGCCGTGCCGCGGCCCGTGTTCGGGCCGGTGGACCTCTCCGACGACCGGGCGATGGGCGTGGCGCTGATGGTGCTGGTGGCGCTGGTGGCCGCCGCCCTGAGCGCGCTGCGCGGCTCCCCGTCGGGGCGGGCGATGCTCGCCGTACGGTCCGCCCCCGCGGCTGCCGTGGCCTCGGGGGTGTCCGTGCTGCGCACCAAGCTGCTGCTGTGCACGGTGTCGGCGGGGCTGGCCGGCTTCGGGGGCGTGCTCTACGCCTCCTACAACACCCGGATCACGGCGACCGACTTCACCGCGCTGACCGGACTGGTGTGGCTGGCCGTGGTGGTGGCGGCGGGGGTGCGCAGGCCGCAGTACGCGGTGGTCGCCGGGCTCGTCTTCGCGGTGGCGCCACGGGTCCTGGCGGACTACGTGACCACCTCGACCTACCTGCCGGTGATCCTCTTCGGGCTGGCCGGGGTCGCCCTCGCCAACGATCCGGACGGGTACTGCGCGGCGCTCCCGGGCCGCCTCGCCCGCCGGCGCGCGGCCGCCCGTACGACGGCCGCGGCGACGCCGGCGGCAGCGGCGGCACCGGCACCGGCACCGACAACCGCGTCGACCGCGGCGGTGGAGCCCGCACCCCGCGCGCCCGACCCGGACGCCGCACTCCAGCTGCGCGGGGTGCACGCCGGCTACGACGGCGCGGCCGTGCTGCACGGGGTGGACCTCATCGTGCGGCGCGGGGAGATCCTGGCCGTGCTCGGTCCCAACGGCGCCGGGAAGAGCACCGCGTGCAAGGTCGCCGCCGGGCTGCTCGGGGCCTCGGGCGGGGCCGTGTACGTCGGCGGGCGCGACGCGACCCGCGACGGACCCGTGCGCCGGGCCCGGGCCGGGGTGCTGCTGGCACCGGAGGGGCGCGGGATCTTCCCCTCGCTCACCATCGAGGAGAACCTCGCCCTGTACCTCCCCGACGCCCGCGCCCGGCAGGCCGTGTACGCACGCTTCCCCCGGCTGCGCGAGCGCCGCGCGCTGGCCGCCGGGTCCCTCTCCGGCGGGGAGCAGCAGATGCTCGCGCTCGCTCCGCTGCTCCAGCGACCGCCCGAGGTGCTGATCGCGGACGAGCCCTCGCTCGGGCTCGCGCCCCGGCTGGTGGAGGAGGTGTACGGGCTGCTCGCCGAACTGCGCGACGCGGGCACGGCGCTGCTGCTGGTGGAGGAGAAGGCGGCCGAGATCCTCGGCATCGCCGACACCGTCGCCTACCTGTCCCAGGGCCGGGTCTCCTGGTGCGGACCGCGCACCGAGGTGGAGGCGGACCGGCTCACCGAGGCCTACCTGGGGATCGGCACATGACACGGATCACGACGGTGGGAGCGAGGCGGGCCGCCGCGCCGGACGGGGGCCCGTACGTCCTGGAGGCCCGCGGGGTCGGCGTGCGCTTCGGCGGGGTCCGGGCGCTGACCGGGGTGTCGCTCGGCGTCCGGGCGGGCGAGGTGTGCGGGCTGATCGGGCCGAACGGGGCGGGCAAGACCACCCTGTTCGACGTCCTGTCGGGCATCCGGCGACCGGACGAGGGCCGGTTGCTGCTCGACGGGGCGGACGTCACCCGCCGCTCCCCCGTCTGGCGCGCCCGGCACGGGATGCGCCGCACCTTCCAGCGCCAGCAGCTCTTCGGACAGCTCAGCGTCGCCGACAACCTGCTGGTGGCCCAGGAGTGGCGGGGCGGGGGCGGCGGGCTCGTCGCGGACCTGGTCGGCTCGCCGACCAGGCGCCGCCGCGAGCGCGAGCGGCGGGCGCGGGCGGAGCGGGTGCTGGCCGACTGCGGGCTCGGGGCGCTCGGGGCGCGGTACGCGGGCGGCCTGCCGGTGGGCCGGGCCCGGATGGTGGAGCTGGCCCGGGCCGTCGCGGACCCGCCCCGCGTGCTGCTGCTGGACGAGCCGGCCTCGGGGATGTCGGCGCCGGAGCGGGAGCAGCTGGCCGCGGTGGTGCGCCGGCTGGCCGCGGAGGAGGGGTGCGCGGTGCTGCTGGTCGAGCACAACGTGGCGTTCGTGATGGAGCTGTGCGCCCGGGTGGTGGTGCTGGACCTGGGAACGGTGCTGGCCGAGGGCACGGCGGCGCGGGTGCGGGCGGACCCGCGGGTCCGGGAGGCGTACCTGGGCGGCGCGTGAGGCGGCGGGGTGCGTGTGGCGGGAATAGAGTGCCCGGGCGTCCGGTTGTGGCCGGTCGTACGGCACCTCGGGCCCGTACGACCGAGGGGCCCGCGCGGGTTCCGTACGACCGCAGCACCGCACCAACCGCACCGAGTCGAGGGAACGACCAGACGTGAACCAGGTCCCCACCATCAAGCTCAACAACGGCACGCTCATGCCCCAGCTCGGCTACGGCGTCTGGCAGATCCCGGACGCCGAGGCCGAGCGGGCCGTCGGGAGCGCCCTGGAAGCCGGGTACCGCAGCATCGACACGGCCTCGATCTACGGCAACGAGGCCGGCACCGGCAAGGCGCTCGCCGCCTCGGGCCTGCCCCGCGAGGAGCTGTTCGTCACCACGAAGCTGTGGAACGGGCCGTCCGAGACCTGGGGCCGCGACAACGTCCTGCGCGAGTTCGACTCCTCGCTGGCCAAGCTCGGCCTGGACCACGTCGACCTGTACCTGATCCACTGGCCGCGCCCGATGCGCGAGGACTACCTCGCCATCTGGAAGACCTTCGAGGAGATCGCCGCGAGCGGCCGCGCCAAGGCCGTCGGCGTCTCCAACTTCGGGCAGCCGCAGCTGGCGCGCCTCGCCGCCGAGAGCTCCCTGGTCCCGGCCGTCAACCAGGTCGAGCTGCACCCGCTCTTCAACCAGGCCGAGCTGCGCGCCGTGCACGCCGACCTCGGGATCGCCACCGAGGCCTGGTCGCCGCTGGGCCAGGGCAAGGAACTGCTGACCCTGCCGGCCGTCGCCGCGGTCGCCGCCAAGCACGGGCGCACCGGCGCCCAGGTGGTGCTGCGCTGGCACCTCCAGCTCGGGAACATCGTGATCCCGAAGTCGGTCACCCCGGCCCGCATCCGCGAGAACCTGGACGTCTTCGGCTTCGAGCTGGACGCCGAGGACCTCGCCGCGCTCGACGCGCTGTCCACGGCGGGCGGGCGGATCGGACCCGACCCGGTCGGCTTCGACGCCTGAGCCGCGTGTACCTCATCCGGAACGTCGCCAGCGGTCTGCTGCTGGAGGTCGAGGGCACGTGGCGGGTGCGCGTCGGGCCCCAGGGGCCGCCGCCCCTGCCGGACGCCCAGCGGTGGGAGGTCGCGCCGGTGCACAGCGGCGGCGCGGTCTTCCATGTGGTGAGCGCGCTGAACGGCAAGCGGCTCGACGTGGCGAACGCCTCGACGGAGAGCGGGGCCCGGGTCCAGCTGTGGCGGGCGAACGCCTTCGGCGCGCAGGAGTGGCTGGTCGAGGAACACCTGGACGCGCCGGGCGTGGTCTCGCTGGTCGCCTGCATCAGCGGGCTGCCGCTGGAGGCCGCCGAGGACGGTCGGGCCCGCCAGGCCGAGGACACCGACTCGCCGGCGCAGTGGTGGCGGTTGGAGCCCGTGTGACGCCCGCGGGGCGGGACGGGGCCACCGGCTCCGCCCCGCCCCGCGGTCCTCACCCGCGGGCGAAGGCCAGGACCCGGTAGGCGGGGTCCGCGCGCGGCCGGTCAGGATCGGGCAGCGCCTCCAGCTCCGCCGCGAGCCGCGCCGCCGTGACCCCGTGCGGGCTGACCCGCGAGGCGAAGCGGCCGGCGAGCAGGTCGGCCGCGGCCTGGCGCGGGGTGCGCCCCTGGCCGTGGCCGGTGAAGGAGGCTCCCGCGTACGGGCGCAGGCCCGCCGCGGCGGCGTACGCCGTCACGTCCGCGCTCGCGTCGGCCGGAGCCGGGGTCAGGTGCGGGGCGAGCACGGCGTCGATGTCGCTGCCCACGTCGTGCGCGGCGTCCTTGTCCACGGTCGTCAGGAACGCCCCGCCGGGGCGCAGCACCCGCGCCGCCTCGGCGACCAGCGCCTCCACCAGACCCGGTGCGCGCAGCAGGTGCAGCAGCCACACGGCGCCGACCGCGTCCAGCGCGGCCGTGCGCACGGGCAGCCGGGTGCCGGAGGCGAGGACCACGGGGACCCCGCGCCGCGCCGCCCGCGCGGCCATCCCGTACGAGCTGTCCGCACCGATGACCCGCAGGCCCGGCCGGGCGAGGCGGGCGGTGACGATGCCCGTGCCGCAGCCGAGGTCGAGCAGGGTGCGGGTGCCGGGCGGCAGCAGGCCGAGGAGCGCTTCGGCGGCGGCCCGGGCGCGCGGGGCTCCGCCGCGGGTGGCGTCGTAGTCCCGGGCCTGCGCGTCGTAGTCCAGCAGGGGTCTCGCGGGGTGGTGGGCGGGGTGCGGCGGCATCAGCTCGCGCCGTGGGCGGGGGCGAGGGCCTGTACGCGCTCGGCGAGCGCGAAGTCGGTCTCGGTCACGGCGTCGCCGGCGCTGTGGGTGTTCACCGCCAGGCGGACCGTGTTGTAGCCCAGGCTCAGGTCGGAGTGGTGGTTCAACTCGTCCTGGACGGCGGCGATGTGGGCGACCAGGGCGCTGGCCGCGATGTGCGTGCCGAGCCGGTAGGTGCGGACGATCCGGTCATCCTCGAAGGCCCAGCCGGGGAGTTCCCGCAACCGGTCCTCGATCTCCTTCTGCGACAGCGGCTGACTCGACATGCGCCGGCTCCTTTGTCCCCGTGACGTGGAGTCAAGGTTCGCACAGCGCACGCCGGAGCGAACCGTTCGTGCGGTGGCGCGCCCGGGTTAACGTCGCACGTATGACGACGTCCGTGGGACCCCTGCTCCGCTCCTGGCGGGAGCGGCGAGGCATAAGCCAGCTGGAGCTGGCGGGCCGCGCCGATTCTTCCGCCCGGCACATCAGTTTCGTCGAGACCGGCCGGTCCCGGCCGAGCGAGGAGATGGTGGTCCGGCTCGCCGAGCGGCTCGACGTGCCGGTGCGCGACCGCAACGCCCTGCTGCTCGCCGCCGGTTACGCGCCGCGCTACCCGCACACCCCCCTGGACGCACCGCAGATGGCGGCGCTGCGGGAGGGGCTGGAGCGGTTGCTGGCGGCCTACGAGCCCTATCCGGCGCTGGTGGTGGACGGTACGTACACGGTCGTCGCGGCCAACCGGGGCATCGCCGTCCTGCTGGACGGGCTGCCGGAGCACCTGCTCGCGCCGCCGCTGAACGCGATGCGGATCACCTTGCACCCGGAGGGACTGGCGCCGCGGATCCAGAACTTGACGGAGTGGCGGGGACACCTGCTGGCCCAGATGGAGCGGCAGGTCGCGCTGGCCCGTTCGGAGCAGCTGCGCGCGCTGTACGAGGAGGTGGCGGCGTACCCCGTCGAGGGTCACTCCGATCCCATGGGCCCGACGTATGCCGCCGATCCGGCGGCGTCGCCCCTCGCGCTCCCGCTGCGGATCGTGCACGAGGGGCAGCTGCTGTCGTTCGTCTCGACCATCGCCACCTTCAACACGCCGATGGACGTGACCGTCGCCGAACTGGCCATCGAGACCCTGCTGCCGGCCGATCCGGCGACGGCGAAGTACCTGCGCTCACTGGGTGCTTGAGTCCCTCGTCAGCCACTGGAGGACGGCGAGGGCCGCGACGACCGCGGCCTGCGCCGGGATCCACACCAGCCCGGCGGTCGTCGGGTCGAACCACAGGGCGAGCGAGAGCAGACTCAGCACCACCCAGGCGCAGTTGATCTCGATGACGGCCATCACCAGGGCCGGTGCCGGTCGGCCGCGGGCGGCGAGCAGGCCGACGGCCGCGCCGTACCCGGCCAGCAGGACGCCGAGCACCAGCAGCGGGGTGCGCTCCACCCCGAGCAGTTGTCCCAGCGGTCCGGCGAGGAGGGCGTAGGCGAGCCCGTTGGTGCCGGTGACGACGGCGTCCAGGGCCAGGATCCGGCGCAGCGGGGTGAGCGGCGCGCGGGTGGTGAGCGGGGTCGCGGACATGACGGATCAGCCTCCGTGGGGTCGGGGGTGCGGCGGGTACGGGTCCCGGAAGCCGGCTCCCGAGCCGCAGTGCGGCGGCCCGGGATCCGGTGCCCCCACTCTCCCGTCCGCCGCCCGCCGGGTCGATTACCCCGCGGGTCATGCCCGCCGGACACCCCCCTACGCCGCGGCGCCGACCGTTTCCCGGGCGGTCGCGGCCTCGCCCGTAAGGACCTTGAGGCGGCCCGCGAAGAAGACCATGACCGCGCCGGCGGCGATCACCGCGGCGCCCTGCCAGAGGAAGTTCAGGCTCTGGCCGATCACCGCGTCGAGCCGGGGCAGCTGGGCGCCGATCGCGTCGCCGGTGGCGGCGGCGAGGAACCAGACGCCCATCATCTGGTTGGTGAAGGCGCGGGGCGCCAGCTTGGTGGTGACCGAGAGGCCGACGGGGCTCAGACACATCTCGCCCATGACCTGGATCACGTAGACCCCGACCAGCCACATCAGGGAGACCTTCACCCCGGTGGAGGCGATGGCGGCGGCGCCCGACATGACCACGAAGGAGGCGCCGGTCAGCAGCAGGGCCAGGCCGAACTTGAGCGGCGTGCCCATGTGACGGCCGCGGCGCACCCAGAACGCGGCGAAGACGGGGGCCAAGGCGATCACGAACAGGCTGGGCAGGGACTGGGTCCAGCTCGCCGGCACGTGCCAGCCCAGCAGGCTCAGGTCGGTCTTCTGGGCGGCGAACAGGTTCAGCTCGTTGCCCATCTGGTCGTAGACGAGCCAGAAGAGGGTGGCGGCCAGGAAGAGCCAGACGTAGGCGCGCAGCCGGATCCGCTCGACCGGGGTGATCTTGGGGCTGCGGTACATCGAGAGGAGCACGCCGGCCGGGACGACGACGGCGACGAGGGTGAGCACGAAGGTGATGTTGTCGATGCTCAGCGCGTGTCCGGCGGCCAGCAGGGCGATCAGGACGGCGGTGAAGACGACGCCGTAGGTGCCGGTGCGGCGCACCCGGCGGCGCTCGGCCGGGGTCAGCCGGACCACCGGCTCGGCGCGCAGCTGCGCGGTGAGGCGGCGGCCGCCGAGGACGTACTGGAGCAGGCCGAGGGCCATGCCGACGGCGGCGGCGCCGAAGCCCAGGTGCCAGTTGACCTCCTCGCCGAGGTAGCCGACGACGAGCGGGGCGATGACCGCGCCGAGGTTGATGCCCATGTAGAAGATCGAGTAGCCCGCGTCGCGCCGCTGGTCGTCGTCGGCGGCGTAGAGCCGGCCGACGAGGGCGGAGATGTTGGGCTTGAGCAGGCCGGTGCCGATGACGATCAGGACCAGGCCCGGCCAGACGAAGGCCGGGTCGGGGACGGCCATCAGGACGTGCCCGGCCATGATGACGACGCCGCCCCACAGGACGGCGCGGCGGGCGCCGAGGAAGCGGTCGGCGATCCAGCCGCCCGGGAGCGCCAGCAGCGAGATCATCGCCATGTAGACGCCTTCGACGGCCTCGGCGGTGCCCTCGTGGAGGCCCATGCCGCCGTGGCCGCGCGAGGCGGCGAGGAAGTGGACCAGGATGGCGACCATGCCGTAGAGGCTGAAGCGCTCCCACAGCTCGGCGAGCACGAGGGTGGCCAGGCCGCGGGGGTGGCGGCCCCGGCCCGCACCGGTGGCGGGCGCGTCCGCCCGCCGGTCCGGCTCGGGCGCGCGATCCTGCTTCTGCATATCCATCGATCCGTTCACATATTTCAGTGCACCGCCCCGGCGGGGCGTCCCGGATCGTCCTTTCGGCCAGCGCGGGGGCATGCGGAACGCCCCGGACCGTTGGGCCCGGGGCGTTCGTCGTGCGTGCGGCTCCGGCGTGGGCAGGAGGTCCCGGTGGGCTCAGCCGAGGTCGGCCAGGCTCAGCCCGGCCTGGGCCGCGGCGGCCTGCACGGTCTGCTCCAGCAGGACGGCGATGGTCATCGGGCCGACGCCGCCGGGGACCGGGGTGATCAGCGAGGCGCGCGCGGCGGCCGACTCGAAGTGCACGTCGCCGCGGTTGCCGTCGTAGCCGGCGTCCAGGACCACCGCGCCGGGCTTGATGTCCTCGCCGCGGATGAACTCGGCCTTGCCGACGGCGGCGACCAGCACGTCCGCCTGGCGGATGATCGAGGGGAGGTCCTCGGTGCGGGAGTGGCAGTAGGTGACCGTGGCGTTCTGCCCGAGCAGCAGCATCCCGGCGGGCTTGCCCAGGATCGCGCTGCGGCCGACGACCACGGCGTGCTTGCCGGCCAGGTCGACCTCGTACGCGGCGAGCAGCCGCATGATCCCGCCCGGGGTGCAGGACACGAAGCCCGGCAGCCCGAAGCCCATGGCGGCGAAGGAGTGCATGGTGACGCCGTCGACGTCCTTGCCCGGGGCGATGGCCTCGAAGGCGGCGCGCTCGTCGATGTGGTGCGGCACCGGGTGCTGCAACAGGATGCCGCTGACCTCGGGGTCCACCGAGAGCGCGGTGAGGGTGGTCACCAGCTCCTCGGTCGTGGTGGAGGCCGGGAGCTCGACGTGGCGGGAGGTGATGCCCGCCTTGGCGCAACGGTTCTGCTTCATCCGTACGTACGTCACGGACGCGGGGTCCTCGCCGACCAGGACGGTCGCGAGGCAGGGGGCGGTGCCGGTGCGGCGGGTCAGCTCGGCGGCGAGGGCGCCGGTGCGCTCCGAGATGCGGCGGGCGAGGGCGGTGCCGTCCATCAGCTCGGCGGTACGGTCCTGTGCCGGAACGGTCTGGGCAGTCGTCACGGGGTCTCCTGAACGTCGCTGCGGGATCGCGGATCGCCCAGGCGCGCGGCAGTCGACGGAGCGGGACACCTCGGTGCCGCACTGCGTCGGGCCGCTCCCCGGTGGTGATCCACCCAAGCGCCAGTCACGGCCCGCCGACCACTGTAGTCGAAGCCCGTGGTCGGCCACGAGGCGGAGAATCAAGTGGATCACAAGGGGTGCGACTGGGACGATCTCGGCATGACACCTCATTTCGATCGGCTCGTCGCCGAGGCCGAGTCCGTGTCCGTGGACGGCTGGGAATTCTCCTGGCTCGACGGCCGGGCGACCGAGCAGCGCCCCTCCTGGGGCTACCAGAGACTGCTGGGCGAGCGTCTGGCGGGCGTACGGGCCGCCCTGGACATCCAGACCGGCGGGGGCGAGGTGCTCGCCGGAGCGGGCCCCCTGCCGCCGCTGATGGTGGCCACCGAGTCGTGGCCGCCGAACGTCGACAAGGCGACCCGGCTGCTGCACCCGAAGGGCGCGGTCGTGGTCTCGGACTCCGACGAGCCGCCGCTGCCCTTCGGCGACGAGGCCTTCGACCTGGTGAGCAGCCGGCACCCGGTGACCGTCTGGTGGGACGAGATCGCCCGCGTGCTGCGGCCCGGCGGCCGCTACTTCTCCCAGCAGGTCGGACCGGCGAGCGTCTTCGAGCTCGTCGAATACTTCCTCGGGCCGCAGCCGCAGGAGGTCCGGCGCGGCCGACACCCCGACGACGCGGTGGCCGCCGCGGCCGCCGCGGGGCTGGAGGTGGTCGACCTGCGGTCGGAAAAGCTGCGTACCGAGTTCCACGACATCGGGGCCGTGATCTACTTCCTGCGGAAGGTCATCTGGATGGTGCCCGGCTTCACGGTCCACCAGTACCGGGACCGGCTCCGTGAGCTCCACGAACGGATCGAGCGCGAGGGCCCGTTCGTGGCGAACACCGCCCGATTCCTCATCGAGGCCCGCAAACCGGGACGATGAAGGGGGCCGACGGATTCGCGGCCGAAAGGTTGCACGGACACAGCGTGGCGCAGGTCACTCAATTCATGGCGTAACGAATCGACTCGGGCATGCGATGAACCGACAGGTGTCCTCGCGCGGCGCCGGAATAACGACCCCCCTCGGGCTCGTTCCACGAGTTCGCGCGATGATGTCCCGTCCCGCCCTTATATCTGCCGCAACGAGAGGCTCCTTGTGTCGCTCAGCCCGTCCCGTACGTTCCCTCCGGAGATCGCCGAATCCGAGGCCCTGGTCGCGCTCGTAGAGCGTGGCCGCGAGCAGGGTCACATCAACGGTGACGACGTGCGCCAGGCCTTCGAGGCCGGCCGCATCCCGGTGGACCAGTGGAAGCGGGTCCTGCGCAGCCTGAACCAGGTCCTGGACGAGGAGGGCGTCGCGCTGCACGTCAGCGCCGCCCCGGCCGCGAAGGCCCCCGCCAAGAAGGCCCGCAAGGCGGCGGCCGCGCCGGCCCGCACCGTGACCAAGAAGGCCGCCGCGCCGCGGCCCATCGGCGCGCGCAAGACCGCGGCCACCGCCACCGCGGCGGCGATATCCGCTCCGTCGGCCTCCGTGACCGAGGAGGAGGCCGCGGCCGAGGCCGCGGCCGAGCCGAAGAAGCGGACGGTCAAGAAGACCGCCGCGAAGAAGGCGACGGCCACCAAGAAGACCGCCGCCACGAAGAAGGGCGCCAAGGACGGCGACGAGGGCGAGACCCCCGCGGCCGAGGGCGAGGAGTGGACCGAGGAGGACCTCGCCGACGAGGCGGAGGAGACCACCCCCGCGAAGGCGGGCACCCAGGGCTTCGTGCTGTCGGACGACGACGAGGACGACGCCCCGGCCCAGACGGTCATGGTGGCCGGCGCCACCGCCGACCCGGTCAAGGACTACCTCAAGCTGATCGGCAAGGTGCCGCTGCTCAACGCCGAGCAGGAGGTCGAGCTCGCCAAGCGCATCGAGGCGGGCCTCTTCTCCGAGTACAAGCTCGAAGAGGAGGAGGACCACAAGCCCGCGTTCAAGCGCGAGCTGGAGATCCTCGTCGAGGACGGGCGCCGGGCCAAGAACCACCTGCTGGAGGCCAACCTCCGTCTCGTGGTCTCGCTGGCCAAGCGCTACACCGGCCGCGGCATGCTCTTCCTGGACCTGATCCAGGAGGGCAACGTCGGTCTGATCCGCGCGGTGGAGAAGTTCGACTACACCAAGGGCTTCAAGTTCTCCACGTACGCCACGTGGTGGATCCGCCAGGCGATCACCCGCGCCATGGCCGACCAGTCGCGCACCATCCGCATCCCGGTGCACATGGTCGAGATCATCAACAAGCTCGCCCGCGTGCAGCGCCAGATGCTCCAGGACCTGGGCCGCGAGCCCACCCCGGAGGAGCTGGGCAAGGAACTCGACATGACCCCCGAGAAGGTCATCGAGGTCCAGAAGTACGGCCGCGAGCCGATCTCGCTCCACACCCCGCTGGGTGAGGAGGGCGACAGCGAGTTCGGTGACCTCATCGAGGACTCCGAGGCGGTCGTCCCGGCCGACGCGGTCTCCTTCACCTTCCTCCAGGAGCAGCTCCAGTCCATCCTGGGCACGCTCTCGGAGCGCGAGGCGGGCGTGGTCTCCATGCGCTACGGCCTCAACGACGGCCAGCCGAAGACGCTGGACGAGATCGGTCGCGTGTACGGGGTCACCCGTGAGCGCATCCGCCAGATCGAGTCCAAGACCATGTCGAAGCTGCGCCACCCGTCGCGCTCGCAGGTGCTGCGCGACTACCTGGACTAAGAATCCGGACGGAAGCCCGCGCCGTACCGGCCGCCCGCGTCGCAGTTCGCGACACGGGCCGGCGGTACGGCGCGGGCTTCTGCGTACCCGCGGGCCTAGTCGGACGCGCGCTGCTTGCGGGCCGACATGACGGCGTAGACGAGCACGCCCGCGAAGAGGAAGAGCACGCCCTGGTAGACGGCCTCGTACCCGGAGCCCGCGACCAGCCACATCGAGAAGCCGAAGGCCACGGCGGCCAGGATCCCGTCCCGGACGAGCCTGCCGGGGGCCACGCGCTCGCCCTGGCCCGACACCAGGAAGTAGATCTGCGCGGCGGTGGACAGCAGGTAGGGCACGGTCGCCGTGAAGGTGGTGACCAGGACCAGGACCTCGAAGACCCCCTGGGTGCCCGAGGTGTAGTTGTAGACGGTCAGCGCCGAGGCCAGCACGACGGTGACGACCACGCCGACCACCGGCACCCCGCGGCTCTTGCGCGCGAACGCCTTCGGGAAGAGGCCGTCCTGCGCCGCCGCGTACGGGGTCTGCGCGCTGAGCAGCGTCCAGCCGTTGAGCGCGCCGACCATCGAGACCACGGCGGCGCAAGCGACGAGGGTGCCGCCCCAGGTGCCGCCGAACATGGCGTTCACGGCGTCGGTGAAGGGCGCGGCGGAGGAGACGAGAGTGTCGTGGGCCACCAGGCCGAAGACGGCCACCGTCCCCAGCAGGTAGACGGTGGCGGCGCCGAGCGTGCCCAGGATGGTCGCGCGCCCGACGTTGCGGGCCGGGTCGCGGACCTCGCCCGCGCTGACCGCGGCCGATTCCACGCCGAGGTAGGAGAAGAGCAGGATCGCGGCGGCGGCCGAGACGGCGCCGATCGCGCTCTGGTCGGTGCCCCGGAAGGGCCCGAGGTTGGCGGGGTCGAAGAAGAAGAGTCCGCCCACCGCCACCAGCAGGAGCGGAGCGAACTTCAGCACGGTGGCCACGAGCTGGACCGCTCCGACGTAGCGGGTACCCGCCAGATTGGCGAGGGCGGGCAGCCACTGCACGGCGAGGGCACCCAGGCACATCGACCACGCGTGCGAGCCGACGGCGGGGAAGAGCACCGTGAGGTAGCCGACCGCGGCCACGGCCAGCGCCGCGTTGGAGACCCAGGTGGTGATCCAGTAGCTCCACGCCGCGAGGAACCCGGCGAAGTCGCCGAAGGCGGCGCGGGCGTAGACGTACGGGCCCCCGGTCCGCGGGAGCCGCCCGGCCAGGCGGCCGAAGACCAGTGCGAGGGCGATCGCGCCGAGGCTGAGGATCCCGAAGGCGACCAGGCTGATCGTGCCGAAGGGGGCGACCGAGGCGGGGAGGAGGAAGATCCCTCCGCCGACGATGTTCCCCATCACCAGGCAGGTGGCGACGGGGAGGCCGAAGCGGCGCGCGTGCGGGCTCGCATCGGATCCGGGCTGGTCAGAGGTGTTCACGGCAGGGGTGGTGGTGCTCACGGGTGGTACGCCTCGGTCGTTTCATATGGTGGACAGGGGGCAGGTCGACACATGCTCCGGTACGGCAAAGGCCGCACCAAATCAGTGCTTTTCGTCCTGCCCAGCCACCTGCGCGGAAGGAAGTGTTCCGCTCCGGACGCCCTCGGACCGGCGATCTTCCACCGGCAGCCGATCCGCCAGCTGAGCCCGGTCCGCCACCGGGACCTGCGGACCGTCCTCGGCCTCCCGCAGCCAGCGCCGCAGCAGCGCGTGCACCGACTCCGCCCCGACCAGGTCCTCCTCCGGTTCGGTCAGCACCGTGGGCCACATCAGGAACGGGTGTCCCTGCTCCCCGCCCAGCCCGCCGTGCGAGCCGATCTGCTCCTCGAAGGCGTGCACCGCGCCGGTCGCCGGGTCGTACGCCGAATTCACCATGATGTCGGCGACGTGCGGGAAGGAGTCCGTGCGCCGGACGGCCTCGGCCGCGCCCGGGCCGAAGGCGGCCAGCAGCTCCTCCGCCTCCCCCGGTACCGAGAGCCGCGCCACCGCCCCGCCCGGCCCCAGCACCTGGCCGTCCACCAGGAGGAAGCCCACCCCCGGGTGCTCGGCCAGGGTGCGCAGCAGTGCCGGGTGGTCGCGCTCGATCCGCTCCCGGGTCGCCCGGCCCGGCACCGCCGGGAAGGAGACCAGGCCCAGGTTGCCCGAGGCCAGCACCACCGGTTCCGGACCGCGCGCCGGACGGGCCAGCTCGCCCTCCTCCACCGGGCGGTGCAGGGCGGTCAGCACCGCGGCCCGGGCCTCGGCCCCGCTGTGGGTGCGGCCCGCCCGGCGGGGCACCGGGAGCCCGCAGCCGGCCCGGACCAGGTCCTTCAGCGTGAGCCCGTACGCCCCCAGGAAGGTCTCGCCCGGGCTCTGGCCATGGTCGGAGAGGAGCACGACCCGGTAGTCGCGGGGCGCGTGCTCGGCGACCCGGGCGATCAGCGCGAGGCTGCGGTCGAGGCGGGCGAGCACCTGGTCGGTGTCATGGCCGTGCGGCCCCGAGTGGTGGGCCACCTCGTCGTAGGCCACCAGGTCGGCGTAGACCGCGGCGCGCCCCGCCAGCACGTCGCCGATCACCGCGGCCACCACCACGTCCCGCTCCACCACCGTCGCGAAGGCCCGGATCACCGGGTACAGCCCGCCGCGCGAGACCCTGGGGACCGCCCCGCGCAGCCGCGCCCGCACCGACTGGCCGATCTCCCGCGCCACCTCGGCGCCGAAGGACAGGAAGGTGCGCACCGCATTGGCCGGGTCGGAGAAGTAGGCGAAGTACCCGGCCCGGGACCGGTTGCCGGGCCCGCGCCGGGCCGACACCGACAGGACCAGCGCGAGCTGGTCCGCGCCGCCGCTGAAGAGGTTCCCGCGGCTGGCGCCGTCGAGGGCGAGCAGTCCGCGCTCGCCCGTGCGGGCGCTCGCCCGGCGCTCCAGCGCGGCGGCGCTGCTGGGCCGGTTGCAGACCACGACCTCGCCGGTGTCCTTCTCGTACCAGCGGAAGGCGGGCACGTCGAAGGTGGAGCCGTGCAGGATGCCGAGCTGGCTGGCGCCGGTCTGGCTCGACCAGTCGGTGCGCCAGGACGTGACCCGGTGGCTGCGGTCCAGCCACCCGGCCACCGTCGGCATCAGCCCGGCGCCGGCCGCGCGCCGCAGCACCTCGTACCCGACGCCGTCGAGCTGGAGGAAGACCAGTCCGGGCGCGGATTCACCGGCGCCGGGCGCGCCCCCGCGACCCTGGCGGCGGCGCTTGCGGTCGGCCAGCCGGTAGAGCCGTCGGCGGTAGGCCCCGTCGTCGCGGACGGCCAGCGCGGTGGAGGTGGCGGAGGCGACCGCGGACATCACGGCGGCCACGACGACCGCGGTCTCGGGGGCGGCCTCGCCGCGGCCGTTCGGGATCAGGTAGAGGGCGAGCAGCAGCAGCGAGCCGTTGAGGAAGAACACCAGCAGGCCGAGGACCAGAGCCGGCACCAGGAGCAGGGCCCGGACCACGACGGGCCAGACCAATGCGCTGAGCAGGCCGAAGGCTCCGGCGCCCCAGGCGGCGGTGAGCCCGATCCGGGTGATGCTGTCGCCGCCCGCGCCCCCGGGGGCCGGTTGGAGGTGGAAGTCCGGCAGGACCGCGGCCAACAGCAGCATGGTCAGGGTGGACACCGCCCAGACGAGGATCACCCGCGCCAGGGCGCTGCCCGCGGTCCGCCATCGGCCTCGCAGCACGTCGTACCCACCTCGTGTCCCGGCCCGCGCCGAGCCAGTGCTGTGACCGGAAGGGTTCACCGTGTCACGGCGCCCGGCACGGCACCTCTCCGCGTTGTCGGACCACGACAGTACGTCCAGTACGAGCCGCGGCCCTCCGCCTTGCGATGCACCGCACCGGACACCGCGACCCGGCAAACCCTTCCGGCCCCAGCACTCGCGGGCCCCGCCCCAGCGTCGCACAGCGAAGGTGGCCGGGTCGGGTGACGTGGAAGGCGTACGGACGTACGAACGGCGGCCCGGGCGCGTCGGGGCGACGCGCGCGCCGGGCGTCGGGCGCCCGGCGTCAGGTGCCGTCGTAGCCCGCGGTCGGCATCGACATCCTGCGGTGCACCTCGGCCTTCATCCCCGAGGTGTACGCGGGCTCCTCGTGTCCGGCGGTCTCCAGCCGGACGCCGCGCCGCTCGCACTCGGCCGTGAACTCCTCGACCGAGCGCAGCGCCCGGCGCAGGACCCGGTCGTTGGGGACGACGAACAGGTCGACCTGCCCGGAGTCGACGTCGGACCACAGCCCGCAGTGATCGGCGCGCAGCCCGTAGACCAGCAGTTTCCGGGTCACGACGTAGCCGTGGTCGGCGGCCCAGCGGGCGCACATGGCGTGCTGGGTGCGGGTGTCCACGACGAAGGGGTCGGCGTCCAGTTCTTCGAGCGGGGTCAGGCTGGCGATTGCGGCGACGCGCAGCTCATCCATGCCGCCCGACCCTACTCCGATCCGGCCGCCACGAGGAGGGGGACTTCGGCCACTGCGGGCGCGGGAGTACGGGCGGTTCGGCCGGTGACCGCCTAGGCTCGCAGGGGACGTCCGGGGTAGGAGCCCGCCGGGACGGGGCCGAGGCAGGGAGGGTCCGGGGTGCCGGTGGAGATCACGTGGTGGGGGCATGCCACCTGCACGGTCGAGGATTCCGGGGTGCGGCTGCTGACCGATCCGCTGTTCGCGCGGCGCCTCGCCCACCTGCGGCGTCGGCGCGGCGCGGTGCCGCCCGCGGAGGCGGCCGTCGCGGACGCGGTGCTCGTGTCGCACCTGCACGCCGACCACCTGCACCTGCCCTCCCTGGCCCGGCTGGCGCCGGGTACCCGGCTGGTGGTGCCGCGCGGGGCGCGACGGGCCGTGCCGGGGCTGGTGCGGGTCGCGGGTGCGCGCCGGCTGCGGGTGACCGAGGTGGCGCCGGGCGAGGAGACCTCCGTGGGGCGGGTCCGGGTCCGGGCGGTCGCCGCGCGGCACGACGGACGGCGGCTGCCGTTCGGTCCGCAGCTCGCGCCGGCGCTCGGGTACGTGGTGACGGGCGCGGCGACGACGTACTTCGCCGGGGACACCGGACTCTTCGACACGATCGCCGAGGAGGTCGGACCGGTGGACGTGGCGCTGCTCCCGGTCGGCGGCTGGGGCCCGTACCTGGGCCCGGGGCACCTGGACCCGGGGCGGGCGGCGCGGGCGCTGGCCCTGCTGGCGCCCGCGGCGGCGGTGCCGGTGCACTACGGGACGTACTGGCCGATCGGCATGGACGCGGTGCGCCCGCACGAGTTCCACGCTCCGGGCGAGGAGTTCGCGCGGGCGGCGGGGCTGCGGGCGCCGGGGGTGGCCGTGCGGGTGCCGGGGCACGGGGAGCGGGTGCGGCTGCCGTGATCCTGCACGAGGCTGTGCATCAGATGCAGTACGTGCAGCAGGTGCCGACGGAGAGCACCCAGCAGGTGGTGGGCTATCCGGCGTTGTTCGTGCTGGTGGCGCTCGGGGCGCTGGTGCCGGTGATCCCGACCGGGGCGCTGGTGAGTTCGGCGGCCGTGGTGGCCTTCCACCAGCGGTCGCTGCCCTTCGGGGTGGTGCTGGTGTGCGGCGTGGCGGCGCTGGGGGCGTTCCTCGGGGACGTCGCGCTGTACTGGCTCGGGCAGCGCGGGGTCCGCTCGCGCAGCGGTTCGCGGTGGTTGGAGGCCCTGCGCGGGCGGGCCACCCCGGAGCGGCTGGAGCGGGCGACGCGGAAGCTGGACGAGCACGGGGTGCTGGTGCTGGTGGTGTCGCGGCTGGTTCCGGCCGGGCGGATCCCGGTGATGCTGGCGTGCCTGCTGGCCCGCTTGCCGCTGGCCCGGTTCGCGCGCGGGGACGCCCCCGCGTGTCTGGCGTGGGCGGCGACCTACGGCCTGATCGGGATCGTGGGCGGGTCGCTCTTCGCCGAACCGTGGAAGGGCGTGGCCCTCGCGGTCGGCCTCACCCTGCTGATCAGCGCTGCCCCGGCGGTGTGGCGCCGGGTCCGGGGCGGGGCGGAGCACGGGACGGCCTGACCGGTCCGCCACGGCCTGCTAGAAGGCGCGGGAGGAGCCGATGGGCAGGTCCCAGAGGTCTTCCCGGGGCAGGACCGCGCGGTTCCAGGCGGTGCGGGCGCGCAGCAGCGGCTCCAGGACCGGTTCGGCGGACAGCACGAAGGTGGCCCAGTGCATCGGGGCCATCCGGCGGGCGCCGAGGTCGAGGCAGGCCTGTACGGCCTCCTCCGGGTCCGCGTGCACGTCGCGCAGCCACCAGCGCGGGGCGTAGGCGCCGATCGGCAGCAGGGCCAGGTCGATGCCGGGGTGGCGGCGGCCGATCTCGCCGAACCAGTGCCCGTAGCCGGTGTCGCCCGCGAAGTAGACCTTCTTGCCCGCGGCGAGATCGGTGAGGACCCAGCCGCCCCACAGGGTCCGGCAGGTGTCCAGCAGCGAGCGCTTGGACCAGTGGTGGGCGGGGACGAAGTCGAAGCGCACGCCGCCCAGTTCGACGGATTCCCACCAGTCCAGCTCGGTGACCCGGGTGAACCCGCGACGGCGGCACCAGCGGGCGAGTCCGGCCGGGACGAACAGGAGGGTGTGCCGGGGCAGCCGCTTGAGGGTGGCCGCGTCGAGGTGGTCGTAGTGGTTGTGGCTGATCACGACGGCGTCGACGGGCGGCAGGTCCTCCCAGCGGACCCCGACGGGGGTCAACCGGGCAGGGGTGCCGAGGATCCGGCGGGACCAGACCGGGTCGGTGAGCACGGTCAGCCCGCCCAGGCGCAGCACCCAACTGGCGTGTCCGGCCCAGGTGACGGCGACGGTGCCGGGGGCCGCGGCGGGCAGCGGCCCGGGCTCGTAGGGCAGGTCCGGGATCCCCCGCAGGCCCTCGGGCCGGGGTCGCAGCGCGCCCTCGCGCGCGAGCCGCGCGAACGCGCGCAGCCCGGGCAGCGGGGTGGTCAGCCGGTCGGCGAAGGACCGCGGCCACCGCCGCACCTCCCCCAGGGCCCGTACGTCCCCGGGTACCCGTGCTTCCCCGGGCGTCCGCGCTTCCCCCGGCGGTCGCGCCCCCCGCGACGGCCCCGGCCCGCCCGGTCGCGCCGGTCCCCGGCCACCGGGGCCGTGCGCCGAGGGGGCGCCCGCGCGGTGTTCCGTCCGATCCCTCATCAAGGATTCTCCGTTCACCGGCACGTCGGGTGCGGGGTGGGTCGGTGGCGCGGCGGCGACCGGTCGGGCCGGTCGGATCAGGTCAGCTCGGCGAGCACCGAGGCGAACCGGTCCAGGGACCGCCGTACGTGCGGGAGCGCGAGGGGGTCGGGGGCCTGGAGGGCGGCCAGCCGCTCCTCGGGAGTGGCGCCCAGCAGCGGGCCGGTCGACAGGCGGAAGCGCAGCGCGCCCAGTTCGTCGTCGAAGCGCTGTCCGCCGGGCGCGGGGGTGCCGAGCCGGGCCCCCAGGTGGTCCTCCAGCTCCATGGCGTCGCCGACGCCGTGCCGGGCGAGTCCGGCGCGCAGCGGGGTCAGGTCGGCGTAGAGGTGGCGCCCCGCGCGCGGGGGTCGGGCCAGGGCCCCGACGGCGAGCAGCTCGCGGTGCGCGGCCGCGGCCACCGCCGCGTGCAGGGCGGCGGCGGAGCGGGCGCGGGCGACGACGGCGGCCGGTTCGTCCAGGGCGTGCGCGGCGGCCACGGCGACGGGGCCCGCGACGAGCCCGCCGGTGGCGGTGAGCACGTCGAGCGTACGGGCGCGCAGCCAGGTGCCGCGCGCGGTGCCGGGGAAGCGCACGACGGCCGCGGGCCATCCCCCGGGCAGCAGTGCGCCGGACAGGTCGAGCAGCACGGCGGCCTGGTCGGGCAGCATCTCGGCGGGGCTGAGGACCGCGTCCTCATGGGGTCGGTGCAGGGTGTCGCGCCAGGTCTCGTCGCTGATCACGAACAGCCCGGCGGACTCGGCCGCCTCGCACGCCTCGCGCAGCACCTCCGGCGGCGGCACGGTCGCGGTGGGGTCGTCGGCCACCGACAGGAGCAACACCCGGGGGTCGCCGCCCTCGGCGCGCACCCGCCGTACGGTCTCCAGCAGGGCGTAGGGGTCGGGCACGCCGCCGCATTCCGCAGGGGTGGGCACGTGGTAGGCGCGCCGTCCCAGCAGCCGGACCTGTGGGGTCCACCAGGCGGGACACGGGCGGGGCAGCAGCACGTCCCCGCCGTACGCGCCGAGCAGGGCGAGCAGCAGTGCGGGCCCGCCCGGTCCGGCGGCCACGGCGTCCGGCTCGACCGGTAGGCCGCGCCGCGCCCAATGGCGGCAGGCGCCTCGCGCACGGCCGCGCCGCCGCCCGGCGGCTCGGGGGCCGAGCGGCCCGCGGCGGCCGCGAGGACGGCGGTGAGTTCCGGCAGCACGGGCAGGCCCGGTTCCGGGGCCGGGGGCCCGTACCGGACCGGACCACGTCCTTCTGCCGCCGTGCGCCGCATCCCCGCCACCGCCTGCACCACCGCTTCCGTCCGACCTCCGGCGGCCGGCCGCCACGGCCGACCCGACCTTTATACGGTCCTTTGACCCGATCTGCCGCTCATCTGGATGTCCTACCTGTCGCGCGCCTCGCGCACCCGCACGGTCGGCGCGGCCCCGGGCCGGCTCAGCCCGCGCGCCCGATGAGCGCCAGCAGCCGCGTCTGGGCGTCCGCGCCGGCCGGCACCTCCAGCGCGGCGGCGTACGCCCCGCCGGCCGCCAGCCCGTCGGCGTACGGCATGACCTCCTTGATGGAGAACTCGACGAGGCCGTCCGGGAGCCGGTCGTCGGCCCCGATGCCCCGCGCGAGGTCCCAGGCGTGCACGACGCAGTCGGCGGTCAGCTCCGAGCAGTACGCCGCCGCGCCCGTCGGCCCGTAGGAGACCTGCACGGTCCGCTCCAGCGCGCCGGGGGCGGTGAAGGCGGCGTGTGCGGCGGCCGCGGCCAGCTCCCAGGCGGCGACCGGGTCCGCACCGAGCACGTCACCGGAGAGGGTGTCGCCGACCTCCTCGACGGTCCGCCCCTCGGTCACCAGCGGCGGGATCCAGAGCTGCTCGCCGGTGACGTGGTTGACCAGCTCCCGCACGGTCCAGTCGGTGCAGGGGGTCGGCCCGTCCCATTGCCCGTCGTCGATCCTGCGCACGTACGCGCCGAAGAGCTCCAGCGCCTTCGCGTGCTGGTCCAGCAGCGCGTCCGGCCGATGTCCTCCCACGGGTCCCACCGTCCTCTCACAAGGCGCTCCGCCTCCTGTGGCCCACTGTCCTCGCACCTCGTTTCCCCGGCTACCGGACCACCCAATCCCCTTTCCCCGCAGGGATCGCGTCCACATCGCGATACGCATATCTCACACTCCGACATGATCCTCTACGGTGGTGACACACCTTCGCCACCGCTGCGAGACCACTTCGACGACGAGGAGTCACCGCCATGGAGAGCGCGCCCGAGACCGCCCGCGACACCGCCCACACCATCCGCGAGAGCGCCGTCTACACCCACGGGCACCACGAATCGGTCCTGCGCTCGCACCGCTGGCGCACCGCCGCGAACTCGGCCGCCTACCTGACCGGATCGCTGCGTCCGGGCATGAGCGTCCTGGACGTCGGCTGCGGGCCGGGCACCATCACCGCCGACCTGGCGGAGCTGGTCGCGCCGGGCCGGGTCACCGCCGTGGACGCCGCCGAGGGCGTCGTCGCCCAGGCCCGGGAGTACGCGCGGGAACGCGGGCTGCACGGCATCGAGTTCGCCACGGCCGACGTGCACGCGCTGGACTTCCCCGACGACTCCTTCGACGTGGTCCACGCCCACCAGGTGCTGCAGCACGTGGGCGATCCGGTCCGGGCACTGCGCGAGATGCGGCGCGTCTGCCGCCCCGGCGGGATCGTCGCCGTGCGCGACGCCGACTACGCGGCGATGACGTGGTTCCCCGAGGTCGCGGGCCTGCACGACTGGCAGGACCTGTACCAGCGGGTGGCCCGCGGCAACGGCGGCGAGCCGGACGCCGGGCGGCGCCTGTTGTCCTGGGCGAGGGCGGCCGGCTTCACCGACATCACGGCGACGGCCACCTCGTGGTGCTACGCGACGCCGGAGGAGGTGGCGTGGTGGAGCGGGCTGTGGGCCGACCGCACGACGGCGTCCTCCTACGCCCGCGTCGCCACGGAGGGCGGCCACGCCACGGCCGCCGGCCTGGCCGGGATCGCCGCGGCGTGGCGCGCCTGGGGCGAGGAGCCCGACGCCTGGTTCTCGGTCCTGAACGGCGAGCTCCTGTGCCGCGTCTGACGGACCCCACGGCCGACCCCGTGGCCGACCCCGCCGGCCGGTCGCGGCCCGGCCCCGCCCGTCAGGTCCGGGCCGGGCGCATGCGGAAGTCGTAGCGGCGGGGTAGCGGGCGGTCGGTCAGGGTCGTCCACACCTCGCCCAGTTCCTCGTCCCCCTCGCGCAGGTCCGCCACCTCGAAGCCCTCCTCGAAGACCCGCAGCGCCGCGCCCACATGGCCCTCCGCCGCCAGCATCCGGGCGGCGAGCAGCAGGAAGCGGCCCTGTTCGCGCAGGGCGGGGCGCAGCCGCTCCCAGACCGCGCGGGCCCGGGCCGGACGGCCCGCCGACAGCAGCGCGGTCATCGCCTCCCGGCCCAGGGCGGCCTCGGCCGCCGTCCAGGCCGCACCGCCCCGGCTCTCCTGAGCCAGGTCATCGAAGGCCTCCGCGTACCGGTCGGCCGCCCGCTCCTTGTCGCCCGCGAGCCGGTCCGCGACCGCCATGCAGCGCAGCAGCGGCCAGCGCGAGGGGGCCAGCGCCAGGCCGCGTTCCCAACTGCGCACCGCCTGGGCCACGTCGCCCGCGTGCCACTGCGCGACGCCGAGGTGGTACTCGGTCAGCGGGTCCGCCGGGGCCGTCTCCAGCATGTCCCGCCAGTGCGCGGCGACCAGGCTCGGCCCGGGCGGGGCCACCCGGCGCGGGCTCGGGAACACCCCCGTGCGCCACAGCTCCGACCAGGGTTCCTGGGCCTCCCCCAGGTCCGCTTCTTCGAAGGGGGTGCCGGGCAGTTCGTGCCCGCCGCACAGCACCTCCAGCGCGCCCCAGCCCGACCCGACGGCGAGGCGCTCCTGCGGTGCGTGGTCGGCGTACGGCCGCCACTGCGCGTACGCCGCGTCCACCCGCTCCCGGGGCAGCGCCGCCTCCAGCGCCCGCCCGGCCTCGCCCCGGGCCGCCGCCCAGTCGTCGCCGTGCACCGCCCCGGCCTCCGCGGCCAGCGGCCCGTACGCCTCCAGCCAGCTGAACTCGCCCCCGCCCTCCAGCCGTACGTGCTCCAGCTGGGTCCGCGCGAGCCCGGCCTGGATCTCCGCGTACCCCGAGGTCCCGGGCTCGGTCAGCCACTCCTGCCAGCGCCGGCCGCCCCGCCCCGCGCCCCACACGAAGAGCTTGCGCCCGCGCAGCCGCGCGGTGGAGGTCTGCGCCAGCCCGTACCCCCCGTCGTCGAGCGAGGCGATCCAGGGCCGGTCCCCCTCGGCCACCTCGTAGAAGTAGTCGGCGGGGTACTCGCCGCGCAGCGGGTAGGTGCGGTCCGCGCCCTCCCACCGCGGTACGGGGATCCGGCGCAGCGCGCGCTCGTAGCCGAAGTGCCAGGCCTCGTCGGCCGGAGCGAGCACCCGGGTGCCGGAGTCCTCCGGGACGGCGATGTTGGACCACCAGTACACGGGCGCGGGCCGCTCGTGCGGGTTGCGCACCCGGACGCCGACGAAGAGGAACTCCGAGTCCTCGGGCAGCCACAGGTCCACCTGGAACGGCAGGTCGCGCAGCCGCTCCCACTCCCACATGCGGAGCATCGTGGTGCCGTCGGGCGCGGGGAGGAGCGCCGCGTGCAGCGGGGCGCAGGACAAGGTGGTGTGCCCGGTGGCGCCGATGTTCCACTCGATGCCGCCGGAGAACCAGGCCCCGTTGAGGGCGAAGGCGGCGGGCTGGAACACCGGGTTGCGGTAGAGCAGTTCGCGTCCGGTCGCCAGGTGGACGATCGAGTGGACGCGGCCGCCGAGGGAGGGCAGCACGGTGACCCGCAGGTGGGCGTTCTCCAGCACGACGGACTCGAACTCGCCCTGCGCGCGCTCGCGCCGGTAGCCGTCGAGCATCCTGACCGGCAGCAGCGATCTGAGCGGCTCGTAGCCGATCTGGCGGACCATCTCGCGGGGCAGACCGCCCTGGGAGCGCTCGTCGAGCGCGTGGACCTCGGCGGGCCCGCCCAGGGTGGGCAGCGGGTTCTCGGGCCCCAACGGGGCTGCGGGCAGCGTCACTACGGAGCGTCGGACGATCGTGGCCATGAGGGAAATGGAACACGCCACGGCGACCGAAGCACAGCCATACGGCGGATCACACCCGGTCAGGATTACGCAAAGGCCCCGGCCACCAGGTCGGCGAGGAGCGCGCCCGCACTGGCGTCCGGGTCGAGGTCGGGGTCGTAGACGGTGACGTTGAGCCCGACGCAGCGCGGGGACTTCACGAGGACGGCCAGCAGCTCGCCCAGCTCGTCCGGGAGCAGCCCGCCCGGCTCGGGGCTGTCCACGGCGGGCATCACCCCCGGGTCCAGCGCGTCGGCGTCCAGGTGCACCCAGAAGCCGTCGGTGACCGGCGGCCGCAGTCCCTCCAGCGCGACCCGCGCCACCGGCCCGGCCCCGGCCTCCCGGATCTGCCCGACGGTGACGGCCATGATCCCGGCGGCGGCCAGTTCGGGGAGGTCCGCGTCCCCGTCCCGGAGTCCGAAGAGCCGTACGTCCTCGTCCCGCAGGTACGGGGAGCGGCCCTCGATGTCGCTCAGGTCGGCCTGCCCGCGCCCGGTGGCCAGGGCCAGCTCCTCCCCCGCGGCCGCCCCGACCGGGCCGTTCAGCTCCTCGTTGCCGGGATGGCGGAAGTCGGCGGAGCCGTCGATGGCGGCCAGCCCGAACCGGCCGAGCCGGCGCATCGCGAGGCAGGCACCGAGCTGGATCGAGCAGTCCCCGCCGAGGACGACCGGGAACTCCCCGGCCCGCAGGTGCTTCTCGATCCGATCGGCGAGGACGACGGTGTAGGCGGCGAGGGAGCGGGCGTGGAAGACGCCGTCGCCCTCCCGCCAGTCACCGAGGTCGTAGCGCGGCGGTACGACGACCCCGCCTTCGCGCGCGCCGAGCCGGGCCAGCAGGCCCTGTTCGCGCAGCGCCCCGGCGAGTTTGTGGACCCCGGGCACGGCGCCGGGGGCGGGAGGGCGTAGACCGAGGTTGGACGGGGCGTCGAGGAGCACGATCGTTCGCATCTCCTCATCCTGCGTGATGCGGGACCGTCGGGTCGAGCATCTCCCGCGTGATCGCCCAGCGTTCGTGGTCGCGCCAGGCTCCGTCGACGTGCAGGAAGGCGGGCGAGAGGCCCTCCAGGCGCAGGCCGAGGCGGCGTACGAGCGCGAGCGAGGCGGTGTTGCCGGGCTGGACGTTCGCCTCCAGCCGGTGCAGGCCGAGCCCGTCTCCGGCGGGCGCGCCGGGAGCACTCAGCGCGTGCCGGAGCAGCAACCCGAGCCCTTCGCTCAGCAGGCCCCGGCCCGCGGCGTGCGCGAAGGCGCCGTAGCCCAGGGCCCCGCACTGGAACGCCCCGCGCACGATGTTGTTCACGTTGACGAAGCCGGCGATCGCCCCGCCGTCGCGCTCGCACACCAGGAATCCCGCGCCGACGGCGTCCGCGCCGCTCAGCCGGGCCGCGTAGGCCGCGTACTCCTCGGGCGTCGCCGGCGGGAACAGCCACGGTCGGTGCAGCGTCCGGCTCTCGCGCACGCGCCGGGTGAACTCGGGCCCGTCGCCGGGGCGCAGCGGGCGCAGGCCCACCCGGGGGCCCTCGGCGAGGTAGCGCGGAGCGGGAACGGGAACGGGAGCGGGAACGGTGACATCGGCGGCGACGCGCTCGGCTTCGGACATCCGCCCAGGCTAGGGCGTGTTTCGAAAGTGGCGCCGGGCGCCCGAAGGGCGCGGCTCGCGGCGTCTGGTGCCGTGCATCGCAAGGCGGAGGAAGGCCCGCCTACTGGACGTAATCGGGCGTTCCGACAACGCCGCGAGGTGCGGTACCAGGCGTCGCGAGCCAGGCGGGACTTTCGAAACACGCCCTAGGGGCTCCGCTCAGGCGCGCAGCTCCAGCCGCGGCACGTCCCCGCGCGCGAAGCCGAAGGTCTGGGCGTACAGGGACAGTTCGGCCTCCAGCGCGCGGACCAAGGTGTCGGCCCGGCGGAAACCGTGCCCCTCGCCCTCGAAGGCGAGGTAGGCGTGGGGCACCGAACGCCCGCGCATGGCGGCGAGGAAGCGTTCGGCCTGTGCGGGCGGGCACACCGCGTCGTCCAGGCCCTGGAGCAGCAGGAAGGGTGCGGTGATCCGGTCGGCGCGGGCCAGCGGCGAGCGGTCGCGGCAGCGGACGGCCAGGGTCTCGGGCGGCCCGGCGAGGCCGTCGGCGTAGCGCGATTCCAGGTCGTGGGTCTCGGCGGCGAAGCCGGTGAGGTCGAGGACCGGGTAGATGACCGTGCCGCAGGCGTAGAGGTCGGTGGCGGCCAGCGAGGCCGCCGCGGTCCAACCGCCCGCGCTGCCGCCCCGGATGGCGAGCCGCCGCGGGTCGGCGGTGCCCTCGGCGGCCAGCGCGCGGGCCACCGCGGCGCAGTCGTCCACGTCGACCACGCCCCACTGTTCGCGCAGCCGCTCGCGGTAGGCCCGCCCGTAGCCGGTGGAACCGCCGTAGTTGACCTCGGCCACCCCGATGCCGCGGGAGGTGAAGTAGGCGATGTGCAGGTCGAGCACGGGCGGCACGTGGTCGGTGGGGCCGCCGTGCGCCCACACCACGTACGGCGGGAGCTCGTCGGCGGGGGCCCGCAGGGTGGGGTGGTGGGGCGGGTAGACGTGCGCGTGGATCTCGTGGTCGTCGGGGCCGAGGAAGGTCCGGCTCTGCGGCTCCGGGTAGTACGCCGGGTCCACCGGGCCGGGCCGGCGGCCGCCGCCCTCGGTGGCCACGGGCCGGGCGTGGCCGCTCGCCGTGTCCAGCTCGACCACCTCGTACGGGCTGCGCGGGCTGGCCGCGACGCCGTAGACGCGGGTGCCGTGCGCGGCGAGGGCGGGCTGCCAGGCGGTCCAGGGTCCGGCCGCGTCCACCAGGTCGCCGGTCTCCGGGTCGAGGAGGCCGAGCACCGAGGAGCCCTGTCCGTGCAGGACGGCGACGGTCCCTTCCGCCAGGGGTGCGAGCCATGCGAGGCCCGGCTTCCAGAGCGGGCCGCCGAACTCCTCCTCGCGCGGGCACAGGTTGACGGGGGCGCCGCCGGTGGGGCTCACCCGGTACGGGTTCCACCAACCGCCCCGGTCGCTGACCGCCAACAGGCTGCCGTCGGCGGCCCATTCGACCTGGGCGACGGCCTCGTCGGGGCCGCCGAGCACGGTGCGGACGCCGGTGAGGCCGCCCTCGGCGGTGACCTCGGCCAGCAGCAGTTCGGTCCCGTCCCAGGGCATCCGCGGATGGTCCCAGACCAGCCAGGCGGCCTGCCGCCCGTCCGGCGAGAGCCGCGCGCCGGTGCTGAACCGGTGGCGGTCGTCGGTGAGTTCGCGCACCGCCGAGCGGTCCTCGGCGGCGGATCCGTCCAGCGGTACGGCCGCCAGGACCCGGCGCACGTCGGTCGGCGCGGGCCCGGTGAACTCCTCCATGACGCACCACACGGCGCCCTCGCGCAGCACCGGGTCCACCCAGCGCAGCCCGGCGCCGATCGCGGCGAGGGGGGTCAGCGGGCGGGGGCGGGCGCCGGGCGCGTCCGGCTCGTACGCGTACATCCGCTGGTCGGCGAAGTGCGTGAAGACGATCAACGGGCCTTCGTCGGCGCCGCGTTCGCGTCCGGCCCAGGGCCGGCCGCCGTATTCGGTGAAGCCGCTGCGCACGTTCCACGGCGCGGGCAGCGCGGGGGCTGCGGGGCCGCCGTCGGCCGGTCGGCGGACCAGGGTGCGGCGGCCGCCCTCGTCCGGGCGCGGCTCGGTCCACCACACCTCGGCGCCGACCGTGCCCAGGTACTCGGGCCGGCCGTCGTGCGCGGCGGCGAGCGCGGCGGCGATGGGTGAGGGCCACGTGCCGTAGGGCGCGGTCGGCACGGCCGGCTGCGCGGGTACGGAGGGCGCCATCACAAGGTCCGCAGCGCGCGGTCGAGGACCTTGACCCCGAAGTGCAGGGCCTCGACGGGGACCCGTTCGTCCACCCCGTGGAAGAGCGACCAGTAGTCGAAGCCGGGGGGCAGCTTGAGCGGGGAGTAGCCGTAGCCGGTGATGCCGAGGCGGGAGAACTGCTTGGCGTCGGTGCCGCCCGCCATGCAGAAGGGGACCACCCGGCCTTCGGGGTCGAAGTGCTCGACGGCCTCCCGCAGGACGGCGAACGTCCTTCCGTGGACCGGCGCTTGGAGGGCCACCTCGCGGTGGTGGAACTCCCACGCGACGTCGGGACCGGTGAGCGCGTCCAAGGTCGCGTGGAACTCCGCCTCGCCGCCGGGCAGCATCCGGCCGTCGATGTAGGCGGTGGCCCGCCCCGGGATGACGTTCACCTTGTAACCGGCTTCGAGCATGCTGGGGTTGGCGCTGTTGCGCAGCGTCCCCTCGACCAGCATCCGGACGGGTCCGAGCTGGTCCAGTAGGGCGTCGAGGTCGAATCCGGGGGCCTTCGGGTCGACGGACATCCCCTGGTGCGCGGCGAGTTCGGTGAGGCAGGCGGCGACGGTGTCGGTGATCCGCACGGGCCATTCGTGCGCGCCGATCCGGGCGACGGCGGCGGCGAGCCGGGTGACGGCATTGGCCCGGTTCGGCTTGGATCCGTGTCCCGCGGTGCCGTGGGCGGTCAACTTGAGCCAGGCGGTGCCGCGTTCGCCGGCCGCGACGGGGTAGAGGGGGCCGCCGGGTCCGGCGTGGACGGTGAAGGCCCCCGATTCGCTGAGGCCCTCCGTACAGCCCTCGAAGAGGTCCGCGTGCCGGCGGACGAGGAAGTCGGAGCCGTCGACGGCGCTGTCCTCCTCGTCGGCGGTGAAGGCGATCACGAGGTCGCGGCGCGGCCTGACCCCGGCCCGGGCCCAGGCCCGGACGACGGCGAGGATCATCGCGTCCATGTTCTTCATGTCGACGGCCCCGCGGCCCCACACCACCCCGTCGCGGACCTCGCCGGAGAACGGATCCACGCTCCAGTCGGCCGGCTCGGCGGGCACGACGTCCAGGTGACCGTGGACGAGCAGCGCGTCGGCCACGGGATCGGTGCCCGCGATCCGGGCGACCACGTTGGTGCGGCCCGCGGTGCGCTCCAGGAGTACGGGCTCCAGCCCGGCGGCGGCGAGGCGTTCGGCGGCGTACTCGGCGGCCGGGCGTTCCCGGCAGTCGCCGCCGCCGCGGTTGGTGGTGTCGATGCGGATGAGGCCGGAGGTGAACTCGACGACCTCGTCGAGCGCCAGCCGGTCGACGGCCGTCCCGTCCCTCACGCCCATCGGGTCCATAGGATCCAGAACCTGTTCCATGTCACCCATACTGCTCCTCCACCGCTGCGGAGACGATCGTCGTGACCGTCTTGAAGGTCCGGATCCCCTCGTACATCGCCCCGCTGGTGTAGGCGATCCTGCGCTCCCCGGACCGCTCGACCCCCGGCACGACGGTCGCGGCCATCGCCAGGTGTTCGGCGTCGAACTCGACCTCGACGGTGAAGGGGCCGCCGGCCACCGGTTCGTGGCGCACGGCGAGGGCGGTGGCCGCCTTGGCGGCGGAGCGGATGTCGGCGGCGGTCCGGGTGGGGGTCCGGCACACCGCGGCGTAGCGCGAGACGTGGTCCTTCACGGCGACGGTCCGGGCGCGGGGGGCGTAGCCGGCCGCGTCCGTGCAGGTCAGGTCGTCGCCGGTGACCAGGACGACGGGGACGCCGTACTCGGCGACCACGAGGGAGTTGAGCCGCCCCTCGCTCGCCCGGACGCCGTTCACCCACACCCCGGTGATCGAGTTGGCGAGGTAGGTGTGGGCGAGGACGCCCTCCTCGCCCGCGCCGGTGTGGTAGCCGACGAAGGCGATCCCGTCGACGTCCCCGTGCTGGACCCCCTCGACCATGGAGAGGGCCTTGTGTCGGCCGGTGAGCATCTGGACGCGCTCGTCGAGCCGCTCCAGCAGCAGGTTGCGCATGGTCCAGTGGGCTTCGTTGACGAGCACTTCGTCGGCGCCGCCGTCGAAGAAACCGAGGGCGGCCGCGTTCACGTCGGAGGTGAACAGGGCGCGGCAGCGCTCCCACTGGGGGGTGCCGGGCAGGACGTCCGCGGGCCAGGTGACGCCGGTGGCGCCTTCCATGTCGGCGGAGACGAGGATCTTCATCAGGGCCCCCGGGCGGTCGGTCGCGACGCAGGGGTCCCAGCCTATCCACGGCCCCCGCCCGCGCCCAGGGTGCGGCGCGCCGGTCGGCGCCGGTCCGGGAAGTCCACTCGAACCGGTGAGCCGCCCAGGGCGTGCCCACCGGTCCGCGGGGGGCGGTACTAGCCCTTCTCGACCTCGGCGGCCAGGTTCGCCAGCACGCTGTCGTAGATGCGGCCCAGGCCCTTGGGCGCGAAGGTCCGCTCGAAGAAGCCGCCGATGCCGCCGGCGCCGTTCCACACGGTGCTGACCACGGCCCTGGACTTGCCCTCGCCCGAGGGGGTGACGGTCCAGGTGGTGACCATGGAGGAGTTGCGGTCCTTCTCCACGAGCTGCCCGTCGGTGGGCTCGGTGACCTCCAGCAGGCAGTCGCGCACGCGCTTGCTGGTGGCCTGGAGCTTCCAGTGGACCAGGGTGCCCTCGCCGTCGCCGCCCTCGCGCACCTCGTACTCGCTGAAGTGCTCGGGGAGCAGCTTGCCCCGGGTGCCGCTGTAGTCCGCCAGCGCGTCGAACACGGATTCCGCGTCAGCCGCGATGATCCGCTCCGTGGTGGCCTCGACCTGCGCCATAGCTGTTCCTCCAGCAGTTGTGTTCACTCGTCCCGCGCAAGCCAATCACCTCCGCCCCGGCCGCCCAAATCCGCCGCCGGGACGGCGCCGGGACGGCGCGGGCGCCGCGGCCGTACTCCATCTGCGGCCGGGCCCGCCGCTGAAGCGTCATCAGATCGGGCCAATACGTCGCACAATCCCGTCTTCCACTCCCCTGTTCCGGGACGATTCCGCCCAGAACCCTCGGCTGGGAGGCCCCATGATCCGCCCCTTGACGAAGCGCGCCGCGGTGCTGCTGTCCGTCGCCACCGTCGCCACCGCCCTCGCGAGCCCGGTCACCGCCGCGGCCCCCACCGCTGCGGCACTGCGCTGGACCGACTGCAAGACGGCGCGCTACCCGACCCTGCAGTGCGCTTCCCTCGCGGTCCCGCTGGACCACGACCGGCCCGCCGGTCGGCAGATCTCGCTGGCCCTCACCCGGGTTCCGCACACCGCCAGGACCTCCCAGGGCCCCCTGTTGGTCAATCCCGGCGGCCCCGGCGGCAGCGGGCGCTCCCTCGCCGGGTACGTCGCCTCCGCGCTCCCCAAGGCGGTGGCCGCGCAGTTCGACGTCATCGGCTTCGACCCGCGCGGAGTCGGCAGGAGCGAACCGACCCTGGACTGCGGCGCGGGCCACTTCAAGCCCGTGCGCCCGGACTCCGTCCCCCTCGACCCGGCCGTCGAGCAGGCCAACCTGGAGCGGGTGAAGTCCTTCGCCGAGTCCTGCCGGACCAAGCACGCGGACGTCCTGCCCTACATCGACACCGTGTCCGCCGCGCGCGACATCGAGCTGCTGCGGGTCGCCCTGGGCGCGCCGCGGATCAGCTACTTCGGCTACTCCTACGGCACCTACCTGGGCGCCGTGTACGCGAAGCAGCACCCGGAGCGCGTGCACCGGCTGGTGCTGGACTCCATCGTCGACCCCGGCGGGGTCTGGTACGGCGACAACCTCGCGCAGGACCGGGCCTTCGACGCCCGCCACAAGGCCTTCCTGGCCTGGGTGGCCCGGCACGACGCCACCTACCGCCTGGGCACCGATCCGGCGCGGGTCGAGCGGCGCTGGTACGCCATGCGCGAGGACCTGCGCACCACGCCGGCCGGCGGGAAGGTGGGACCGGCCGAGCTGGAGGACACCTTCATGCCGGGCGGCTACTACAACGGCTACTGGCCCAACCTCGCGGAGGCCTTCGCCGCCTACGCGGAGCGCGGCGAGACCAAGCCCCTGGTGTCCGCCTACGAGAAGTTCGGCGCGGTGGAGCCCTCGGCGGGCAACAGCTACAGCGTCTACACGGCGGTCCAGTGCCGGGACTCGGCCTGGCCGAAGGACTGGAACCAATGGCGCGCCGACATGTGGCGCACGCACGCCGAGGCGCCCTTCATGACCTGGAACAACGCCTGGTACAACGCTCCGTGCGCCTTCTGGCCGACCGAGCAGCTGGCCGCGCCGGACGTCACCAACGCCGAACTGCCGCCCGCGCTGCTCTTCCAGGCCACCCTGGACGCGGCGACCCCCTTCGAGGGCGGGAAGAGCATGCACGAGAAGCTCAAGAACTCGGCCCTGGTCGTCGAGGACGGCGGCGGCAACCACGGCATCGCGCTGAGCGGCAACACCTGCCTGGACGAGAAGCTGGCCACCTACCTGACGACGGGCAGGGCGGCCGACGCCACCTGCGCCGCCCGCCCCGACCCCCAGCCGGCCGCGGCCACCCGCGCCGTCGCGCCCACGGCCGGCGGCGCGGCCCTGCACGGGATGCTGGGCTTCCGCGGCTAGGGCGTGTTTCGAAAGTCCCGCCTGGCTCGCGACGCCTGGCACCGCACCTCGCGGCGTTGTCGGAACGCCCGATTACGTCCAGTAGGCGGGCATTCCTCCGCCTTGCGATGCACGGCACCAGACGCCGCGAGCCGCGCCCTTCGGGCGCCCGGCGCCACTTTCGAAACACGCCCTAGGCCGTCCTAGCCCCCGTCACGCCGGGGCGTCCAGCCCCCGCAGGGCCCGCGTCGCGGCCACCGCGAGGCGCGGATGGGACTGGGCCCGGGTCAGCACGTCCCGGGCCCGCGGGTCGGCGAGGGCGCCCAGCCCCTCCACGCAGGCGAGCGCCACCCGCCAGTACGGATCGTGCGGCCCCAGCAGCCGGGCCAGCGTGGCGATCAGGGCGGGGGCGGATTCGGGGGCCCGCAGCGCCACCAGGAGCCGGACCGGGTGCAGCGCGTAGGCCGTGCGCAGTTCGTTGGTGGCCAGGGCCGCCGCGGCGCGGGCGGTCCGGGGGTCGTTCAGCACCGCCAGGGCCTGCGCGGCGGCCTCGCAGCGCGGCGGGTCCCGGTGGTTGAGCAGCAGCACCAGGGACTCGAAGGCCCGCCGGTCACCGGCCAGCCCCAGCCGGTACGCCGCCAGCTCGCGGGCCCACAGCGGGCGGCCCGCCGCCGTCAGGGACGCGGCCAGGGCGTCCGGCCGCGCCGTCAACAGCGCCTCGTACTCCGGCGCTTGGTCCGCCTCTGCCCGCAGCCGCTCCAGCACGTTCACCCGACCCACCCTAGGGGGGTCGGGGTGGGCAGGAGCGGCGTACGTCACATCTCCCGCGCTCTGGTCAACGGGTTACCGACGAGTTACTGTCCTTCTCAACACGTACGAGGGCGGCCTGGTGACGCAGCCGCCCCCGTGTCAGTCGGTCCGGTGCTCCGATCTCTTCGGGTACCGATGTTCTTACGGCGCGGCCCCGGGACAGGGTCCGCCGCTCTCCGCCCCGCACGGCACAGCCCTGCACGGCACCCGCCCGCCCGGGCCCAGGCCCGTACCGGCGCCCCGCCCCGCACGGCATCCGGCGCGCCCCAGCCGCGCGCCCTCCCTCAGTCGTCACTCTTCACTGGAGTCCCGCGATGGACCGTCAGTCCAGTCAGCCCACCCCGTCCCCCTCCGGCCCCGCCGCCCTGCAGACGATCGCCGTCGTCGGTCTCGGCACCATGGGCGCCGGCATCGCCGAGGTCCTCGCCCGGGCCGGCCGCGAGGTCATCGGCATCGACACCGACGAGAGCGCCGCCCGGCGGGCCACCGCCGCCCTGGCCGCCGCCACCGCCCGCTCGGTCGCCCGCGAGCAGCTCACCGAGCAGGAGCGGGAGGCCGTCCTCTCCCGCTTCCGCACCTTCGGCGAGCTGTCGGCCGCCGCCGACGCCGATCTCGTCATCGAGGTCGTCCCGGAGTCCTACGAGCTGAAGCAGCAGGTCTTCGCCGCGCTGGACACGATCGTGCGCCCCGACACCATCCTCGCCACCGGCACGAACGCGCTGTCCGTGACCCGGCTCGCGGCCGAGTCGCTGCGCCCCGAGCGGGTGCTGGGCCTGCACTTCTTCAACCCGGCCCCGGCCATGAAGCTCGTCGAGATCGTGTCCTGCGTGCTCACCGCGCCGACCGCCGTCGAAGCGGTCACGGCGCTCGCCCGCGAGCTCGGCAAGGAGCCCGTGGCGGTCGGCGACCGGCCCGGCTTCGTCGCGGACGGGCTGCTCTTCGGCTACCTGAACCAGGCCGCCGCCATGTACGAGGCCAAGTACGCCTCCCGTGAGGACATCGACGCGGCCATGAAGCTGGGCTGCGGCCTGCCGATGGGCCCGCTGGCCCTGCTCGACCTGATCGGCGTCGACACCGCCCGTACCGTCCTGGAGGCCATGTACGCCTCCTCCGGCGACCGCCTGCACGCCCCGGCCCCCATACTCGGCCACCTCGCGGAGGCCGGTCTGACCGGCCGCAAGTCCGGGCGCGGCTTCTACACCTACGAGGCCCAGGGCAGCCCGGTCATCGTGCGGGACCTGCAGACCCCGCTGGACGGGTCCGTCATCGCCTCCAGCCGTCCCGTGTCCACGGTCGGCGTGGCCGGTTCCGGCACGATGGCCAGCGGCATCGCCCAGGTCTTCGCGCAGGCGGGCTACTCGGTGGTGCTGGCGGCCCGCAGCCAGGACAAGGCGGACGCGGCGAAGGCCGCGATCGGCAAGTCCCTGGCCCGCGCGGTGGACAAGGGCCGGCTGACGGCCGAGGCCGCCGAGCGGACCCTGGAGCGGATCTCCCCGGCCGGTTCGCTGGACGCCTTCGCCGAGGTGGACATGGCCGTCGAGGCGGTCGCCGAGGACCTGGCGGTCAAGCAGGAGCTCTTCGCGACCCTGGACAAGGTCTGCCGGCCGGGGGCGGTGCTCGCGACGACCACCTCGTCCCTGCCCGTGATCGCGATCGCCCGCGCGACCTCGCGCCCGCAGGACGTGATCGGCATGCACTTCTTCAACCCGGCGCCGGCCATGAAGCTGGTCGAGGTGGTCCGTACGGTCCTGACGGCCGACGACGTGCACGCCACGGTCCGCGGGATCTGCCTGAAGGTGCGCAAGCACCCGGTGGACTGCGGGGACCGCGCCGGCTTCATCGTGAACGCGCTCCTGTTCCCGTACCTGAACAACGCGATCAAGATGGTCGAGCAGCACTACGCGAGCCTGGACGAGATCGACGCCGCGATGAAGCTGGGCGGCGGGTACCCGATGGGTCCCTTCGAACTGCTCGACGTGGTCGGTCTGGACGTCTCCCTCGCCATCGAGAAGGTCCTCCACAAGGAGTTCCGGGACCCGGGCCTGGCCCCCTCCCCGCTCCTGGAGCACCTCGTCGCCGCGGGCTGCCTCGGCCGGAAGACCGGCCGCGGTTTCCGTGAGTACGCCCGCCGGTAGGCCACGGCCCGACCGGCGGGCATCCGAGCCGGATGCGTGGGGAGGGCTGCTCGGGACTGCCGGACCCTCACGGCGGGACATACCCACCGAGCCTTGTGCGGGCCCTCCCCCGCATCCATCCCCCTCGCCGGCCCCACAGGCGCGCCCCGCCGCGCGAATGAAGTACTTTCGGTCTATGTCCCAGCCCGCCAAGACCTCGCCCCGCGCCGCCTCGGCCTCCGACGCCCCGGAGAGCCCCGCGGGTACCAAGGCGGCCGCCCAGCGCCTCAAGATGCGCCGCGAGCTGGCCGCCGCGGCCATGGAGCTGTTCGCGACGAAGGGGTACGAGGCCACCACGGTCGACGAGATCGCCGCGACCGCGGGGGTCGCGCGACGGACCTTCTTCCGCCACTTCCGGTCCAAGGAAGAGGCGATCTTCCCGGACCACGACGACACCCTGACCCGGGCCGAGGCGGTCCTGGACGTGGCCCCGGCGCACGAGCACCCGCTCGACACGGTGTGCCGCGGGATCAAGGAAGTCATGAAGATGTACGCCGCCTCCCCGGCGGTGTCGGTGGAGCGCTACCGGCTGACCCGCGAGGTCCCGGCGCTGCGGGAGCGCGAGATCGCTTCGGTGGCCCGCTACGAGCGGCTGTTCACGCGCTACCTGCTGGCCCATTTCGACGAGCAGGACCACCACGCCGGCAACGACGATCCGCTGCTCGCCGAGGTGGCCGCCTCCGCGGTGGTCACCGCCCACAACCACGTGCTGCGGCGCTGGCTGCGGGCGGGCGGCCAGGGGGACGTGGAGGGCCAGCTGGACCACGCCTTCTCGATCGTGCGCAAGACCTTCGGTTCCGGGATCGGCGCGGGGCGCTCCCAGGCCGGGGCGCCGGCGCGGGCCGCCGCCGTCCGCACCGAGGGCGAGGTACTGGTCGCGGTGGCCCGTACGGACGCGCCGCTCGACGAGGTCATGCGCACGATCGAAGAGGCGTTGCGCAACAGATAGCCGACAGACGGTCGCTCGACCGTCACTCCTGTCACAAGGGCCGCTCCCACGGTGGGGGCGGCCCTTTCGTTGTGTCCACCTTGCCCCTACTCGTGGGTAACTCTGATCGATCATCGCTCATTCGTGCAGGTCAATCGGCAAATGAGAGAAGTTTTTGGCACGCAGTGCCTTGCCGAGTGACACGGGGTGCCATACGTTGAATCTCGTCCGGATGTCCCCGCGATCCACGCCCACCACGGCACGGAACGCGCCCCGGACGCCTGCGTCACAGGCACCCTCCGCGCCACCCGCGCGTCGCCACGCACCACCCCCGCCGGACCGACGGCACACGCTCAGCACCCTCACCCGCAACACCCGCAGCACCACCACCCTCGCTCTTGCTCCACCTTCGTTGACCCCTCAGCGTTCCCTCAGCGCTCAGCCGGAGGCACCACCGTGAAGGACATCCTGGACGCGATCCAGTCGCAGGCCGCGACGGCCGCCGACTTCGCGGCCCTGCCGCTCCCCGAGTCCTACCGCGCGATCACCGTGCACAAGGACGAGACCGAGATGTTCGCGGGACTCACCACCCGCGAGAAGGACCCGCGCAAGTCGCTGCACCTGGACCAGGTCCCGGTGCCCGAACTCGGCCCGGGCGAAGCCCTGGTGGCCGTCATGGCCTCCTCGGTCAACTACAACTCCGTGTGGACCTCGATCTTCGAGCCCGTGTCCACCTTCAGCTTCCTGGAGCGCTACGGGCGCCTCTCCGAGCTGACCAAGCGGCACGACCTGCCGTACCACGTGATCGGTTCCGACCTCGCGGGCGTCGTCCTGCGCACCGGCCCCGGCGTCAACGCCTGGCGGCCCGGCGACGAGGTCGTCGCGCACTGCCTCTCGGTCGAGCTGGAGTCCTCGGACGGCCACAACGACACGATGCTCGACCCCGAGCAGCGGATCTGGGGCTTCGAGACCAACTTCGGCGGCCTCGCCGAGATCGCGCTCGTCAAGTCCAACCAGCTGATGCCCAAGCCGGACCACCTCAGCTGGGAGGAGGCCGCCTCCCCGGGCCTGGTCAACTCCACCGCCTACCGCCAGCTGGTCTCCCGCAACGGCGCCGGCATGAAGCAGGGCGACAACGTCCTGATCTGGGGCGCCAGCGGTGGACTCGGCTCCTACGCCACACAGTTCGCCCTGGCCGGCGGCGCGAACCCGATCTGCGTCGTCTCCAGCGAGCAGAAGGCGGACATCTGCCGCGCCATGGGCGCGACGTCGATCATCGACCGCAACGCCGAGGGCTACAAGTTCTGGAGCGACGAGCACACCCAGGACCCGCGCGAGTGGAAGCGCTTCGGCAAGCGCATCCGCGAACTGACCGGCGGCGAGGACATCGACATCGTCTTCGAGCACCCGGGCCGCGAGACCTTCGGCGCCAGCGTCTACGTCACCCGCAAGGGCGGCACCATCACCACCTGCGCCTCCACCTCGGGCTACATGCACGAGTACGACAACCGCTACCTGTGGATGTCGCTCAAGCGCATCATCGGCTCGCACTTCGCGAACTACCGCGAGGCGTGGGAGGCCAACCGCCTGGTCGCCAAGGGCAAGATCCACCCCACCCTGTCGAAGGTGTACTCCCTGGAGGACACCGGCCAGGCCGCCTACGACGTCCACCGCAACCTGCACCAGGGCAAGGTCGGCGTCCTCGCGCTGGCCCCCACCGAGGGGCTCGGCGTGCGCGACCACGAGATGCGCGAGACGCACCTCGACGCCATCAACCGTTTCCGCAACGTCTGAGACGCCAAAGGGCTTAAGGATCGCTTGAGATGACAGAGCGCCAGAAGGACCGGCCGTGGCTCATGCGGACGTACGCCGGTCACTCCACGGCCGAGGCGTCCAACGAGTTGTACCGCCGCAACCTCGCCAAGGGCCAGACGGGTCTGTCGGTCGCCTTCGACCTGCCGACGCAGACCGGATACGACCCCGACCACATCCTCGCCCGCGGCGAGGTCGGCCGGGTCGGCGTTCCCGTCTCCCATCTCGGCGACATGCGGCGGCTGTTCCAGGACATCCCCCTGGAGCAGATGAACACCTCGATGACGATCAACGCCACCGCCATGTGGCTGCTGGCGCTCTACCAGGTGGCCGCCGAGGAGCAGGGCGCGGACATCGCCCAGCTCCAGGGCACCACGCAGAACGACATCGTCAAGGAGTACCTCTCGCGCGGGACGCACGTCTTCCCGCCCGGGCCCTCGCTCCGACTGACGACGGACATGATCGCGTACACGGTCAACCACATCCCGAAGTGGAACCCGATCAACATCTGCAGCTACCACCTGCAGGAGGCCGGGGCCACTCCGGTCCAGGAGATCTCGTACGCGATGTCCACGGCCATCGCCGTCCTGGACTCGGTCCGCGATTCGGGCCAGGTCCCGGCGGAGCGCTTCGGCGAGGTGGTCGCCCGCATCTCCTTCTTCGTGAACGCGGGCGTCCGCTTCATCGAGGAGATGTGCAAGATGCGCGCCTTCGGCCGGATCTGGGACCGGGTCACCCGCGAGCGCTACGGCATCGAGAACGACAAGCAGCGCCGCTTCCGGTACGGCGTCCAGGTCAACTCCCTCGGACTGACCGAGGCGCAGCCGGAGAACAACGTCCAGCGGATCGTGCTGGAGATGCTGGCGGTGACCCTCTCCAAGGACGCCCGCGCCCGCGCCGTGCAGCTGCCCGCCTGGAACGAGGCGCTGGGCCTGCCCCGGCCCTGGGACCAGCAGTGGTCGCTGCGCATCCAGCAGGTGCTCGCGCTGGAGAGCGACCTGCTGGAGTACGAGGACATCTTCGCGGGCTCGCACGTCATCGAGTCCAAGGTGGACTCCCTGGTCGACGAGTGCATGGCGGAGATCGAGCGGATCCAGGAGATGGGCGGGGCCATGGCCGCCGTCGAGTCCGGCTACCTGAAGTCCCAGCTGGTCTCCTCGCACGCCGAGCGGCGGGCCCGGATCGAGGACGGCGAGGACAAGATCGTCGGCGTCAACTGCTTCCAGCAGACCGAGCCGAACCCGCTGACCGCCGACCTGGACGGCGCGATCATGACGGTGGACGGCGCGGTGGAAGCGCTGACCGTCGAGCGCATCGGGCGCTGGCGCGCGGAGCGCGAGGAGTCCTCGGACCGGCAGGGCGAGGGCGATCCCTTCGTCTTCCCCACCACCCGGCAGGCCCTGGAACGGCTCAAGGAAGCGGCGGCCGGCACCGAGAACCTGATGGAGGCCACCTTGGAGTGCGCCCGCGCCGGCGTCACCACCGGCGAGTGGTCCACCGCGCTGCGCGAGGTCTTCGGCGAGTTCCGGGCGCCGACCGGGGTCTCCTCGGCGCCGGTCGCGGTCACGGCCGAGCCGGGCACGCCGATGGCGGAGGTCCGCGCCAAGGTGACCCGTACCGCCGAGGACCTGGGCGCCGGGCGGCTGCGACTGCTGGTCGGCAAGCCGGGCCTGGACGGGCACTCCAACGGGGCCGAGCAGATAGCCGTACGGGCCCGCGACGCCGGGTTCGAGGTGGTCTACCAGGGCATCCGGCTCACCCCCGAGGAGATCTCCACGGCCGCGCTGGCCGAGGACGTGCACTGCGTGGGGCTGTCGATCCTGTCCGGCTCGCACTGCGCGCTGGTCCCCGACGTCCTGGAACGCCTCCGGGCGGCGGGGGCGGGTGACATCCCCGTCATCGTCGGGGGCATCATTCCGAACGCCGATGCCGTCACCCTGAAGGCGGCCGGCGTCGCCGCCGTCTTCACCCCCAAGGACTTCGGCATCACGGAGATCATCGGCCGTATCGTCGACGAGATCCGCAAGGCGAACAAGCTCCACCCACTAGAGAACGTCGCAAGCACGGAGGTCCCCGCATGACCACGCCCCCTTCCCCGGTCAACCGGCTGCGGCCGCGCCGCTCCTGCCTCGCGGTGCCGGGTTCCAACCCGCGCTTCCTGGAGAAGGCCCAGGGCCTGCCGGCCGACCAGGTCTTCCTCGACCTGGAGGACGCCTGCGCCCCGCTCGCCAAGGAGGGCGCCCGCCACACGATCGTGGACGCGCTCAACAACGGCGACTGGACCGGCAAGACCCGGGTCGTGCGGGTGAACGACTGGACCACGCACTGGACCTACCGCGACGTGATCACGGTCGTCGAGGGCGCGGGCCAGAACCTCGACTGCATCATGCTGCCGAAGGTCCAGGACGCCCAGCAGGTGGTGGCCCTCGACCTGCTGCTGACGCAGATCGAGAAGACCATGGGCTTCGAGGTCGGCAAGATCGGCATCGAGGCGCAGATCGAGAACGCCAAGGGCCTGGTGAACGTCGACGCGATCGCCGCCGCCTCGCCGCGCCTGGAGACCATCATCTTCGGCCCGGCCGACTTCATGGCCTCGATCAACATGAAGTCGCTGGTCGTGGGCATGCAGCCGCCCGGCTACGGCGCGGACGCCTACCACTACATCCTGATGCGGATCCTGATGGCGGCCCGCATGCACGACCTCCAGGCGATCGACGGCCCCTTCCTCCAGATCAAGAACGTGGACGGCTACCGCGAGGTCGCCGGCCGCGCCGCCGCCCTCGGCTTCGACGGCAAGTGGGTGCTGCACCCCGGTCAGGTGGACGCGGCGAACGAGGTCTTCTCCCCCTCGCAGGAGGACTACGACCACGCCGAGCTGATCCTCGACGCCTACGACTGGTGCACCTCGGAGGCCGGCGGCAAGAAGGGCTCCGCGATGCTCGGCGACGAGATGATCGACGAGGCCAGCCGCAAGATGGCGCTGGTCATCTCCGGCAAGGGGCGCGCCGCGGGCATGCGGCGCACCACCAAGTTCGAGATCCCGGAGGGTTAGGCACCATGCAGTTCGGACGCACCTACGAAGAGTTCGAGATCGGCGCGGTCTACAAGCACTGGCCCGGAAAGACGGTCACCGAGTACGACGACCACCTCTTCTGCCTGCTGACCATGAACCACCACCCGCTGCACATGGACAGCAACTACGCCGAGAACACGACCGATTTCGGCAAGAACGTGGTCGTGGGCAACTACATCTACTCGCTGCTGCTCGGCATGTCCGTGCCGGACGTCTCCGGGAAGGCCATCGCCAACCTGGAGATCGAGTCCCTGCGGCACGTGGCGCCGACCTTCCACGGCGACACGCTCTACGGCGAGACCACGGTCCTCGACAAGACCCCGTCGAAGTCGAAGGACGACCGCGGCATCGTCTACGTCGAGACCAAGGGATACAAGCAGGACGGCACCCTCGTCTGCGTCTTCCGGCGCAAGGTGATGGTCCCGACCGAGACGTACATCACGGAGCGCGGCGGCGAGCAGCCCGGCCGGCCCACGCTGAAGGAACAGGGGAAGTAGCCCAATGACCCGACTTGCCCAGACCGCCGGCCTCAATGACGTCCAGCGGGAGATCCTCAAGACCGTCCGCGAGTTCGTCGACAAGGAGATCATCCCGGTCGCGACCCAGCTGGAGCACCGCGACGAGTACCCGCAGCAGATCGTCGACGGCCTCAAGGAACTCGGCCTCTTCGGCCTGATGATCCCGGAGGAGTACGGCGGTCTCGGTGAGTCCCTGCTCACCTACGCGCTGTGCGTGGAGGAGATCGCGCGGGGCTGGATGTCCGTCTCGGGCATCATCAACACCCACTTCATCGTGGCGTACATGATCAAGCAGCACGGCACCCAGGAGCAGAAGGACCACTTCCTGCCGCGGATGGCGGCGGGCGAGATCCGCGGCGCGTTCTCGATGTCCGAGCCGGGTCTGGGCTCCGACGTGTCGGCCATCACCTCCAAGGCGGTGAAGGACGGCGACGAGTACGTCCTGAACGGCCAGAAGATGTGGCTGACGAACGGCGGCACCTCCACGCTCGTCGCCGTCCTCGTGCGCAGTGACGAAGGCCACCCGGAGGGCACGGCCCCCCACAAGTCGATGACGACCTTCTTGATCGAGAAGGAGGCCGGGTTCGGCGAGGTGCGTCCCGGCCTGACCATCCCGGGCAAGATCGACAAGATGGGCTACAAGGGTGTCGACACCACCGAGATGATCATGGACGGCCTGCGCATTCCGGCCAATCGGGTCCTTGGTGGGACAACCGGCCGAGGGTTTTACCAAATGATGGACGGGGTCGAGGTCGGCCGTGTCAACGTGGCGGCACGTGGCTGTGGCGTCGCTCAGCGTGCGTTCGAGTTGGGTGTCTCATATGCCCAACAACGTCATACTTTCGGCAAGGCCATCGCCGAGCACCAGGCCATCCAGTTCAAGCTGGCCGAGATGGCTACCAAGGTCGAGGCCGCCCATGCGATGATGGTCAATGCAGCACGCAAAAAGGACTCCGGGGAACGAAACGACCTCGAAGCAGGGATGGCGAAGTACCTCGCCTCCGAGTACTGCAAGGAGGTGGTCGAGGACGCCTTCCGCATTCACGGCGGCTACGGCTTCTCGAAGGAGTACGAGATCGAGCGCCTCTACCGGGAGGCCCCGATGTTGCTGATCGGTGAAGGTACCGCCGAGATCCAAAAAATGATCATTGGGCGACGCCTGCTCGAGGAGTACCGACTCCAGGGCTGAAAGTCCGCCTTCGCCCCGAAATGTCCGAATCATTTCGGGGAAAAGGTCACATCCAGTCACTGGCCGACGGACATCGACTCGGCTTCTGGCTTGCCCAGTTGTTGCGTGCAACCGATAGCATTCCAGTAAAGCCGCCGTCCCGTCCCCCAGTTTGCGGCGCGGCAATCACCCGCTACGAAGGTCATCCATGCCCCACAGCCAAACCTCTGCACCTCGCGTCGGCCTCCTCGGTGGACGCCTCGCGCGCGGAGCATCGCCGTGGCTTCTGCCGACCGTCGCCACCGCTGCGCTCAGCCTCACCCGGGCCCGCAAGTCCGGCCGCTGGGCCGCCGTGGCCGTGCCCACCACTGCGCTGGCGGCGGGCATGCTGTGGTTCTTCCGCGACCCCGAGCGAGAGATCGCCCAGGGCCGCGTCATCTCGCCCGCCGACGGAGTGGTGCAGAGCATCATGCCGTGGAAGGACGGGCGTACCCGGGTCGCGATCTTCATGAGCCCGTTGAACGTACACGTCAACCGCGCGCCCCTCGCGGGCACGGTGACGTCCGTGGAGCACATCCCCGGCGGATTCGTTCCGGCGTTCAACAAGGAGAGCGAGAACAACGAGCGCGTCGTCTGGCACTTCGACACCGAGCTCGGCGACATCGAGATGGTGCAGATCGCGGGAGCGGTCGCCCGTCGCATCGTTCCCTACCTGCCGGCCGGCACGAAGGTCGAGCAGGGCGAGCGCATCGGTCTGATCCGCTTCGGATCGCGCGTCGACATCTACCTTCCCGAGGGTGTCGAGGTCGCGGTCGAGGTCGGGCAGGCCACCACCGCGGGGGTGACTCGAATTGACCGTGACTGATCCCGAATCACCGGCGAGCCGGGCGGACCAGACGACGACCGGCCCCGGCCGGTCCGACTGGGTGCCCGAAGCCGAGGAGGAGACCGACGGCGAGGAGATGCCCCTCTCGCTGCGGCTGTCGATAGCGGACACCCTCACCCTCGGCAACGCGACCTGTGGATTCATGGCGGTGTACTTCACCACCACCGGAATCCTCATTCCGCACCTCACCGGCAGTGACGAGTCGGGCATGGCGCGTCACAGCGCCGCGACCGCCGTGATACTGATGCTGCTCGCCGCGGTCTTCGACCTGTGCGACGGCCTGGTGGCACGCAAGCTGCGCAGCTCGCCCATGGGCGCGGAGCTGGACAACCTGTCCGACCTGATCAGCTTCGGGCTGGCACCCGCGTACTTCGTGCTCGTCTACGGCATGGTCGCCGACGACGCGCATCAGAAGGTGTCGGCCATGGCCGCGATCGTGGTGCTGCTCGCCGTCGTGCTCAGACTCGCCAGATTCAGCTGCGTGACGATGAAGGACGGCATGTTCCAGGGCATGCCGAGCCCCTTCGGCGCGCTCACGGTCGTCTCGATCGTGCTGCTGGAGCTGCCCTTCGTCCCGACCACGATGGCGATCATCGGCGTGGCCTGGCTGATGGTGAGCCGGGTCGAGTACCCCAAGCCGCGGGGCGTCCTCGCGGTGGCGATGCTCAGCTGGATCGTCGGTGCGATGGGGCTGCTGGCGGCCTGGGCGTTCGACGCCCCGGGTGGTCAGCTGCTGCTCCAGACGGGCTGTGCGCTCCAGATCGCCCTCGCGGCGACCATCCCGCTCTTCGCGACCACGCGGCGGGCCAACACCTTCCGCCACAACCGGCGCGAGGCACGGGCGGGCCAGCTGCCCTAGCGGGCGGCGCGCTCACCGAACGTGGACGCACACGACGGGCCCCGGACACCGATACGGTGACCGGGGCCCTTCGCGTCGCACGGCGCACGGCCCCGGCCGGCCCCGTACCGGCCCCGGCGCCGGCCCGAGGTCCGTGAAGGTCCATGTCGGAAAACCGCCAGCCCGGCCCTCCGGAATGTCCGATCCTTGAGGCATGCACACCGACACCGAGCGCTGCGTGCGGGCCGTCCGATCGAAGGACGCCCGCTTCGACGGATGGTTCTTCACCGCCGTCAGGACGACCGGGATCTACTGCCGCCCGAGCTGCCCGGCGGTGCCGCCCAAGGTCGCGAACATGACGTTCCTGCCCAGTGCCGCCGCCTGCCAGCAGGCGGGCTACCGGGCCTGCAAGCGCTGCCGCCCCGACACCAGCCCGGGCTCCCCCGAGTGGAACGCCCGCGCCGACGCGGTCGCCCGGGCCATGCGGCTCATCCAGGACGGGGTGGTCGACCGCGAGGGCGTCCCCGGGCTCGCCGCCCGCCTCGGCTATTCGACGCGGCAGGTGGAGCGCCAGCTCAACGCCGAGCTGGGGGCCGGTCCGCTGGCCCTGGCCCGGGCCCAGCGCGCGCAGACCGCGCGGCTGCTGGTGGAGACCTCCGAGCTGCCGATGGGCGACGTCGCCTTCGCCGCCGGCTTCTCCTCCATCCGGACCTTCAACGACACCGTGCGCGAGGTCTTCGCCCTCGCCCCGGGCGAACTGCGCCAGAAGGCGCGTGCGGCCCACCGCGGCGCCGCGGAGCCCCGCGTCCCCGGCTCGCTGTCGCTGCGGCTGCCCTTCCGCGCCCCGCTCACCCCCGACAACCTCTTCGGGCACCTGGTGGCGACCGCCGTCCCCGGGGTGGAGGAGTGGCGCGACGGGGCCTTCCGACGGACCCTGCGGCTGCCCCACGGCACCGGCGTGGTGGCCCTGAGCCCGCGGCCCGACCACATCGCCTGCCAGCTGTCCCTGACCGACCTGCGGGACCTGACGATCGCGATCAGCCGCTGCCGCTGGATGCTCGACCTGGACGCCGACCCGGAGGCCGTGGACGACCAGCTGCGCCAGGATCCGCTGCTCGCGCCGCTGGTGGACAAGGCCCCCGGGCGCCGGGTGCCCCGTACCGTCGACGCGGCGGAGTTCGCCGTACGGGCGGTGCTCGGGCAGCAGGTGTCGACGGCGGCCGCGCGCACCCACGCGGCCCGCCTGGTGACGGCGTACGGGGAGCCGGTCACCGACCCCGACCCGGCGGGCGGGCTGACCCACCTCTTCCCGTCCCCCGAGGCGCTGGCCGCGCTGGACCCCGAGACCCTCGCCCTGCCGCGCAGCCGGCGCACGACCCTGACCACCCTGGTCGGCGCCCTGGCCGACGGGTCGCTGCCGCTCGGCCTGGGCAGCGACTGGGAGGCGGCGCGGGCGCAGCTCGGCGCGCTGCCCGGTTTCGGACCCTGGACCACCGAGGTGATCGCGATGCGGGCGCTGGGCGACCCGGACGCCTTCCTGCCCTCCGACCTGGGGGTGCGGCGGGCCGCGCGGGGGCTCGGCCTGCCGTCCACCCCGGCCGCGCTGACCGCCCGGGCGGCGGGCTGGCGGCCCTGGCGGGCGTACGCCGTCCAGTACCTGTGGGCGACGGACGACCACCCCATCAACCACCTGCCGGGCTGACCCGGCAGCCCCCACGACCACGCCCGCTCAGCCACGCACGAGGAGACCCGGCACATGGACACCACCAGCAGGCAGCACACCGTCGTCGACAGCCCCTACGGGCCGCTCACCCTGGTCGCCACCGGCGGCACGCTCAGCGGCCTCTACATGACCGGCCAGCGGCACCGGCCGCCGGAGGAGTCCTTCGGGGAGCGGGTGGCGGCCACCGAGGAGCCCTTCCCCGCCGTCGCGGCGCAGCTGACCGCCTACTTCGCCGGGGAGCGCACCGATTTCGACCTCCCCCTGCGGCTGGAGGGCACCGACTTCCAGCGCGGCGTCTGGGACCAGCTGACGCGCATCCCCTACGGCGAGACCTGGTCGTACGGGGAGCTGGCGGCCAAGCTGGGCAAGCCGAACGCCTCGCGCGCGGTGGGCCTGGCCAACGGGAAGAACCCGATCGGCATCATCGTCCCCTGCCACCGGGTGATCGGGGCCTCGGGCAGCATGACCGGCTACGGCGGCGGGGTCGAGCGCAAGGTGCGGCTGCTGGAGTTCGAGTCCGGCCGCGCGGGCACGGCGACGCCGACCGACGGCCTGTTCTGACCGGCGACCGTGCGGTCGTGCGGGGTGCGTAGTACCCCCTAGAGCACCATCAGGGGGACCAGGAGGGCGAAGGCGGCGCCGGCCTCGACCGCGTACCCGTACAGCGAGGGGTGCGGTACGGGGGCGGCGAGCAGCACCAGGCTCTGCTGGGACGCGGCGGCCTCCACCCACTCGGCGGGGGCGCCGAGGTTGCCCTGGTACCAGCCCTCGCAGGCGCCGGGCCCGCTGACGAAGAGGACGTCGTCCTCCCGGCGGTAGGCCGCGGTCCAGCCCTCGGCGGGGGCCGCCCAGCCGTCGTAGTCGGTGAAGTGGGCCCAGCCGCCGTCGCGTATCGCGGTGTCGAACAGCCAGACGGGCACGCCGTCGGGCGTGACGTCGGCCCCGGCCTGCTCCTCGGTGGTGAAGTGGACCATGGGCAGGGCGTCAGGCCCATCGGCGGTGCTGGGCCAGGCGTACATCGTGATCATCGGGTCATTGTGACCCGTCCCGTGTAGGCGCCGTGTGATGGGTCACCCTCCGGGCCCTGCGGGCCCCGCTACTGCGGTCGGCGGCCGTTCTCCAGCTCCGCCGCGCCCTCGCCCGATCCCAGGACCCGGTAGGCCTCCGCGGTGCGCAGCCCCAGCGCGCCGGGGAGGTGGTCGGTGAGCTCGGCGGGCTCGACCAGCCGCCAGGAGATCAGCTCCTCCTCCTGGAGCCTGATGGCGGCGAGCTGGTCCGCGTCCAGCACGCCGCCGTCGAAGAGGTAGGCCACGAGCGGCGGGCGGGCCGGCCCGAGCGTCCAGTCCACCGCGAGCAGCCGGCCGAGCGGGAGGTCGAGGCCGATCTCCTCGGCGCTCTCGCGGCGGGCCGCGCCGCGCGGGGACTCGCCCCGGTCCGACTCGACGGTCCCGCCGGGCAGCGCCCAGCCCTCGCGGTAGTTGGGCTCGACGAGCAGGACCCGGCCCGCGGTGTCCCGGTAGAGCGCGGCCGCACCGGCCAGCACGCGGGGCAGGCTCGCGATGTAGGTGGCGTAGTCATCCGTGGTGGTCACGGCGCCAGCCTACCGAGCCGCGCGGGGCCGGTCGCCGCTCCCGCTCAGGCCGTGCCGTCGCCGTCCTCGCGGTCCCGGGAGCGGGAGGACTCCGCCACGCGCCGCAGCCGGGGGTGGCGGGCCGGACCCTGCTCGGTGAGGGCGTCGCCGACCATGGCCCGTACGGCGTCGCGCACCCCGTGCAGCGGATGGTTGCGGGCGGGACCGGCGCCGGGGTCCGCCCGTAGCTCCTTCACCAGTGCCCAGCACACCAGGAGCATCACCAGGACGAAGGGCAGGGCGACGAGGATGGTGGCGGTCTGGAGGGACTTCAGCCCGCCGGCGACGAGCAGCACCGCGGCGACGGCCGCCATCAGCACGCCCCAGGTCACCACGAGCCAGGTGGGCGGATGCAGCGAGCCGCGGCTGGTGAGCGAGCCCATGACGAGGGAGGCGGAGTCGGCGCTGGTGACGAAGTAGGTCATCACCAGGGCCATGGCGACGTAGGAGGTGACCGTGCCCAGCGGCAGGGCGTCGAGCATCGCGAAGAGGGAGGCCTCGGTGCCGTCCTTGATCTTGGCGGCGAAGTCGACGGCGCCGGTGGACTCCAGCCGGATCGCGGTGCCGCCCATCACGCAGAACCAGATGACGGTCGCCCCGCTGGGCACCAGCAGCACCCCGACCAGGAACTCGCGGATGGTGCGGCCGCGCGAGATCCGCGCGATGAAGGTGCCCACGAAGGGGGCCCAGGAGAGCCACCAGGCCCAGTAGAAGATCGTCCACGCACCGAGCCAGGTGCTGTCGGTGAAGGCGCCGGTGCGGCTGGCCATCGGGAGGAGCTGGTGCAGGTAGCTGCCGACGCTCGCGGGGATCACGTCGAGGATGTACACGGTCGGGCCGAGCAGGAAGACGAAGAGCATCAGGACGGCGGCCAGCACGATGTTGATGGTGCTGAGCCACTTCACCCCCTTGTGCAGGCCGGAGAAGGCCGAGAGCACGAAGGCGGCGGACAGCGAGCCGATGATGATCAGTTCGAGGGTGGTCGAGTCCTCGACGCCGGTGGTGATGTTGAGGCCCTTGGCGACCTGGAGGGCGCCGAGGCCGAGGCTGGTCGCGGTGCCGAAGACGGTCGCGAAGACGGCGAGCAGGTCGATGGCGCGGCCCGGCCAGCCGTCGGCGCGCTCCCGCCCGATGAGCGGGACGAAGGCGGAGCTGAGGCGGTTGCCGCGGCCCTTGCGGAAGGTCGCGTAGGCGAGGGCGAGGCCGGCGATGCCGTAGATGGCCCAGGGGGTCAGGGTCCAGTGGAAGAAGGAGTACTCCAGGGCCGCGCGGGCGGCGTTGCCGGTGCCGGGGGCCGCGCCGCTGGCGGGGGGCGGGGTCAGGAAGTGGGTCAGCGGTTCGCCGACCCCGAAGAACATCAGGCCGATGCCCATGCCCGCGCTGAACATCATCGCGATCCACGCGAGGTTGGTGAACTCGGGTTCGGAGTCGTCGGCGCCGAGACGGATCCGGCCGAAGCGGCTGATCGCGAGGACGACGCACATGACCAGGAAGACGTCGGCGGCGATCACGAACAGCCAGGCGAAGTTGTTCAGCACCCAGGCCAGCGCGGTGCTCGACGCCGAGTCGAAGGAGTGCTTGCCGAGCGCCGCCCAGGCGACCACGGCCAGCACGGCGATCACCCCGATGACGACGACCACGAGGTCGGGCGAGTCGTCCCCGGGGGTTGCGGGTGCGCCCTCCGGGGTGTCCGGGCGTGGCTGTTCCAGTGAATCCGCACTCATGTGGCCCCACTATGCGCGGGAATGTCGGTATTAATGACCATGGCGCGCCGGGTGTGTCCCAGGCCACCCATGGGCATTGGAGAATCCTCCGGATAGGCTCAGGGTGGCGCGACTGCACTGTTCGATAGCAAGGGATTAGCAAGGTGACGGACGGAGCAGTAACTGAGACCGCGCGCGTGCTCATCGCCGCGGACAAATTCAAGGGCTCGCTCACGGCCGTGCAGGTCGCCGAGCGGGTGACGGCGGGCCTCCGCGAGGCCGTACCGGGCGTGGAGATCGAGACCCTCCCCGTCGCGGACGGCGGCGACGGCACGGTCGCGGCCGCCGTGGCGGCCGGGTTCGAGCGCCGGGAGGTACGGGTCACCGGACCGCTCGGTGACCAGGTCACGGCCGCTTTCGCGCTGCGCGAGGGCACCGCCGTGGTCGAGATGGCGGAGGCCTCCGGCCTCCAGCTGCTGCCGGCGGGCGTCTTCGCCCCGCTGACCTCGACCACCTACGGCTCGGGCGAGGTACTGAAGGCGGCCCTCGACGCGGGCGCGCGCTCGATCGTCTTCGGTGTGGGCGGCAGTGCCACCACCGACGGCGGCGCGGGCATGCTGTCCGCACTGGGCGCCGTGTTCCTGGATGCGAACGGTGAACCGGTCGGTCCGGGCGGTGGCGGCCTGGCCTCCCTGGCCTCGGCCGACCTGTCCGGGATCGACCCGCGCTTCGCCGAGGTGGAGTTCGTCCTCGCCAGCGACGTGGACAACCCGCTGACCGGTCCGAAGGGCGCTCCGGCGGTCTACGGTCCGCAGAAGGGCGCGAGCCCCGAGGACGTGGCGACGCTGGACGCGGCGCTGGCGCACTTCGCGCTGGTGCTGGAGAAGGCGATCGGCCCGAAGGCGGCCGAGTGCGCGCTGGCTCCGGGCGCGGGTGGTGCGGGCGGCATCGGCTACGGCGCGCTGCTGCTGGGCGCCACCTTCCGGCCCGGCATCGAGCTGATGCTGGAGGTGCTGGGCTTCGCCCCGGCCCTGGAGCGGGCCACGCTGGTGATCACCGGCGAGGGCTCCCTCGACGAGCAGACGCTGCACGGCAAGGCCCCGGCGGGCGTGGCGGCAGCCGCGCGCGCGGCGGGCAAGGACGTCGTCGCGGTGTGCGGGCGGCTCGCGCTGACCGAGGAGGCCCTGCGGGCCGCCGGGATCCGGCGCGCGTACCCGCTGACGGAGATCGAGCCGGACACGGCGAAGTGCATCGCCAACGCCGGTCCGCTGCTGGAGCGGGTCGCGGCGAACATCGCCGCCGACGTGCTCTGACCCCGACCGGCCCGGGCCCCCGCTCCCCACGGGAAGCGGGGGCCCCGCCACGTCCCCTCGTTCACCGGGCAAGCCCCCTGGCCGCCGGCCCTCAAACGCCGGGCGGGCTTGAAGAGCCCCGCCAAGGCCCCGGACCCGGCCCCCTTCAAGCCCCGCCGGCGTTTGAGGCGCCGCCGGAGGCACACCCGGGCCCAGCACCCGCCACAGGCACGCCCTCAAACGCCGGGCGGGCTTGAAGGGCACACTCTCAAACCCCGCCGAAGGCGCTGGGCCCACCCAGTGAAGCCCGACGGGCTTGCTCGGCCCGCCGATCCTCAAGCCCCGCCGGCGTTTGAGGCGCCGCCGGAGGCACACCCTGGCCCAGCACCCGCCACAGGCACGCCCTCAAACGCCGGGCAGGCTTGAAGGACACACCCTCAAACCCCGCCGGAGGCGCTGGACCCGCCCCGTGAAGCCCGACGGGCGTGCTCGGCCCGCCGATCCTCAAGCCCCGCCGGCGATTGAGGCGCCGCCGGAGGCACACCCGGGCCCAGCACCCGCCACACGCACGCCCACAAACGCCGGGCAGGCTTAAAGGGCACACCCCGAAGCCCGACCGGCTGGGTCGGCCCGCACCCTCAGGCCCCGCCGGAGGCGTACGCGGCCTCGAAGGCGGCGTACGCCTGCGCGTCGAAGAGGACGAAGCGGACCTCCTCCACCGAGCCCCCCGCCGCGGAGCGGACCGTCGCGAGCGCGATCCGCGCACCGTCGTCCATCGGCCAGCCGTAGACGCCGGTGGAGATGGCCGGGAAGGCGACCGTACGGGCCCCCAGCTCGGCCGCCACCCGCAGGGACTCCCGGTAGCAGGAGGCCAGCAGCTCGGACCGGTCCTCCTCCCGGGAGTAGACCGGCCCGACCGTGTGGATCACGTGCTCGGCCGGCAGCAGCCCCGCCGTGGTCGCGACCGCGCGGCCCGTCGCGAGGCCCTTGCCGTAGTGGGAGGCGCGCAGGGCGCGGCAGGCTTCCAGGATCTGCGGACCGCCACGCCGGTGGATGGCGCCGTCCACCCCGCCCCCACCCAGCAGGGAGGAGTTCGCCGCGTTGACCACGGCGTCCACGCGTTCGGCCGTGATGTCGCCCTGGACCAGGATGATGCGGACCATCAGGAGGAGCCCTTTCGCAGGTGGCGCCAGACCGCCTTCGCCGCGTTGTGGCCCGACATGCCGTGCACGCCCGGGCCGGGCGGAGTCGCGGAGGAGCACAGGAAGACGGCCGGGTGGGCCGTGGTGTACGGGGACAGGGTGAGCTTGGGGCGCAGCAGCAGTTGGAGGCCGGAGGCGGCGCCGCAGGCGATGTCCCCGCCGACGTAGTTCGGATTGCGGGCGGCGAGCTGCGCCGGGCCCGCGGTGGCGCGGGCGAGGACCAGGTCGCGGAAGCCCGGGGCGAAGCGCTCCAGTTGGCGTTCGACGGCGTCGGTGAGGTCGCCGTCCCAGCCCGCGGGCACGTGCCCGTAGGCCCAGAAGACGTGCTTGCCCTCGGGCGCCCGGCTCGGATCGACGAGGCTGGGCTGCGCGGTGATGAGGAACGGCGTGCGGGGGGCCTTGCCGCTGGCGGTCAGTTGCAGGGCGGCGTCGATGTCGCGGGTGCGCGGGCCGACCTGGACGGTGCCGGCCCGGCGCGCCGCCGAAGCGGTCCAGGGGACGGGCCCGTCCAGCGCGTAGTCGAGCTTGAACACCCCGGCGCCGTAGCGGTAGCCGTCGTAGGCGCGGCCCAGTCGGGCGATCCGGGCGAGCGCGGTCGGCGAGGTGTCGAAGACGTAGGCCCGGGCCGGCGGGAGGTCGTCCAGCCGCTTGACCTCGAAGCCGGTGTGGACGGCGCCGCCGAGGTCGCGCAGGTAGGCGGTGAGCGCGTCCGCGATGGACTGGGAGCCGCCGCGCGGCATCGGCCAACCGCCCGCGTGCGCGGCGAGGGCGAAGACCAGCCCGACCGCGCCGGTCGCGATCCCGCCGAGCGGCGCGATGACGTGGGCGACGAGTCCGGCGAACAGGGCGCGCGCCCGGTCGTCCCGGAAGCGCCGCATCAGCCAGGTGGACGGGGGCAGCCCGGCGAGCCCGAAGCGGGCCAGGGTGAGCGGGTCGACGGGCAGCGCGGTGGAGGGCAGGGACATGAAGTCCCGGGCCAGGGTGTCCCATCGGCCGAGGTACGGCGCGACCAGGCGGCGGTAGGCGCCCGCGTCCCGGGGGCCGAAGGACGCGGCGGTCTCGGCGACCGACCGCGAGAGCACGGCGGCGCTGCCGTCGTCGAAGGGGTGCGCCATCGGCAGCGGGGCGTGCAGCCACTCCAGCCCGTACCGCGCGAGCGGCATGGTCGCGAACACGGGCGAGCCCGCGCCCAGCGGGTGGACCGCGGAGCAGGGGTCGTGCCGGAAGCCGGGGAGGGTCAGCTCCTCGGTCCTGGCCCCGCCGCCGACCGTGTCGGCGGCCTCGAACACGGCCACGGAGAAGCCGCGCCGGGCCAGTTCGACGGCGGCCGTGAGCCCGTTGGGACCCGCTCCCACGACGACCGCATCGAGAATCGACGACACCATGCGACTCCTTCGTCCGGTGGCGGCACTGCCCCAGGTACCCCAGGATATTGCGCGGCCGCGGTGCTACGCGCCGCGCAGCAGGTCGCGGATCCGCAGCGCCGTCGCCTCGTCCCGGCCGACCGCGAAGGGCAGTGCGTTGTCACGGTCCACCCGGTACGGCTCGCCCGCGACGGTGCTCTGCGCGCCGCCCGCCTCGGCGACCAGCAGGAGTCCGGCCGCGTGGTCCCAGGCCGAGGGCCAGGTGAAGGCCAGGCCGTCCATCTCGCCGCGGGCCACCTTCAGGTACTCCAGGCCCGCCGAACCGCAGGGGCGCGCGGCCACGCCCGGTACGTCGAGGCGGCCGAGGGTGCGCTTGTCCTCCTCGCTCGTGTAGAGCGGGTGGGCCATGGCGACCCGCAGCGCGGCGCCGGCTTCGGGGGAACCGCTGCGTATGGCCTCGCCGTTGACGAAGGACCCGCCGCCGCGCACCGCGGTGGCGATCTCCTCCAGGGCGGGCGCGAAGGTCCAGGACGCGAGGATCTCACCGCGTACGGCCAGCGCCACCAGCGTGCAGAAGCCGGGGTCCCCGGCCACGAACTGCCGGGTCCCGTCGACCGGGTCCACGATCCACACGGGTGCCTCGCCGCGCAGCGCCCCGTAGACGGCGGGGTCCGAGTGCACGGCCTCCTCGCCGACCACCACCGAGCCCGGGAGCAGCCGGGTCAGGGAGTCGGTGAGGTGCTCCTCGGCGCGCCGGTCGGCGACGGTCACCAGGTCGTGCGGGCCGCTCTTCTGGTCGATCTCGTGGTCGGCGAGCTGCCGGAACCTCGGCATGATCTCGACCGCGGCGGCCTTGCGGACGGCTTCCTCGACATCGGACAGGTCACGGGCCAGAAACTCTTCGATCATGCCTCCATCAGACCACGCCGGACCGACAATCCCCACTGACAAAGGCGGGCCCGCGGGTGGACCGCGGGTAAACGGGGTCCGGTGGACCGGCCGGGCCGGTGACCCCGGGGTGACCGGAGGGTCGCGTACCGCCTGGTGGGGTGGGTGGGTGCGTGCTATACCGGCGCCGGGACGTCACCGGCCTGCCGCCGGGGCGCCGCAGCAGCCCGTACACCGACCAGGGGGATCTCCATGCGCGGATCGCGCGGATCGGCCGACCCGTCCTTACCACGCCGTACCCGCCGGGGAGCGGCGCTGCTCGCCTGCGCCGCGGCCCTGGCCCTGGCCTTCGTGGCGGCGCCCGCGCCCGCGCCGGCCGCGGCCGGCACCGCGCTCCCCTCGCTGCCCGCGCCCAACGCCTCGGGGTTGACCTTGCGGAGCTGGTCCGTCGCCACCGGCCAGAGCGAGCGGATGGGCGAGGCGTCCTTCACCACGCCCGCCCTCTTCGCCGCGCACGGCGGCCCCCCGACGACGGGCCGGGTGCCGGTGCGGGTACGGATCCTGCTGCCGGAGGGCTACCGGCGGGACCCGGCGCACCCGTACCCCGTGCTGTACCTCCTGCACGGCGGCACCGGGGACGTCGAGCAGTGGTCGAAGACCGACCAGGGCAACATCACGGCCGCGGTGCGGGGTTCGGCGTTCCAGGGCATCGTGGTGATGCCGGAGGCGGGTCAAGCGGGCTGGTACAGCGATTGGCCCGGGCACACGGACGGCTTCTTCGCGCCGCAGTGGGAGACCTTCCACGTCAAGCAGTTGCTGCCGTGGATCGACGCGAACTTCAACACGGTCGGGTCGGCGTCGGGACGCGCCGTGGCGGGCGCGTCGATGGGCGGCTACGGAGCCCTGCGCTACGCCGGCCGCTACCCGGAACTCTTCTCCGCGGTGGGCGCGTTCTCGGGAGGTACGGACATCTACCCTTCGGCCGCGCAGGACTTGATCGCACAGTCCACCTGGACGGTGGGGGCCTCGATCCAGTGGACCGGGCTCCTCGACGGGAAGTACCGGGTCACCGGCGACACCCCGTACCGGATGGCGACGGTCTTCGGCGCGCCGGACACCTGGCCCGGCCAGAACCCGGCGAACCTGGCGCTGGACGGCAAGTACGCCGCGTACAGCGGCAGGATGGCCCTGTACGCGGGCGGCGCCGACGGCGCGGGCGAGGTGGAGATCGGGGCCTGGAACGCGGCCCTGCACCAGGACCTCGCCGACCGCTCGGTGACCCACCGCTACTGCCGGGGCGCGGGCGAGCACGCCTGGCCGTTCTGGGGCCCGGAGCTCCAGGACTTCCTGTCGTACGCCTACGGGCCCGCCGCACCGACCACCTGCCCCAACGGCTGGGGTCCGCCGGCCCCGTGACCGGCGCACCCATAACCGACTCCATATACGTGAGTGGGCGCACACGCATTCTTGACCGACCGTTCCAGAGCTGCCTATGATCTTGTCCATGGCCAGGACCAAGGAATTCGATCCGGACGCCGCGCTGCAATCAGCCCTGGAGCTGTTCTGGCGCCGCGGTTACGAAGCCACCTCGGTGGCCGATCTGGTCGAGCACCTCGGGATCGGCCGGGCCAGCCTCTACGCGACCTTCGGCACCAAGCACGACCTCTACCTCAAGGCCCTGGAGCGCTATTCCGAGTCGACCCTCCCCGGGCTGCTCGCCGAGCTCTCCCGCCCAGGCCCCGCCCTGCCGGCGGTGCGGGGCGTCGTACGCCGCTTCGCGGCCGAGGCGGGCTCCCCGGAATTCCGGCTGACCGGCTGCTTCCTCACCAACACCGCCACCGAACTCGCCCCGCACGACCCGAAGGCCGCCCGTCGGGTCGAGAGCGGCTGGGACCGCCTCGAAACACTGCTCCACGCGGCCCTCTCCCGGGCCCGGGAACAGGGCGAACTCCCGCCGGAGCGCGACCCCCGGACCCTGGCCAGGCTCCTCCTGGTCCTGATGCAGGGGATCCGGGTCGTCGGCAAGGCCACCGAGGACCCGGCGCGCGTCCGGGACGCGGCCGAGCAGGCCCTCGCCCTCCTGGACCCGCACGCCTGACGCCTGACGCCTGAGTAACCGAGGGGGCCGACCCACTCGGTATTTCTTTCGCTGCCCTCATATTGAACCGATCGATCCAATATGGATCCCCATGGATCCCCCGAAGGAGAGCCCCCATGAGCCGCTTCACCGACAAGAGCGTCCTGGTCACCGGTGCGGGCACCGGTCTCGGTCGCGCCATCGCCCTCGCCTTCGCGGCCGAAGGGGCCCGCGTGGTCGCCGCCGGACGCACCGCGGCCACCCTGGAGGAGACCGTCGCCCTGGTCCGGGCCGCGGGCGGCACCGCGGAGGCGGTCACCGCCGACGTCACGGACTCCGACCAGGTCCGCGCCCTCGTCGAACGCGGCGTCGCCCTCTTCGGCGGCCTCGACATCGCCGTCAACAACGCGGGGATATTCCGCGGGACCGTCCCGACCGCCGACATCACCGAGGAGGACTGGACGGCCGTCCTGCACACGAACGTCACCGGCGTCTGGCTGGCGATGAAGCACCAGATCGCCCACATGCGCACCAGCGGCGGCGGCGCGATCGTCAACGTCTCGTCCAACCTCGGCACCCACCAGCGCATCCCGAACGCCGCCGCCTACCTCACCTCCAAGGCGGCCGTCACCACCCTCACCCGCGCCGCGGCCCTCGACCACATCGGCGAGGGGATCCGCATCAACGCCGTCAGCCCGGGCGCCTCGGCCGGCCCGATGTCCCTGCGCCCCGGCGAGAGCGACGCCGACCGCGCCGAGCGGGTCAAGACGCAGAACCCGCTCGGCCGGATCGCCGAGGCCGAGGAGATCGCCGCCGCCGTGCTCTACCTGGCCTCGCCCGCGGCCGGCGCCGTCGTCGGCGCCGACCTGGTCGTGGACAGCGGCTCCTCCGCCTGAGGCAGCCGCACGGGGTCAGCGCACGGTCGGTGCGCCGAGGCGCTGGAGGTAGTACTCGCGACCGCCGAAGATGGTGTCGGAGCCGCTGAACCCGGCCAGGTAGAGCGCACCATCGCGCGTGGTGGCCAGCGTCGACACCCCGTCGAGGCCCGCCTGGACACCGCTCACGGCCTCCCACGCGGAGCCGGTCCAGCGGACCAGCTTCGAACCGCTCCCACCGGAGACGCCGAGGTGGACCCGGCCGTCGTACACAGCCGCGGAGTTGGCGAATTTGGCTCCCGGGACGTCACGGCGGGTCCAGGTCGCGCCGTCCCAGTGCAGGACGTACGCCCCGGTGCGCGGCGCGCCCAGGCCCTTCTCGTCGAGGATGTGCCCCGTCACCCAGACGTCGTTGGGCCCGCTGCTCCTGACCGAGTCCAGCAGGGTGCTGACCTTGGCCGTCGCCGGCACCGGCACCTCGGTCCACCGGGTGCCGTCGTAGTGGAGGGCGAGGCCCTGGAAGCGGTCGTTGGCCAGGCCGCCCGCGGTGCGGTAACCGACGGCCCAGATGTCGTTCTCCGCCCGTACGTCGACGCCGTCGAGGACACCCTGAATCTGATCGAAGGTGGTGGTGTTCCAGGACGTCCCGTTCCAGTGCGTCACCGCCGGGGCCCCGTTCGCGCGGGAGTCGCCGACGGCCCACAGGCTGGTGCGACTGACGGCCTTGGCCGCCAGGAGTTCGAGCTTCTGGGTGTCCGGGTTGAGGTTCCCCGACCACGAGGTCCCGTCGTAGTGGTTCACCCGGAAGACACCGGTGCTCGTGTCCTTGCGGCCGATGGCCCAGACGTCGTCGGCGGCCGTGCCGGCCAGGGCGTCGATGCCCGCGTCGGCCGGCGGCGTCAGCTCCTTCCAGCTGTTCCCGGTCTTCTGCCACAGCTTTTCCGACAACTTGCAGCTGCCGCACATGGGCTGCCGGGTCTTCCCGACGGCGTTCTCGGCGTCGAACGGGAGGATGTACGCGGCGCCCTGCTCGGGTGACGGCCGGGACAACGTCTCCCAGGCCGGCGCCGCGGCGTTCGCCGGCGCCGCGGCCAGCGCGACGCCGGCGGCGGCCGTCACCGCGGCCGCACTCAGGGTGCGGCCGATGTTCGTGATCATTTCCTTCTCCATCACCGTCGTACGGACGGCCGAGGCCACGAACGGCGAACGCGCCCCGTCCAGGGAAGTGATCAACACTGCCGCGGCACGCACCGCCCCCGCCCCCGCGATCTCGGCATACGGGTACGAAGTCTGATGTCGCCACGTATCCGCCGACCAAGTCCCACTTATCCCGGTGACTTCACTCCGATATTCGTGACTGTGCGTCAAGAAAGGTCTGGAACAGACGACTTGGCCTGGCGTCACCGAACACTGTTGCGCGGGGCAGGGGTGCAGGGCGTCCACGTGCGCGTAGTGAGGGTGGGCAGGGTGCCCGCGCGGTACGCCTCGGCGATCGCGGCGCGTTTGATCTTTCCGCTGGTGGTGACGGGGACGGCGCCGTGGGGCACGGTGACGAGTTCGTCGATCGGAAGTCCGGTGGCCTTGGTGATCCGTTGGCGGAGTCCGTCGTCCTCGGCCTCGTCGGCGGGAGTGCTGCCGCGCCCCTCCCGGACGACCACGATGCGGCCGAGGTGTCCGAAGCACGCGACTCTGCTCCGTCCCTGCCGGGATTCGGCGCGGACGACGGACTCGATGTCGTACGGGAAGCGGTTCTCGCCGTGAAGGATGATCACCTCGTCCTGCCGGCCGAGGATCACCACCTCGTCCTCCACGAGGTACCCGACGTCGCGCGTGTCGTAGAAGCCGTCCTTCTCCAGCGCGTCGACCCTCGTGCCGTCGATGTAGGAGCTGGCGGACATACCGGGACCGCGCAGTTTGATGGTGCCGGCCCGGCGGCCGGGCTCGGCATCGATGCGGGCCTCGTAGCCTTGGAGGAGTCGGCCGCCGGTGACCACTTCGGTGCCCTCGAAGTCTTCCGTGCGAAAGCCGGTGCCGGGGACGGAGAGGCTGACCGCGCACGTCGCCTCGGCCAGGCCGTAGCCGGAGCACAGGGCGGTGTCGGCCAGCCCGAACTCCGTGTAGGCGGCGTTGAAGCGGCGCATGCTGTCGGCGTTGACCGGCTCGGAGGCGATGGTCAGGCGGCGCAGCGAGCTCATGTCGATGCCGTGCAGGGTGGCGTGGGGTTTGTTGCGGGCGTTGACCAGCCATTCCAGGGCGAAGTTGGGCATGAGCGCGTGTGTGGCGTTGTGGTGCGTCGTGAGCCGGAGGAAACCCAGCGGGTCGTAGAGGAACCGCTGGGGAAGGGTGAACACGGCGTCGATCCCGTGGAAGAGCGCGGTGAGCAGGCTGGTGACCAGCCCCATGTCGTGGTGCAGCGGCAGCCAGCTGGCGACGACGTCGGTGGGGCGCACGTCCAGACCGCGTCCTGTGGCGTCCAGGTTGGCGAGGAGGTTGCGATGGGTGATGACGATGCCCCTCGGTGCGGCGGTGCTGCCGGAGGTGTACTGCACGTAGGCGTCGTCGTCCATGGCGGGCAGGAGCCAGTCGGCGGTGGCGCCGGCCGCCAGCTGCTGTGCGGCGGAGCGGCCGAAGTCCGCGTCGCGCCGTTCGGCGAGCCAGGGGAACGTGCTGATGTCGCATTCGGCTGGTGAGGTGGGGCCGACCTCCTCCAGTTCCGCGGGGGTGCAGATGAGTCTGCGGTGGTGCGGGAGGAGGGGGCGCAGACGTGCCAGGAAGGGTCCGGACCCCTTGAGGACCTGTCGTGGGGGGAGGGGGACGGGTACCGCGCCATGGAGCATGAGTGCGAGGTAGGCGCAGATGAAATCGATGGTGGTGTGGACGGTGATCAGGACCGGCTCGCCCCGTCCGACACCGAGTTCGCGCAGTGCGGGAAGGTACGATGCGGCCCGCTCGGCCAGGGCCTGGTGCGTGAGGGTCTCGGTGACCTCGTCGGTGATCGTCAGGGTGCGGTCCGTACGGGCCGCGATGCGCTGCCAGGCGTCTGCCGGGGAAGAGAACGGCCCGGTCACGACCAGAACCCCTCGACGTCCGCCGGATCGGAGTAGAACTCGGCGAACCGGACGATCTGTCCGTCGGCGACGGTGAACAGGATGGCTACGCGGGTGTCGATGTCGTGGCCGTGACGGTGGCCCTTGGAGCGGTCCACGGCGATGACCCGGCCGTGCAGGTCGGAGAACACCTCCTGGAGTTCCACCGTCAGCGTGCCGTCGGTGGCCTCCACGGTGGCCCGGAGGTTGGCCAGGACCGCGGCCGCGCCGTGGAAGACGCCGGACCAGGGGTGGGTTCCTGGGACGTACTGCTCGACGTCGGGGTGCAGGAGCTCGTGGAGCTCGTCGAGGTCGCCCTCGGCGAAGAGCGTGTAGACCCTGCGTACGAGTGCGAGATCGGCGTTGCCGCTCATGGCCGTCGGGTTCCTTCCGTCGGTTTCGGGGTGGGGAGAGGAGCGAGCCAGACCTCCACGAAGGCGTAGAGGTCGCCGACGGTCCGGATGCGCTGGGCGTCCCTGAACGAGATGGCGATGTCGTGCTCGTCCTCGAGGAGGGTGATCAGCCGGAACAGCTTGAGCGAGTCGAAGCCGAGGTCCTCGACGAGCATCTGGTTGGCGGTGATGCCGCGCCGGGTGTCGAGGATGTGCTGGATGGTGGTGTTGATCAGCTCCCGCATGCCGGCCGTTCTCCTGGTCGTAGGTCCCGCACGAGTTCGCCGAACACCGCGAGGGCGCGGTCCAGGTCCTCCCGGCGGTGGTCGGCCAGGTAGCTGGTACGAAATCCCGACCGCTCCTCCGGTACGGCGGGGGGTGCCACCGGGTTGACGTAGACGCCGGCGCGCATGAGGCGGAGGTAGCCCGCGTGTGCGAGGGTCGGGCTGCCCAGGACGACCGGCACGATCGGCGTGCCGTGGAAGGACGCCTGGTAGCCCAGCCGTGCCAGGCCGTTCGCCATGTGGGCCGCCGCGGCGAGCACCCTGTCCCGACGCTCGGGCTCGCGGCGGCTGACGTCCAGGGCCGCGTGGGTGGCGGCCACTGCGGCGGGGGGCAGGCTGGCGGAGAAGATGTGGCCGGCGCCGTTGTGCCGGATGTGGTCGATCGCCGCTCGATCACCGACCACGAACCCGCCGATGGAGGCGAAGGACTTGCTGAAGGTCCCCATCACCACATCCGTTCGGTCGAGCAACCCCAGCGCGGCGGCGGCGCCGCGGCCGTCGGGGCCCAGGACCCCGAGGGCATGGGACTCGTCGACGTAGAGCCGGCAGCCGTGTCGTTCGGCGAGGTCGGCGATGGCCGTCAGGTCCGCGACGGTGCCCTCCATGCTGAAGACCGCGTCGACCACGATCAGCCGCCGCCGGCCTTCGGTGCGGCGCAGTACGTGTGCGAGGTGGTCCATGTCGTTGTGCCGGTAGACGGTGAAGTCCGCGCCCGAGAGCCTGGCGGCGTCGAAGAGGCTGCGGTGGTCCAAGGCGTCGAGGACGATCAGGTCCCCGGACTCGCACAGTGCGCTGAGCGCGGCCAGGTTGGTCTGGTAACCGGTCGAGCAGAGGGCGGCGGCCGGCTTGCCCAGGAACGCGGCGAGGTCCTCCTCAAGCCGGGTGTGCAGATCCAGGGTGCCGTTGAGGAGCGGCGAGCCCGAGCACCCGGTGCCGTACCGTTTCACCGCCTCGCTCGACGCGGCGACGACCTCGGGATGAGTGGCCAGGCCCAGGTAGGAATTGGTGCCCAGCAGCACGATCTCGCCCAGCTCCTTGCTCTCGATCGTGGATCGTTGCGGGCCGGTGAACTCCGGGTAGAAACCGTAGACCCCGCCGAGTTTGAGGCCGGTGTACTTGTGCTGGCGGTCGAACTTGCGGAAGACGTCGTGCGTCGGCAGCGAGTCCTGGTCGAGCCGTACGCGCTCCTCCCACCGGGAGAACTCCGACGACATCTCCTCCGGCAGTTCGGGCCGCTGGATGTTGTGTGCCATCAGCCGCACGAGGGTCGCTGTGTGCACGGGGTCGGTGCGATGGCGCAGAAAGTAGATGGTCGGTTCCACCCGGGCCCCGGGGATCGACAGTTTGGTGGTGTAGTTGGTGATCCCCATTTCCACCCGCCGCTTCCCGCGGCTGATGGCGTCCTGCAGGCTCAGGAGGATTCCGGCGCGGTAGAGGTTGGCCTGCCGGTAGTGCTCGAAGTCGCGGTCGATGCCCCACTCCAGCAGGACGTAGTCATCGCCCTGATCCCAGGCGGTGAGGAGGAACGCCACAGGGGTGCCGTGGTGTCGGAACAGCCACAACCTGCTGCGGCCTTTCAAATGCCGTGAATAGCTTTCGAAGAACTCCGCGTTGAGGTCCTCGCGCTGGTACTCCTTGGCGCCCGCCATCACATTGCGCCACAACCGCGCCAGGACCGGCGCGTACGCGGCGTACTCCTCGTGCTCCTCCACCTCGATGCCGAACCGCTCACCGAACCGGAGCGCTACGGTGAGCTTGCCGCGTTGTCTGCGGGGCAGTTCGGCCAGCGCATCGGCGAGGGAGGGCCACCGGATGTCGATGCGGACGCGGGAGAAGCCCAGCGCCGGGCGGAAGCCCTGCGGCCGCAGGACGTCCAGGCAGCGCTGGTAGTGCGCCGGTGTCACGTCCCGGATCATCAGGAAGTCCGACCCGTCCGTCTCCGCCAGCTCGGCCATCCGCTCGGCCACCGCCGCCAACACGGGCTCCAGATCCCCGTCGCCGCGCAGCGCCAGCGGGTCGCTGAGCATCGTCAACAGGCCACATTCCAGGAACCGGAAGGCCATGAAGTCGGGGAACCAGCGCTTGATCGTTGTTCGTGAGGCCGGGGTCAGCTTGCGGTCGGTGGTGGCCAGGTCGAAGCGGACGCCGTAGACGTTGGCCCGGCCCAACGCTTGCCCGTCGGCGGTGTCGGCCGTCAGGTAGTAGTGCCGCATCTCGTTGACACCCGACTCCTCCACGGGGCACAGGAAGTCGTAGCCCAGTCCGGTGGGCATCCGGCCCGGGATGGTCCAGGCTTCCGGGGGGAGTTCGCGCAGGCTTCGGTAGGTGCGCAGCCGTAGCCCCGACGGTTCGGATTCCGTCGGGGCGGTCGGGGTCACGTCGGCTCCCCGGCCAGCCGTGCTCTCACGATCAAGGCGTGCGGCCGGGTCAGGTAGTTGTCCCAGAACCCCGCCCCGTACCGGTCGAGGCCGGTCCGGGACACCCGCGGGCGACTCCACGAGATCTCGGTGAATCCGGCGAGCCCGAGGGCCGCCTCCATCGCCTCCCCGCTCCAGTAGTGCGCGGTGACCTCGAAGACCATCGCGCCCTGGTCGACGGAGAGTACGACCTGGTCTCCCTCGTCTCGCCGCCCCGGCGTGCTCAGCGAGAATCCATAGGCGCGGTACCAGTCCGGCTCGTCGCAGAAGTCCGGGTTCAGTACCGCCGTGACCAGCCGCCCTCCCGGCCCCAGCGCCCGGGCGAGACCTCGGCACATTGCCTCCAGATCCAGTCTGGAGCGTGCGTAGGGCAAGAGATACACGGCCAGCACCAGGTCCACGGCGAGTCCCTGGGCCTCCCCGATGTCACCGGCCCGGTAGTCGATGCCCAGCGGTTCCGCCTTCTCGAGTCCGCGGGCCACCTCCAGCATTCCCTCGGACGCGTCGACACCCACCACCGGGCCGGCGCCGAGCCGGGCAGCCAGTCGCGCGTAGACGCCGGTCCCGCATCCCGCGTCGAGCACTGCGCACCGGCGGACCTCGCCGATGGCCGCCAGCATGCTCGGGATCTCCAGATGGGCCCGGAACAGCCCTTGTGCGGACTCCTCGTACTCCGGGCCGAGGGCGCTGAACTGCGCATGCTCCAAAGGGACATGGCTCATGGATGGATCAGTCCTTTCGCGTGGCAGGGCAGAGTCCCGCAACGGACGGAGTGTGCGTGGGGTGGCGCTCACGTGGGGCGCAGGGCAGACGGGGTGCGCCACCGTCCGACCATGGGCCGCAACGTGCGCGAAAGGGAGAGGATCGTGGAGGCGCCCGGCGCGGAACGGGCGTGCATCAGGTGTGTGTTCACTCGGGGACGCCTCGTCCGGAGTGACACCCCACACACAAGCACCAGCGACGCGAACCCGCCAGGGAGCGCACAGCGCATCCGCGGCCGCGATTCGCGCACTCCGCGCGAAATCGCGCGCCCCCACGCTCGGAGTCCGCCTTGCCGGGGAGCGGCTCACCAGCAGGTCAACAGGGCTCTGCGGGCGGGGCCAGGAGCGGCCCTGAAGGTCGGCGCGACCTGCGGGAACACCAGTGCGGTACTCATCGGCAGCCGCGTCGACGGCTCGTGGAGATGCACCCCTGGTGGTTATTGCGTTTGCGGCCGTCCAGCGCTTCCATCGGCACAGGCGCCCTCCCCGCCAACCAGCCCAAGGAGTCCTGGGAGCCGTACCACCAGGCCGGAATCGGCCAGCGGCCGGAGCGCGCGCCGTGGCGACGTCCGACATCCGTCCGCTGGAGGAGCCGAGCCGTCTGAGAGATCGGAACGCCCGTGCATGCACCCTCCCCCGCGCCCACTCCGGAAGAGACTCCGTGCGGCCATTGCTCCAACGAGGTTCTGCTCGGCCGGCTCCTGGCACTGAGCACTGCCCTGCACCAGGAGATCCTGCGCGCTGTCGAGACCGCCGTTCCAGACGAATGCACCGCCACGAAGGCGTCCCGGCCCGAACCGCTCCCGGGCGGCGGGCGACCCTTGACACCCCGGGAGCAGGAGGTCCTGGACCTCGCGGTCCAAGGCCTGCCCAACCGGCTCATCGGACGCTCCTTGGGCATCTCCCCCCCCCCCCCCCACACACCGTGAAGATCCACATCAAGTCGCTCATGGTCAAGTACGCCGTGCGGAGCCGCGGGGAATTGGCCCACCGCATCCTGGCCACATCACCCCGGCTGGAGGACGAGTGATGCCGGGCACCGTCGCGAGCTCGCCGCAGTGCGGGGCTGCGGGTGCGGGCTAGCCCGAAGAGAGGAGGTGACCTGAAGGACGCCGGAAGGAATCCTGGGGCCGGACAGACAGGTTCAGCCCCACGGGCCCCCGAGTCGGCGCGCGGGGCACCGGAAGCACACCGCCCGGCCACATCACCCTCGCACCTTCTCGCCGCAGAAGGGTGCCGCGCGGTGCGTGCGGCCGGCCGGCCGCAAGCCCACACCTGGAGCACTCAATGCTCGCCTCGCCGCATCCGCCCGACATCACGTTCCGACAGGTGGCGGTCTCACCGTCCATGTGCGGCCAGACCTCGCTGTTCGCCGCGCGGATCGGAGACTGGACCTGGGAGGCCGTCAGCAAAGCGTGCGACATCGACGTGCTGACCGCCACCAGTCCTGCGGGACATCCCGCCTACCTGTCCTTCTATTCCTATCGGCTCATAGGGAGCCGCGCGGTGTACCCCACCCGATTCACCTTCGGGGACCGGCTGGCCGTCAGCTCCCGGGTCTTCGGTCTGGGCGGGGAGTCGGTCCTGACCCTGCACCGAATCGCCTCGGCAGGGCAGGCGCGGCAGGACGACGGCGCGGGCCCCGTTCAGCTCGAGGCTTCGGAAGCCTACGAACACCCCGACCCGGACTGCCTCTACGTCGAGAACGTGAACAGGTGGGTCAGCCGGGCCGGGGCCACGGGCAACACCGCCCTGGTCCGAGGATCTCCGGCCGGCTTCCGGCAGGACCGCCTCCCCCGGCTCCCGCCGCAGTACTCCCCGCGCGCCCTGTGCGCCGCAGCCCGTAGGACCGGAACACTGGCAACGGGCCTCCACGAATGTCATGAACGCATGGGCAAGCCGTTCGAGACGCACTATCGGGTGGACCCCGTACGGGACCTGAACGGTGCGGGGCTTCTCTACTTCGCCACGTACTTCTCCATCGTGGACTCGGCCGTGTTCGCCGCTTGGAGGGCCATGGGGAGACCGGACCGACAGTTCGCGCGCAGGAGGATCATCGACCAGCGCCTCTGCTACTTCGGGAACGCCGACGCGGGGAGCGCGCTCGCCATCGCGGTGACCACGTACCGGTCGCGGACGGACCCGCTCGGCGAGATGACCGATGTGAGCATCCGTGACGATCGCTCCGGGCGCCTCCTGGCCCTGAGCCTCCTGCACCAGTAGAAGTGCCGGGGGTAGGGCGTGCGGCCGGACCCTGTTCCTCAACGGTGGCTGCACCACCCGCTGACTCCATCTCGCCCGAGGCTGCGGGTGAGCGGTCATCCGTCCCCGGCGCCGAAGGACAGCCCGCGCGTGAGGGCCAGCAGGGCGAGACCGGTCGAGGCTCCGGAGGCACAGGCCAGCCCCAGGCCCCCGTGGTAGGTGGAGACCAGTCCGGGAACACCGGCCTGGAGCAGCGCGGCGCCCGCTCCGACGGCCGCCAACACGGCCAGCGGTACGACGAGTACGCGCCGCCGGCCGTCCTCGCGGGGCCGGGCGGCTCGCACGTGGCCCGCGACCCCCAGCAGCAGCACGGCGAGCGCCGCCGTGCCGAGCGCGAGGAGGTTCCCCGTGACGACGTCCGAAGGCCGGTGCCAGCCCGCCACTACGGTGCACGCCCCCATGGCGACGGCCCAGGCGAGCACGGGACCGCCCACGAGTGGCCGCCACCGCCCCGCGGGCGTGACCAGCAGGGCCGCGGCCGCCACGCTCATGGCGATGGCCGAGTGTCCGCTGGGCAGCGAGTTGTGGACGGGGGCTCCGTGGCCGATGTCCAGCAACGGCCGGGTCAGCAGCGTGCCCTTGAGGATGCGGGCGGCCAGTGCCGTGGCCACCACGCTTCCTCCTGCCACGGCTGCGAGCAGGTAGCGACGCCGGATCACGCCGACGGTCACGACGGCGACGACCGCCACCCCGAGCGACCCCGCCGTGAGCGTGCCCAGGGCGTGCTCCACCGCGGCCGTCGGACCCAGCCGGCCCCCACCTCCGCTCAGGAGCACGGCGTTCTCCCACCGCTGACCGCCGGACGTGCGGACGGCGATCAGATAGGCGGCAACGGCGAGGGGCAGGGCGACCGAGAGGGCGCACCGCCCCCGAAGCCGCGCCGATCGCGGGGCCGGGGCAGCCGCGCGGGACACGGCCGCTACGCCCGTCCAGCGGCTGCGCGTGGGGGCCTCTCCGTTCAACCGGCCCACCGTCCCGACAGGAAGGTGAGCGCGAACACGGTGCTCAGGGGGGCGGCGACGCAGAGATAGGCGGTCTTCAGCCATGGCCTGCTCAGGCTCAGCGCCGCCAGGGCGATCCACAGCGGCCACCACAGGAGGCCGGCGCGCAGGACGGACATGTACCAGTAGGACGTGCCCAGCGCCCAGAGACTCAGGCCGATGTAGCCGGCCTCGGGCCAGCGACGCCGGTGGAGCAGGAAGCCGACCAGCAGCACGCCGATGACCACCGCGGCGAGTTCGGCCTGGAACATGAACGCGTATCCGGTGGGCCGGGACCCGCCGAAGGCCGCCCGCCAGGTGTTGGCCCAGGCCTCCCAGGGGGCGTGGAAGGTGCGGTCCCAGCCTCGTTGTTCCGCGTGGTTCCAGGCCATCCAGTCGCCCGTGCGCTCGTACAGGTAACAGGTGTGGACGGCCACCGGCAGCGCGGGGAGGGCCAGCCAGGGCAGGGCTCTCCACTGGGGGCGGGAGCGGGCCGTGACGGCGAAGTGGAGGACGACTGCGGCCGCGAGGAAGAGCCCGCTGACGCGTACCGTCGTGGCGAGGGCGGTCAGGGTGGCGGCGAGGGGCCAGTCGCGCCGCTGGGCGGCGAGCCACGCGGGCAGGGCGAACGCGAGGAAGAGCGCCTCCGTGTAACCGGCGGCCAGGAACACCGCGCACGGCGAGAGCAGGAAGAACAGGACGGTGCGCCGGTCGGCCGGCGTTCCCGGCAGGTACGACCGGGCGATCCGTGCCAGCGCCAGAACGGCGACGCCTCCCGCGACGAAGGAGATCAGCAGTCCGCACGCGGTCCAGTGCGGCACGACGGTGTGCACGGCGCGCAGCAGGAGCGGGAAGCCCGGGAAGAACGCCTCCCGGTTGTCCCAGCCGCTCTGCCAGGGCCCCGCGTGCCCCGGGAAGTAGCCGTCGCGGGCGATGTGCAGGTAGTGGTGCCAGTCCCACCGCTCGAACGGTGCGAGGACGGACCCGGCGTCCCGGGTGGCGGAGGTGGCCGGGAACAGCCACCGGGCGCAGTAGGCGGTGACCCAGACGCCGACGCGCGTCAGGAGATAGAGCGCCAGCACGTCCCGGTCCGCCGGTGACAGCCGCGGGACCCGTCGGAGCGGGACCCTCTGCGGTGCCGGTGGTTCCCGAGGCGTCCGGGGCGGTGCGACCGTGTGGGCCTCGGGACGCAGCGCCTCGACGGGGGCCATGGGCATGCGGGCACCTTTCGAGCGGAGCGGCGGAACCCCCGTAACCCTGCCCTGACCGCCGCACCCGTCCTGCCGCCACAGGACCCTCCCGACGGGTACTTCGGCCCGCTCCCGCCACCGGCCCGCCTCGGCCGAAAGAACGACCGGGCCCACGAACGACCTGGCCAGCGGCCCAGCGGCCGCGATCACTCGGCCACCGACCGCCGGGACCCCGGCACCGGACCGTCACCATTTGCTCATAAAGGCGGCCGTGCGGGCGGTGCGGAGAGGGCCTGGCCCGTCGGCCCCTTCGACGTGTCGGCTGCCCGAAAGCCGTCGGCAAGCGGCTACCGGGCCGGCCTCCGGGCCGGCCCGGCGCCACTGTCGAGGGTCAGCCGAACGACGGGATGATGTCGGAGCCGTACGCGTCGATCACGGCCTCGCGGGCGTCGTGCATGGCGTAGAGGGCGAACTGGTCGACGCCCAGGGCGCGCAGGGCGCGGAGCTTGTCGATGTGGGCCTCGGCCGGGCCCAGGAGGCAGAAGCGGTCGACGATCTCGTCGGGGACGAAGTCGGTGGAGGGGTTCCCGGCGCGGCCGTGGTGGCTGTAGTCGTAGCCCTGGCGGGACTTGATGTACTCGGTGAGCGCCTCCGGCACCAGGCCGGAGTGCTCGCCGTAGCGGGAGACCAGGTCGGCGACGTGGTTGCCGACCATGCCGCCGAACCAACGGCACTGGTCGCGGGCGTGGGCCAGGTCATCGCCCACGTAGGCGGGCGCCGCCACGCAGATGGTGAGGGAGGCGGGGTCGCGGCCCGCCTCCACGGCGGCCTGGCGGACCGCCTTGATCATCCACTCGGTGAGGAAGGGGTCCGCGAGCTGGAGGATGAAGCCGTCCGCCTTCTGCCCGGCCAGGGCCAGGGCCTTCGGCCCGTACGCCGCCATCCAGATCGGCAGCTTCCCGTCCGTGATCCAGGGGATGCGGATCGGATTGCCGTCGACCTGCGCCTCGCGGCCCTCCGCCAGGTCCCGGATGACGTCCATGGCATCGCCGAGGCGGGCCAGGGTGTTCGGGGCGCGGCCCGCGACGCGCATGGCGGAGTCGCCGCGGCCGATGCCGCAGACGGTGCGGTTGCCGTACATGTCGTTGAGCGTGGCGAAGGTGGAGGCGGTGACCTCCCAGGTGCGCGTGCCCGGGTTGGTGACCATCGGCCCGACGTGCATCCGCTGGGTGTTGGCCAGGATCTGGCTGTAGATGACGAACGGTTCCTGCCACAGGACCGCGGAGTCGAAGGTCCAGCCGTAGCGGAAGCCGTTGCGCTCGGCGCGCTTCATGAGGCTGACCACCTGGGAGGCGGGCGGGTCGGTCTGGAGGACGAGGCCGAAGTCCATGCGGGGACTCTCCTTACAGGTGCTGGCCTTACAAGTACTGGCAGGTGGAACGCGGTACGAAGGCCCCGTGGCCGGCCCGGCCGGTGTACTCGCGCCGGTCGACGACGAGTTCGCCGCGCGAGAGGACCGTGTCGACGCGTCCGGTGATCCGCCTGCCCTCGTACGCCGAGTAGTCCACGTTCATGTGGTGCGTCTCGGCGGAGATGACCTGCTCGGCGTGCGGATCGTAGAGGACGACGTCGGCGTCGGAGCCCGGCGCGATGGTGCCCTTCTTGGGGTAGAGGCCGAACATCCGGGCCGGGGTCGCACACGCGATCTCGATCCAGCGGCGGCGGCTGATGTGCCCGTCCAGGACGGCCTGGTGGAGGAGGTCCATGCGGTTCTCCACCCCCGGCAGCCCGTTCGGGATCTTGGAGAAGTCCCCGCGGCCCAGCTCCTTCTGGCCGCGGAAGCAGAAGGGGCAGTGGTCCGTGGAGACCACCTGGAGGTCGTTGGTCCGCAGCCCCCGCCACAGCGCCGCCTGGTGCTCGCGGGGGCGCAGCGGGGTGGAGCAGACGTACTTGGCACCCTGGAAGTCGGGCTCTTCGAGGTTGTCGGTGGACAGGAAGAGGTACTGCGGGCAGGTTTCGCCGAAGACCGGCAGGCCCTTGTCCCGGGCCGCCGCCAGCTCCGCGACCGCCTCCTCGGCCGAGACATGGACCACGTACAGCGGGGAGCCGGCGACCCGGGCGAGGGCGATCGCGCGGTGGGTGGCCTCGGCTTCGAGGAGCACCTTGCGGACCTCGCCGTGGTGGCGGGGGTCGGTCTCGCCGCGGGCCAGGGCCTGTTCGACCAGGACGTCGATCGCGATGCCGTTCTCGGCGTGCATCATGATCAGCCCGCCGTTGTGCGCGGAGCGCTGCATGGCGCGCAGGATCCGCCCGTCGTCGCTGTAGAAGACGCCCGGGTAGGCCATGAACAGCTTGAAGGAGGTGATGCCCTCCTCGACGAGGAGGTCCATCTCCTTGAGGGTGCCCTCGTTGACGTCGGAGAGGATCATGTGGAAGGCGTAGTCGACGGCGCAGTTGCCGTCGGCCTTCGCGTACCAGGTGTCCAGTCCCTCGCGCAGGGACCGGCCCACGCTCTGGACGGCGAAGTCCACGATGGTGGTGGTGCCGCCCCAGGCGGCGGCCCGGGTACCCGTCTCGAAGGTGTCGGAGGCGGCGGTGCCGCCGAAGGGCAGCTCCATGTGGGTGTGGACGTCGACGCCGCCGGGGATGACGTACTTCCCGCTCGCGTCGATCGTCCGGTCGGCCGTCCACGCGGCGGCGGCCGCCGAGCCGTGGGCGGCGAGCGCGGCGATCCGGCCGTCCTCGATCAGGACGTCGGCGTGCAGCTCGTCGGCGGCCGTGACGACCAGGCCACCGGTGATCAGGGTGCGGTGGGGCATGTGGCCCTCCCCCGTCTGTAGTTGCGGGCGGTCTACGTGCCTGGCTGGACCAGATCGTCTAGTCGAGGGTGCGCAGGGCCTGGGCGAGGATCTCCGCGCCCTCTTCCGCCTCGGCGACCGTCAGGGACAGCGGTGGTGCGATGCGCAGCACGCTGGTGTTGTAGCCGCCGCCCTTGCCCAGGAGCAGCCCTCCGGCGCGGGCGGCCTCCAGGACGGCCGCGGCCGCCTCCGGGTCGGCCTGGTCGGTACCGGGTTGCGTCAGTTCGATGCCCGCCATCAGCCCCCGGCCGCGCACCTCCCGTACGGCGGGCACGCCGGCGGTGACGGCGCGCAGCCGTTCCAGCAGCAGGCCGCCGACCCGGCGGGCATTGCCCTGGAGGTCGTGTTCGAGGAGGTAGCCGAGGTTGGCCAGGCCCGCGGCCATGGTGACCGGGGACCCGCCGAAGGTGGAGATGGAGTTGGAGTCCAGGCAGTTCATGATCTCGCCGCGGGCGACGACGCCGCCGATGGACATGCCGTTGCCGATGCCCTTGGCGAAGGTCAGGATGTCCGGCGGACCGTTCTGGGCGTGGGCCTGCCAGCCCCAGAAGTGCTCGCCGGTACGGCCCCAGCCGGTCTGCACCTCGTCGCTGATCCAGAGGATGCCGTGCCGGTCGAGGACCTCGCGGAAGGCGCCGTAGAGCCCGTCGGGCGGGGAGGTGAACCCGCCCACGCCCTGCACCGGTTCGGCGATCAGGGCGGCCACCTGGCCGCGCGCCTGGCCGAGCACGTCCTCCAGGTCCGCGAGGGCGGCGTCGGTGAAATCGGCGTCGGACAGCGCCGCGAAGGGCCCGCGGTGGCGCACCGCGCCGTGGACGTAGTACGTCTGGAGCGGCGAGAGGCTGGTCGGGGACCAGCTGCGGTTGCCGGTGATGGAGACGGTGGCGAAGGACCGGCCGTGGTAGCTGTTGCGCATCGACAGGACCTGGTTGGAGCGGCGGTACGTCGTCGCCAGCAGCAGGGCGGTGTCGTTGGCCTCGGTGCCGGAGGTGGTGAAGAAGACCCGGGCGTCGGGGATGCCGGACAGGGCCGCGACCCGCTCGGCGAGTTCGACCATCGGCCGGTTCAGGTACAGGGTGGAGGAATGGATGATCCGCCCGGCCTGGTCGGCGACGGCCTTGGTGACCTCGGGGAGGGCGTGGGCGGTCATGGTGGTGAGGATGCCGCCGAAGAAGTCCAGGTAGCGGTTGCCGTCGGCGTCCCAGACGTGGCGGCCCTCGCCGTGCGTGAGCTCGATGGGGCGGTCGTAGTACAGGGCCAGCCAGTCGGGCATGACGGCCTGGTGACGGGTGTGGAGCGGGATCGGGTCGGTCACGGCTGTACGAGCCCTCCGTAGGCGTCGGGGCGGCGGTCGCGGTAGAAGGCCCACTGGTCGCGGACCTCCTTGATCAGGTCGAAGTCGAGGTCGCGGACCAGGAGTTCCTCCTCCTTGTCGCTGGCGACGTCTCCGACGAACTGACCGCGCGGGTCGACGAAGTAGCTGGTGCCGTAGAAGTCGTTGTCGCCGTACTCCTCCTGGCCGACGCGGTTGATGGCGGCGACGAAGTACTCGTTGGCGACGGCGGACGCGGGCTGTTCCAGCTGCCAGAGGTGGCCGGACAGGCCCCGGGAGGTGGCCGAGGGGTTGTAGACGAGCTGGGCGCCGGCCAGGCCGAGGGCGCGCCATCCCTCCGGGAAGTGGCGGTCGTAGCAGATGTAGACGCCGACCTTGCCGACGGCCGTGTCGAACACGGGCCAGCCGAGGTTTCCCGGACGGAAGTAGTACTTCTCCCAGAATCCCTTGACCTGCGGGATGTGGTGCTTGCGGTACTTGCCGAGGTAGCTGCCGTCGGCGTCGATGACGGCCGCGGTGTTGTAGTAGAAGCCTTCGCTCTCCCGCTCGAAGACCGGCACGACGATGACCATGCCGGTCTCGCGGGCGAGCTCCTGCATCCGGCGGACGGTCGGGCCGTCCGGTACGGCTTCCGCCCAACGGTAGTGCTCGGGCTCCTGTACCTGGCAGAAGTACGGGGCGTTGAAGACTTCCTGGAACCCGATGATCCGCGCGCCCTGGGCGGCGGCCCTGCGGGCGTGCTCCTCGTGTTTGGCGATCATCGACTCGGTGTCGCCGGTCCAGGTGGCCTGGACCAGCGCGGCGCGGACGAGGTGGGCCATGAGCTGCTCCTTGCGACGGGACGCCGGCCTCTACGCACGTAGACGGTGTGCGTAGGGAGTCGAAAGTAAGCCTCGTCACACTCCGGGGCAAGACCACCGCGCACGGTTGGCCGAGACGATCAACATAGGTCGCGCGGTGGTCGATTGTGTTCAGCCAGGGCCGCAAGTCGGACAGGGAGGCGCGAGGGCCGGGAGGGACGGGCGCCGGGGGCTCAGCCGGTGGGGGCGATTTTGGCCACCCGGAAGGCGCGGACGAGATCCCGGTGGGCGGATCCGGCCAGCCCGCGGGCCGCCGCCAGCAGCCTCGGTGCGAACCAGCGCGGGTCCCGACGCGCGAGGGCGGCCGCCTCCTCCGCGGTGCGGACCCGGACGAACGCCGTCAGCAGGGCGTCGGCCTCGCGGGAGCGACCGGCCGCGCCGAGCGCGAGGGCCGCTTCGGCGATCTCCGGGGCCGGGCGGGCGGCGCCCTGGCGCAGCAGCCGCTCGCAGTCGGCGGTGCGGCCGGCGTCGCTCAGGGCGGCGGCGAGGGCGGCCAGCCGGTCGGGGGGCAGCGAGGCCGCCTCCCACAGCAGGGTGGCCCAGTCGGCGCCGAGCCCGGCCCGCTCCAGCTCCCGGGCCAGCCCGGCCAGCAACGCCGCGTCCCACCGGGCGGCCTCGCACAGCAGTGCGTGCGCCTCCCCGGTCCGCCCCCGCCCCCGCAGCTCGATCAACTCGGCCACGAGTACGGGCGTCCCCGTACCCGCACCCGTCCCGGGCTCCGCCGCGCCGCGCCCCGCCTCCGGCGCCCCCGCGCCGCCGGGCGCGCCGGCCTCCGTACCCGGCCGGCCCGCCCCCTCCGTACCCGGCAGCCCCCCGGCAGCCGGGTAGCCGAAGCGGGCCCCGCTCGGGGCCGTGGGGTGGAGGGCGTCCGGGGCGTCCGCCAGCCCGGGCGGGGCCGCGACGGCCGCCGCCGCGGCGTCCTGCGGCGCCGCTCCGGCGAACCGCGCCCCGCCGCTGCTGCGGGGCCTGCGGGCTCTGCCGCGCCCGCCCGGGGCCGGCGCGGCGGCCACGGACCCGGCCACGGACCCGGCCACGGGGGCCGCCGCCGGCTCCGCCGCGGGCCTGACCACCGGCGGCCGTTGGCGCGGGACGGCCGGGAGCGGGGGCGTCAGGGCGGTCAGCCGGTCGGCGAGGTCCGCGCAGCGGGAGGCGGCGCGGGCGAGGTCGTCCCGGGTCCAGGACAGCTCCCGGGCCAGCCCGGCGGCGGCCGCCGGGTCGGCCGCTCCGGGCAGCCGCGCGGTCAGGTCGTGTACGGCGGCCTCGGAGATCCCGCGCTGCGCACCGGCGGCCGCGAGCAGCACGCGCAGTTCCGCCTCGCCGCCGGGCTGCCGGTCGTGGGCCAGGACGGCGGCGGCCCGCAACCGGGCCGCGTGGCCGGCCCGTTCGGCCGCGTACTGCGCGCCCGCCAGCTCCACCAGGTCCTGGAGCAGCGATTCCACGACGTCCCACGGCGGTATCGCGTCCCCGTCGAGACAGGCCCGCATCCCGTCCGGGTCCCGCCGCAGGAACTCCCCGTACCAACCCGCTCCGGGATCCAGGGATCCCGTCAACACCCTGAGATGTGCGGCCAGTTGTGTGATCGCGGTCGAACTCACCGTATCCATCCCCGCATTGGAACCCACCCGTGTTACGGGCGGGCTACGGGAATCTCAAACCCTGACGGCGATCCCGGTGTGGGGACGCTTCCCGCCCCGGGCGAGCAGTGCGGGAAGGTCCACCGCCCAGTACTGCCAGGTGTACTTCTTGGCCAGCAGCTTGCGCACCCGGTTCAGGGTCGCGTCGTCGAGCAGCCGGGCCTCCCCCTCCAGCGCGGTCGCGCCCTGCGGGGAGCGCCCGCGCACGTCGCAGCCGATGACGGAGACCCGCCCGTTGTTGCGGATCCGCTTGACCTTCCAGGTGTCGCTCTTCGTCCAGATGTACACCTCGCCGCCGTCCACCACGAACCACACCGGCGTCGCCACCGGCGTCCCGTCCTTGCGGTAGGTGGTGAGACTGACGTACCGGGACCGGGCCAGCTCCTCAAGAGTCATGGCCCGAGACTAGGCGGTCCCCTCTGGAGCCCTGCTCGGAGCCGTGCTCGGAGCCGTGCTGGAGCCCTGCTCGGAGCCCAGTTCGCCGGACACCCCCTGGTCGACCACGCCGTCCCCCGCGCCGCCGTCCTCGCCCCGTGCGTCCACGACCGGCCCCCGGCCCGCCGCGGGCGCCTCGCCGTGGGTCAGGGTCTCCCAGGCGACGAACAGGTCGTCGGTCCCGGCCGGTCGCATCGCCTCGACCAGGCGGCGGGTGTACGGGAGGTCCGCGCCGGTCCGCGTCGCGTAGTGGTGCAGGGCCACCTCCAGGTCCGGGCCCATGGTCCGCTCGACCTTGCCGCCGCAGAGCCACTGCGGGGGCTCCTCGCCCAGCTGGTACTTCGCGTGGAACTCCAGCGCGGCCTTGATCCGGTCGCCCTCCTCCCCGTAGAGGTCGACGCCCTGGTACCAGGCGGTCTCGGCGATGTGCGCGGACGCGGCCAGGGAGTAGCCGACGTGCATGAGGTTGCGGCAGGTCTCCTGCGCGACGCCGTCGACATAGGTGCCCTGGTCGAACCAGTACGCCTTCACCTTGGCCGGGGTGTCGATGCCGGTGTGCGCGGGACCGATCGGATGCGGACCGTCCTTGCGGAGGTAGAAGTACGCCGGCACCCGCGTGCGGAATCGTTCCAGCGACTCCTTGAAGACGGCCTGGTCCTCCAGGAAGACGGCGATGGACAAGGAGGCGTCCGTCATCGCCAGTTCCCAGTTGCCGTTGTACGTCGGCACCTCGGACCGCACCGCGGGCAGGTAGGCCGTGCGCAGCATCTCCTTGAACCGGTCGACCTGCGACTTCTCCCAGTTCGGGTAGTCCGCGTGGACGATCTCGGCGGCCCGCGCCCAGGTGGAGCCGGACCAGGCGGCCTGCAGCCCGCCGTTGTCCTTCTCGTGCCGCTTCATCCGCGCGGACCAACCGTCCATGATCTCGACGGCCTTGCGGACGTGCGCCGTCCGCCCCGTCACCGACCACAGCAGCGCGTGGGTGTAGGCGGCGATGGCGTCCTGGCGTTCGTCCAGGCAGGACTGCGGGCCCGAGTTGAAGGGGCAGGGCACCACGTCGGCCGGGTGGGCGGCGTAGGAGAGCGAGGCGTACTTGCTCCGCAGCAGGTCCTGGTAGGCCGTGCGCCAGGGCTCCTTCCCCTCCGCGACCATCTTCTTCGCGTGTTGGAGCTGGGTGTGGCTGACGACGACGCCGGGGTGGCGGAAGACCACGTCGCCCGGCTGCTTGGCATGGGCCCGGCCGTCGGGTGCGGCGCAGGCGGCGAGCAGCAGTCCGCTCGCCAGCAGGGCTCCGACGAGTCCGAGACCGAGTCGCTTGGATGCGTTCATGGCTGACACGCCTTCACGCTTGCCCCGCGCCCGGCTCCTCCCACCGCCGATTGGGCCGTTCGGCGGACGAAGACGTCCCGTCGGGCCGGACGAAGGACCGCCGGGCGAGGACCAAGGACCGCCGGGCGGGGATGAAGGACAGCCGGGTGGGGACGAAGGACGTCAGGCGGGGACGAAGGCGCAGCGCCGCATCAGGTCGTCCATCGAGAGGCCGAGGGCGGTGGCGAGGGCGGCGACGGTGAAGAAGGCGGGCGTGGGGGCCCGGCCGGTCTCGATCTTGCGCAGGGTCTCGGCGGAGAGCCCGGCGGCCGCGGCGACCTCGACCATGCTGCGGCTGCCGCGCGATTCGCGCAACAGGGCGCCGAGGCGCTCGCCGCGCTCGCGCTCTTCGGGGGTGAGGGGGGTGCGGACCATGCGTCCATGCTACCCCGCCACCCCATTTCTATACCGTTACAAGTATCCCGGTATAGAAATACCGGTATAGTAATGGGCATGGTGGAACTCAAGACGGAAGAATCGATCGATGCGATGCGCGAGGCCGGCCGCGTGGTCGGCCGCGCCCTGGCCGCCGTGCGCGCGGCCGCCGACGTCGGCGTGTCCCTGCGGGAGCTGGACGCGGTGGCCCGGGAGGTGCTGCGCGAGGCGGGGGCGGGCTCGCCCTTCCTCGGGTACCGGCCGCGGTTCGCGCCGGTCCCCTTCCCCGCGGTCGTGTGCGCCTCGGTCAACGACGCGATCGTGCACGGCATCCCCGACGACCACCGGCTGCGCGACGGTGACCTGGTCAGCATCGACTGCGGGGCGACCCTGGACGGCTGGGCCGGCGACGCGGCGGTCAGCTTCACCGTCGGCCGGGCCCGGCCGGCCGACCTCGCCCTGATCGCGACGGCGGAGCGGGCCCTGGCCGCGGGGATCGCGGCGGCCGTTCCCGGGAACCGCATCGGCGACATCGCCCACGCGATCGGCAGCGTCGGCCGCGCGGCGGGGTACGGCATACCCGACGGCTTCGGCGGCCACGGCATCGGCCGCGCGATGCATGAGGATCCGGGCGTGCCCAACGAGGGCCCGCCGGGGCGCGGCATGAAGCTGCGCCCCGGCATGGTCCTCGCGATCGAGCCGATGCTGATCGCCGGCGGTACGGACGACTACCTGACCGACGGGGACGGGTGGACCCTGCGGACCGTCGACGGCAGCCGGGCGGCGCACGCGGAGCACACCGTCGCGATCACCGCCGCCGGCCCGCGGATCCTCACCGTCCCGTAGGACCGGTGGGCGCAGGCCCCGCAGGCCCCGCAGGACCCGCAGGACCCGCAGGACCCGCTGGCCCTGCTGGCCCCGCCGCCCCCGCGCCGGCACGTACCCCTACGGGCGCCCGTGCGGGCTGACGACCATCGCGGCGCCGCCGCCGCGCCGGGTGGTCTCGGCGGCCGCGAGCCAGCGGCCGTCCGGGAGCCGCTGGACGCCGGTGGCGGCGCCGATCTCCGGGTTCTGCCGGAACCCCTGCCCCAGGGCCTCCAACTGGCCGCGGACCGGGCTGTTCCACAGCCCGGGCTCCAGCTCGGTGGTGGTCTGGTTGCGCTGGCTGGCGCGCGGCGCGGCGATCGCGTCGACCAGCGGGAGCCCGCGGTCCAGGGTCCCCACGAGGGTCTGGAGCACGGTGGTGATGATGGTGGCGCCGCCCGGGGAACCCACGGCCAGGACCGGCCGCCCGTCCTTCAGGACGATCGTCGGGGACATCGAGGAGCGCGGCCGCTTGCCCGGGCCGGGCAGGTTCGGGTCCGGGACACCGGCGGCGGCCGGGGCGAAGGAGAAGTCGGTCAGCTCGTTGTTCAGCAGGAAGCCGCGGCCCGGAACGGTGATGCCGCTGCCGCCGGTGGATTCGATGGTGAGGGTGTAGGAGACCACGTTGCCCCAGCGGTCGGCGACCGTCAGATGGGTGGTGTTCTCCCCCTCGTAGGTGGTCGGGGCGGCCTTCCCGGTGGTGGCGCAGGGGGCAGGGTGGCGCGGGTCGCCCGGCGCGAGCGGACTGGTCAGCGCCTTGTCGGGCGAGATGAGGCAGGCCCGCGAGTCGGCGAACTCCTGGGAGAGCAGCGCTCGGGTCGGGACGTCCTCGGCGGCGGGGTCGCCCACCCACCGCCCGCGGTCGGCGAAGGAGACCCGGGAGGCCTCGATGAACCGGTGCAGGTACTGGGCCTCGGAGAGCTTCCCGAGGTCGCTGCGCTCCAGGATGTTCAGGGCCTCGCCGACGGTGGTGCCGCCGGAGGACGAGGGCGCCATGCTGTAGACGTCCAGGCCCCGGTAGTCCACCCGGGTCGGGGCCTGCCGCTTGGTGTCGTAGCTGCGCAGGTCACGGGCGGTGAGGTCGCCGGAGCGGACGATCCGGGTGGCGGCCGGGTCGACCGGGGGCTTGCGGACGGCGGCGACGATGTCGTCGGCGATCGGGCCGCGGTAGAGGACGCCGGTGCCCTTGCGGGCGATCTCGGCGTAGGTGGCCGCCAGGTCGGGGTTCTTGAAGGTGGAGCCGACCACGGGGAGCGCTCCCCCGGGCAGGAAGAGCTTCCTCGTGTCCGGGAAGTCCTTGAACCGGTCCTGGTTCAGCTCGGTCTGGGCCCGGAAGGTGGCGTCCACCGTGAAGCCGTCGCGGGCCAGCTTCTCGGCGGGGCGCAGGAGTTGGCCGAGCGGACGGCTGCCCCACGCGGTGAGGGCGGTGTCCCAGGTGTCGGGGGTGCCGGGGACGCCGACGCCGCGCCCGCTGGTCTGGCCCTGGTCGAAGGGGATCGGTACGCCGTTCTCCTGGAAGAGGGTGGCGGTGGCCGAGGCGGGGGCGGTCTCGCGACCGTCGATGGTGTGCACCCGGCGGGACTTCGCGTCGTAGTAGACGAAGTACCCGCCACCGCCGACACCCGCGGAGTACGGCTCGGTGACCCCGAGGGCCGCGGCGGTCGCGACGGCGGCGTCCACCGCGTTCCCGCCCGCGCGCAGGACGGCGATCCCGGCCGCCGAGGCGTCGGCGTCGACACTGGCCACGGCTCCGCCGTAGCCGACGGCGACCGGGGTCTTGGGCGGCGCGGCCGCGTCGGCGGCAGCGGCCGCGGGCGGGGCGGCGGCGGTCGCCGCGAGGGCCGCGGTGAGGGCGAACAGGGGTAACGCGCGTGCGGTGGGACGGCGCATCGAACCTCCACTTAAGGCAATGTGCCCGCGAGCCTAACGGCCGGCCGGCGCCGCGTCAGGAAGGCCCGGATTCCCGCCCGGCACCCGCGCCTGGCACGACGGCGAGGTCACCCCCTACGATCCGCCGCATGAACGACGACGTACGCAACATCGTGCTCGGGGTGGCGGCGACCGCCGTCAGCGGCGGTTTCGGCTGGTTCTCCCGTACGTACCTCTGGCGCCGGGCGCTGCGCCGCAAGCAGGCCTTCTTCGGGTTGCCGCCGGGCTCGGACTGCCTGTTCGTGGTGAACCGTCAGATGGGCGGGAACGAGGGCTCGGTGCACCGCAACGACGCCTTCGCGCTGCTGGAGATATCGGCGTTGATCAAGGACTGCGGGGCGAACGTGCAGATCGTCTCGCACGACGGGGTGCGCCAAGGGTTCGGCGAACGGGCCGAGTTCTGCGTCGGCGGGCCGATCTCCAACGTACGGACCACCGCCCACCTCGCCTCGATGCTCCCGGGGGTACGGGTGGACCTCACCAGCGAGCCCGGGCCGGACCGCGGCGCCATCCACGTCGGCGGCGAGGTCTACCGCTGGGAGAAGGGCGCGGTGGAGCACGTGCTGCTGGCCCGGCTGACGAACGGGCGGGGCGCCCGCCCGGTCTTCCTCATCTCCGGGCAGACCGCCATGAGCAACCAGGCGGGGGCCCGCTACCTGGCCCGCCACCACCAGCGCCTCGCGCGCACCTACGGTGCGGACTCCTTCTGCGTCGTGGTGAAGGTGGTCAACTCCGACGCCTACGGGCCGGACGTGGCCGAACTGATGGCGGACGTCACCCGCAGCGCCCGGACACCCGAAGCGGCAACCGCGTGATCCCGTTGATGAAGTTGGACACCAACCGCTTCGGCTCGCCGGTGAGTTCGGGTGGCGGCAGCGCCGCGCGCCATTCCTCGTGGAGCACCCGGAGCTGAAGCCGGGCGAAGTGCGCGCCCAGACAGACGTGCGGCCCGTCGCCGAAGGAGACGTGCGGGTTGGGCGAGCGGCCGAGGTCGGTGCGGCCCGGATCGGCGAAGACCCGTTCGTCGTGGTTGGCCGCGGCGTGGAAGACGACCACCTTGTCCCCGGCCCGGATCCGCCGGCCGGCCAGCACCGTGTCCCGGGTGGCGGTGCGCCGGAAGCTGAGCACCGGCGGGTGGACGCGCAGGAGTTCGTCCACCGCCCGGTCCACCGCGACCAGGCCGGCCGCGAGTTGTCGGCCGGCTTCGGGGGCGCGGGCCAGGGCGAGCAGTCCGCCGGGGGCGGCCGACCGTACGGTGTCGTTTCCGGCGACGGTGAGCAGGAAGAAGAACATCTCCAGCTCCCCTTCGACCAGTTCGGCGCGGGCCAGCACGCTCATGAGGTCGTCCGCGGGACGGGCCCGCTTGACCGCTGCCAGCTCGCGCGCGTAGTCGAACATCTCGCCGAGCAGCGCGGGCGAGCGGGGGTCCAGGGGCACCCCGTCGGGGCCGAGCCGTGGCGGGGGCGCGTCGTCGGGGTCCTGGTAGCCGATGATCCGTACGGTCCATTCCAGCAGCAGCCCCCGGTCGGCGGCCGGGACCCCCATCAGGTCGGCGAGGCCGAGCAGCGCGTATTCGTCGGTGACCGCGCCCACCACCTCGACCGAGCCGTCCACGGCCGCGTCGCGGGCGGCGGCCAGCAGGCCGCGGGCGCGCTCGCGGACCCGGCCCTCGAAGGCGTCGACCCGGGCCGGGGTGAAGGCGCGGGCGAGCATCCGGCGCAGCCGGCCGTGGTCCGGGGGGTCCTGGTTGAGCATGGTGCGCCGGATGAAGGGCAGGTCGGCGGGGGCGGGGTCGCGGATCTGGGTGGCCCCGAGGTGGGAGGAGTACGCGGCGTGGTCGCGCAGCACGCGCACCACGTCGGCGTGCCGGGTGACGGCCCAGAAACCGGGGCCGGCGGGCCAGCCCAGGACCTCCGGCTCGGCCTGCCAGGCCACGGGGTGGTGGTCGCGCAGGATCCGGTAGCGCGCGTGCGGGATGCCCGCGGCGTACGTCCGGGGGTCGAAGACGTCGGGGACGTCGGGGACGGCAGGGACGCTGGGGGCACCGGCGGCGTGGTCCATGGGGCCACGGTGACGGGCGGGCGCGGCGCACCGCAAGGGGGCGGGCCCGCTCCGCGGCCGGAGGTCGGCGCGCCGCCGGGTCAGCGCGCGAGCGGACAGCGGAGCGGGCTCATGGGCCCGTCCTCGGTCACCAGCACCACCTCGGACTTGGCCGAGGCGTCCAGCGAGACGGCGGCGGTGCACACCAGCTGGTCCTTGGCGGTGTCGGACAGCTCCGCGTCGAGGAAGTAGGGGAGCCGGACGGTCACCTGCTTCGCGCTGCGGTACTCGACGCGCACCGGCCCGACCATCTTGTCGGTCCGCGCCGGCAGCTCGGAGCTGAGCCCGGAGCCGCGCTCCTGGGTGCCGGGGCCCGACAGGAGGCGGCTGAGCAGCGCACCGGTGGACATGCGCGGGTCGCGCAGGACGCTCGGCGCGAGCCGCCCGTCGGGGGCGACGAAGTAGAGGACGTCCGCGCTCTGGGGCGCGGCGACCGGGACGTTCGCGGCCCGGCCGCTCTCGACCACCGCCGTCGGCTCGATCCCGCAACCGGCCAGCGCCACCGCGCCCACCAGGAGGAGGGCGACCGACGGCGCGCCGCGCACGCGGCTGCGGCGGCTCATGCCCGGGCCTCCAGCGGCATGTCCACGGTGAACACGGCGCCGCCGGACGCGCCGTTGGCGGCCCTGACCGTGCCGCCGTGCAGGCGGACGTTCTCCAGGGTGATGGCGAGCCCGAGCCCGCTGCCCGCCGATCGGGTACGGGCCGCGTCGGCCTTGTAGAACCGGTCGAAGATGTGGGGCAGCGCCTCGGGGGCGATCCCGGGGCCGCTGTCGGCGACCTCGACAGTGAGCCGCTCGCCCTCGGGGTGCGCCCCGGTGCGGGCGGTGATCCGTACCGGGGCGCCGCCGTGCCGCAGGGCGTTGCCGACCAGGTTGGCGAGGACCACGTCGAAGCGGCGCGGGTCGAGTCGGGCCCGGATGCCCTCCGGGAGGTCGGTGACCACCTCGTCCGCCCCCCAGTGCCGCCGTTCCAGGGTCTTGCCGACCGCCTCGGTGAGGTCGACGTCGTCGAGGTTGAGTCCGGCGGCGCGGGCGTCGAAGCGGGAGATCTCCATCAGGTCCTCGACCAGTACGGCGAGTTTGCCGGTCTCGGCGCTGATCAGCCGCAGCGCCTTCGCGGTGTCGGGGTCGAGGCGCTCGGCGTCCTCGTCGAGGACCTCGGTGACGGCGAGCATCCCGGCGAGCGGGGTGCGCAGCTCGTGCGAGACGTCGGCGGCGAACCTGCGGGCGCGGGCCTCGGCCTGCTGGAGCTCCTCGACGGAGCGTTCGAGGGCGCCGGCGGTCTCGTTGAAGGTCTGGGCGAGCCCGGCCAGCTCGTCGGCCCCCCTGACCTCGATCCGGGTGTCGAGGCGGCCGCGACCCATGCGCTGGGCGGCGGTGCGCAGGTTGCGGACCGGCCGCAGCACGCTGCGGGCGGCGAGGAGCGCGGGGACGAGGGCGACGGCGAGGCCGGGCAGGGCGCCGGTGCGCGCGGCGTCGACCATCAGGGCGACGGTCTGCTCCTCGTTGATCAGCGGCATGACGGCGTAGAAGACGGCGCCGGTGGGTTGGGTGAGGCCCTGGCGGGTGAAGACGGAGGGCACGCCGATGACCAGGTGGGCGCGGCCGTCGGTCTCGACCCGCTGGAAGGCGGCGTGCGGGTTGACCTTGATCTGGTTGCGCAGCTTCGCGCTGACCAGGGACGAGGTGACCGCTCCCTCGGGGTTGGAGGAGACCCGCAGGGACCCGTACTCGCCGTAGACCGTCCAGGCGTGCGGCTTGCCGCGCTTGCCCAGCTCGGTGACCTGGCTCTGGAGGCCGGTCCGGTCGATCGGCAGCGTCGTCCCCGTGCCCTCCAGCTGGTCGCGGAGCGTGGCCACGGCGGTGTCCTGGCTCTGGGTGAGGATCGCGGTGCGCGCCTGCCGGTAGGTGAGGGCCGCGGTGGACACGGCGCTGATCGCCGCGACGAGGAGGAAGGCGGCGATCAGCCGGCTGCGCAGGCCCAGGGGGGCGATCCGTCGCACGCGGGGCCTACAGGGGGCCGAAGCGGTAGCCGAAGCCGCGCACGGTCTGGACGTAGCGGGGGCTGCCGGGGACGTCCTCGATCTTGTTGCGCAGGCGCCGGACGCAGGCGTCCACGAGGCGGGCGTCCGCGTGGTAGCTGTGCTCCCACACGTATTCGAGGAGCTGCTGGCGACTGAAGACCTGCTCGGGCGAGGCCGACAGGTGCAGCAGCAGCTTGATCTCGCTGGGGGCGAGGGCGACGTGGCCGCCCTTCTTCGCGACGGTCAGTCCGGCCCGGTCGATGGTCAGCTCGCCGTGGTGCTCGGTGCCCTGGCGGCCGGCCGGGGCGGTGAGGCGGCGCAGTACGGCCTTGATCCGGGCCTCGATGACCTCGGTGCGGGCGGGCTTGACGATGTAGTCGTCGGCGCCCGCCTCCAGTCCGACGACGATGTCGAAGTCGTCGCCGCGCGCGGTCAGCATGATGACCGGGACCTGACTGGTCTCGCGGATGCGGGTGCAGACCTGGACGCCGTTGATGCCGGGCAGCATCAGGTCGAGCAGGACGAGCTCGGGCCGGAACCCGGCGAGCTGGGCGAGGCCCGCCTCGCCGGTCTCGGCGGCATGGACCTCGTGGCCGCGTCTGCGCAGGCCGAGGGCGACCCCTTCCCTGATGGAGGGGTCGTCCTCTATGAGCAGTACGCGTGGCATGCGGTCAGTGTCCCAGGTGCTTGGAGCCGGTTATTCACCCTATCGGCCCAGTTTGCGCCGCAAGGAATCCAGCAGGTCGGTGATCTCGGTCAGCCGCAGGGGGCGGGCGAGGAGTACGACGGTCAGGGCGAGGGCCACGGTTCCCGCGGCGAGCGCGGCGAAGGTGCCGAGCCCGTCGGCGGCCCGGGCGGCGGCGTGGCCGGCGGCCCCGGCGGGCAGGCAGGCGACCAGCAGCCGCAGGTGGGTGCGCAGGGCGGTGGTGCGCCGCCGCGCGTCGGCGCCGGTGTCGGCGCCGGTCCGCGGTCCCAGCCGCCGGGCGAGGGCGTACGCCGTCACGCCCGCGCCCGCGAACAGGGCGACGGTGTAGGCGCCGGCCATGCCCGTGACGGCCCAGCGCGGCGGCAGCAGGAAGTAGGCCGCGGCCGCCAGGGAGCCGTTGAGGACCGCGATCACCAGGTTCAGGAAGAACGGGGTGCGGGTGTCGGACAGGGCGTAGAAGCCGCGCGAGAGGACGTACTGCCCGGAGAAGGCGATCAGGCCGGGGGCGAAGGCGATGAGCATGCCCGCCATGACCTCGATGTCGGCGGCGCCGGTGCGCCCGTACTGGAAGACGCTGCCCATGACCCAGGGCGCGAGTGCGGCGAAGAGCACGGCGGCCGGGACGACGAGGGCGGCGCTGGTGCGCAGCGCGTAGGAGACGTCACGGCGCACCCGGCCGAGGTCGCCGTCGGCGGCGGCCGCGCTCATCCGCGGCATCAGGGCGGTGACCAGGGAGACGGTGATGATGCCCTGGGGGACGATCCACAGCTGGTAGGCGTTGCTGTAGGCGGTGTAGCCCGCGCCGCCCGACAGCCCTTCCAGGGCGGCCCGCTGCCCGGTGGTGGTGGACAGCCTGGTGATCACCCAGTAGGCGATCTGGTTGGTCAGGACGAGCATGACCAGCCAGCCCGCGTTGCGCAGGGGGCGGGCGAGACCGCCGCCGCGCCAGTCGAAGCGGGGGCGCCAGCGGAAGCGGGCCGCGCGCAGCGAGGGGACGAGCGCGAGGGCCTGGACGACGATGCCGGCGGTGGTGCCCCAGCCCAGGAGGTGGGTCTGGGCCGGCGTGAGGCCGTCCGCCGCGTCGTGGGAGAGGAAGAGGAAGAGCCCGAAGACGCCGATGATCACCAGGTTGTTGAGGACCGGGGTCCACATCATCGCGCCGAACCGGCCGCGGGCGTTCAGCACCTGCCCGAGCAGGGTGAACAGGCCGTAGAAGAGGATCTGCGGGAGGCAGTAGCGGGCCAGGGCGACGGTGGTGGACGCCTGGGCCCCGTCGTAGCCGGTGTACGCGGAGACGATCAGCGGGGCGCACAGGACCGCGACGGCGGTGAGGACGACGAGCGCCGCGGTGCAGGCGGTCAGCAGCCGGTCCGTGTAGGCGGCGCCGCCGTCCTCGTGCTCCCGCGCGGCGCGGACCAGTTCGGGGACGAAGACCGCGTTGAGCGCGCCGCCGATGAGCAGCATGTAGAGGATGTTGGGCACGGTGTTGGCGACCGCGTAGCCGTCGCCGAGCAGGCCGGTGCCGAGGGCCGCGACGACGACGGCGGAGCGGACGAAGCCGGTGGCGCGCGAGACGATCGAGCCGGCGGCCATGAGGGCGCCGCTGCGCAGCACCGACTGCTTCCCCGGTGCGGCGGACGGCTCGGCGGGCGCGGCGTCCGCGGGGCCGGGCGCCCTGGTGTCGGTGGCCGTCATCGGCGGGCCGGGCACGCACGGCGCCCCTGGTGCGGCGCCGGGTCGGTGCGGCCGTCCATCGGAATCTCCCATGTGCCTGTGGTCGGGGTCGAGGGTGGAGGGTACCCCGCGCACGCCCCGCGGGGCACGGCGAGAAGGGGGTCCTTCGGGCAAGGGACTTGTGGCCCCTTTTCCTGCGCCGGAGGTCCTTTGCCCCGTCCCGCGAGGAGGTGTGGAAGGAAACGGACGCCCTGATACCGGAATTCAAAGCCCCGCACGACCATCGGGGCCGAAGTGTCCGTTCTTCGTGACCGGATGATGACCGTTCCGCTGCGGTGCAGGTCACAACCGAATTACCGATATTTTTCCTGGAATCCGCAACCTAATGTCGTGGTGTTCGCTCTTTGTTTGCGAACGATCATCACTTCGGAGGGGTTTCGTTGAGCCGCACACGCCGTACCGCATCGTCGCGTCGCCAGGTCCCGGGAGCGCGGGGCCGCCGGGCCGCCCTCGCCGCGACCGCACTGCTGGCCGCCGCTGCCCTCACCGCCTGCTCGGGCGGAGCGGGCGGCGGTGACGGCGGTAAGGCCGAGATGAAGAAGAAGGCGGAGATGTCCCTCTCCGTGAACCTGACGGGCGGCCAGGTCAAGGCGGGCGAGCCGGTCAAGGTGACCCTCGCCGAAGGCAAGTTCGCCCAGGTGAAGGTCACGGACGGCAAGGGCGGGGAACTGGCCGGGAAGATATCCGAGGACGGTAGGACCTGGACCTCGGAGCGCAACGCCTCGCCGGGTCAGGACTACAAGGTCGAGGCGCAGAACACCGAGAGCCAGGGCGCGACCACGCAGTTCAAGACGACCGCCGCCGACAAGGTGAACAAGGTCACCATCAACCCGGGCAAGGCCAACGGGGTGGTGGGCATCGCCCAGCCGATATCGATCGTCTTCGACAACCCGGTCAAGAACAAGGCCGAGGTCGAGAAGCAGCTGAAGGTCACCACCTCGGACAACACCGAGGGTTCCTGGGGCTGGTTCAAGGACTACTCGGGCAACGACCGGGTGGACTGGCGCCCCAAGGACTACTGGAAGTCCGGGACCGACGTGAAGGTCGACATGAAGTTGAACGGTGTCGATTCGGGCAGCGGTTACTTCGTGAAGGATTACAACACCGAGTTCAAGATAGGCAAGGACCGCCGGATGAAGGTGGACCTCGACAGCAAGACGATGTCGGTGACGGAGGACGGCCAGGTCGTCAAGAAGATCCCGATCTCGGCCGGCACCCCGGGCGGCCAGAAGGCCTCCTGGTCCGGGAAGATGGTGCTGATGGCCAAGGAGGGCACCATCCGGATGGACTCCCAGACCGTCGGCCTCGGCGACTCCTACGACAAGATGGTCGACAACTCGATGCGGCTGACCTGGTCGGGCATGTACGTGCACGCCGCGCCGTGGAACAACGCCAACTTCGGCAGCGCCAACACCAGCTCCGGCTGCGTGGGGATGAGCGACGCCAACGCCACCGCCTTCTACAAGGAGGCCCAGGTCGGCGACCTGTTCGAGGTCGTGGGCGAAGGCTCCAAGGGCCAGGCCGACATCGGCAACGGCTACGGCGAGTGGAACCTGGACTGGGCCGCCTGGCAGAAGAAGAGCGCGCTGAACGGCGCCGCCGCCGGGGCCCAGAACGGCTGACCCACCGGCACGTCGACCCGCCATCGCACCGGGCGGGTCGACGGTCGGGCGATCGTTACCAGTGCGTAACTTACCGACGGGTTACCTTCGGTAAGTCCCTCCCGCTACCGTCGGGTCACTTTGACACCGGCGCACGCGAGGAGCGATCGATGGCCCGCACCACCACCACCGTGACCGCGGCCGCACTGCTCGTGGCGGCCGCCCTGGGCCTGGCCCCCCAGCAGGCCCAGGCGGCCCCGGCGACCGCCGCGACCAGCTCTTCCGCCACCCCGGCCGGCGCCTCCTCGCAGCTGCGCTTCTTCGACATCCCGGGCTCCGGCGGCATCACCCTCAAGGGCAACGTCTTCTCCCCCGGGGGCGCCCGCCCCGGCCAGAGGTTCCCGCTGATCGTGCTGCCCACCAGCTGGGGCGTGCCGCAGATCGAGTACGTCGCGCAGGCCGAGCAGCTCGCCGACTCCGGCTACGTCGTGGTGAGTTACACCAGCCGCGGCTTCTGGCTCTCGGGCGGCCGGATCGAGGTGGCGGGTCCCCCCGACACCGCCGACGTCTCGGCCGTCATCGACTGGGCGCTGGCCACCACCGCCGCCGATCCCGCCCACATCGGCCTCGGCGGCGTCTCGTACGGCGCGGGCATCAGCCTGCTGGCGGCCGCGCGCGACCCGCGGATCAAGGCCGTGGTCGCGCTCAGCGGCTGGGCCGACATCATCGAGTCCATCTACTCGGGCCGCACCCAGCACGTCCAGGCCGCCGGCCTGCTCGGCGCCGCCGGACACCTCACCGGGCGGCCGGGCCCCGAACTGGACGGGATACTCACCGACTTCCTCGGCTCGAACCTGGAGCGCGAGCCCCGGATGATCGAGTGGGGCAAGCAGCGCTCGGCGTCCGAGAAGGTCGACGCGATCAACGCCAACGGCGCCGCGATCATGTTGGGCAACGCCTGGGGCGACACCATCTTCCCGCCCAACCAGTACGCGGCGTTCTTCGAGCGCCTCACCGGTCCCAAGCGCCTGGAGTTCCGCCCCGGCGACCACGCCACCGCCGAGGGCACCGGCCTGTTGGGGCTGCCCAACGACACCTGGACCAGCGCCCACCGCTGGTTCGACCGCTACCTCAAGGGCGAGGCCAACGGCGTCGACACCGAGGCGCCGGTGCAGCTGAAGTCCCGTAGCGACAACGGGTACGAGGGCTATCCCGACTGGAAGTCGGTGGGCGCGGGCGGCACCGAGAAGCTCGCGCTGGGCGACAGCGAGCACGTCTTCGCGAACGTCGACTCCGGCGCGAACGGTGGCGTCGTGCTGCTCTCCAGCGTGCTGGACCAGTTCGTCAAGGCGCCCCCGGTCGCGTCGATCCCGCTGCTCCCCCGCGCCTTCGCCGCCGTCTGGCAGTCCGGGCGCTACGACGAGGACCGCCGGATCCGGGGCACCGCCCGGCTGCACACCACCGTGACCCCCACCAAGGAGAGCGGCACCTTCGTCGCGTACCTCTACGACGTCGGCCCGCTCGGCCTCGGCAAACTCGTCAGCAACGCCCCGTACACCTTCCACGGCAGGACGCCGGGACGGTCCTTCGGCGTGGACCTGGACCTCTTCTCCACGGCCTACGACGTCCCCCCCGGCCACCGCCTCGCCCTGGTCGTGGACACCGTGGACCCGCTCTACATCGAGCACAACCCCACCGGGGCGCAGCTGACCTTCTCCTCGCCGCGCACCGATCCGTCCTACGTCTCGGTGCCGCTGCGCGAGCAGTGATCCACGGCTGCTGCCGGGCGGGGGTGGCTCCCTCGGGGGTCGCTCAGCGGGCCGGGCCCGGGGCTACCGCCCGTCCTGCGGCAGCATCCCCGCCTCGGCCGGGCCCACCTGGGCGGCCTCGGTCCTGGGGTTGCGCCGCTGGCGCCGGGCCATCCAGGTGGCGAACCAGGACAGCAGCATGCACATCCCGATGTAGATCGGGGAGATGATCATCACGACCGGGATGAAGGGCAGGTCGTAGTCGAGGTTGGAGGCGATCAGCTTGCCCGCGTGCAGGAACTCCTCGTAGGTGATCAGGTAGCCGAGCGAGGTGTCCTTGAGGGCCACCACGAGCTGGCTGATGATGGTCGGCAGCATCGCCCGGACCGCCTGCGGCGCCAGGACGAAGGTCATCACCTGCGTCTTGCGCATCCCCAGGGCGTACGCCGCCTCCCCCTGGCCGCGCTCCACCGCGTTGATGCCCGTACGGAAGACCTCGGCCAGCACCGAGCCGTTGTACAGGGTCAGCCCCGCCACCAGCGCGGGCAGCGGCTGGACCTTCAGCGCCACGAAGATGAAGAAGATCATCACCAGCACCGGCATGGCCCGGAAGAACTCCACGCACAGCGTGGCGGCCCAGCGCACCGGCCGGTGCAGCGAGAGCCGCCCGGTGGCGAGGACCGCGCCGAGGACCAGCGAGAGGACCGACGCGTAGGCGAAGGCCTTGAGGGTGTTCCAGAGTCCCTTGAGCAGCAGCCGCTGGATGCCCTCGTACTCGAAGGGGGTCCACTTGGCGGCGGTGAACTGGTCCGTGTCGAAGAGCAGGTAGAGGATCCAGCCGAACAGGGCCAGGATCACCGCCGTCGAGGCCATTCCGTAGAGGAAGTGGCGGCGCTGGGCGCGCGGGCCGGGGATGTCGTAGAGGGCCGTGGACTCCAGGTCCCCGTGCAGCGCGTGTGCGGTCATCGGGCGACTCCCCAGCGCTTCTCCAGCACGTTGAAGAGCGCGCTGATGGACAGGGTGATGATCAGGTAGCCGACGGCGATCCAGACGAAGGTCCAGATGATGCTGTAGCCCAGCTCGTTCAGCGTCTTGTACGTGCCCAGCAGCTCGGTGACGCTGAAGGCGCCCGCGATCGCCGAGTTCTTGGCCAGGGCGATCAGCGTGGAGCCGACGGGCGGGATGACCGAGCGGAAGGCCTGCGGGAGCACCACCGAGCCCAGCGTCTGGCCGAAGGACATGCCCAGGCTCCGGGCGGCCTCGCCCTGGCCCTTGGGCACGGTGTTGATGCCCGAGCGCAGTGCCTCGCAGATGAACGCGGAGGTGTAGCAGCCGAGCGCCAGGACCGCGAAGAGCTGGAAGGGCAGGACCAGCCCGAAGCGCGGCAGGCCCAGCAGGACGGCGAAGAAGAGCAGGGTGAGGGGGGTGTTGCGCAGCACGGTCACCCAGGCCGTGCCGAGCACCCGCAAGGATCCGATCGGCGCGACCCGGAAGGAGGCCATGACGAAGCCGAGGACCAGGGCGAGCAGGGAGGCGTAGCAGGTCAGCTCGACCGTGCCGAGGAATCCCTTGCCGTAGAGCGAGAAGTTGTCGGTCAGTACGTCCATGTCTTCGCGGACTCCTCTCAGCTCGCGGGGTAGCGGTCGATGGCGGGCGGCGTGGGCGCCGGCACTCCGGACAGGCCGAGGGTGGCGTCGTAGGCCTTGGTCCAGTCGCCGTTCTTCTCCTGCGCGGCGAGGGCGTCGTCGAGGGCGAAGCGCAGCGCGTTGTCGGAGCGCGGTACGCCGATGCCGTAGGGCTCCTTCGAGAAGGGCTTGCCGACGACCTTGAGCTCGTCCGGCACCTTGGCCGCGTAGCCCAGCAGGATCGAGTCGTCGGTGGAGACGGCGTCGACCTGGTAGGTCAGCAGGTTGTCCACGCAGACGGAGTAGGTGTCGTAGGCGACGAGGACCGCCTTGGGGAAGTCCTTCTGGAGCCGCTGGTAGGGGGTGGAGCCCGCCGCCGAGCAGACCTTCTTGCCCGCGAGGTCCGCCGGGCCGTTGATGTCCTTCTCGCCGCGCCGGACCAGCAGGGACTGGCCGGCCATGTAGTAGGGCCCGGCGAAACCGACCTGCTTCTTGCGGTTGTCGTTGATCGTGTAGGTGCCGACGTAGTAGTCGATCTGGCCGTTCTGCAGGGCCGTCTCGCGGTTGGCCGAGGCGATCGTCTTGAACTCGATCGTCTTGGGGTCGAAGCCGAGTGAGGCGGACATCATCTTGGCGATCTCGATGTCGAATCCGGAGTAGCGGCCGCTCGCGGGGTCCTTCTCCCCCATGTACGGCTGGTCCTCCTTGGCCCCGACCACCAGGTGGCCGCGGCGCTTGGCCTTCTCCCAGGTGCGCGAGTCGGGGAGGGTGAAGCCGGTGTCCACCCGGTAGACCGGCAGGTCCTCGGGCTGCGGGCCCTTGACCGGGGGGCTGCCGGACTTCCCGCAGCCGGCCACCGCGCCCAGCAGGGCCAGGGCCAGGGCGAGCGCGCGGGCGTACGCGGGCAGCCCACAGGTGCGTGTCGCGTTCATCGGGACCGCCCCTCAGTGCTTGAGGATCTTGGAGAGGAAGTCCTTGGCCCGCTCGCTCTCGGGGGCGGTGAAGAACTCCTCCGGGGTGCGGTCCTCGATGATCTTCCCGTCGGCCATGAAGACGACCCGGTTCGCGGCGGAGCGGGCGAAGCCCATCTCGTGGGTGACCACGACCATGGTCATCCCCTCGCTGGCGAGCTGCTGCATGACCTCCAGCACCTCGTTGATCATCTCCGGGTCGAGCGCGGAGGTCGGCTCGTCGAAGAGCAGCGCCTTCGGGTTCATGGCCAGGGCGCGGGCGATGGCCACGCGCTGCTGCTGGCCGCCGGAGAGCTGGGCGGGGTATTTGTCCGCCTGGTTGGCCAGGCCGACCCGCTCCAGCAGCTCCCGGGAGCGCTTGTCGGCCTCCTCGCGGCCGCGCTTCCTGACCTTCGTCTGCGCGAGCGAGACGTTGGCGAGGACCGTCTTGTGCGCGAAGAGGTTGAAGGACTGGAAGACCATGCCCACGTCGGCGCGCAGCGCCGCCAGGTCCTTGCCCTCGGCCGGCAGCGGCTTCCCGTCGAGGGTGATGGTGCCCGACTCGATGGTCTCCAGCCGGTTGATCGCGCGACACAGGGTCGACTTCCCGGAGCCGGAGGGGCCGATGACCACCACCACCTCCCCGCGGCCGACGGTGAGGTTGATGTCCTGGAGGACGTGCAGTTGTCCGAAGTGCTTGTTGACGTCCCGCAGCTCGATCAACGGATCGACGGCCATACGCTGCCCTGCCCATGTGTCGGTGTGTCGAGGTCAGCGCAAACTATCCAGCGGTGAAGGCGACTTCACCGCGACACGCTCGACACGCCTAAAAGCGACATAAACGTCACCGGTCGACCCGGGCGCCGACGGTCGCCGGCGCTCGCCCGCGGTCGCTCCCGATCAGCCTTCGGAGGCCTCGGCGTAGATCTGGGACAGCTCGGGCGATCCGGTCATCGCCCAGGACACCCCGGACTCCACCACGTTCAGTTCGCGCCCCGAGGCCATCCGGATCACCGGCTGGCCGTTCGGCCACACCTGCCAACCGCAGCCGGGCAGGGTCTTGATGATCACCGTGCCGAGGTAGAAGCCCGCGTCGTTGCCGAGCCAGGGCGTGGCCTCGGGGTCCCGCCGCCAGCGCGGCATCAGCTGGTCCAGGGCCTCCAACGAGTCCGGGGTGCCGTCGAGTTCGAGGCCGGCGGCCCGGGCCTGGACGCGCAGCATCTCGCACTCCGCGAACATCTCGCCCACGCCCTCGGGATCATCCGCGAGGGCGGCGGCCAGGGCCGCTCCGTGCTCGGTCTCGTGCCGGTTCAGCCAGTGGTCCAGGAACGGGATGTTCATACCGCCCAGCCTGGCACCCGTACCCGCCGGCGGCCACAGGACGCGCCTGGATCGGCGCGATCCGGGCCCGGTGGGCTAAACGCGCCCTCGCGGAGACACCCCTAGACGTCGAGGTCCACGACGACCGGTGCGTGGTCGGACGCGCCCTTGCCCTTGCGCTCCTCGCGGTCGACGTAGGCGTCCTTGACGGCGGCGACGAAGGGGGCGTTCCCGTACACGAGGTCGATTCGCATGCCCTTGTTCTTCGGGAACGCGAGCATCCGGTAGTCCCAGAAGGTGTAGGGGCGGTCGTACTTGAGCGGGCGCGGCATCACGTCGGCGAGCCCGGTCGCGCGCAGCGTCTCCAGGGCGGCCCGCTCGGCGGGGGTGACGTGGGTCATCCCCTCGAAGACGGCCGGGTCCCAGACGTCCTCGTCGGTCGGCGCCACGTTGAAGTCGCCGAGCACCGCGAACGGGCGGGGGCCCGCCGCGTCTTCGGCGACGGCCGCGCCCAGCGCGCGGAACCAGTCCAGCTTGTAGCCGTAGTGGTCGTGCTCCACCTCGCGGCCGTTGGGCACGTAGACCGACCAGACGCGCACTCCCCCGCAGGTCGCGGAGATCGCGCGCGGCTCCGCCACGCCCTCGTAGTCCGGGCCGCCGGGCAGCCCGCTGACGACGTCCTCCAGGCCGACGCGGGAGAGCAGGGCGACGCCGTTCCAGCGCCCGGTGGCGTTGACGGCCGACTCGTAGCCCAGCTCGCGCAGCTCGGCGTGCGGGAACTGCTCGGCGGAGCACTTGGTCTCCTGGATGCACAGCACGTCGGTGCCGCTGGACTCCAGCCAGGCTAGCAGCCGGGGCAGCCGGGCGGTGATCGAGTTGACGTTGAACGTGGCGATACGCATGTCCGTAACCTACCGCCAGGCACCGACAGCCACCGGTCGGCGCCCGGTCCGCCGCCCGGGAGCCGGCGCTCGGAGATCGGCGCTCAGAGGTCGGCGCTGTCCCCCGCGGTGAGCCGGCTGTGCGGGGCGCCGCCGAGCGCGTCGAGGGCGAAATCGTAGATCGGCCGGGCGATGTCGGCGAGGTAGGCGTCGTGGATGTCGATGGCCGTGCGCGGCTTGACCTCGCGGACGTAGTCGATGACCTCGGCGACCTTGTTCCAGGGCGCGTGCACCGGCAGCAGCAGGGTGTCGACGGGAACGCCCGGTACGGTCAGCGCGTCCCCGGGGTGGAAGAGCGCGCCTTCGACGAGGTAGCCGACGTTGGTGACCCGGGGCATGTCCGGGTGGATCTCGGCGTGCAGCTCGCCGTGGACCTGTACGTCGAAGCCGGCGGCCGTGAAGGCGTCGCCGTGGCCGACCGTGTGGACGCGGCCCGGGTAGGCGGGGGCCAGCCGCCCGGCGACGCTGGCGAGGGTCCACAGCTGCGCCCCGGGGTTCGCGTCGAGGGCGGCCCGCAGCCGGCCCTCCTCGAAGTGGTCGGGGTGCTCGTGGGTGACCAGGAGCGCGTCCGCCCCGAGCCCGGCGTCCGGTTCGCTGAAGACGCCCGGATCGATGACGAGCGTGCGCCCGTCCTTCTCGACCTGGACGCAGGAGTGCAGCCGCTTGGTGAGCTTCATGATCCAAGGCTAGCGCCGCGGCGGGCCGTACGGGCGTCCGATCGTTCATCCCTTCGACTCGGACCGGGCGGGGGAAAGGATTCCGCTGGTCCGGGGCGCCGTCGCGGCGGCCAAGATGATCACACGCCGCTTCCGGCCGCTCCCCCACCCCACCCACAGATCGGCACCCCCATGCCCCGTACCGCCCCGCCGCGCCGCGCCCTGCCCGGCCTCGCCGCCGCGCTCGTCCTCACCGCCGCCGCCCTGGTCCCGGCGACCAGTGCCGCCGCCGCGCCCGAGCAGTGCGGGAGCGGGCAGCTCTGCCTGTGGAACGACTACGGGGCCGCGGGCCAGTTCGTGCACAGCGACGGCGTCCAGATCGGCCAGTGCGTCCCCGGCTACGTGACGTGGCCGGACGGGACGACCTCGAACCCGTCCAGCGTCCGCAACAACCTGGACTTCATGGTCATGGCCTTCAACAGTTCCGATTGCTCCGGCACCCCGCAGCGCAGCGTCCGCGCGGGCACCCAGCAGGACCTGAACGCCGGCTCCTGGTCCTTCCGCAGCATCACCTGCCCCGCCGACAAGGTGTGCTTCTACGAGAACGGCGACCTCAGCGGCGAGTTCGTCGAGAAGTCACCGGGCCAGTCCTGCGACAACGCCACCCGGCACGGCAGCTACTCCGTCATCAACCACAGCTCCCGGGCCATCCGCCTGTTCAACAGCGTCTTCTGCCTGGGTGCCTACCAGATCACCGAGGTCCCCGCCGGGGGCATGCTCCTCAACTCCGGCACGAAGATCACGGGCTGGAAGAACATCTAGTGCGGTGAGCGGCCACCGGGCTACGGGGTGGCGGTGGAGACGATGTAGACCTTGGGCTTGGTCGGGACCGTCAGGTCGACGGTGATGTCCTGGCTCGGGCGCGGGTCGTTCTGCTCGTGCGTGGCGCCGTACCAGGCGTTCTTCGGGTTCCAGTTCCAGCCCGCGGCCTCGGTGTCGCGCTCGCCGATCGAGACGCCCCGGGTCAGGCCCTCGCGGCTGGTGCCCATCGAGGTCAGGAACTTGTCGAGCTCGTCCGGGGTGATCGCGAACTGCACGTAGAGCCTGCTGGTGCGCCAGTTGTTGGTCTCCAGGAAGCCGACCCGCCACGCCTTGTCCGGGATCGGCACCTCGTAGATGCTGCGCTGCACCTTGGAGGGCCAGCCCGCGCGCACCTTGGTGGCGCCGACCTTGGCCGCCTTCTCCTTGCCGCTCTGGCGGCTCTGCTGGGCGGCGATCGCGAGGTAGCCGGCGGGTACGCCGATCAGCAGCACGATGATGATCGCGGTGATCCAGCGGCGCCGCACGACGTGCCGCCGGGCCTCGGCGGGCGTGGGGGTGCCACCCTCGTCGGGGGCCGGGGCCTGGCGCGGCAGGGTCGGGGGCGGGGGCGTCACGGCTTCTCTGGTCCTTGTTCCTCGGACCCGGCGGCGGCCCGTCGGCCCGCCTGGGCATAGCGTTCGTAGCGTTCGACCCGGCGGCGGTTTGCACGGCGGAAGCGTCGGGCGACGAGCCGGGAGAGGTCGGCCGCACCGACCATACCCGCCTCGGGGCCGAGCTGGGCCTTCGCGATGCGGGCCTCGGGCCGGTAGCCGCGGCCCGTCAGGTGGCGCCGGAAGGCCTCCCGGGCCGGTCCGATCAGCAGGTCGTCGGCCGCGCTGACCCCGCCGCCGATGACGAAGCACGAGGGGTCGAGGGCGGCGGCCAGGTTGGCGATGCCGACGCCGAGCCACTGGCCGATGTCCTGGAGCAGCTCGACGCACATGGCGTCGCCCTCGCGGGCCAGCTCAGTGATGAGCGGCCCGGTGACCTCGGAGACGTTGCCGCCGACCCGGGCGATCAGGTTGTGGGCGACCGGGGAGTCCGCCGCGGCCAGCTCGCGGGCCTCGCGGACGAGGGCGTTGCCGGAGCTGTACTGCTCCCAGCAGCCGCGGTTGCCGCACGGGCAGCGGTGCCCGCCGGGGACCACCTGCATGTGGCCGAACTCACCGGCCACGCCGAACTTGCCGCGCTTGACCCTGCCGTCCTCCAGGATCGCGCCGCCGATGCCGGTCCCGAGCGTGATCATGACCAGGTGGTCCTCGCCGCGCCCGGCGCCGAAGCGCCACTCCGCCCAGGCGGCGGTGTTGGCATCGTTGTCCACCATGACCGGCACCGCGAGCCGCGACTGGAGCGCGTCGCGCAGCGGCTCGTCGCGCCAGGCCAGGTGCGGGGCGAAGAGCACCCGCGAGCGGTCCGCGTCGACCCAGCCGGCCGCGCCGATGCCCACGGCGTGGACGTCGTGGCGGTCGGAGAGGTCCAGGACCAGCTCGACGATGGTGTCCTCGACGACCTTGGGGCTCTTGGACTTGTCGGGGGTCTCGGTGCGGATCTTCTCCAGGATGACGCCGTCGGCGTCGACGACGCCCGCCATCACCTTGGTGCCGCCGATGTCGATGCCGACGGTGGGGACTCGCGGGGCGGTCAGGTGCGACCGGCGCTCACGGGTTCCGACGGTCCGCAGGACGGTGCCTCGCGCCGAGCCCCGGTGGGCGAGCGCGAAGTCCCGGTACGTGCTCATCGAGTCGTGCCGTCCCTATGGTGCGGTGGTGCCGGAAGGGTCAGTGTGGGGCGGTGTTGCTCCCGATTCTGCCACCCGCTCCAGCTCGTGGCTCAGCTCGTCCAGTTCCGAGCCACCCGCCATCTGCCGGGTGAGCTCGTCCAGGGTGATCGAATCGCGGGTGTGGCTGCCCGCCATCGCGCCCCGCTTGAGGAGCACGAAACGGTCTCCCACCAGGTACGCGTGGTGCGGGTTGTGCGTGATCAGGACCACGCCGAGGCCGGCGTCCCGGGCGGCGGCCACGTACTTGAGCACGACGCCGGACTGCTTGACGCCGAGGGCCGCCGTGGGCTCGTCCAGGACGAGCACCTTCGCGCCGAAGTGGACCGCCCTGGCGATGGCCACGCACTGGCGCTCGCCGCCGGACAGGGTGCCGATCGGCTGGTCGACGTCGCGCAGGTCGATGCCCATGCGCAGCAGCTCGGCGCGGGTGGTCCCGCGCATCAGGTCCACGTCGAGGCGGCGGAAGGGACCACGGCCCTTGGTGGGCTCGGAGCCCAGGAAGAAGTTGCGCCAGACGGGCATCAGGGGGACCACCGCGAGGTCCTGGTAGACCGTGGCGATGCCGTGGTCGAGGGCCGCGCGGGGATTGGCCAGAACCGTCTCCTCGCCCTCGATCTCGAAGCTGCCCGCGTCGTGCCGGTGCAAGCCCGCGATGATCTTGATGAGGGTGGACTTGCCCGCGCCGTTGTCGCCGAGGACACAGGTGATCTCGCCCGCCGAGACCTCCAGGGAGACGCCTTCGAGCGCGCGGATGTTGCCGTAGTACTTGCTGACGCCGGTCAGCTCCACCAGTGCGGTCACTTGCTGGCCTCCGCCCTCTTGCGCACCCAGGCATTGAGCAGCGTGGCCAGCAGGAGCATCGCGCCGAGGAAGAACTTGAACCAGTCCGGGTTCCACTGCGCGTACACGATGCCGTTGCTGGTCATGCCGAAGATGAAGGCGCCGACGGCCGAGCCGATGGCGGAGCCGTAGCCGCCGGTCATCAGACAGCCGCCGATGACGGCCGCGATGATGTACAGGAACTCGTTGCCGACGCCCTCGCCCGACTGGACAACGTCGAACGAGAACAGGATGTGCTGGCCCGAGATCCAGGCGCACAGCGCGACGCCCATGTAGAGCCCGATCCGGGTCTTGACCACCGGTACGCCGACCGCGCGGGCCGCGTCGGCGCCGCCGCCGACCGCGAAGATCCAGTTTCCGGCGCGGGTGCGCAGCAGGATCCAGGTGGCCACCGCGACCAGCACCAGCCACCACAGGATGGTGACCCGCAGGGTGACCGAGCCGATGGTGAGCTGCGAGGCGAACAGCGAGCGGGCGGAGGAGAAGCCCTCCATGTCGGCGATCGTCCTGGTGGAGACCGAGCCGCTGATCAGCTTGGTGAAGCCGAGGTTCAGGCCGGTCAGCATGAGGAAGGTGCCCAGCGTGATGATGAAGCTCGGCAGTTTCGTCCGGGTCAGCATGAACCCGTTGAAGAACCCGATGGCGAGGGTCACCAGCAGCGACACGAGGACGCCGACCCAGACGTTCGCGGTCATCTGGTAGCTGAACATCGAGCTGAACAGGGCCGAGGTGGTGACCATGACTCCGGCCGACAGGTCGAACTCGCCGCCGATCATGAGCAGGGCGACCGGGACCGCCATGATCCCGATGGTGGAGGCCGAGTACAGGATCGTGCTGAGGCTGGAGGCCCGCAGGAAGCTGTCGGCCGCGAAGGAGAAGAAGACGAAGACGGCGGCCGCGCCGACGACCGCGCCCAGCTCGGGCCGGCCGAGCAGCTTGCGCACGACGGACGTGGGGGCGAGCCGCTCGTCGGCGGCGGTGACCGCGCTCATCGGCTGCCCCGCTTGATGAACTCCTCCAGCTTGGCCGCTTCGGCGCCGGTCACGATCTGCGGGCCGGTGAGCACCGGACGGCCGCCGCCGAGGGTGTCGGCGTTGTAGCGGTAGAGCCAGAGCAGGTCGACGGCCTCGTAGCCCTGGAGGTAGGGCTGCTGGTCGACTGCGAAGCCGAGGGCTCCGGACTTCAGGTCGCGGGCGACGGCCTCGTTGAGGTCGAAGGTGTCGACCTCCGCCTTGCTGCCCGCGGCGTCCTTGGCCTTGATCGCGGTGGGTGCGAAGGGCGCGCCGAGGGTGACCACCGCGTCGATCGTGGGGTCGGCCTGGAGCTTCGCCTGGATGGCCGCCTGCACGGACGGCATGTTGGTGCCTTCGACGTACAGGTTCTCCAGGTCGCCGCCGAAGGTCTTCTTCGCGCCGGCGCAGCGCTGCTCGTGGCCGACGTTGCCCTGCTCGTGCAGGACGCAGACGGCCTTCTTCTTGCCGCGCTTGGTCAGCTCGCCGCCGACGGCCTCGCCCGCGATCTCCTCGTCCTGGCCGATGTGGGTGAGGGCGCCGTACTCCTTGGACTGGGCGGAGCCGGAGTTCACCGTGATCACCGGGATGCCGGCCTTGGCGGCCTTGCCGAGGACGTCCTTGAGGGCTTCGGGCTTGGCCAGGCTGACGATGATGCCCTGGACCTTCTGGTCGATGGCGTTCTGCACGAACTGGGCCTGCTGCTGCGCCTGGTCGTCGTGCGCGTAGACGAAGTTGATGTTGTCCTTCGCCGCGGCTTCCTTGGCACCCTTCTGGACGATGTCCCAGAAGGTGTCGCCATCGCCCGCGTGAGTGATCATCGCGAAGGTCCAGCGCGGGGTGGAGACGGCCGGACGGCCCTGTTCGGCGGCCTTCGCCCGCTCCTCGGCGCGCTTGCCGCCCGTACTGCTGCACCCCGCGAGGGAGGCCCCCAGTACCGCCGCGAGCACGGCGCCCACGACGCGTACCCCTGTCCGAACCCTAGCCACGTCTGTCGTGCCCTTCCCTCGTCCTGAACGTCCTGGAATCGTGCGGTCGCCGCGCCGGTCGTGCGGGGCGGTCGTCAATGCGGTCATTCCGGTTCCAGCCGCCCAGTATCCGCCACAGTGGACCATGGGGTCGTCATCGGGGCAGGCCGGGCGGATTGACAGGTGACCCGGAGGGGGTCACGTTGAGTGCATGCGCATCGGGCTCATCGGTACGGGCCGGATCGGTTCCTTCCATGCCGCGTCGCTGGCCCACCAGCCGCAGGCGGGATCGTTGGTGCTCGCCGACGCCGACCCGGGGCGGGCGGCGCTGCTCGCCGCCCGGCTGGGGGCGACCGCCGCGCCCAGTGTCGACCAGATCTTCAGCTGGGGCGTGGACGCGGTGGTGGTGGCGTGCGCGACGCCGGGCCACGCGGAGCTGGTGGTGCGGGCGGCGCGGTCCGGCCTGCCGGTCTTCTGCGAGAAGCCCGTGGCCGCCGACCTGGGCCGCAGCCTGGCGGTGCTGCGCGAGGTGGCCGCCGTGGGCGGGACGCTCCAGGTGGGCTTCATGCGGCGCTTCGACGCGGGGTACGTGACGGCGCGCGAGCTGGTGCGCTCCGGCGCGCTGGGGCGGCTGCACACCGTCCGCACGATGACCGCGGATCCGGCGCCGCCGCCCGCCGCCTATCTGGCCGGCTCCGGCGGCCTGTACCGGGACTGCCTCGTGCACGACTTCGACGTGGTGCGCTGGGTGACCGGGCAGGAGGTGACCGAGGTGTACGCGACGGGCTCGGACGCCGGGCCCCCGCAGTTCCGCGCGACGGGCGACGTGGACACGGCGGCGGCGCTGCTGACCCTGGCCGACGGGACCCTGGTGACCTGTACCGGCAGCCGCTGCAACGGCGCGGGGTACGACGTGCGGATGGAGCTCGCCGGAGAGCTGGACCAGGTCTCGGCCGGGCTGGACGACCGTACGCCGATCGCCTCGACCGAGCCCCAGGGCCCGCCCCCGGCGACCAAGCCGTGGACGGGGTTCCTGGAGCGGTTCGGGCCCGCCTACGAGGCGGAGCTGGCCGCCTTCGTCAGCCTGGTCCGCGGCGAGGGCCCCAATCCGTGCGACGGCCGGGAAGCGCTGGCCGCGCTGCGGATCGCCGAGGCCTGCGAGCTGTCCCGGCGGGAACGCCGCCGGGTCGCCCTCGCCGAGCTGCCGGACCTCTGAGCGGGCGCCCACCCCCGGCTACCAGCTCACCGGGAGCCGGGTGACCCCCCTCATCAGGCTGCCGCCGATCCACACCGGCGGGCCGCCGGCCGGGTCCTCGGCCAGGTCGGGGAATCGTTCCAGCAGCGACCGGACGGCGATCTTGCCCTCCATCCGGGCGAGCGGGGCGCCGATGCAGAAGTGCAGGCCGTGCCCGAAGGCGAGGTGGCCGTGCGGGCCGCGGCGGACGTCGAAGGTGTCCGCGTCGGCGAAGCGGCCCGGATCACGGTCGGCGGAGGCCAGCGAGACCACCACGGTCGCCCCGGCCGGAATGAGCGTGCCGCCGATCTCCAGGTCCTCGCGGGCGTAGCGGTAGGTGGAGTTCTGCACGGGGCCGTCGTAGCGGAGCATCTCCTCCACGGCGCCGTCGATGAGCCCGTCGTAGTCGGCGCGCAGGGCGGCCAGCTGGTCGGGGTGGGCCAGCAGCGCCCGTACACCGTTGGATATGAGGTTGACGGTGGTCTCGTGGCCCGCGACCAGCAGCAGGAAGGCCATCCCGATCAGCTCGTCGGGCGAGAGCGAGTCGCCGTCCTCGTCCCGGGTCCGGATCAGCTCGCTGAGCAGGTCCTCGCCGGGGGCCTTGGCCTTGGCCTCGACCAGTTCGGCGAGGAAGGCGCTGAGCGCGCGGTGCGCGCTGCCGTCCCCGCTGCTGGCGGCGGTGGGCGCGACGATCTCGTTGGACCAGAAGCGGAACCGCTCGCGGTCCATGTCGGGGACACCGAGCAGCTCGCAGATCACGGTCATCGGCAGCGGGAAGGCCAGGGCCGCGATCAGGTCGGCGGTGCGCTCGGGCCGGGCGGCCATCGCGTCGAGGAGTTCGTCGGTGACCTGCTGGACGCGGGGGCGCAGCGCCTCGATGCGGCGGCCGGTGAACGCCCGGGCGACCAGTCGGCGCAGTCGGGTGTGGTGCGGGGGGTCGGATTCCAGCATGTTCGCGTTGGCCGCGGTGACGAGGGCGTCGGAGAACTGGCCGGAAGTGCGCCAGTCCTTCGACAGGGCGGGGTGGTTGAGGGCCTGGCGGGCCTCGTCGTGGCCGACGATCAGCCAGCTGGGTTCGAACTCGTCGGCGTAGACGGTGGCCCGGTGGACCGGTCCCGCCGCGCGGAGTCGGGCGTAGAAGGAATAGGGGTCGGCGGCGAAGTCCGCATCGCTCCCGCTGATGTCCACTACTGGCATCGGTCCACCGTACGACTGCCGTTCACCCGGTGGATGCGGCGTTTTCGGCCACTCGCCGACGGGGTGCCGCGCCGGCTCGGACGTCCGCCGGGGCGGCGCCCGGCCGGCTCAGACGTCCGCCGGGGTGGCGGTGCGACGGCCCCACGCGGTGCCCACCAGGACCAGGGCGGCGCCCACGAAGCCGGCCGCGCCCAGGTGTTCGCCGCCGATGGCGATGCCCGCGGCGGCGGCCCAGAGCGGTTCGGTGCCGAGCAGCAGGCTGACCCGGGACGGAGAGGTGTGGCGCACGGCCCATATCTGCACGAAGAACGCGAACAGCGTGCACAGGACGGCGAGGAAGGCGAGTCCCGCCCACTGACCGGGGCCGAGGTCCGCCGCCGCGGCCCACGGCGTGGCGCCGGTGCCGGGCAGGGCCGCGAGCAGGGCGAAGACCAGGACGGCGGAGCCGAGCTGGACGGTGGTCAGCGAGAGCGAGTCGGCGTCCTGGAGGGCCTTCATCCGGGCCATCAGCAGGACGTGCAGGGTCCGGGCGCAGGCGGCCCCGAGGATGAGCAGGTCGCCGGTGGAGGGTGCGGTGAAGCCCGCGCCCTGGGTGAGCAGGACGACCCCGGTGACGGAGACGGCCGCGGCGCCCAGGAAGGCGGCCGGGGGCCGCACCCGGCGCACGGCGGCCTCGGCGAGCGGGGTGAGGATCATGGTCAGGCTGATGATCAGCCCCGCGTTGGTGGCGGAGGTGTGCACCACCCCGTAGGTCTCCAGCAGGAAGATCCCGCCGACGACCAGTCCCAACAGGGCCGCCCCGCGGACCTGGGCGGACCGCAGGGCGCGCAGCCGCCGGGCGCCGGCGATCACGAGGACGGGCAGCACGAGGAGGAAGCGCAGCACCAGGATCGCGATCACGGTGTGGCTGGTGGTGACGCCCTTGGCGGCGAGGTAGCTGCCGCCCCACACCACGGCGACGAGCAGGACCGGCAGGTCGGCGAGCCAGGCGCGGCGGGGTGCGAGGGCGGGCGCCGGTGCGGCGGCGGCGAGCGTGGACACGGGTCTCCAACGGTCGGCGGGTGGTGGAGACTTCGGTGGCTCGCACGGATGCGGTCACCGTACCGGAGCGCTACCTGTGGGGTACACCCTGTTTCGCCTGGTGAGCGGGTGGCCCGTCCGGCACCTCAGAAGGAGCCGAAGGCGGCCCGACCCGCGGGGCGGTAGGTGAGCACGGCGACCCCGCCGTCGGTGATCCGGGAGGCGGTGAGTTCGCAGGTGGTGGGCGCTCCACCGACCGGGAAGAGGTGCCGCCCGGCCCCCAGGAAGACGGGGTAGACCAGCAGGTTGAGCTCGTCGACGAGGTCGCGGGCGAGCAGCTCCCCGACGAGTTCCGCGCTGCCCCAGATGTGCACCTCGCCGTCGGTGGCCGCCTTGATCCGGGCGATCTCCGCCGCCAGGTCCGGGCCGAGGACGGTGGTGCCCGCCCAGGCCGGGTCCTCGAGGGTGCGGGAGGCCACGTACTTGGGCGCGGAGTTCAGCTTGGCCGCGATGGCGTTGGCGGGGTCGGTCTGCCGGGGCCAGTACCCGGCGAAGATCTCGTACGTCCGGCGCCCGAGCAGGAAGCCGCCGGCGCGGTCGAAGGCCTCGGTGATGAACTCGCCCACCTCCTCGTCCTCGAAGGGCACCTGCCAGCCGCCGTAGGAGAACCCGCCGCTCGGGTCCTCTTCGGGGCCGCCGGGGGCCTGCATCACGCCGTCGAGGGTGAGGAAGGTGATGAGGGTCAGCTTGCTCATGGTTGCTCGTCTCCTTGCGGGGGCCCGTCTCGCGGGGGCTCGTACTGCGGGGTTTCCCTACGTCCCTTCAGACTCCCGGCCGGCGCGGAACTCATCGGTGCGGCGCGCGTGAACGCGAGGTCCGATTCCTGCCAGCGCGGGCATCGCCCCACCGGTTTCATTGAACCCGCAACCACTTATGGCCCACCTGCGGAGGAACCCGATGAACGCGACCGTGAACGCGAATGGCAACGGCACCACCGGCAACGGCCTGACGGGCCGGGTCGCCCTGGTCACGGGCGGCAGCCGGGGCATCGGCGCGGCGACCGCGCTGCGCCTGGCCGCCGACGGCGCGGACGTGGCGATCACCTACGTCAACGACGCGGCGGCGGCGGAGGCGGTCGTCCACAAGATCGAGGCGTACGGACGGCGCGGCCTGGCCGTGCGCTCGGACGCGGGCGACCCGGCCGCCGCCGCGGGCGCGGTGGAGCACACCGTCCGCGAGCTGGGACGCATCGACGTCCTGGTCAACAACGCGGGCGTGGGGGTGCTCGGACCGCTGGAGACCCTCACGGTGGCCGATGCGGACAAGGTCCTCGCGGTCAATGTGCGCGGGCCGTTCCTGGCGGCCCAGGCGGCCGCGGCCCGGCTGGACCGGGGCGGCCGGATCATCACCATCGGCAGCTGCATGACCCAGCGCGTCCCGGGGCCGGGCGGTTCGCTCTACGCGGCGAGCAAGGCGGCGCTGATCGGGCTGACCAAGGCCCTGGCCCGGGAACTGGGCGAGCGCGGCATCACGGCGAACGTGGTGCACCCGGGTCCGGTGGACACCGACATGAACCCGGCCGACGGGCCGTACGCCGCCGGGCAGAGCGCGATGACGGCCCTCGGGCGCTTCGCCGCCCCGGACGAGGTGGCGGCGATGGTCTCCTTCCTCGCCGGGCCGGACGCGGCCTACGTCACGGGCGCCGAGTTCTCGGTGGACGGCGGCCACGCGGCGTGACGGCGACGGCATGACGGCTACGGCGCAACGGCTACGCGTACGGAGCCCGCGCAGCCGGCGTCGTCGAGCACGCCGGAGCACGCCCGGGCACGCCGGTGGGGCGTACCGGTCACCTGGTGACCGGTACGCCCCACCGGGCCGTTCAGCGCGGGATCAGCCGCCCAGCTCCTGGTGACGGGCGGTCAGGGCGGTCGCGCCCTGCTCCGTCAGCGAGCCGAACAGGCGCAGGCGGGAGAAGCCGCCGTCCGGGAAGATGTCGATGCGGACGTGGCTGCCGACCGCCGGGGCGTCCAGCACGAACCGGTGGTTCGTGTCGGGCTGCAGGCGGGTGCGCGGCAGGAACTCCTGCCACTCGCCCTCCTCGCCGGACTTGATGGAGAGCGAGGCCCAGCCGGCCGAGTTGCCCTTGAGGTAGGCGGTGTCGATCTCGACCGCGCGGATCTCGGACTCGGCGACGAGCTGGTAGCGGATCCAGTCGTTGCCGTTGTCACGGCGACGGGCGGTCTCCCAGCCGTCGTCCATCTTGCGGGAGCGGCCCGGGGCGATGGTGTTGGTCGGCGGGGAGTAGAAGCGGTTGGACGCGTCCTGCACCGAACCGCCGTTCTCCAGCGCGACCACGTCGAAGGAGCCGAGCGCGGCGAGCCACTGCGGGTCCGGGACGACCTCGCCGTAGACGCGCAGGCGGGCCACGCCGCCGTCGGGGTGCTGGTTGAGGCGCAGGTGCGTGAAGCGCTGCTCGGCGGTGACCTCGAAGCCGTTGGCCGCGTGGCCGCCGACGGCGGTGCGCGGTACGAGGGTCGTCCACTTCACGTCGTCGCCGAGGAGCTCCTCGGGGGTCGGGGCGCCCGCCACCGAGGTGCCCTCGACGGAGACCGCCTGCGGCATGTTGCCGCGGAAGTGCGCGGTGTCGACGACGATGCCGCGGATCACGCCGGGGGCACCGAGGCGGATCAGCGCGAAGTCGTGGTCCTCGGGGGTCGGCCAGGGCTGCTCGGCGGAGATGCCGCGGCGGCGGCGGGTCTCCCAGCCGTCCATGACCTTGCCCTTGTGGCCGAAGTGCTCGGGGTCGAAGTGGGCGGCCTCTTCGATGAGCAGGTTCTCGCGCTCGGCGAAGAACTCGTCGTTGGCGAAGGTGACACCGGCGCCCAGGGTGCGGGCGGCGAGGTTCGCGTACTGGGTGAACGGGAAGTCCGCGGTGCGGTAGTCCGCGTACGGGTCGCCGCCGCCGTACGGGTTCGCGTTACCGGTGAAGGAGGCCAAGGGAATCGAACGCTGTGCCACTGGTCAGTTCTGCCTTTCGAGGAGTCGGCCGGTCGGTTCGTTCGGGGTGCCGTGGTCGGCGATCTGCGTACCGCGCAGCCAGGTGGACTTCACGACGCCGTGCAGGGTCTTGCCCGCGTACGCCGTGACCCGGTTGCGGTGGTGCAGGTGGGCCGGATCCACGGTGAAGGTCTCTTCGGGGGCCAGGACGGCGAAGTCGGCGTCGCGGCCGGCCTCGATCGCGCCCTTGTCCGGGAGGCCCGCCAGCTTCGCCGGGGCGGCGGACATCCAGCGGACGACGTCCTCCAGGGAGTGCCCGCGCTCGCGCGCCGCGGTCCAGATCGCCGGGAGGCCCAGCTGGAGGGAGGAGATGCCGCCCCACGCGGTGGCGAAGTCGTTCGTCTTCAGGTCCGCCGTGGAGGGCGAGTGGTCGGAGACGATGCAGTCGATGGTGCCGTCGGCGAGCGCCTCCCACAGGAGGTCCTGGTTCGCGGCCTCGCGGATGGGCGGGCAGCACTTGAACTCGCTCGCGCCGTCCGGCACTTCCTCGGCCGTGAGGGTGAGGTAGTGCGGGCAGGACTCGACGGTGATCCGCACGCCCTCGGCCTTGGCGGCGGCGATCAGCGGCAGCGCGTCGGAGGAGGACAGGTGCAGCACGTGGACCCGCGCGTCCAGCCGCGTGGCCTGGGCGATCAGGTTCTGGATCGCGGTGTTCTCGGAGTCCCGCGGGCGGGAGGCGAGGAAGTCGGCGTACTTGGGGCCCGGCACCTGCGGCGCGGACTCCAGGTGGTGCGGGTCCTCGGCGTGCACGATCATCAGGCCGCCGAAGCCGCTGATCTCGGCGAGGGAGGTGGCCAGCTGCTCCTGGTCGAGCTCGGGGAACTCGTCCACGCCGGAGGGCGACAGGAAGCACTTGAAGCCGTAGACCCCGGCGTCGTGCAGCGGGCGCAGGTCCTTGACGTTGTCGGGCAGCGCGCCGCCCCAGAAGCCGATGTCCACGTGCGCCTTGGCCCGGGCGACCTCCTGCTTGACGCGCAGGTTGTCGACCGAGGTGGTCGGCGGGAGCGAGTTGAGCGGCATGTCCAGGATGGTGGTGATGCCACCGGCCGCGGCGGCGCGGGTGGCCGTCCAGAAGCCTTCCCACTCCGTGCGGCCCGGGTCGTTCACATGGACGTGGGTGTCGACCAGGCCGGGGAGCAGGACGTCGTCCCCGAAGTCCTCCAGCCGGGCGCCGGCCGGCACCTCGGCCTCGTACGGCAGTACGGCCGTGATCTTCCCGGCGGCGACGGCGACCGAGGCGGCACGCGTCCCCTCGGGGGTGATGACTCGCGTCGAGCGCAGTACCAGTTCCACGACGTCGGCGGACACCGGAACCTCCCCATCTACTTCCACAGAGCGAAATTCAACGTTCTGTTGACGGAGTCTTCACGCCGATGCGGGGCCAGTCAAGAGCCCCCGGACGGACCACTGACACACCTCCATCGCAATTGGATGTTTCCACAGGATGGAATTAAGATTTCGCTCTACAGAATGTAGCTACCACCACCGGGGCTCCGGCGGAGGTCTCCGCAAGGTTGTCCGGCACCCGGACAAACCACCTCTGACCGGCAGGGACGGCCTGGCCCCGGCACTAGGGCCGGTGTCGACCGCCGGGTAGGCTGCTGCCTTGCCTGCCAGCACCGAAAGGACCGCGCCGTGCCGACGTCCAGCGCCAGCACCACCGACGCTTCCGCCAAGAGCCCTGCCGCCAGCGGTGGCGTCCAGTCCCTTGAGCGCGCCTTTGATCTGCTCGAACGCATGGCCGACGCCGGGGGCGAGGTCGGCCTGAGCGAGCTGTCCGCCGCCAGCGGTCTGCCGCTGCCCACCATCCATCGCCTCATGCGCACCCTCGTGGCGTGCGGCTACGTCCGGCAGCAGCCCAACCGACGGTACTCCCTCGGTCCCCGCCTGATCCGCCTGGGCGAGTCGGCCTCGCGCCTGCTGGGCACCTGGGCCCGCCCGTACCTGGCCCGTCTGGTCGAGGAGACCGGCGAGACGGCGAACATGGCCCTGCTCGACGGGGACGAGATCGTCTACGTCGCCCAGGTGCCCTCGAAGCACTCCATGCGCATGTTCACCGAGGTCGGCCGCCGGGTGCTGCCGCACTCCACCGGCGTGGGCAAGGCGCTGCTCGCCTACACCCCCGCCGACGAGGTACGGGCCCTGCTGGCCCGCACCGGCATGCCGGCCGCGACCGAGAAGACCATCACCACCCCCGAGGGCTTCCTCGCGGCGCTGGAGCAGGTCCGCGAGGTCGGTTACGCCGTCGACGACAACGAGCAGGAGATAGGGGTCCGCTGCCTCGCCGTCTCGGTGCCCAACTCGCCGACGGCCGCCGCGATCTCCATCTCGGGCCCGGCCGGCCGGGTCACCGAGGCCCTGACCGACTCGATCGTGCCGATCCTCCAGGGGATCGCGGCCGAGCTGTCGGTGGCGCTCGCCACGCAGAACCCGACGCAGTAGGTCCCGCCACGAACGATGGCCCCGGCCCCCTCCGAGAGGAGGGGCCGGGGCCATCGTTCGTGGGCGGTCGTGGGCGGGTCAGGCCGCGGGGACCGCCGGGACGGTCTCCGTCAGGCGGCCGTCGTTCATCGTCACCGTGCGGTTCATCCGCTCCAGGTGCGCATGGTCGTGCGTGACCAGGACCGTCGCCGTCGCGCGCTCCCGGGTGAGGCCGACCAGCAGGTCGAGGACGGCCGCGCCGCGCTCGTGGTCCAGGGCGCTGGTCGGCTCGTCGACGAGCAGCACCGCGGGCTCGTTCATCAGGGCCCGGGCGATGTTGACGCGCTGGCGCTGACCGCCGGAGAGCTGGTGCGGGCGCTTGTCGGCCTTGTCGGACAGGCCGACCGCCTCCAGCAGCTCCAGGGCCCGGCGGCGCAGCTGCCGGGCGGGCCGACCCGAGAGGTGGGCCATCACCTGGAGCTGTTCGGCGGCGGTCAGCGAGGCCAGCAGGTTCGGCTGCTGGAAGACGATCCCGATCCGCTCGCGGCGCAGCCGCGCCTTGTCGGCAGCGCTGAGCGTCGCGGTGTCCTCCCCGGCCACCACGACCCTGCCGGAGTCCGGGGTGACCAGGGTGGCCGCCACCGCGAGCAGGCTGGACTTGCCGGAACCGGAAGGGCCGACCACCGCCGTGAGGGTGCCCGCGGGAACCTCCAGGTCGACCGCGTCCAGGGCGGTGAGCCGGGCGTCGCCGTCCGGGTAGGTGAGCGTGACGTCGTGCACGAGCAGGGTCATCGGGCGCTCCCGAGAGCGGTCAGCGGGTCGACGGCGGTGATCCGCCGGATGGACAGGGCCGCCCCGACCACGCCCAGCGCGATCATGACGGCGGCGGGCACCAGGACGGTGGCGGCGTCGAGGACGAAGGGCACGGCGCCGCCGCTGATCAGCGCGCCGAAGCCGGCGGCGAGGGCGCTGCCGAGGCCGGTGCCGACGGCGAGCATGACGACGGCCTGGCCGAGCGCGTCCTTCAGCAGGTACGGCGTGGACGCGCCCAGCGCCTTGAGGACGGCGACGTCCCCGCTGCGCTGGATCGTCCAGACCGTGAAGAAGGCACCTATGACGAGGGCCGAGATGGCGAAGAGGAAACCGCGCATCAGCTGGAGCGAGCCGTTCTCGGCCTGGTAGGAGCCGATGGCACCGAGTGCCTCCTCGATGGTCTGGCTCTTGCTGGCGGAGGCCTCGTCACCGGCCGCCCAGTCCGTGGTCCCGGCGCCGTCGAGGGCGACGACGGTGGCGAGGGTGTCGAGGGAGGTGCCGGGGTTGCCGATGCGCTGCCAGTCGTCGAGGTCCATCCAGACGACCGGGGTGTGGCTGTAGGAGGCGGTCCCCGAGACGGCGCCGACGGCGAGCTCCAGGGAGCCGATCCTGAGCTTGGAACCGGCGCGCAGGCCGCCGAGCTCCTTGGCGGCCTTCTCGCTCAGGACCACCTTGCCCTGGGTCAGGGCGCCGGCCCCGGCGCCCCCCTTCGGGGCGAGTCGACCGGTCGGCTCGACGCCGAAGACCGAGACGGCGGCCGTGCGCTCGCCCGAGAGCGCGTTGGTGGTGCGGATGCCGAGCGGGTCGGCGGCCCGCACGCCGGACTGCCCCCGCCAGGCCTTCCAGGCGCTCTCGGGGAGCTGGGAATTGGTGAAGGACACCTTCTGGTCACCGGCGGGCGCGGCGAAGGCGAGACGGGTGGCGGGCAGGCCGGTGATGGCCGAGATGTTCTCCCGGGCCAATCCGGCGGTGAGCCCCGACAGCAGGCCCACGAGCAGCGTGATCAGCACCACGACCGCGCCCATCAGGGCGAAGCGGCCTCTGGCGAACCGTAGATCTCTCCATGCGACGAACATGCTTCCCACCTTGGTCTTCCGCGTGGACACAAGGCATCGCGCCCCGGTAGCGATCCTCGTATCGAAGGGCGGAAGGAGACATCAAACTTTTGGTTGACCGAGGCCGGGCGGCGGCGACCTACGCTGGTCGGGCCATGGAATCCGCCCGTACCACCCGCCGTTTCCGGCCTTCGCGGCCCGCGGGGCCCGCGCGGCCCGCCGCCGGCGCCCCGCCCGCCGCCACCGGCCGCGCGCTGACCCCCGTCTCGCGGGTGCTGCGCCTGTGCCTGCACGCCCTGCTGTTCGGGCTGCTGGCCCTGGCCGCCGGGCGCGCCGTGACCGATTCCGCGCCCGGCGCGGGGTGGGTGGTCACCGCCTGCGCGCTGCTGGCCGTCGTCTACGTCGCCGGGGTACGGGCGCCCGTCGTGCACCGCTCGCCCGGCGCCGGGGCGCTCTGGCTCGCCGGGCTCGGCGCGGCCTGGGCGGGGCTGCTCGTGGTCTCCCCCGACGGGCTCTGGATCGCCTTCCCGCTGTACTTCCTCGAACTGCACCTGCTGCGGCTGCGCTGGGGGGTCACGGCCGTCGCGCTGACCGCGTGCGCGGCGATCGGGGGCTTCCTGGGCCACAGCAGCACGGTGACCCCCGGGGCGTTCCTGGGGCCGCTGATCGGGGGCGCCGTGGCGGTGGCGACCATACTCGGCTACCAGGCGCTGTACCGGGAGAGCGAGCGCCGCCGCGAGCTGATCGAGGAGCTGATCACCACCCGGGCCGAACTGGCCGCGGCCGAGCGCGGCGCGGGCATCCTGGCCGAGCGCGAACGCCTGGCCCGGGAGATCCACGACACCCTCGCCCAGGGCCTGTCCTCCATCCAGCTGCTGCTCCGCGCGGCGGAGCGCTCCCTCGGCGACGGCCCGCCCCCGGCGGGGCCGGCCGCGGACGGGGACGGCGGGGACGCGGGCCGGGACGCGGGCGGGGAAGCGGGCGGCCGGGCGGCGGCGCTCGGGCACATCGCCCGGGCCCGGGAGGCCGCGCAGGACAACCTGGCGGAGGCCCGGCGGTTCGTCCGGGCGCTGAGCCCGCCCGATCTGGAACACGGGTCGCTCGCCGCGGCCCTGGAGCGGCTGTGCGTCGGCGCCCCGGGGGTGCGGGCCCGGTTCTCGCTGAGCGGGAGCCCGACGGAGCTGCCGACCCCGTACGAGGTGGCCCTGTTGCGCATCGCCCAGTCCGCGCTGGCCAATGTGGTCCGGCACGCGGGCGCCGGCCGCGCCGAGATCACCCTCACCTTCATGGACGCCTCGGTGACCCTGGACATCGTCGACGACGGCCGGGGCTTCGACCCCGCCGCCGGCCGCTCCGGGGGCGGTGACGGGGGCGGCTTCGGGCTCCCCGCGATGCGTTCGCGCGCCGAGACCCTGGGCGGCACCTTCACCGTGGAGTCCGCGCCGGGCCAGGGCACCGCCGTGGCCGTCACCCTGCCCCTTCCCGTGGAGGCCCCCCGATGACCATCCGGCTGCTGCTCGCCGACGACCACCCGGTGGTGCGGGCCGGGCTCCGCGCGGTCCTGGACACCGAGCCCGGTTTCACGGTCGTCGCGGAGGCCGCGACCGCCGAACGGGCCGTGGAACTGGCCGCTTCGGAGCCGGTGGACGTGGTGCTGATGGACCTCCAGTTCGGCGCCGGGATGCACGGATCGCAGGCCACGGCGCTGATCACGGCCCGGCCGGGCGGCCCGCGGGTGCTGGTGCTGACGACGTACGACACCGATGCGGACATCCTGGCCGCGGTCGAGGCGGGCGCCTCCGGCTACCTCCTCAAGGACGCGCCGCCGGAGGAACTGGCCTCGGCCGTACGGACGGCCGCCGCGGGCCAGTCGGCGCTGGCGCCCGCGGTGGCGCTGCGCCTGATGGACCGGATGCGGACCCCGGCCGAGGCGCTGACCAAGCGGGAGCTGGAGGTGCTCCAGCTGGTCGCCGACGGGCTGTCGAACCAGCAGATCTCGAAGAAGCTGTTCCTGAGCCAGGCGACGGTGAAGTCCCACCTGGTGCACATCTACGCCAAGCTCGGCGTGGATTCGCGCACCTCGGCCGTGGCGGCGGCGAGCGCCCGCCGGCTGATCCGCACGCCCTGACCCGGGCCGCGGGCTGCGGGCCGCCGTTCAGGCCACCCAGTGCGGGCGCTCGACCGCGGGGGCCAGCGGTACCCCGTCGTGCAGGGCCGTGGCCAGGCGGCGCACGGCCTCGTCGAGCCGGTCGGCGGGCAGCGTGTACGGGATGCGCAGCCGGTGTTCGAAGGTCCCCGGGTCCACGCCGAAACGGGCGCCGCGGCCGATGTGGACCCCGCCGGCCCGGGCCCGTTCGGCGAGGGCGGAGCTGACCGGTTCGCCGAGGTCCACCCAGAGCGAGAGCCCGCCGGGCGGCAGCTGCCAGCTCCACTCCGGGGCGTGCCGCTGGAGCGAGGCGACCAGCGCGGCGCGCTGTTCGCGCAGCTGCGCGAGCCGCTCGGGCAGCGAGCGGTGGAGTCCCTCCAGCAGGGGCAGCGCGACGAGCTGGTCGAGCACGGAGCCGGTCATGTCGGCGCAGACGCGTACGGCCGTCAGCTCGGCGATCAGCTTGGCGCTGGCCCGGATCCAGCCGACCCGGAGCCCGCCCCAGTGCGTCTTGCTGAGCGAGCCGATGGTGATCACGTGGTCGGCGCCGCCGCGCGGGGCGAGCGAGGCCAGTGGCCGCGGCGCCGGCACGTCGAGGGCGATGTCGGCGATGGTCTCGTCGACGACCAGCCAGGTGCCGGTGCGCCGGGTGGCGGTGAGCAGCCGCAGCCGCTGTTCCTCGGGCATCAGCGCCCCGGTGGGGTTCTGGAAGTCCGGGATGACGTAGGCCATGCGCGGCACGGTCTGGCGCAGGGTGGACTCGGCGATCTCCATGTCCCACCCGGCGTCGGAGACGGCGATCGAGGCCGTGCGCAGACCGGCGCGGCGCAGCGCGTCGAGGGCGTTGGCATAGGTCGGGTTCTCGGTGACCACCCGGTCCCCGGCCCGGCACAACAGGCTGGTGACCAGCGCGAAGGCCTGCTGGGCGCCCGAGGTCACCAGGATCTGTTCGGGTCGGGTCGCAAGGCCCCGGCGGGTGAAGCGGTCCGCGACGGCCGCGCGCAGGTCGGGCAGGCCGAAGGGGTGGTAGCCGGGGCTGCGGGCGAGGGCGGGCAGCCGGGGCGCGGCCCAGGCCAGGGCGTCCGCGAGGCTGCCGTCCGGTGCGCCCATCGCGGCGATGGCCAGGTCGATGCCGGGGTCGCCGTCGGCACTGTAGCCGCCCCCGCCGAGGAGGGCGTGCGCGCCGACCGGGACGTGCCCCTCGGGCAGTTCGGTCCAGGTGCCGGAGCCGCGGCGGCTGCGCACGTACCCGCTCTCGCGCAGCAGGTCGTAGGCGCTGGAGACGGTGGCACGGCTGGCGGCGAGGGCCTCGGCGAGGTCGCGTTCGGCGGGCAGGCGCACGTGCAGGGCGATCCGGCCGTCGAGGATCAGGGTGCGGACGGCGTCGGCGAGGCCCCGGTAGCCGGGGCGGGCGCGGACGTCCGCGGGGAGCAGGGCGGCGAGCTGACGGCTGCCGATGGCCCTGTCCGCCGTGTGGACCACTCGCTCGTTCGCCATGCCAACCTCCCCTGATTGGCTCTGCCTGCCAGGCCAATCGAGGTCCAGACTCTCGGTATTGGCCCCTGATTGGCAAGGACGTACCGAAAAATGCTGACCGACCGTGACGAACGCGCGCTGCTCCTGGCCGCCGAGGACCGGATCGCGGCCCCGCTGCGGCTCCGGGCCGCGCTGGCCGCCGTACGCACCCTCCTGCGGTCGACCCGCCGGGGCGCGGGGAGAGAATCGGAGGCATGTCAGACTCCCCCTCCTCCGCCACCCCGGCCGCACCGGCTCGCCCCGGCCCTCCGTCCCGCGCCGCGTCCCGCCCCTCGACCCTCGGCTCCCCGCCCATCGACCCCGCGGGCCAGGTGAGCGCGGGCCCGGTGACCGCACGCCCGGTGATCGCGGGTCTGCTGCTCGCGGCGGGCGGCGGGCGGCGGCTCGGCGGGCGCCCCAAGGCCCTGCTGCCCCACCACGGCCGACCGCTGGTCGAGAACGCGGTGCGGGTGCTGCGCGAGGCGGGCTGCGCCCCCGTGCACGTGGTGCTGGGCGCCGCCGCGGACGAGGTCCGCGAGCGGGCCGACCTGAGCGGCTGCGTGGTGGTCGACAATCCCGACTGGGCCGAGGGCATGGGCTCCTCCCTGCGGGTCGGGCTGGCCTCGCTGGCCGGTACGGACGCGGTCGCCGCCCTGGTCTCCCTGGTGGACCAGCCGGGCATCGGCGCGGTCGCGGTGGCCCGGGTCCGGGAGGCGTACCGCTCCCCCGCGAGCCTGGTCGCGGCGGCGTACGCGGGCGAGCGCGGCCACCCGGTGCTCTTCGGGGCGGACCGGTGGGCGGACATCGCGGCGACGGCGACGGGCGACAAGGGCGCCCGGGTGCACCTGTCGCGACACGCCGACGAACTGGTTCTCGTGGAATGCGCGGACGTGGCCGAGGCCTTCGACATCGACACGCCCCCCGACCTGGCACGTCTGGGTTGAGCGGGGCGTGACCGTCATGGCACCGAGGGCCACCGGAGATCGGAATCTGTCGACCCGGAGAATCTCGACATCAACAAACCATTGAACTTCCACCATGAGGAAATTACTATCCACTGGTCAGAAGCGCCCTGAACCACAGACGGCGCCCGCGACCGTTTCACGGAACTCTCTCCAGTCCGCGGCACTGCGTGCCGCATGCGCGAGCATTCCCCCGCGGCCGCCAGGCACCGCCGCTGAAGGAGTGACAGTTATGTCCGCACCAGCGCCGTCCCCGCTGGCCATCGTCGACGCCGAGGTCCTGCCCCGGCAGGACGAGGTCCTCACCGAAGCGGCCCTCGCCTTCGTGGCCGAGCTGCACCGGCGGTTCACCCCCCGCCGTGACGAGCTGCTCGCCCGCCGCGCCGACCGGCGCGCCGAGATCGCCCGCACCTCCAGCCTCGACTTCCTCCCGGAGACCGCGGAGATCCGCGAGGGCGACTGGAAGGTCGCGCCGGCCCCGGCCGCGCTCAACGACCGCCGCGTGGAGATCACCGGTCCCACCGACCGGAAGATGACCATCAACGCCCTGAACTCGGGCGCCAAGGTCTGGCTCGCGGACTTCGAGGACGCCTCGGCTCCCACCTGGGAGAACGTCGTCACCGGCCAGCTCAACCTGATCGACGCCTACGAGCGGAAGATCGACTTCACCGACGCCCGCACGGGCAAGTCGTACGCCCTGAAGCCCGCGGAGCAGCTCGCGACGGTCGTCATGCGCCCCCGCGGCTGGCACCTCCAGGAGCGCCACCTCCAGCTCGACGGCCGCCCGGTCCCCGGCGCCCTCGTGGACTTCGGCCTCTACTTCTTCCACAACGCGAAGCGGCTGATCGACCTCGGCAAGGGCCCCTTCTTCTACCTTCCGAAGACCGAGTCCCACCTGGAGGCACGCCTCTGGAACGAGATCTTCGTCTTCGCGCAGGACTACGTCGGCATCCCGCAGGGCACGGTCCGCGCGACCGTCCTCATCGAGACGATCACCGCCGCGTACGAGATGGAGGAGATCCTCTACGAGCTGCGCGACCACGCGGCCGGCCTGAACGCGGGCCGCTGGGACTACCTCTTCTCGATCGTGAAGAACTTCCGTGACGGCGGCGGCAAGTTCGTCCTGCCGGACCGCAACGCGGTGACGATGACCGCCCCGTTCATGCGGGCGTACACCGAGCTGCTCGTGCGCACCTGCCACAAGCGCGGCGCGCACGCCATCGGCGGCATGGCCGCCTTCATCCCGTCCCGCAAGGACGCCGAGGTCAACAAGGTCGCCTTCGAGAAGGTCAAGGCCGACAAGGACCGCGAGGCGGGCGACGGCTTCGACGGCTCCTGGGTCGCCCACCCCGACCTGGTGCCGATCGCGATGGCCTCCTTCGACGCGGTGCTCGGCGAGAAGCCGAACCAGAAGGACCGGCTGCGCGAGGACGTCTCGGTCGCGCCCGGCGAACTGATCGCGATCGACTCCCTGGACGCGAAGCCGACGTACGAGGGCCTGCGCAACGCGGTCCAGGTCGGCATCCGCTACATCGAGGCGTGGCTGCGCGGCCTGGGCGCCGTCGGCATCTTCGGCCTGATGGAGGACGCCGCCACCGCCGAGATCTCGCGCTCGCAGATCTGGCAGTGGATCAACGCGGGCGTCGTCTTCGAGAACGGCACCCTGGCCACCGCGGACCTGGCCCGCGAGGTCGCGGCCGCCGAACTCACCGCGATCCGCGCCGAGGTCGGCGAGGAGGACTTCGCGAACGGCAAGTGGCAGCAGGCCCACGACCTGCTCCTCCAGGTCTCCCTCGACGCCGACTACGCGGACTTCCTCACCCTCCCCGCGTACGACCAGCTCACCGGCTGACCCACCCCCACCACCGGCCTCGGCTGAACTCGCACAGCAGCCGAACCCATCGTGGACCACGAAGGTCCGGCCCGGTACCACCAGGTACCGGGCCGGACCTTCTTCGCGTCTTCGTCCTTGCCGGTGCGGTCGACGGACCAGGCAAGACCGAACATACGGTCGGGCGTTACCTCATCGTAATATGCGGCTACCTAGCGGTAACAACGTGTGGCGTGTCACCTTTCCGGTTGCCACCGGCCGGCGGTACCCCCACTTACACAGCCATACACCGGAGTTGTTCCCGACTTCGGCGTGGCCGACCGCAGGAGTTCCGCAGTGATCGGATTCCGCACCGTCAGCAAGTTCCCGACCGGCAGTCGTGTGCGACGACTTGCCGGGGCCTCGCTCGTCCTTCCGCTCGCCGTCAGCGCGCTGTTGGCCGGTGGAGCCGGTACCTCCGTCGCCAGCCCCGGGACCGGGCCCACCGCCGTGGTCTCCATGGGCGACAGCTACATCTCCGGCGAGGCCGGGCGCTGGAAGGGCAACAGCCTCACCAACAGCGGCAGTCGGACCGGCACCGACCGCGCCTGGGTCAGCGGCAGCAGCTACGACCCGGCGAAGGTATACGGCGCCACCGCGGGCGGGTGCGACCGTTCCGACTCGGCCGAGGTCCGCAGCGCGGGCCCGATCGCCGACGTGGCGGTCAACCTGGCCTGCTCGGGGGCGGTCACCGACAACGTGTTCCGCGCCTCCAACGGCGGCGTGCCCTTCAAGGGCGAGGCCCCTCAGGCCGATCAGCTCGCCGGGGTGGCCGCGACCAACAACGTCAAGGTCATCGCCCTTTCCGTGGGCGGCAACGACCTCGGCTTCGCCGACATCATCAAGGAGTGCGCGTACGACTTCGTGCTCTGGGGCTCCTACTGCTACGACGACCAGCAGGAGGTGGTCAACGGGCGGATGGACACCGTCATGGCGAAGGTCGGCAAGTCCGTCGACGAGGTCCGCGCGGTGATGCGCACCGCCGGGTACGCCGACTCCTCGTACCGCATCGTGCTGCAGTCCTACCCGTCGCCGATCCCGCGCGGCGCCGAGAACCGCTACACCCAGAGCGACTGGAGCCGGCTGAACACCGGCGGCTGCCCCTTCTGGAACAAGGACTCCGACTGGGCGCGCGACGCGCTCGTACCGCAGATCGCGAACCGCCTGAAGGCCGTCGCCGCCTCCAAGGGCGCCCAGTTCCTCGACCTGCGGGACATGATGCAGGGCCGCGAGGTCTGCGCCAAGGCGAGCAAGCAGGTGACCACGGCGGCGCCCGCTTCGGCGAAGACGAGCGAATGGGCGCGCTGGATCGACAGCAGCGAGACCCAGGGGCCCATCCAGGAGGACATGCACCCGAACTACTTCGGGCAACTGGCCGTCGGACGCTGCCTCTCGCTGATCTACGCACAGCCCGCGAGCGGCACCTTCGGCTGCCGCAACACCGCCGGCGCCGACCAGACCGGGATGTACCTGACCCCGGCCTCCTAGACCCGGCCTCCTGAAACCCCGGCCTGCCGAGCCACGGACGCATACGGCGGTGGGGGGGGGGCCCCCCCCCCGGGGGGGGGGGGGGGCCCCCGCCCGGCGGCCCCCCCCCCCGCGCCGCCAGCCCGGCCCCGGCCGGGGCGCCCCCCCCGCCGGGCCGCGCCGGGGGGGAGAGGGGGGGGGT